>JAJYOG010000002.1 GCA_021785935.1 Actinomycetes bacterium
GATACGTTAGATATTATGGCTTTCGGAGACAAACTAAGACAAATACGCTTGGAGAAGGGCTTATCCCAGGAGAAGGTAGCAAATGTACTGGGATATCCCAACAATACCTACATTTCAGATGCCGAACGGGGTAAATTCATCCCCGGTCCGGACAAGCTCGAAAAGTGGGCTCAGGCTCTCGGCATGAGCTTTGAAGAGATGGAAGACCTCCTGCTTGAATCCAAACTGCAGGATTTGGGGCTGGATGATCCGGGCTTCACCCTTATGTTCAAGGAAGTCCCCAACATGACCAGAGAAGAAAAAGCATCATTAATTCGGGCTTATGAGAATGTCATAAAGGCAAGAAGGCCCGAGAGGAAAAAAAGATCGTCATGAAGCGAGTAATCGAGCATGCAAACCGAATAAGTGAGATTCACGGAGCCGACCTAGACCAGATAGCAGATAGTCTAGGTCTAAATGTCGTTCCGCAAAAGATGGAAGGCCGCTTGAGAGAGTTTTACTTCTCCGGCTCGGTCGTAATCAATGAGAAGCTTTCAAATAGAGAGAAGCGCGAACTGATAGCTCATGCAATCGGTCATCATTTGCTTCATGCTGGAAACCATCTTGCAATGCAGAAGAGGATTTACTCTTTCGGCAATTATCACGAAAAGCAGGCAAATGTTTTTGCCGCCTGCCTCCTCATGCCGCTTGAGGATCTGGCTAGCTTCATCGAGAACAGAAGCAGAATTGACGAGATCGCCAATCATTTTCAGGTTCGTGAAGACCTGGTGAGGCTGCGGCTGAAGATATGGGCTAATTTTGAAAAAGATTTAACCGGCGAAACTGCCAAAGCGAGTTAGCAATGAAGTGCATCATCTATCTTCGTGTATCAACGAAAGAACAAGCCCAGACTAATGACAAGGAAGGGTATTCGATCGCTGCCCAGAGGAAAGCCTGTGTCGCTTATGTTCGAAATGAGGGCTGGGAACTCATTGATGAATATGTGGATCGTGGTGAGTCAGCCAGGAGTATTCATCGCCCTCAGCTGCGGGAAATGCTTTCTCACATTCAAAAAGAGAAAGACATCGATGCCGTTGTCGTTCACAAGCTGGATCGCTTCTCAAGGAACGTCGAGGATCACGTAACGATCAAGGCTATTCTGAAGCGAGCAAACTGCCAGCTGGTGTCAGTTGTAGAAAAGATTGAGGATACCGCCCAGGGAAGATTCATGGAAGGCATCTATGCCGCGATGGCGCAGTTCTACTCCGACAATCTTGGGGCTGAGGTTACAAAGGGTATGCTGGAAAAAGTGAAGCAGGGTGGCTGGCCTCACCAAGCACCGCTTGGCTATAAAAACGTAAGGGAAGGCACAAGAAATATTGCAATCGTCGTGCTTGATCCAGATACTGCCCCGTATGTGAAACAGGCTTTCGAGCTTTATGCGACCGGCAATTATTCGCTGGATGACATCCGCGACTTCTTTTTTGATAAAGGGGTCAGAAACAGAAACGGGACACCGGGTCCCCTGGCCCTGGACACAATCAGGAATATTTTCAACAATCCCTTCTTCTACGGAACAATCAGGTACAGGGGCGCTGAATATCCTGGCGAGCATAAACCTCTCATCTCAAGACAGCTTTGGGAAAAGGTTCAGGTTCAACTTGATGACAGACGGGCAGGTGTCAGACAAAGGAAGCATCCTCATTACCTCAAGGGTTCGCTCTACTGTGGTGAATGTGGCGGTCGTCTAAGTTTTCAGCTCGCCAAAGGGAAATATCCTTACTTCTTCTGCCTGAATAAGCAAAAGAGCAAAAACAGGGATTGCCAGTCCAAATATGTGGACGTTGCCTATGTCGAAGAAGAGGTTGAAAAGATTTACAGGGACATTCAGCTTTCCAAGGAAACGGCGGCAGGATTAATAGAGCGATTTAATGAAGAGCTGATTTCCAAGCAATCGTCTAACGCCATGGAAGAAAAATTTCTGGCGAAAAGAATTGGAAAGCTGGCAGATGAGAGAATGAGCACTTTACGCGCCTACCAGGCCAAAGCAATTCCGTTGGATCTTCTGAAACAGGAACAGGACAGAATCGCTTCTGAAATGTCGCATGCCGAGTCTCGACTTGAAGTCATTCACGCTCAACTCGACCAGCTGAGAGCCGTACTTGACCGGGGTATTGCTGTCGCTTCCCGTTGCGGAATGGGGTACAAGAAAGCCAAGTCACAAAAAAGAAAGCTCTATAATCAGGCTTTCTTCGACAAAATCATCGTTAAAGATGGAAAAGTGAAGGTCGAATATACCGACCTGTTTCACGCTCTACTCTCGGAAAGTTCCAATAAGACTAGTTTGGTGGGCCTGGCTGGACTCGAACCAGCGACCGGCCGATTATGAGTCGGCTGCTCTAACCAACTGAGCTACAGGCCCGTAAATGTAGGCTTTGCGGAACACGTCTTGCACGAATTTCCCTTAATCTGCGAATACATACCGGGAATTAAGTATTGTGTCCCCGAAATTGAGAGTATAGCAAAGCGAGGCTTTTTGATATACTTTCCAACGTGAATCTTAAAGGACTCATCCTCAGCGGCGGCACTGGCAGCCGTCTGCGTCCCATCACCCATACAAGCGCCAAGCAACTGGTGCCTGTAGCGAACAAACCCGTACTCTTTTACGGCATTGAATCGTTGCGCGACGCCGGCATCACCGACATCGGCATCGTCGTCGGCGACACGGCCGTGGAGATCGAGGAGGCTGTCGGCGATGGCTCGCGCTGGGGCGTCAACATCACTTACATCCCCCAGGAGGCCCCGCTGGGCCTGGCGCACGCGGTGCTGACGGCGGAACCTTTCCTGGGAGACTCCAGTTTCGTCATGTACCTGGGCGACAACCTTTTGCGTGACGGCATCAGCGACCTGGTCGAGAAATTCGTCAAGAACGGGCCGGACGCACTTATCCTCCTGCAGGAAGTGCCGAATCCTGAAGCCTACGGCGTTGCGGAATGCAGGGACGGCGCCGTGGTGCAGCTGGTGGAAAAACCAGCCGAGCCCAAGAGCAATCTCGCGCTTGTGGGCATCTACATGTTCACTCCGGCAATCCACGAATGCACCAGGGAGATATCGCCATCGCCACGCGGCGAGCTCGAGATCACCGATGCCATCCAGTGCCTGATAGACAAGGGCAAGCGGGTTGAGCCCCATATAGTGAGCGGCTGGTGGAAGGACACCGGCAAGCTCGAAGACATGCTGGAGGCAAACCGCCTGATCCTGGACGCGCTCGACACCGACATCCGCGGGACCGTGGAAGATTCTGAAATTCACGGGCGAGTTGTCGTCGAAGACGGCGCCAAAGTTTCGGGATGCACGATCCGGGGGCCGGTCATCATCGGTGAGCGTACAATCGTGCGCGATTCCTATATCGGGCCGTACACATCCATATATTCAGACGTCGAGATCGGCAATTCCGAGATCGAGCACTCGATCATACTCGAGCAGAGCAAGGTGCTCGACCTGCATGGGCGCATGGAAGGCAGCCTCATCGGCAAAAATGTGCGCATCATCCGGCTTGACCAGAAGCCCAAGGCGTACCGCTTCATGGTCGGCGATAATTCGTGGATCGGGATCGTATAGGAATTTTCAGCGGGAGATAGGCCGCGGCGGATTTCCCGTGTCAATATTATTGAGGCCGCGATTGTGAGGCCACAGAATGATGGCCGAGCGGGATGTTTCCGCGTAACGGCTGTCGAAGACTAAAAGTGAAGCGGGAACATCCCGCTCGGATTACGGATATTCGGGAGGATCCATTACAGATATGCGGGAGGATCTATGATTGACGGCGTGAAAACCAAAAGTTTGCGGGTCATCCCCGACGAACGCGGTCGGCTGGCGGAGATGCTGAGGGCCGATGATGACATCTTCATCAAGTTCGGCCAGTGCTATATGACCACTACCTATCCCGGTGTGGTCAAGGCCTGGCACTTCCACAAGATCCAGACCGATAATTTCGTGGCCGTGACCGGCATGTTCAAGGTTGCCCTCTATGATGACCGCAAAGATTCTCCCACACGCGGCGAGGTCAATGAATATTTCCTGGGAGATTTCAATGCGACCCTGCTGCAAATTCCGCCGGGAGTCTACCACGGCTGGAAGTGCATCAGCGAGCGCGAGGGCATCGTCGTCAACGTTTCCACCGAGACTTATAACTACGATGAGCCCGACGAGTACCGCCTTCCTTATGACACCGACAAGATCCCGTATGACTGGGACATCCAGATGGGATGATGAATAGTTGAGGATTCTCGTTATTGGCGCGGCCGGGCAGCTCGGCCACGATCTTCTTAAAGTCCTGTCTCCAGATCACGAGGTGACCGGCGCGGATATCGCCGGAGCCGGCGCCGGTCTGGAAATAGACATCACCGATCCCGGCGCCGTCGATTCACTCATAATCGATCAAAAGCCGGACCTCGTCATCAACTCAGCGGCGTTCACCAACGTCGACGGCTGCGAAACTCAAAAAGACCTCTGCTGGGCTGTCAATGCCGATGGCGCCGGTAATATCGCCCGTTCATGCTCGACCCTCGAATCCGCCACCCTGGGAGAGCTTGGCAAGGCGCCAGCGAATCTGATTCACATCGGCACCGACTATGTTTTTGACGGCAGTCACAGCGAACCATACAAGGAAAACGAGCGCACCGCCCCGCTGGGGGAATACGGCAAAAGCAAATTCGAAGGCGAGCAACAGGTTCGCAAGGCTTTGCCGGAGCGGCACCTGATCGTGCGCACCGCCTGGCTCTTTGGAGACAACGGCGCCAACTTCGTCAAGACCATGCTGAAACTCGGGCGGGAACGGGGCGAGCTTAAGGTAGTCAACGACCAGACCGGCTCCCCAACTTACGCCGGGCATCTGGCGGCGGCAATCAAGTTGCTGGCTGAGAACCGCTTGAGCGATCCCGGTGTCTATCATATGACCAACTCGGGACATTGCACCTGGTATGAGTTCGCAGCGGAGATCTTCCGCCTTGCCGCCATCAACGTTGACCTCAAGCGGACAACGACAGCGGAGTATCAGGCGCCGGCGCCCCGGCCCGCTTATTCAGTTCTCGCTAATACACGGGCGCCTGAGATCGTCATGCCTCACTGGCGCGAGGGCCTGATAGAATGTCTGGAGCACCTGGGAGAGCTGGAGAACAAAGACTATGCCGGCAAGGGCAGGCAATAACGAAGCTGGAGGAGTAACTTGAAGCTACTGGTCACCGGAGGCGCCGGATTCATCGGCAGCAATTTCATCCGGCTAATTTTGAACAAATATCCCGATTACGAGGTCATCAACCTCGATCTGCTTACCTATGCCGGCAATCTCGACAATCTTAGGGATATCGAGAAAAATGAGAATTACCGTTTTGTCCAGGGTGACATCCGCGATGAGGACGTTGTCGACAAGGTGATGAAAGGCGTCGACGCCGTGGTCAACTTCGCCGCCGAGTCCCACGTGGACCGCTCGATCGGCGGTCCCGCCGATTTCATCCAGACAGACGTGTATGGCACTTATGTCCTCCTGGAGGCTTCACGCCAACATGGAGTCGGGCGCTACCTGCAGATCAGTACCGATGAGGTTTATGGTTCAATCAAGGAAGGCTCGTTCGTGGAGAGCGACCGCCTGGAACCGAGCAGCCCTTACTCAGCCAGCAAGGCCGGCGGCGACATGCAGGTCATGGCCTACAACACCACCTACGGCCTGCCGACGCTGATCACCCGCAGCTCCAACAATTTTGGTCCCTATCAGTACCCGGAAAAGATCATCCCGCTGTTCATCACCAACCTGGTCGAGGGCAAGAAGGTGCCGCTCTACGGCGACGGCATGAACGTGCGAGACTGGATCTACGTCACCGATAACTGCGAAGGCATCGATGCGGTTTTGCACAAAGGTGAGATCGGTGAAATCTACAACATCGGTGGCGGCAACGAGCGCAGCAACATTTTCATCACCAAGACTATCCTTGAAGCCCTGGGCAAGGGTGAGGACATGATCGAAACCGTTGCCGACCGGCTGGGGCATGACTTCCGCTACTCGATCGACTGCAGCAAGGCGAATGCCCTGGGATGGCAGCCATCGCACAGCTTCGAAGGCGCCATCAGGGAGACGATTGACTGGTACGTCAACAATCCGCAGTGGTGGCAGAAGATCAAGAGCGGCGAGTTCGAAGCCTACTACCGCGAGCAGTACCAGAGCCGCTAGCGTTTAGTAAGGCCACACGTTGATGCCGCCTGGTGCGTACTGGTAGTAGAGGCCGCCACCGATGGAGCGCACCAGATCCTCGACCTGACCCGTATCCTGTGACTCCAGCGGATTAATCTTGCGGGAATTCTCCACGGCGTTCACAGCCTGGTCGACTTTCTTTTCCTGTACGTAAAGGCGCGCCAAAACCCGCCAGGTCTTGTCGTTCTTGGGATCCTTATCAATGGATTGCAGTAATAGTTGCTCGGCCTCATCAAGTTTGCCCAGACCCATCTTCGCCTTGGCCTGATACATCAGCGGCTCGCCATCCAGAGGGCCGAAGCGCTCGGCCGTGCGGGCGGCAGCGTCCAGGTTGACAAAATCACCCTTCTTGTCGTAATCCTTGACCACATCCATGCGGTTGGATTCGAGTATGGGCGGTATCGTTAACGCCATCGCCACCAGGCAGAGAAGGCCAATAAGCCCCGTCCAGCCAAACAGATGCCTGAATTTCCAGCCACCGGCACTGTTGCCGGCAGCTTCATCAACAGTTGTCTCCTCGCCTGTTTCAACAGCGCGGCGCGACAGCTGTCCATAGCGCAAAAGGCCGCCGGCAAACATGAAAAAAGCCAGAAATATGACCGGCATCTCCCAATCCCAGTCGATCATGGCATGGATCAGCAGGGCTGCGCAGGCGGCGAAGAAGGCGCCATAGATTTCGCGTTCCCGCCCTCTTTTTAGAAAACGCAGATCCTTGATCGAAATCAGGGTGAATACCACTACGAAGGCGATCATCAGGCTGGCGCCGATAATGCCAAGCTCGGAAAGATTTTCAAAAAACCAGGAATGGCCGTCCTTGCTGATCATGTCGAACGGCCTCCATTTGAGCCAGCCGACCACCCAGGTGGCCGCGCCGGTGCCCGTCAGCGGTTTCTCCTTGAAAGTCTCAACGGCCGCCGACCATTCCTGATAACGTTCTGATTGCGATGAGAAGAGCCGTTCCTCCACCGTAGCCGTTGACTCCGCCTTGGTGGTTGACGTAAAAGCGTCGATGCGAGATTTAGTCCAGCTGAAGGGTCCGCCGCGGCCGCCGGCGGAGGTGAATCCAAGAAAGCCACCGACGACGATTACCGCGCAGGAAATAGCCAAAATCATTCCAATTTTCCGTCCGAGCGCCTCGGTAATGGTGATCTTTCCTTCAAGCCGCTTGAGAACCCATTGCGTACTGGCGGTCACTACCAGTAACAGGATGAGCACCAGCGCCAGCTTATGCCCCTCCCCCACCTTGAGATCCTGCGCCGGCTGGCTTTCTATCATCGCCGGCAACCACTTATAACTAATGAGAACAACGATGCCCATCCAGAAGAAGGCGACGCTTGTCTGCATGACCGCTCGTAAACGATGCATCGAGGTCAAAAGGAATATGCCTATGGCCACACCAAGAAGCACAATGCCCGCTCGCGATACGGTGTAAAAAATAACAACGAGGAAGAGGAACAAAATCGGACCATAAATGCAACGGGTTGCCAGGCGCGTAGCCTTGTCGGCGATAACCCGAAGCCCGATGACAAATGCCATGCTCATGAACAGCGCCAGTGTGTTCCAGTAGGTGATCGGATAGTTGAGGCGATTAGCGCCGAACGGGTCTGGATCGATTATATGGTCGGGAAGAACTTTGCCCAGAAGGGAACGTATGGCTATGATGACAGCAATGCCCACAAACAGATGGCCCAACCAGGCCAGCCATTCCCGCCGCGCCAGATAGAGGTAAAAGAGCCCGAAGCCGGCCAGATAGAGGGCCGCCCTGATGAATTCATCAAAACTTTTTGAGGGATAAAACGACCAGCCAACCGAGGCCAGATTCCAAAGGGTGAAAGCTCCGAATATACCTGCTTCGGCCCATCCCAGGCGCGGCATTCCACCTCTCAGCTGCAGACTGAATAGCAGCCCCAGCACCAGTAAATAAAGAACCCAGAGTTCGCCATAACTTCGTTGAGCAACAAAATAGCCACCGGCTGAGAGAGCATAGTAAAGGATGACCAGGAGACCGCCGCCGAGAATGCCGAGGCGGCCGAAATCCTTGCGAGAGTAACCGTCGGTCGAAAGACGATTGTCGATGCCGGAGATAAACCGTTCTGCGCGCAAAGCGCCTGAACTAGTCTTCTTCTTCTTCTTCGATTCAGTTGCCGGCAGCTTGCGTTTTGCTTTCCTGGGAGCCGATTTAACCGGCGGCGCCGCTTTTACGGGCGCCTTGCGTTTCTTCTTCTTGGCGAAGAGAATGGGGCCGCCCACCGGCATGGCGCCCTCGAGCATCGGCGCCGGCGCGGACAGAATATTTTTCTTAAGCTGCCAGAACTTCCGTGTATAACTTTTCAGTTTGCTCAGCAATTCTGTCCCAATCGTTCGCGATTTGCACATGCTTGCGGCCAGCCGCAGCCTTGTGCTTGAGTTCCCCAAGGTCACCAAGGTTAAGCACCAGTTTCCTGGCAAGATCCTCTGCGTCACCGGCGCGATAAAGAGCGCCGAACTCACCTTCTTTTAAGACTTCACGCGACGGTCCGATATCGCTCGCAAGCACGGGCACACCCAGTGATAACATTTCCAGCACGACGATCGGCAGCCCTTCCAGCAACGACGGCAGGACGAAAAGCCCGGCGTGCCCGGACAGCTGCCTGAGAAGCTCGCCTTCCACATTGCCGGTAAAGATCATCCGGCCGGAAGATCCGGACGGCGCCTGCGCCAGGCGCTTCAGACTATCCACATAATCATCCGAGTGGCTGGACCCGCCCGCGATTACCAGAGGCAGGTCGATACCATCAGCTTCAGATGCTTGCCAATAGGCCTTTATCAGATCGTGGCAACCTTTCTCCGGCACCAATCTTCCCAAAAAGAGGATGTACCGGCCTGCCTCCAGGCCCAAAGCTTCGATCAAACGAGACGATCGTGGCGGCGGTCCCATCACAACCCCATTGGGGATGTAATCCGTAACGCGTCCGTAACGCTCGCGAAAATACATCTGCAGATCGCGGGAAACAACAATCGTCCGCTTGGGAAAGCCTACCGATGCCCTCTCGCCTGCTTTTAAAACAGCTCGGCCGACGCGTCCCCACTTTTCCCGCTGCCAGTCAAGTGCATGCACGGTGGCCACGGCCTTTTCACCCCTGAAGCCAGGCATGAAACTAAACAAGGACGGTCCGATCGCATGATAGTGCACAATGTCAAAATCTTCCCTCAGTGCGGTTAAGGATGCCGCCGCGGTATGCACGAAGGCATCCAGGCCCTTCTGGTTTACTGTCGGGGCGCCCCGTAAAAAAACGCCTTTGTAAAAACCTCTGGCCGGCGTATACCATCCACGCACAAAGACTGTTACCTCATGGCCGCGGCCCGCCAGCCTCGGATAAAGTTCTTCACAATGCCGCTCGATGCCGCCAAACCGCGCCGGCATCCCCTTGGTTCCGATTACCGCAATCCTCATAGAACCGGTTTGCCCAGATGTGCTTTGGCCTTGCCGGCCAAAACCCAGCCTGCCACCTTGATGGAATTACCTTTCATCGCCGAGCGTGCGGTGCACACCATCCAGCAACCCATCTGGCAGGCCGCAACGCTCTCACGCGCTTTCACGGCTGTTTCGGAATCCCATATCTCTTCGAAAGAGGCGTCGCGCAGATTTCCCAGGGGGAGGTCCAAGACATTACATGCATAAATGGTACCAGCGGGGCTTAAAAAAAAGAAGTCATCGGCAGCGCGGCAGGAGAGCGGCCGCCCACCGCCACCAGCGAAACGATTGAGACCACGGTTGAAATAAGCCCGCGCCCACCGTTTGGGCGAGTAGGTAACAAGCTCCTCGGAGGCTACCCTGCCCAACTGTTGCCGCAGATCGTTCCTGGCTGCCGGTCTTAATCCTGTTCCCTGAAAATAATGGTCGGATCCCTGAGCAACAGCTGAGGTGAACTCAAGTCCCAGCCGGCGCGACAGCTTATAGACATCGTAGTAATCCTTGACGTTCTCATCAACTATCGTAAATGCCAGCCGCAGATTAGCCATCCCGTCTTCCCGCAAACCCTTGATCGTCGTGAGAGCGCGTTCGAAAGCGCCATCGATACCACGAATGCGGTCATGAGTCTTTCCCATCCCATCAATGGAGATACCGATGCCGATGTTGGGGCTGATCTCCCGAATGCGAGCCATATCCTCGCGCATTCTTTTTTCCGGGATGAGAGCGTTGGTGGAGATAATAATCTCGGCCTTCGGGCAGGCCTTGACTATCTGCCCGACCATGTCAGGCAGATCGCGCCGGAGAAAAGGCTCTCCCCCACTGATATTGATATATCTCAGTGAGTCGGGGAGCTTGTCCACCAGGTCGATTTCGAGATCTCCGGCATCTTTTGTCTGCCAGATGTTGCACATCAGGCACCGGGCGTTACAGCGATAGGTTACAGCGATTACGGCGTCGTATGGGAGACTGATTTCTAGGTCCTTTTTACTTGCTGATACGTGGACATGATTTTGGTGTAGTGCGCATCCGGAGAATATTCGGTTTCGATCAGGCCGCGTGCCGCCAGGCCCATTTTGCGGCATAGCTCAGGTTCCCGCCACAACCGTCTGATTGCCTCACGCAGGTCTTGCTCGTCACCTGGTTCGGCCAGCAGGCCAGTTTCCCCTTCCCTGACCATTTCCGGGATGCCGCCGATGCGGCTGGCAACCGCTGGCTTCCCGCATCCAAAAGCTTCCAGGACGGACATGGGCGAGTTCTCGTACCAGATCGATGGGGTGCAGATGAAACGCGATCCCTGGATCAGGCGCCGCAATTCGTTTTCAGATTTAAATCCCACAAATTCGATGTTTTTAGCGCCAAGCTCGCGCGCGACCTGTCTCACGGATGCATCGAGCATGCCGGCTCCCGCGATTTTTAACGTGATGTCCGGCAACCCGGCCATAGCGCGGATAAGGGTTTCGACCCCTTTTTCGCTTGATAGCCTCCCCGAGAACAGCACATAGGAGCCGTCGCCTACTATTTCACCGGGGGTCCAGCGCTCGAGGTCGACAAAGTTAGGTATTACCGTTACCTGTTCAGGCGGCAGGCCTCTCGCCAGCAGCTTGTCCGCAACGAAGCGGCTGGGTGCGATAAAGCGGTCGACCCGGCCAGTATATGCCTTGGTGATATCGTGGAAAAACATTTCCACCGCGCAAAGCGCGCTGGCCGCACGCGAACCGTGCACACAACGGCCGCTGATACAGCTGGCGTAATGCAGTGAACGGCACTTCTCGCACACCTGTCCGTCGTTGTAGAAGCGAAGGGCTGGACAAAGCAGCTTGTAATCGTGGATGGTCATGACCGTGCCGATGCCACGGTCTACGAGCGGTTTTAATATTGAAGGTGAAAGATGGTGATAAATATTGTGCAGATGGGCGACGTCGGGAGTGGAGAGATCCGTCAGGATGGCGATCCGGCTGGCTGCTTCCCGGGATGACAGAATCCGCTTGGCAATGCCAATTCGTTTCATGATCGACATGCGGTAGGGGTCGGAAAGCTCCACCGGCGAGACGAACAGCGTCGAAAAGCGGCTCGGTTCATTGGCGGGGTCCTCCATGGCGAAGGGGATGATTTCATGGCCGCGGTCACTCAACATGCGCGAAAGCTCAAACACATAGCGCTCGCTGCCGCCACGCACGCGCCAAAACTTGTTGACCTGCATTATCTTCATTTAAGCCTCGTTATCATTACCCGTTATCAAACCGTAAATATCTCTCGTCTGTAATGCTATTGCCTTCCATGAGTGCCGCTCCCTGGCGGCTGTCCAGCCCTGGGAAAAACGGTGGCGGATTTCCTGATCTCCCGCGAGCCGGGCCATCGCCGTCCTTAGGGCCGGTTCATCACCGGGCGGGACCATGAGACCGGTGACGCCATCCTCAATGACATCCGCCATACCGCCAACATTCGTCGCCACGACGGGCAAATCGAAACCCATGGCCAGATGCGCGATGCCGCTCGTGGAGGATTCGCGATACGGCAGCACAACCGCGTCCGCGGCGCGAAAATATAACTGGACATCCTCCACCGGGACATGCCCGGGAATGAGTTTGACCCTATCTCCCAGGCTTTGCCCGGCAATCAGACTCGTATACTCTTCGAGCCCGCCACGTTTGGGATTACCGGCAATAATCAATCCGGCTCCGTCGAGCGCGGGAAACCTGCCATCACTGGCAGCCATTGCCCGTAATGCCAGATCAATCCCTTTATGGGAATCGATGCGCCCGAAAATTAAAAACCAGAACTGCTCCTGCCTGAGACCCAGCCGCCGGAGCGCCTCCTCCCGGGTCAACTTCGGATCGGTTGCGAAAAAACCATAGTCGCCGTGTGGAATCACTGCCAGGCGTTCACGTTTGACGCCAAGCGTCCCGCTGAGAAAATTCCGGCCCCGCTCTGAATGGACAACAACACGATCAAATGCCCGGTAATAGCTCCCGAGCACATGCTTATGATAAAAGCGCTCGTGATGCGGAAGCCAGTCGTGCGCAGTGCAGACGAGTCCGGTCCCTTTCTTCTTCTGTAATTCTAGCAGTAGCAGCTCCGCGGCGGGAAACTTGAGAAAAGACTGGTAATGAACGATATCCGGCCTCTGCCGCCGGTAAAGATTCCAAAAGCTGCTCATATCGGCAGGATATCGGCGGCTGCGGTGAAAGATCTTGATAATGGGGAATTCCGCCGGCATGAAGTCGAGTTCATAATTGGCGTTTGTCACCAGGGTGATATCCGCTCCTTCCTCGGTGAGAGCCCGCGCCAGACAATAGCTGTAATGGGTGAGGCCGCTGTTGCCGGTGAATACGGTTATCCAGATTTTAGGATATAGTGTCATCCTGTTTTGATCCCGTCGGTACCGGCTCCAATGCCGGCTCCGGCTACTTCTGTAATCGCGGCCTCCAGCTTCGCCGCCAGGACCGGCCAGTCATATTTTTCCTCGACCAGCGCGCGAGCGCTTACACGCAGTTTCTGATAGAGCTCGTCGTCCTCGCTCAGACGTGTGACTGCCCAGGCGAAATCCTGGGGAGAATCGGCAATGAGAAGATGGCGTCCGTCTTCGACTTCGAGACCTTCCGCCCCTTTGGACGTTGAGATTACCGGGGTCCCGGCTGCAAATGCTTCCAGAATCTTCAGCCGGGAGCCACCACCGGAGCGCAGCGGCGCCACCATGATCGAATTGGCGCGGTGCCAGGGATGAATATCGTCGACATATCCCAGGACTCGAACCGTCGTGCCATTGTCGAGAGACAGAATTTCGGGCGTCGGATCTTTCCCCACTACACTGAAGACCGTGCCAGGATGCCGATCAGAGACCAGGGGGAAAATCTCGTCGGCAAACCACCTCACCGCGTCAATATTAGCCGGATAGCTCATCAGGCCGACAAAAAGCAGGCTGTCTCCTGGTCCTTTCGGTGCTGCCGACATCTCGGCGTACTCATCGCAGTCAACGCCATTTTCGACCACACTGACCGGGAGCTTCGGCGCCAGGGCTTTAAGCCTGGCGGCGTCATTTACGGTAACGGCGGTCGCCCCCTGGACGCGGCGCAAAACCTTCTTTTCATAATGAGCGATCCAGACGGCGCCAATCATCTTGAACCAACGCCGCGGAATTCTTTCATGGCGCACAAGAGCCTTGGTCAAGTCGCCTTCGATGTTGTGCTCGACAAGAATTTTCGGGCAATCGGCCGCCAGCAAAAAACGCCCCATGAAAAGATGTTCGCCAAGAGCTACATCGAATCGCTGCTCGTGTTGAAGGTCCTTCAGCGATTTATAGATCGTATTTTCCCAGGAGAGGATCAGCTCGGGAGGGACTCCCTGCGCCAGCCGCTTGAGATAGGCGGTGATCTTGTCCTCCGGGGATAAAAACGGCTTAAGCGCCACGGTCAGGCCCAGCCCCGCCTCCGCCAGAGCGCTTTCCTGCTCCAGGCTTGGGGCCATCCTGCTCAGGCAGAACAGATGGACCTCATGCCTTTGCGCCAGTTCGCGGCAAAGATTAAAAATGCGAAGCCGCAAACCATCGGCCGTTGGATAGGGAATAACCGGTGCGCATATCAATATTTTCATTCCAGCCACCCGTACCGGTTCTTGCCGAATTTGCCGGCGAGATAGTCTGCCAGACCACGCCAGATTGCGAGGATATACCGCCCGGCGCGTTTCCTGTGAGCACGAAGCATGGTGATGGTCTGCATCACCACCAGGCGCCAGGCTATCCTGGCAATAGCGAGGGAAACCCTGGATCCACCCAGATTCTTGTGATAAACCTCGAGCAGATTTCTGGTCTGGTAATAATAATACACAGGTCGATAAGCGCCACCCATGGAGCGGGATACGCGGTGGCGAATGACAGAAGCAGGCTCATAATAACTGCGATAGCCGGCGCGGCGTGCGCGCAGGCAAAAATCTACTTCTTCGCAGTACATGAACAGGCGCTCATCGAGCAGCCCCAGGCTTCGAAAGAGCCTGGCGGGCACCAGAAAAAGACAGCCGGTGATGTAATCGACCGGCCCTGCCTCATTGAATGCCAGAGAGTCTGCCTGATCCTGACCAGTATGGCTGGTAAACCCCGTACGCCTGTCGATAACGCCACCGGCAAACCAGATAATCTCACCAGGTTCATCATAAAAAATCTTGCCGCCGGCAACGCCGATGCGCGGTTCACCGGTCTGCCGTGAAGTGTCTGCATCCACCAGATGATTGCCCGCAGTCTCCGCCGCAAACCTGGCCACCAGCGGCTCGATGAACCCCGGTTCGACCAGGGTATCGTTATTGAGCAGGCAGATAAAGTCCGCGCCCGCTTTCAGCGCCTCTCTGATGCCCAGATTGCAGCCACCGGCAAAACCAAGATTATGGGTGGATACAATGTGACTGAACTCCGGGAACTCCCGCCGCAGGCGGTCTCCCGATCCGTCGGTGCTGCCGTTATCGACCAGTGTCACGGACAGATCCGGCCAGGTAGCCGCTTTCAGGCTCCGCAGGCAATCGGCGGTATCACTGTAGGAATTGTAGGCGACGATGACGACCCATACAGATCCGGTCTGAGGTTCAGCCTGAGACTTTACCTGCCCACTCATCATTCGCTAGCTTTCAGCCGGCGGAAATAACCAAGGTCATCCTGGGAAATGACCCTAAAGAGAATGAGCGAGGCGGGATAAAGGACCAAACAGGCGATCGCCGCCAGAATCACGGAGTAACTCCACACAAGCAGTACGGCGCCAAAAACGGCGCCGGCTACCAAGCTGGTCAAACCAAATACCTCGATGATTCTTACGTGACCCAGGAAATGCGCGGTGAACCCGTAGAAAAGAACGAAACTGAAGAGCTCGGAGCAAAGCGTGGTGGCCGCGGCGCCCATGACACCATAGCGCGGAATCAGTATCAGGTTAAGTCCGACATTTACCGCCAACGAAGCCAGCGACCATTTCGCCATGCGCTTCTGCAATTCGATGGAAATAAAAAGATTGCCGAACAGAACACAACCAACCATGAAGGGCAGAGTTACTCCCAGCACCATAAGTACATTGATAGCCGGCTCATACTCGGCCGGAAGCAAGGTCTCGACGATCGGCCTTGCCAGAACGGCCGTCAGTATCGCAACCCCTAATCCCGCTACCCAGATGTACTTCATTGCCTTTTCAAACAAGCGGGCCAGGCTGTCTTTTGATTCATGGAACATCCGGGACATAAGAGGCAGAAGCGACTGCACCGCTAACCAGCCGAACATGACCGGCACTTCAAAAAGCTTGTACACGGCTGCATACCAGCCAACCTCAGCTTCGGTTCTGAAAGCTCCCAGAATCAGGACATCCACCTTGTAGTAAGCGACACTCACCAGCTGCCAGTAGAGCACGGGAAACGACTCCCGGGCCATGCCGAACAGACCGGCGCGATTAATACGCCAGGCGCCGCCGCCCCGATCGGTTCTTTTGACGAGACGCCTGTAAATGGTAAAAGAATAACCGAACCGGACCACATTGGCGGCTAGATAAACTTCAGTCATGGCTATAACGCCGCCGCCGCCAAAAACCGCAAGAGCACCAACAGTCGTCAGCACCAGTGAAAAGATCACGTCCGCAAGAGCGCTAAGATCCATGCGCTCGTACCCCTGCAGGGCGGCTTCAACCGCCGTCGAAAGCGATGTCGGGATGATGGCTAAGGTTGCGATTGTGAGCGGCAGAGCAAAGTCAGTCTCGATCTGCGACGCCAGGACAACAGCCGCAACGCCGGCGGTGACGAAAACAGTTGTCGCTGCCCGGATTAAAAGTGTGGCGCCCAGTAGCGAGTTCGACTCGCCGCGCCGCCGGCTTACTTCCCGGATAAGGATATTGGCCGTACCAAAATCGGCTGCCATGCCGGCCATCATGACTATGACTATGATCAGCGAGTAACGGCCGTAGCCGGCATCCGCCAGGCGGCGCGCCAGCACCAGATTGAGAGCCAGGCCCAGAAGGCGGCTAACCGCCTGATAGGCAAAAAGATACGAGATGTTCCTGGCTACGCGCCGGACAACGTTCATGAAAGGGCGGAATCCCGGCGCCGTTCCGAAAGAATAATCGCCTCGATCAAGCCAAGGATCATTGCCACCGCCGGCACGGTAGCATAATCATAGAATTTTGGCGCCGCGAAATTCGCCGCAATCATAGTTACTACCGCGAAAGCAAGGCCGATTAGCGCCGCCTGCAACATGGGATCCGTGATCCGCTTCCAGTTGAAAGCGCTCCGGACAAGAGCCGTAACCATGATTGCCAGAAAAGCTCCCAGACCAATTATCCCATAGTAAGTCCAGAACCAGATGTAGGTATCATGGATGTACCACCTGAGGTTATCGAGCAGTCCTGGGACCGGCGGCCGGTAGTACTCGTCGAGGCCGATGCCAAACAGGGGCGCCCCCCTGATGCTCTCCCAGGCGTAATTCTGCTCGATCTGACGGCTGGTCAGACTCTGTGATTCCAAAGACTGCGAGGATAGGGCCGTGCCGAAGCGCACTGTAGCCGCATCGATGTATTTTTGCGTCGAGCCGGTGAAAGCCGCGAGCAGCGCCAGCACCATGATAGTCACAGCCACGACCGTCAACAGCTTGATCCGCACGTTCTTGCGGTTCAGCAGCATCACCAGAACCAGCAAACCCCCCATGGGAAGGATATAACTGCGATTGAACTCGAGGATCATCCCCGCAAGCATCACCAGCGTGAAGGGGACGTAAAAAGCCAGCCGCTTCCAGGTCCATGACTGGAGAACCATAAACATGATCCCCGTCCAGAAGCAGGCGAGAACGATTGTTCCCCCGGGCGATCTCAATCTTTGCACGGACACGTCAACAAACGGTGTCTCCGTTGCCAGCGGTTCCGAAAGCGATATATACGTCCAGATGCCCCAATGAGGAAAAATCAGCTGCAGCAAGATTCGAACCATCGTGAAAATGCCGAGCGCATACATCACCCTGACCATCCAGCGGACCCTGTCGCGCGTATCGAGCAGGAGCAGTACGGGAATAAACAGGAGATAAAAAGTGAGGCTGCGATTGAAATTGTACATCGAGGAGATGGTGCTGAATTCAAACCGGCGCTCGATCATGATCGCCAGCGCCTTGATCAGAACCACAGCGAAAAAGATGGTGAAGGCAATCATCTGCGGTGATGAAAAAAGCCGGGTGAAGATGCCGATGCCCGGGTTCCGGCGAGACCAGGAAATCAGCGAAGCCGCAACGATTAAAAAGAGCAGTATTTCCTGAGCGTAATAGACAAAATTTGTGTTGACATACGAGCCAAGAAATTCAGGCGCCAGAATCGTCGACATGAAAGCGATGATCAGCACAAGGCCCCAGCGCGGCCACTTGATGACCGACCAGAATAAGGCGGCGCCGGCGATAACTACCACTATCATTTTGAAATCGTAGGCGGCGGATATGTAGCCAACCAAAACCGCGAGGATTAAAACGGCAGCGATAATCCACTGCAACTGCCGCCTCGGAAGCCGCCGCGGCAGCGCGCCATACAGACCCTCGCCTGCTTGTGGGGTACTACCCGGCAATCCTGATGTCCCGATCTGATTCTTCATTTTCCGGCATTATGCATTCCTGTCCAGTTTAGACCATACATTCATCATTCGATAAGCTAATGACCGCCCCTCCCCGGCGCCAGGGGCGAATATTGGCGTAGAGGGCTCCGACAGCGGCAATCAGCACCAGGCTGGGCTTGTCATAAAGAATCATCAGGTGACCGCCGTGAAGGAATAAAATCAGCAGCGAAACCAGTACCAGGGTGGCCGGTGCTCCCGGCCGCTTCCAGGCGTGCCGCCCCTCATTGATGAAAAACAAAACCAGTCCCCCAATCAAAAGGAACCCCAGCCAGCCGAATTCGTTCAGCCAGGTCAGCGGCAGACTGTCCACCGCATGATGATCGGTACCTGGAGAATTGAAGAGGCCAACACCAAGCGGATTTGTAAACAGAAGATCGCGGGTAACCAGGGCCAGGTTCGCGCGAGTGCTGATTGAGTCCCCACGGGACATCCACTGCTGGGCAACAACATCGGGCAGCTTTAGCCTGCCCTTTTGCACGACAACCTGGCCCACGGTAACGGCGCTATCCTGATCAACAATGCGAAAGTCCGTCCCGGCGTTCTCGCGATGTTCAAACCGCGGGTTCTCCAAATAGAACGCAGCCGTAGTCCAACTGCCGGTATCAGTCTTGTTGAAGGAAGGAGTAGCGGTGTACGCTCCCGCGCCGATTCCAGCCGTTTCATTCTTGGAGTCGTATTCCACGTGCACGGCTCCCAGGCCACGATCAATGTAGCGCATGGTCAGAGTTACGGGCCCGGGACCGTCGTCCCCAAAAAATCCCTGGTCGATGTCAAAATAAACATATTTGTTTCTCGGAGAAACACCACCGGCATCGCCATCGTTAAACGAAACCGGACCGTCGTTTGCCTGGATCATGTGTAGTCCTGTTTCACTAACCCCACCGCTGAAATCCGCGGTGACTTCTTCCCGGTTAACATAATCAAAAGTCACCAGTGCCACTGCCACAAGTGCGATCGGCGCCACCCAGCGGATGTTCCTGACAAACCAGCGCCTGGCCAGGAAAAACAGACCGGGTAGCAGAATCGCCAGCCCAATCAGCCAGGAGCCGCGGCTGAATGTCAGAAAAACCGCAACGAACATAAGTGTAATGGCGGCAACCGCTAGCAGACGCCGGCGCCAGAAGAGCAACAGGGCAAGGGGCGCCGATCCGAGCAGAATGGCGCCTACAAACCCGGGATGGCCGACCAGCGAGCGTATGCGATAGAACTGATCGCTGGCAGCCACGCGCGCGTCGGCGCCGATCACATCTATCTGGATGGATTCAAAGAGCGGATTTGATTTGAGCGCGTACTCGATCACTCCAAAGGCGCTGATCACTAATGCGGCGCCAACGAGAGCGGCCAGAACCAGCTTCACATCAAAAGCATCGCGCATACCGAAACGGACCAGGAAAAAGACGCCACACCCAGTGACGATCCAATTGATCGTGACGGTGAGCGTCTCCGGCGTAAAGGCGCCACGGACCAGTAAAATCATCGCGAGCAGGGCCACCATCCCATCGGTGCGGTCCACTCGGGGCAGCTTCTTCTCCACCGCCCAGCGGGCAGCCAGCAACGCCCAGGAGATGACAAACGAGGCCCGGAAAAAAGTAATCAGCGCCGGGCCGAAGCCGGCACGGCCGGTCCCGATCAGATTGAGAAGGTGGAAGATACCCGTGGCCAGGGTGATGACGATGCTGACCCGCCATGCCTGGTAAAGGCAGTTCGAGCCAAAAAAGCGGCGCCTGCCGCCACCGCTTGACGCCTCTTCAGATTCGGGAGAGTTGACGCAGGGCTTCATATGTCGTCAGGACCGCCTACTTTCCAAAAAGTTTCTTGGCGACCAACCGTTTGGGACTGCGCCGGGGCAAAAGGTCAATCTTCGCCCGGGCGAACTCGCGCTTGATGGGAATGTGGTAAGGACAGTCCCGTTCGCATATGCCGCAATTATCGCAGGCTTCGAGATTGGGTTTGATCACCCCGTAATGAGCGCGAACCCAATCAGCGGAATGGTAACGATCGAAGTACTCATACCAGCGCAACAATGTTTTGATGTCGATGCCCTGAGGGCACGCCACGCAGGTATCACAGCGGCGGCAAAAAACCTTGAAACATTTCTTTTCCGATTCCGCGATCGCGTCCATGATCTCATCACGGCTAACCGGAATGGAATTGGCTTCAGTATCCAGATTCTGCTTAAGCTCATCCAGGGAATAGGTGCCAACAATGGTGGCGTCCGGCCGGCAGTCAAAGACATAACGCAGGGCTACGTCCGCCTTGCCGACATAGCCGAAAACCATGGGCTTGATCGTAACCAGGCCAATGCCACGGCGCCGCAGCTCCTCAATCAGCTTTTCGGACCCTTCGGCCGCCTCGCGGTCGACATAATTCAGTGGAAACTCGACAACGTCGAATGCTGCCATCTCCAGAGCCGCCAGGATCGTCTCGGGCTGATGGGCGCTGATGCCAACATACTTGATGTAGCCGGCGCTCCTCATCTCGTCGAGGGCGTGATAGGCGCCGCCCGGACTCATAATTTCCTTCAGTACCGGCAGCGTCAGAACATTATGAAGCGAATAAATATCGATAACGTCAGTGTCGAAGTTGCCCAGGCTCTCCCTGATCTCCTTCAGCGCCTCGTTCTTCTTGCGCTTGTGCGTGCTCGTGCCGAGCACCACCTGGTGCCGCTGTTTGCGTAAAGCCAGGCCGATCTTGTTTTCAGAATCGCGGTACATGCGGGACGTATAGAAAAGGTTGACCCCGCGCTCCCGCGCCGTGCCGATGATATCACCGGCCTCCTTCTGGCTGATGTACTGAAAAGGTATGCCGCCCAAACCGAGCCTGGAGACTTCCACCCCTGTATTTCCCAGTTTATGCTTCTGCATTTTGTCCCCTGTCATCCCGGCACGACTCCCGTTTGACCGCATAGACCGTCATCGCCGACGAGCGGCTGGTGCCGTTCACGGCCCGGCGATAATATGAAAGCAGCTTCGTCATTACGCGATCCACGATCGTCGGATTGTGAATAACATCATTCTTGCTCCCGAGCCGCCGCTCCTTGAAATATTGCCAGTTCATCTGGCAGTAATAAAGTGGGGTCTCATAAACAGTCTCCGCCACACAAAAACCGGCAGTCGCCAGCAGTTTGGCAATTGAATCCGGAGTGAAGCTGTACAGGTGCCTGGGAAGCTCGTAGATAAACCAGTCGCGGCCCAGCCAGCGGGCTTCAGGAGCCGCCGCGTTCTGCGTGTATATAACCAGCAGCGCGCCATCGGGAGTGATGCGGCTGATCTCTTCAAGCGTGTGGCGGGGACTCTGCACATGCTCGAGCACGCCCCAAAGTGTGACAACATCGAAAGATTCGTCGGGAAATTTTGCGTCTTCCAGCTGACCGGTCACGGCGTCGATGCCGACGTCCTTCACCAGCTCAACCATCCGCTCGTTATAATCGACTCCGGCAACGTCCCAGCCGCACTGCTTCATGAAGTAAAGGAAGGAGCCATCGCCGAATCCGATATCCAGCAGCCGGCCGCTATCACGATATCTGTCGATATGTCCCTTGCGCGGGCCCAACAACCGGCCGAGCTCATCCATGCTTCGATCTTTTAGACCCGCCGCCTTGTTGTAAAGGTCGTAATCATCCTGGGGATAAAAACGGGCCATCTCTTCATAGGAGGGTCGCGGGTTAACGAAAACCAGTCCGCAATCCTGACACCGTACCAGCGGAAACTCGCCCTCGATGCCAAAAAGCCGGTCGCCGCCCACAAAAAGGAGTTCGTGATGGGTGCCACCACACAGATCACAGGCGCCGGTCCGCGCACCATGGCCGGCTCCCACGTCCTGGCCGTTTTGCACGCCCCGGTTCGATTGGCTGGCGGCGCCGGCTGCGTCCTGTCTGGGACTCACTTCCAACCCTTCCCCGCCGGATACCAGACGTTGCGGGTATAGGCCCAGTAATTGCAATCGCGGCAGAGATCGATCTCATTCCAGCGTCCCTGCTTGTGAAGATCACGATAACGTTTGAATTCGGGGCTGTTCCAGACTTCAGCGATCGTCTGCTGGTTCAGATCCCCGATAATGCCCAAATGATCGAAGTCGACATTGCAGAAGCTGACCTTGCCATCCCAATTGATGGAAAAAGAATTCCACAGGAAAGTGCAGGGATAGCGTTTTTTCGGTAGCTGCATCAAGCTCTGCACCTCGGGCCTGTGACCTCCCCAATTGATCGCCGGGATCAACAGCACGTCCACTTCGTGAGGGCCCCACTGCTCGCGGAATAGACCGATCTCGTTTTTAGTCTCCGCCATCACGATCAGCTGCACCTTGACCTTCGGCCAGACGAAGCCTCGCTCCTTGCGCATGGCCAGAAAGCGCTCGATGTTGGTGATGACTTCGTCATATTTAGTCGAACCGCGTACCTTTTTGTAGGTCTCCGCGGTAGCGGCATTGACGCTGAAAAGGAGAACGTCCAGCTTGGAATTGAGGATCTTCTCAGCCTTTTCCTCGTCCAGAAGCAGGGCGTTGGTGTCCATGTTGAGTAGCGTACTCGGCGCCGCCGTCTTGATGCGGTCGATGAGCTCGAAAATGTGTGGCGCCTTCAGAGGCTCGCCGTCCTTGTGTAGACGCACTTCGGCCGGGGCGAAGTGCGAGATCTCCTCGGCCAGCTTGTCGAACAGCGCCATGTCGATCTCACCCACCGGGCGTGTCAGATCCTTGCGCGGGCACATGTTGCAACGCAGGTTGCACTGGTTGGTGGGCTCGATATTGATGCGTGACGGAAAGCCGGGATTGACCTCCTGTGAACGCAGGGCTTTATCCTTGACGAGCGTTTTGGCTGTAGATTTAAGCGACATATGTATCCATTATAGTAATAGCATTGGAGCTTCCGCCAGGTCAGCCTGACTGCTTGGCCTGATGCTTAGGCCTTCCGGCTGTAGGACTCGATCATGATCCCCTGCCCCAGCTTCGGTGTAATCTTGGCCGCGGGAGCAATAACGGCTTTACGCAGGACACGATCGAACCTGGATGAAGGAAAAACCTTGCCCCGGCGGTTCTCGATGCTGCGTTCGGTGACGAAAGCAGCTCCATAATGCAAGAGGCCTTCCTGTCTGAAATCATTTTTTCCCAAAAGCCTTCCCAGGGTACCTGGCGAAAAGTGCCATACATGCCTCGGTGCTTCGACGTTGAACCAGTGCGGGCCGAACAATTTTGCTTCCCAGCAATCGATATTGTGGGTCTGCACTACCAGCAGCCCGTTATCTGCCAGGTGCTCGTGGCATCGTTTCAGACAGTCGTTGGGATCGTCCAGATCTTCGATCACCCCATAGAGGGTGATGCAGTCGTATTTGCCGCCCCAGTCCTGTTCGTGTTCGGCGCCTCCCTTGACGTCGAGCCCCAGCTGATCGCGTGCGTAGGCAGCCACGTTTTCGTTAAGTTCGATGCCGCCAACCTCCCAGCCCCGGCGTTGCATGCCCAACATGAAATAGCCGTCACCACAGCCGACATCCAGAAGCTTGCCCGGACGCTGACGCCGGTTGATCTCGTTTATCTGAGTGGAGAACTTCGCGATGCGCTTGTCCGCCTGGGCGCGCTTGCGGCCGAGCGCCCAATCAAACAGGGGATAAAGATCGGAAAAAGAGCGCCGGCGCTCTTCAAAAGCAGGACGCGGTGACATGCGCAGGGTGCCGCAATCAGGACAGCGGACGATGCGATATTCCTCGACCGACCCAAGGAGAGTATCTTTCACTTTCCACCATGGACGTGAGAGGGCGCTACCGCAGACAGCACAATCAACTACCGTTTCGGCTTCTTCAAACGTGGGAAATTCCGAATCCGTCAACGGGCTTTCCGTATTTTCGGTATCAGCCATGGATTATTTCCCGCCGCCACGGCGTTTTTTAAGTTGCCACTCGATCGGGACCCGGAAATCCCGCTTGCCGACACGCCAGGACGCCAGTTTGTGCATGGACCGGTAGGCGTAGCCCTTCGGCCCACCGGCGGCCATCTTCTGCTTGAGTTCCGGCCCCGGCGAGGCAAAGGGCATATAGAAATCGATAATCATGTCAACTTTTTCCTTGTAGACGGGATCGACCCAGGGCGTGTGCAGCCTGGTCAGGTCGAAGTCAGCCCAGCCCTCGAGCGTTTCCGGTGGTTTGAAACCCAGGCGCACCGCCTCGTCATAAAGAGGCGCTCCCGGATACGGGGCAAAGAAGAAACCGTGCACCTCGAAATTTTCGTTGATCGCCTTGATCCCCTCGATCATTCGCAGCGTGGCTTCGATATCCTTTTCCGGCTCTCCAGGAAATCCGAACATGGTAGTGAAGCGAGCGATGATTCCCAGCCGGTCGCAGATTCTCGATACATGCAGGGTGTCATCCACGGTAGTCTGCTTGCCGATCTGCTCCAACGCCGCCTGCGAACCCGATTCGGCTCCCAGCAACAGGCGCCGGCAGCCCGCGTCGTAGACCAACTGCCTCAACTCAGCGGGAAAATCGATGAACTGCTTCGTCCGCACATCGGCCGCCCATGTAAACTTGAGGCCCCGCTCGATTATTTTCTCGCAGATGGCATGAACCCGTTTTTTGCTCACAAAAAAATTGGTGTCGGCGAAATCAATGGCGTTGACGCCGTAATCATTGACCAGGCGCTCGAGGTCATCGACAACGCGTTCGGGCGAGAAACCAACCCAGCCGCGTCCGTACATCGAGGTCTCGGCGCAAAACCCGCAACCGAAGGGACAGCCCTGTGAGGAAAAATATTTCATGGTTCTGGTGCCCAGATCCGGCACCATGTACTTCTCAATGTCGATGATGTCATATGGCGTGGACGGAAACTGGTCGACCTCCAGAAGCTTGGGATGTTCGGTAATCACTGGTTTGCCGTCGACCTTGTAGCATAGCCCGGTGATTCCTTCTGGAGATGTTCCGTCACGCAGACATCGCGCCAGTTCCGTAGCCGCAATCTGGCCCTGGCCGCGGATAACGTAATCGATATAGTTTTCCGCCAGTGTCTGCTCCGGCAGCATGCTGGCATGGTATCCGCCCCAGACCACCGGTATATCCGGATAAGCTTCCTTGATCGCACGCGAAACAGAGACAGCATCACTTATCTGCCATCCTGTCATCACCGAGAGCCCTACATACAAGGAACCCCGTGCCGCCGCCAGTATCTTGGGGAGATGAGGATTGATGACGCGGCCATCCACCAGTTCAACCTCGAATCCATCGGCGATTAGCGGCGCCGCGACGGCCTGCAAGGGCAGAGGAGCCCAGACATTGCTCTCGCGCTTGAGGCGCGGAAATACCAGTGTAACCTTACTCAATCAAATCGCCCCGATCCGGTGGGATGTCTCGAAACCGCAAATGAGGATAATCCATTGTGATGCTACATTTAATTTTATAACACCCTTGGCTCCAGGCAAACAAACTGGGTGTAATGTATCGGAATTTGCCGGCGCGGGATGAGAAATACTCCAAACCCGTCGGCTTTCTCTCGTGCTCACATGAAAAACGAAAAAAATCCGTAGGGGTAATCCCTGAATTATTTAAGAAAATTTGTAGCCGCCTTCGGACCAATGCATCTATATACCCTTATTTGCAGGCATTATATATAAACTATTACGCCTAGATTCATAATATAAGTATATTAGTATAACCGATTTTGTTTGACATGTTCTTATACTAGTAGTATGGTTCACACACCGCTTTCGGGGATAGATCAGCGTTTACCAACGTGTTTCCGGATACTATTTCGTGCATGGCACCGTAATCCGCCAAAATGGGAACAAGGGGAGCTTCCATGCGAAAAAGGCTCATCTTCACCGTCTTTATCCTGATCGTTGAAGCTGCATTCTGCAGCATGGGCGACTTCTTTGTGGAAGAAGCCGATGCGATCTCAAATTTTTACATTCGCGATAACGCCAGTGGCGGCAGCTGCCTGGTGCTCGGTAATTGGAACAACGTAACCAAGACCTGCACCCTTACCGCGGATATAAACTACGGCAAGATATTAATCGAGAGCGATGGCGTCACCCTCGACGGAGGCAATCATGTCATGAACGGCGACGGCACCGGTGGCAACAACGACGGTGTGCAACTCAACTCGAGAAGAGGCGTCACCATCAAGAACCTCCGCTCCAACAATTACAGGTATGCCGTCAACTTTAATAATTCCCATAATAATACCGTAACCAACATTACCTCGTGGTCAAACGAAGCCTCGGGCATATCCCTCAGTTACGCGACCGGCAACAAAATTCTCCACAATAACATCAGCAATAACAATTCCGACACGGGCATCTGTATCGGTTATGAAAGCACCGATAACGAGATCCACGGCAACACAGTGGTAGGCTCAGACAGAGGCATTTACCTTCATACCTACTGTGACGGCAACGATATTACGGAAAATACGGTTACGACCGATCTGGAAGCGATCACCCTGGCCGATTCCGACAGCATGAACACGATAGTCAACAATACCGTCACCTCGAATACCTCGGCAATTTTTCTCGATTATCTCAGCAATGCCAATATAATCCGGGGAAACACCATCGCGAGCAATGTCCGCGGTTTTGCCCTTGCCAACGGCGCCAGCTTCAACCAGATCTACAACAACAACTTTATCGATAATATTTCCTTCCAGGCTAACGCCAGTGGCGGCACTGATAATGTCTATAACCTGTCCACCCCCACCGGTGGCAATTACTGGAGCGATTTCGACACCCCGGCCGAAGGATGCAACGATGTAAATATCGATGGGTTCTGCGACGCCCCCTACACTTTCTCCGGTGGTCAGGACAATTTACCCCTGGTAAGCAGGAATGGCTGGATCTGTGCAACTCCCAGCCTTAGCCTGCAAATGCCGGGTCCAGCTTACTGGGTTGATTTCGATGACTATACAAATGACAAGCTTTCGATCAACTGGTTTATTCGTAATGATGGGAGCTCCGTCGCCAAGAATGTGCAGCTGATTGCCAATTATCACAGTAACGATGTAAGTACGATTACGCCACTGCCGCTCAGCTTGGGCAACATCGCCGCAAATGGCGGCATGGCAAAGGCAACGGTAAAGACCCAGTTGCCTCATGGCACACCTTCATTCCGGAGCTGGGTATTTGTCAAGGCAGAGGACACCTGCAGCGCGCTCCATTATTATCCCGGACAGCCGCCGCAGCAGCCACCGATATAAGGCAGCAGTAGGCACATGACTAGCCAGTGGGGGTACTTGAGCTAGGCGTTCATCCAGGTTGGTTTCTTGTGCTTGAGGGTGGCGCGGCTGATGAGCTTGCGCGAACCATGCCAGGCCTTGAAGGCCACGGGGTGTTTCTCGAGAAAGTACATGATCGGCCACAAACTCCGGCTGCGCGTTCCGAATGCCAGCATCAATTCGCGCAGACGCACCAGGTAGTCACTGGGAAGACCCGGCTGGTTGAGCACCGATCCCTTCCAGATTTCCGTCAGCCTCTCGTGATCCTTGCTGATCAGGCCTTCCTTCAGGCAAAAATCGTAAAACGGGGTCCCCTCGAAGGGATAGAAGATCGTGATCTGGTAAATATCGGGATGCAGAAGGTTGATCAGCTCGAGCGTATCCTGGATAAGGGCGCGTGTTTCCTTGGGCAGCCCGATCATGACAAAGGCAAAGGTCTTGATGTCATATTTTTTTGCCAGGGCCACGGCGTTGATAACCTCTTCCTGCTTGGTTTTCCGGTTCAACATCTCGCGGCGATACTGCTCGTTGCCTGATTCCAGCCCGAAGGAGACCGCCCGGGCGCCGGCTCCGGCCAGGAGCCGCATCATCTCATCGCTGGCCGTCTCGGGGCGCGTGCTGAACGAGAACGGCAGATGGATGTCCTGATACATCTCGCAAAACTCGCGCAGGCGCTTGCGGTTAAGGATGAAGGTCTCATCCACGAAGCGGACGTAATCAATCTGCTTGTCCCGCCTGAATTTCTCCACCTCGGCGATGATGCGCTTGGCTGATTTTTCGCGATGGTATTTGCCCTTGCCCTTGTATATCTGCTGCATGACCGGGGTCAGGCAATACGGGCAGCAGTAGGGGCATCCGCGCGAAGTCTCGAGATCGCCGAAGATCTCTGCTTCGGGACTGAAAACTTTCTGGTAATGATTACGGAAGTGGCGGTCGTCCCAGATATCCCAGGTCGGCATTGCCAGAATATCCATGTCCTGCACCAGGTCCCGCACATCGTTTCTGTAGATCTCTCCATCCTGTTTCACCCACAGGTTAGGCATATCGCGAAGATCGGCACCGCTCTCAATGCGATCGATGAGATCGATGAGCGAGGCTTCACCCTCGCCGCGCACGAGCATGTCTACCCGCTCGTCGGCGATAACTTCTTCGGGGGCGATGGTTGGATGCGGACCGCCGACGACGACAGGCACGCCGGGGTCAGCCATTCGCAGGATAGCTTGCGCGGTCTCCCATTCGGTGCTGCGGCAGGAGACTCCGATCATGTCGGGTTGGTACTCCTCCAGGGCCTGGCGATAGGCGGGCGCGACCTCATGGTCTTCAAGGAAAGTAATGTCCATCAACCGGCAATCATGGCCTTCCCTTTCGAGGGTTCCGGCCAGGGAGCTGAGACCCACCTGCGGAGAGCGGGCGCGCGCGACATTGGGATAGATAAATAATATCTTCATGATTCATTCACCTTTTTAAACTTCAAAAGTATATCAGGGATAAAAGCGCTCGGGCGTTACCCATCAATGAAGCTGCGGTTCCAGAGCTCGAAAATGAGAAGCATCCAAACCTGCCATACACCCTTGCCCGTTTTTTCGTGCCGGTCTACCACTGTCTTCAGATAAGCCTCGTCGAACAAGCCCCGGCTTCTGGCCTGATCGGAAAATATTATGTCGCGCGCGGTTTCGCGCAGATGCCCCTGCAACCAGGGAGAAGCAGGCGCCGCGAAGCCTGATTTATCACGATAAATCGTATCGTGCCTGAGAATCCCCTCACCCATCTTCTTGAGGATGTACTTGGACTCTGTTCCCTGCAGCACTGCATCATCGGACAGGCTGGCGGCAAACTCAACAAAATGATGATCGAGATAAGGTGTCCGCGCCTCGACGGCAAACGCCGAGCAGGTTCGATCAAGAATGCGCAGCATATTCGGCATCATGTTCTTCATGTCCAGATACTGCATGCGATCGATGATCGTACTCGCGGGAGCTGTGGCGAAACCGGTGAGATACCGTTGGTCCGTCGAGTAGCCGCCCAGATCCGCCTTCAGCTTCCCCGAGAAGAGCTTTGCCTTTTCGGAGGGTTTGAAGGTCGAAACGATACGCAGTGACTTTTCACCCGAAGGCTGCATGATGCTGCCAAGCAACCCCTTGATCGTATTCCTGCCAAAGAATCCCATCGTGGCTGAAGCCTGCTTCCAGGCGCCGGCTGGATTTAAGTGTTTAAGTGAACCGGCGAATTTCTCGCGGATGTCCGCCAGAATGTAGCGGTTATAACCCGCCAGCAGCTCGTTACTACCCTGCCCTCCGAGGACCACTTTGACAAAGCGGGCCGTGAATTCGTTGAGGATGAAATATGAATGCAGGCCGGGGCTTACCGTAGGTTCGTCCACGTGCCAGATGGCCTTTAACATTGTATCCATGAAGGTTTCAACAGTCGGAAAGACCTCGATGGTCTCCTGCCTGACGTTGGCGTTCACGGCCGACTCATTGGCAAAGTCACGCTCGTCGTAGGTTTTTTCCCGGAAGCCTGCGGTAAGGGCGATGATATTTTCGCGGTCGGTTCTGGCGGCGAGTGATGTCAGAAAACTGGAGTCGATACCGCCGCTCAAATGGATTCCCAGAGGCGTAACTCCCTCGGATTCAAGCGCCACGGCCTCCTCCAGAATCGCCAGGCCCCGCTGCTTGAGTTCGTCTTCGTCCCAGGGATGATTAGGCTCGAAATACATGTCCCAGTAGTGTTCGATCCGGCCTTTGCCGCCCTCGACGCTGCCGTCCAGCACATACATCGAGCCGGGAGGTACAGCCATGATGTCCTCGAACATCGTCTCGCTGTCAAAGATGTAGGAAATGCCGAAGAAGTCCGCCATCCCCCTGCTGTTGACCTGCCTTTTAGTCCTGGGATCGGCGAGAATACCCTTGATCTCCGAAGCAAACAACAGGCCGGAAGCGCCGTGAGAATAATAGAGCGGCTTGATGCCGATCCGGTCACGAGCCAATATCAGGCGCCGGTTGCGGGCATCCCAGAGAGCCAGGCCGTACATACCGTTGACACGGTCGAGGAATTTCTCTCCCTCGTCCTCGTATAGATGAAGCAGCACCTCGCAGTCGCTCGAAGTCGAAAACCGGTGCCCTCTCGATTCCAGCAGCAAGCGCAGCTCGGCGTGATTGAAGACGCGGCCGTCACAGACCAGGGTCAGGTTTCCATCTTCATTTTTTAGCGGTTGGGGAACAGAGACCGTCGAAGGGATCTTTAAAAAACAGTGGCTTAACCCTACATTGCCGTCCGTGAAGCTGGAGCGGTCATCGGGTCCGCGGTGAGCTATCGCCGCCAACAGAGGGGTCAGCTCTTCTTCAGTTACAACGGAGGTTGGTGATTTGAGGATACCGGCTATGCCACTCATAGGCCGGCTGAAAAATCATCTGAGGCAGATGATGGTAAGTTGGTTTCTCTGATCGTCATCTCGGTGATTAGCACCCCTGTAAACAGCATGGTTGCAGCGTGTTAACGCATATCGCCAAAAAATAATTGTACACTAAAACGCTCAGGCGGAATAATCCGGGCCCTCACCGTCTATGAAAATGCGGCACCACATTTCAAAGGTGACAAGCGACCAGACTCTCCAGATGTCCTTCCTCTTTTCAAGAGCATTGGTGATTAGCCCGTCGACGGCGCCGCGATTGAAATATCCTCTTCCGGCCGCGGGCCCATCCAGGAGAAAAGTACGGACCTCACCGCCGAGCGCACCCGTAAACCAGCTGTCGATCGGGGCCGAAAAGCCCTGTTTGCGCCGGTCGATAATGCTATCCGGCACCTTGCCGCGGGCGACAGATTTTAGTATCAGCTTGGGGTCGTCACCGCTGACCTTTTCCCGTGAAGAGATGGAAGCGGTCAGCTCGACGAGGCGATGATCGAGGAACGGAACCCTCGATTCGATCGAGTGCGCCATGCTCATGCGGTCTTCGGTGCGCAGAATGCTCGGCAGCATGTTGTGAAAATCGTTAAACAGCATCCGGTCGATCAGGTCCTTCGAATCGCATTCATCAAGCGAACGGAAAAATGAAATCATGGGATCGTAACCCGATACCTCGCGCTTGAACTCTTCACTAAACAATCCCGGCAGGCGCCGGGGATGAAAACCGCTGACGATTTCGTAAATGCGGCGGCTGTCAGAAGCGTTGAAGCGCCTGAGCTCATTCTTGAGACCGCCCGAGCCATAACGCTTCTTGTACTCCATGAGGCCGTTGGCCAGATGCAAAAGTCTGCCGCGCCGCAGGGACCCGGCCAGATTGCGTTCCAAAAGTCCCATGCGGTAGCGGGGATAACCACCAAAAAGTTCGTCGCTGCCCTGTCCTCCCAGCACGACCTTGACTGAAGTGGCTACAAGACCGCACAGGAAGTAATAGGGATACACCCCCGGGCTCAGCGTCGGCTCGTCCATGTGCCAGATGATCCGGCGCAGGTTGGTCAGAAAATCACTGGGCCCAACCTCGATCTCATGATGGTTTGAACCAATGCTTGCCGCCATTTCCCTGGCGTAGGTACGTTCGTCCACCGCCTCCTCCCCGACAAAACCCGCGGAGAAAGTATTGAGGCCGGAAATATACTCATCAGCGATCGACGATACCAGGCTGGAATCGAGGCCTCCGCTCAGATACGTGCCCACGGGCACATCACTGACCAGGTGGCTCTTGATCGCATCGGTCAGGAGGTCGCTGACGGCATCCGTAAGCTCGATGCCTGCCAACCGGGTCTTAACCTCGTAGGACGGCCTCCAGTAACGCGTTGCCTGCGGCTTGCCGCTCCCCTCCCAGACCAGCGTATGCGCGGGCAGCAGTTCGCTGACGCCACTGAAAGCGGTCCGGCCTTCCTGGATCACGCTAAGGGCAAAGAAGTCGAGAATGGATTGCGGATCCGGGCTTGAAAGCCGCGGCGCCGTCTGCACCAGAGCCTTGGCTTCAGAGGCGAAGCGCAGAGCGCCGTCGGCAAAGCTGTAATACAAGGGCTTGATGCCGATGCGGTCCCGGGCGAGCAGCAACCGCTTTTTATTTTCATCATAGAGAGCGAAGGCAAACATGCCATTGAGCTTCTCGACGCAGGCAGAGCCTTCTTCCTCATACAGATGGATAATGACTTCGGTGTCGCAGTGGGTCTGAAAGACATGCCCCGCCGCCAGCAGCCGCTCCCTTAATTCCCGAAAATTATAGATCTCGCCGTTGTAGGCAAGCCAGATGGAGCCATCCTCGTTCGACATCGGCTGATGCCCGTGCGCCAGGTCGATGATGGACAGGCGCCGGTGGACAAACACATAATTTTCAGCCTGGCGGATGCCTTCATCATCCGGACCCCGGTGACGGATGATCTTCGCCATTTTCTGAGCCCGGGCAATATCGGTTTCATTGATCCCCCCCGCTCTCACGACGCCGGCGATGCCGCACATCAGGCAACCCTCCCATGCTGGTCTCGATGTTTATGCTCCAAAGCTCTGAGCACGAGCACCGTAGCGCCGTAGACGGCCAGACCGGCCACCAATGAAAAGGCGATTCCAGCGGATGAAACAACCAGAGCGGCTCCCGTCATGAGGATGCCTCCGATCACGGGCATCGAGAAAGTTCTATAAAGCCGGTGTTGAGCGGCAAAAACATACTTTGACAGCAGGATATAGGTTAGAGCCGACCATAGAGCTGTGGTAACGACCATGGCAACGGCGGCGCCGCGGGGACCATATCTCGGTATCAAGGCCAAATCCATGGCGACGATCATCACCGCCGCAAAAGCCGACGTATGAGCCCCTTTTTTCTCCTTGTCGCGAACCGTCAGGGAATTGAAGCTCATGCTCACCAGCATCAGGGTTGGAATGGCCCACATTAGAATCCGCAGCGTAACCACCGACTCGGAATAGACGTTCGGCATCAACGTGTCGATGATCGGTCCCGCCAACATGGTCATGATGAAAGCAACGGCGACCCCGGTGACGCCCGCGAGACGGTACCAGTACCAGCTGGCATACTCGGCCTCAGCCGGATTATCCCGGTAACGGGCGGTTAATACCGGCAGCAAAGCTCTTGACAGCACAATGGGAACCCAGACGAAAAATGAAAAGAACGAGTAGGCGGCGCTATAGATACCCACATCGGCATCGCCTCTGATTATCTCCATGATGATTGTGTCAGCGCGGTAATATACCAGTGTTGCCAGAGCGGTCGCCGCAAATGGCAGGGTCCCCCGCCCCACTTTTTTAGTGTCGTCCCAGGTGAATTTAAATGAGAAGCGGGTGACTTTCGTGATCACATAGCTCATCCTGACCAGACTTTCGATCGCCATGCTGGCCAGGTATGCCCACATGACCGCCACGACCGAATATCCAAGGCCTAAAACCGTAAAGCCTGCGACCAGGTATACCAGCCGCCCCAGAATGGCGAATAGCGCCGAGGCGGCAAAATTTTTTGCGGCGGTGAATATCGTCTCGGTGGTGTAGACAAAAGCCGAGAGGAGGACAGCGCCGAGTCCCAATAACAACACCTGCATTTTCGGTGAGTCCGGACGGGCGATCAGAACCACGATCAGCCCCCCGCCCGCCAGCACCACGGAAGTAAAAACCTGCAGGGAAAGAAGAATGCCGACAAACCGGGCCTGGTCTTTTTCTTCCCGGACCAGAAATCGGGTGCCGTATCTTGAAAGACCAAAATCACCCAGCGAGGAGACCATTTCCACCGTCGCCAGCACAAACGAAAAGACACCAAAAAGCGACGGGCCGAGCGTTGCGGCCACGTATAGCAGAAAGGGAACCGAGACCACGCGGACGAAGAGCTTCGCCAGCATCAGGTACCCGGAATTCTTAAGAACTTCTATGCGACTTAACAAGGCAAGATTCAGCGTAACCTGTTTAGGAACGCGTAGCAACTGGGAACATGGTTATGACAAGGTAATAAGCCCCTTATTCCACAAAGGTGAGTGGCATGGATTACAAGGAACTGGAAGATTCGCTGAGGGCTGAGGCCGCCATCGTGGCCGGCGAAAAACGCACCTGGAGAGCCGATGAAGTCTCCCTCCGCATCACTCAGATAGCGGAACAGCTGGCCAGGATCCGCCGGGAGCATGCGGGCGGCATCGATGCGTCAATGGGAAAAAGGTCGGGCTGGAAGGTTGAGATCTAGGGATCGCTGGCTCAGCCTTCTGATATTGCCCCGCGCACACCTCGAAGAAGCCACCAGTCCAGAGGCAGGCCCCAATAGTGGTGGCGGCACCTGGTCGCGCTGATGCCGCTGGCTGTCTTCACGTAGATGCGGCGTAGCAAGCTGCGCGCGGCCCGGCGATGGACCCATTCCGATGGGTATCCGTAGACCAGATAGAATTCGCGCTGCTTCTGGCGATTCTGAAAACTCTTGCTCATCCAGGGGAGCCGGCCTAAAACTGTGCTGAACTTTGCCCACTGCTCGAGCGACGCCGGTCCTTGCAGCCCCAGCTCCTCAGCCTTTTGATAGAGGGCGTTCCCCGGCGTCGGCGCATAGAAATGAAGCTGCGAATTATACTCGCCGACGATCTTGGATACCTGCTCCATCACATCCCAGGTTTCCTCGATCTCCGGCTCTGTTTCGCCCGGAAAGCCAATGATGAAGCTGTAAGAAATCTTGATGCCGTGCTTGCTCGCCTGACGCGCCGCCTCGAGGATATCCTCGGGCTCGATATCCTTTTGCATCGTAGCCAGCTGCGATTTCGAGCCGCTCTCGGCGCCAACCAGAAAAGCCCAAAGGCCACTCTTCTTGAGAATGTCAAAAGTGTCATCCGCAAATTTTCCCAGTTGGGGAGCCCGCGCATTGGCGGCCCAGCCGAACTTCATGCCCCTGTCGATCATGCCCTGTGATATCTCCCGGGCACGCTGCTCCTTGACGAAGTAAGTAGAATCGAAATACATGACCCCGTTAGCCCCCATGAAATCCTTCAGCCACTCGAGGTCGGATAGCACCCGGTCCGGCGTGTAGGCTTTCCAGGCGCGGTCGTAAACGAGAGGCTCGGCGCAGAACTGGCACCGGGCCGGGCAGCCCTGGCTGGAAACATAATTAATGGCCCGCGTGCCCACATGCATGTTGTTCAGATATTGTTTGGGATTATCCAGCTTCTCGTATGGCAACCGTGGAAAATTGTTGATGTCCGCGACGGGACGTGATGGGTTCGTAACCGTCTCACCGTCACGGGTGAAGGTGATGCCGTCGATCCCCGCAAAATCCTCTCCCTGGCTCAAACTATCGGCAAGCGCCAGCAAGGTCACTTCGCCCTGGCCGCGCACGACAGCGTCAACATATTGATTCTGGCTGGTCTGCTCCGGCAAAATCGAAGGGTGATACCCGCCCCAGACGACCGGCAGCTTCAGGCCGGCCGTGCGCACCGCCTTGGCGGCTTCAAGAGCGTAGTGGATCTGCGGCCCGGTCATGCAGCTGATCCCCAGCAAAATCGCGTCCCGGCTCTCATCGACAACACGTTGCCGCCAGTGCGGGTCTACGTTGGCGTCTATCAGTTTTACGTCATAACCCGCAGCGAACAGCGGCGCCGATGCCGCCAGGATCGGCAGGGGAGCCCAGGTCCAGGGATGATAGATCTTCTGAAAATGGTTCCTCGGATAAAGCAGTACTATTTTATTGCTTTTTGGCATCGTCATAGTTTACCGGAGTTTCAAGGAGTTCGCTTCCCGCATTAGTCCTTTACCAGTTGAAATATCAGCGTCTCCTGATCGCTTCCAGGGCGGATCGTCTTAACCAGCTTCCATTCAGGATGCTCTGAAGAATCATCCAGCAGCCGCACCAGCTCCGGCCTGAAATCGTATATCGCCTGGCGGCCGAGAACTATGTAATCGACGCCTCTGGACCTGGCGAACGTTGTGAGATGATCGTAATCAGCATATGGAAGTCCAATGGAGACGCCGCCCGAATAGTAGGACGAGGAGGATTCCCAACGCCCCATAACTATTTTGCCGCTGCCAGCCTCCTGCTTGATCCACTCTCCGGCTTCGCGGTATTGCATGTCGTAGCTGGTACCCAGCAAGCCTCCGAAAGTGAACAGGATCACCGGCGCCAGCACGGCAAAACCAATCAGCCAGGGAACAAGCTTGCGCCAAAGCTCCCGTCTCGGCCCCCGCAAGCTCAGTGAAATCGTCTCAATGCCCCACTGCTCCAGCTTCCGCCAGCCGATGGCCACCAGAATTAGCGCCGGGGGCACAAATGGCATGAAGAAGCGATCGGTTGCGTACATGGCCAGGATGATGAGCGCGGGCGACATCATTAAAAAGATGAAGCCGACAGCCGCCGCCCGCCGGCGGTCCCAATCGCGAGCGAATAACCCCAGCCCCAGTAACATCAGCAGCCAGAGGGGCATGACCCGCGCCAGCTGTTCGGTGTAAAAAACATTGCTTTGATTGACGAAAATCTTGATCGCCTGCTTGGGGTGGAGCGCCAGATAGCTCACGATGTCATCGCCGCTTTCAGCACGGGCCATCCATGACTCCCTGCCGTCGTCGGTCAGCGCCGATGCCTGTTTTTCCCATTCGAGGGTTCCATACCGCAGGTTGTGGGTTGCGGTAAAGACCTGCTCGTATGATTCCTTGCCCGTATATGTCCATTTGCCCGTGACGTTATGAATAAACGTGATATACGGCAGGGCGAAAATGCTGAAAACAGCCAGAAACAGGACCAGAGGCTTCAGCATCTGTTTAAAGGCGCGTTGCTTCAGTGATACAACCACGGCCAGCCCCACGATCAAAAAGATGTAGAAAACGGTGGAAGGATTGACGAGGTACGCCAGCCCCAGGGAAAGCCCAGCCATCGCCGCACACGGCAGCCGGCGCTTGCCCAGCATCTGCCAGGCAAAGAAGAGAGCCATCATGAGGAAAAAGATGTAGACGCTTTCGCTGTACAGCCGGGAAGAGTAATCGACAAAAAGCGGTATGACCGCGATGAGCGCAGCCGCCATCAGACCCACCCGCTCACCAATCAATTCTCTGCCGAGCAGATAAGTGGGAATGACGATCAGGGTGCCAAACACAATCACCACGGCATAACCGGCGATAGCGTAATCCCTGAAGATCATAGACACCGCGGCGATGATGGCAGGGAACAGCGGCGAGAAATGAGCTGTGGCATTGCCGGTGAGGTCGACAAATCCCTGGCCGTTGATCAGGTTCTCGGCCATCCTGGCATATATCGTCTCATCCAGTTGCAGCATCGGCCGCGTCAGCACCGCCAGGAGCCGCATCACGAAAGCCAGGAGGGCGATCATGATGAGAGCCTTTCGCGGCGAAAGCCAGCTCTTCTTTTGCACGTCTTCCATTTATTTGACCAACTCGAAGACAAGTGTTTCCGTATCGCTGCCGGGGCGTATTGTCTGGACCAGCTTCCAGTCCGGATGGCTCGTGTCGTCATTTAGCAGCTGCTGGAGTCCCGGGCGCCAGTCGACGATGGCCTGACGGCCGACGATCAGGTAATCGACATCCTTGAGGCGTGCATAGCTGGTCGTGCGCTCATAGGTGTCATAGGGGAGAATCACAGCGATGCCGCCGGCATAATAAGCCGACGAATATTCGCGGTTCATGACCTTCTTGCCCGGGCCCGCGTAATCCTTCAGCCATTGACCGGCGTCTTTATATTGGGTCGGATAGCTCTGCTTGAGAACGGTTGCGCCCGCAAAGGCCAGCAGCGGCAGCAGCACCGCCGCGCCGATCACCCAGGGCGCCAGGCTCAGCCAGAGCGCCTTTCGCTTGGCTGACATGAAAGTGGTCGTAATCGTGCCCTGCGCCCATTCTTCCAATCGAAGCCAACCGGCCGCTGTCGGAATTACGGCGAACGGTATGAACGGCATGAAGAACCGGGGAAATGCCAGCATCGAAAGGACCAGCAACACAGGCAGCATCATTACCCCAAGATAACCGATGGCAAGGGCGCGCCCGCGATCCCAACCGCGCGCGAACAGCCCCAACCCCAGCAGCATCAGCAGCCAGAGCGGAAATACCTGTTGCAGTACCTTCGCGTGCAATTCATATACCTGCTTCACAAAATTCTTGGCTGCCTGCAGCGGATAGGAAAGCACGAAATTTACTGGATTGTTGAGCGTCGTATCCTTCTCCAACTCAAGAACTTTGATCTCGGTGCCATCCTGGTTCAGCGGCAACAGTTCCTTTTCCCAATCCTTGATATCGTCGCGCGGGATGTTGTGAGTCGCAGAATAGGTGTTGCCGGCGATAAATTTGCCACTGTAGGTCCACCGTCCCAGTTCATGATGCATGTACCAGACGTACGGCGCGGCAAACAGGGAGAAGCATAAGAGAAACAGTCCCACCGGCACAGCCAGCCTTCTCCACGAGCCTTTCCTCCAGGCGACAGCAACGGCCAGGATCAGCAGCGTCAGCAGATAAAAAAGACCGGAAGGATTTGCCAGATAAGCGAGTCCCAATGAAACACCCGACAGCACCCCACAGGCCGGCCGGTTTCTCTTAAGCATGGTCCAACCGAAATAAAGCCCCGACAGCAGGAAAAACACGTAGACCGTTTCGGTGTAGATGTATTCTGAAGTGCCCACGTAAAAAGGCATGATCGCCATCAGGGCCGCGGCCATCAGACCCACCCGCTCACCAATCAATTCTCTGCCAAGCAGATAAGTCGGCACCACCAGAAGCGTGCCGAAAATCGCGACGACCACATAGCCGGAGAGAATGTAGTTTTTCAGGATCACGGCGATGGCTGCCATGAAAATTGGCAGAAGTGGTGAATAGTGTGTGGTGGTCAGACCGCTGATGTCGAGCAGACCATTGCCGGCGGCGAGGTTCTCCGCCATGCGCACGTAAGCGGTCTCATCGAACTGAATCATGTGGCGGGTGAACGTCGCCAGAACCCTCACGATCAGGGCCAGCAGCATGATGAGCAGCAACACTCGGCCCGGTGTCAAAAACTTGCGGGCACTGGCAGACACTCTTGTGTCTTTCTTTAAATTCATGGGGCGGAAAAACCTGTGCGCCCAGGCCGCTATCGCAGATGGGTCAGGTAATTCTTGAGCGTTTTGGCGAAATAGACCACATCACTGCCGGAGCGGATCTTGTTGAGATTATGAAGGACCAGGCGGGGCTGGCTGTAATATCGCATAACCGCCCGTTCACGCGCCTTCGTTACCTCTTTCGATTCCAACCGCGGTGTTGTGATCACGGAAAAATTCTGCTCGTAACGTTTCCAGTCAAGGGTATCAAGCCAGCCGTTCTCATTGCACTGATCGAACAGCCTGGAGCCCGGGAAGGCCACGGCGCAATAAAACTGCGCGTAATCGATCTTGAGGAACTTGGCAAACTCGACGGTCTGATTCATGGTCTCCTTGGTCTCCCCCGGCAATCCAAGTACGCAGTGGCCGGTAACTTCCAGGCCGGCATCGTGCGCCATCCGCACCGCCTGAATTGCATCCTGGAGAGTGGCGCCCTTTTTGATCGAATCAAGGACATCCTGATTGCCGCATTCGATGCCAAACCCGATCATAAAGCAGCCGGCCTCCTTGATCGTTCGCAGTAACTCAGGTGAGACCGTATCGACACGGCTGTTGCAGACCCAGGTGACCTTGAGGCCGCGTTTGATGATCTCGCGGGCGGTATCGATGGCGTTCTGCTGATCGGTTGTGAAAGACTCCGACCAGAAGAGAAAATCGTAGATGCCGAATTCCTTGCCCGCCCATTCCATTTCGTCAACGATTCGCTCGGGCGACCGCTGCCTGACCTTGGCTCCGTAGTAAACCTTGTTGGTGCAATAAGAGCAGCCATAAGGACATCCCCGCGCGGTGCCCACCAGCAGAAACCTGTTGCCGCTAAAGGGCATGCGATAGTAATTTGTGTCGATTAGATCCCAGGCAGGATACGGCAGCGCGTTTAAGTCTTCGATAAATGGGCGTTTCTCGTTGTGGTGAATTTCTCCATCGCTGCGCCATGAAAGCCCCAGCACGTTACCCAGATCGCTGCCGTCGCGCATAGCCAGAGCGGCATCACGGATGGTGTACTCAGGCTCGCCCCGGGCCGCCATATCCAAATTTTCATCGATAGCGAAGCAGTCATCGGGACGGGCACTGGGGTGAATGCCCAGCACGATCGTCTTGGCCTCAGGGTAAGCATTCTTGACCAGGGATGCCGTACCCACGTCATACTCGATGGACGAAGTGGCGGTGTTGATAACCACCAGGTCAGGCTTCCAGTCGGAGATGATGTTCGACACCTGCTCCCTGGTCAGCTCCTCCACGCTGCCATCGGTGATCCTGACCTCCATGCCCTTGTCTCGCAAAATCGCGGCCGAGGTTGCCAGGGAAATGGGTGCCCAGACGGCGGTCCAGGTCGAAGTCCGCTGCATGCAGCGCCCTTCACGGACAAGATTAAGTCCACCATCAGCCGGTGGATTTAGCAGATAAACTCTCATATCGATATAACTCCCGTTTTCAGTCCGGTCATTTGTTTAAACCATGTTTTTGATCAGGTTCCAGGCGAACTTGTGTAAAACTTTCCAGACGGTAATCTGGGACTCCCCCGCCTGGCGAACGTATTCATGTGTAGGTACTTCCTCAACCCGGTAGCCCTTTTTCAGGCTTTTCATCACCATTTCCTGCTCGATGGTGAAGCCTTCTTCTTCCAGCTCCAGGTTGCCGGCGACCTTTTTGGAAATGGCGCGAAAGCCATTTTCGCAGTCGGTGAGCATAACGTGCCAGCGGCAATTGATCAGCATGGCGATAAAAGCGCTGCCGGTGCTGCGAATGAACATGCTCCAGTCGCCGCCCAGCTCATCGCTGCCGCCTTTCCAGCGGGAACCGACCACCAGATCCGCCGCGCCCTCGTTTATGGGCGCGACCAGTTTCGGAATATCGGCGGCGTCATGGGAACCATCAGCATCAAAAAAGACGATGATGTCCCCCGCGGCCACTTCGATCGCCTTCCTGATGCCATCGCCCTTGCCGCGCCCGGCGTCGCGAAAAACGCCGACGCCAAGGGATTCGGCCAGCTCACGGGTTCCGTCGGTAGAGTTGCCGTCAACGACAATTGTTTCCTGAGCATGAGGCAAAACCGAACGGATTACGTTTTCAATCGTGGCCTCTTCATTGCGCGCCATTATGGCCACGGTTACCTTGTTGTCCACCGTACTCAATCAGTCACTCCATTTTTCCAAGAATAGCATAATATCAGCTCAGGTTTGCGCCACAAATTCGCGCAGCGCGAGCACAACCGCCTGCAGCTGCGCCTCGGAAATCTCGGGAAATATTGGTATCGATAATATTTCATGAACTGCCTGCCCGGTCACCGGCAGCGAGGCCGCCGCAGCGTCGGCGTATGCCGGCTGTAAATGCGCCGGCACCGGGTAGTGCACCAGGGTCTGAACACCGCATCTGGCTAAAAATGCCTGCAGCTCGCCTCTTTGGGGAGACCGGATGACGTATAGATGATAAACGTGGCGCGCCCATCCCTTCTCCACCGGCAAATTGAGAACGCCATTTAGATTCTTGCGATAATAGTCAGCCACCTGGCGGCGGCGCTCGGTGGCGTGATCCAGCACCTTGAGCTTTACGCGCAGGATCGCGGCCTGCAGCTCGTCCAGCCTGCTGACTTCACCCCGGTAAATATTGCGATATCTTTCGCTTCCCTGGCCGCAATTGGACAGCGACCGGATCCTGGCGGCAAGATCGGAATCATCGGTGGTTACTGCTCCACCATCTCCGCAGGCGCCAAGGTTCTTGGTCGGATAAAAACTGAAGCAGCCGGCGACGCCCATGGTGCCAACGCTCCTGCCGTTGAAGGCCGCTCCGTGTGCCTGGGCGCAGTCCTCGACAACAAACAGGCCATGTTTTTCAGCGAAATCGAGGACTGGGTCCATATTGACGGGATGGCCATAGAGATGAACCGGAATAACCGCCTTCGTTTTTTCCGATAGGGCGGCTTCCAGACCGGCGGGATCCAGGCAATAAGTATCGGCCTCGATATCGATGAAAACCGGGGTGGCTCCCGCCTTTGAAATCGACAATGCCGTGTTCACGGCTGTATGGGAAACCGTGATGACTTCATCACCGGCGCCGATTGCCAGCGCCTTGAGCGTCAGATAGAGCGCGTCGGTTCCGGAACCAACGCCGACCGCATGCGAGGTCCCGACCCAGCTTGCGAATTCATCCTCGAAAGCAGCCAGGTTGCCGCCAAGTACATAGGCGCCGCTGGCGAGTACACTCAGGACAGCCTCGTCAATCTCTTCTTTCAGACCGCGATAGCCCGCAGCCAGATCAACGTAGGGGACATCCATGCGTTAGATAAACTCCAGGTGCTTTCTGTTTTCGACGATCCAGGCGCGGGCAAGAGTTGCCGCCTCGTGGAAAGGACAATCAAAAATAGCGCACTCTTTCGGATTGGTGCTGCGAAATGCTTCGTAATGCTTCTCGCTGTACCAGATCTCAGGGAAACTCTTTTCATAAATGTTACCGATCTTGTGGCTGTCCTTGCGGTGATGGAAAAAGGCGCACAGGTACATATCTCCCTTGGCATCAACAACCGGATGAATCGGATTGAGGAAGCAGCGCCCAATCGGCTTGGTCTTCTCGAGGCTGCCGAACACCTGGAAATCCTCATTGCTAAGTTCCTGAGCCCGGCGGGCCACTTCGCGCGCCTTATCGAGAGTCTCGCCCCCAATCGTGAATTTACTGGCCCTCAAGGCTTTGAACTGGAGATAATCAAGCCCGATTTCACGCGCGAGTTCGGCGGCCTGAGCCAGCTCCTGCCAGTTCTTGGAGGAAACCAGGTACTTGGCCCCCACGGTCGCCGTCCCAAACTTTTGGTCGCTCGACCGGCGTGGACCACCCTTGCCAGCTTTCCCCCGGGCTCCGTTCCTGGTCTTGTAGCCGATCACCGTCTTCAGATTGCCGATCAGCTTTTCGAAATCATTTCGTCCATGGATCTTCCTGTAGGTTTCCGGGGTGCCAGCATCGAAGGCAATGCGAAGAAACAAAAGGTTCTGCACCAGGAACTCCGCAAGCTCGTCTGTAAGAAGGGTGCCGTTGGAAAACATCCCCACTTTGAGCCCTTTGCCGCGCATGTAAGCGATCGCCTGAATGATTTGGGGATACATCAGCGGTTCGCCTCCCCCCGATATTTCCACACCCTCAACGCCGAGTTCGGCAAAGTCAGATACCACATCCTTCATGGTGTCAAAGTTGAGAAACTGGTCTTCCGATTTATGCATGTAACGTGAATGGCAACCGGCGCATGCATGGTTGCAAACGTTCGACAGAAAGAACTCCATCGTCCTCGGCACCGGCATTTTACCGGATAGTATCTGCTGCACCTCGTGGTAGCAGGAGAGAATCTTCATGGCCCCAATGGGGGCTTTATCGATGCTTACTTCCATTCAAGCCATCCGTTCATACTGCTTTTCAAACAGCTGCGCGTCCCTGATGTTGCTGCCGGGTGAGGCGCCGTTTGACCCTGAGGGTGCCTTTAAGCATTTTCACACTCTCGCTCCATACTTCTGTTTCACCGCTGGTCGTGTCGTGAAACCAGGGAAGCCCCACTTCGACAACTTTGTAACCGGCGCCATGTGCAAGAGCAATGAACTCTACCAACATTTCAAATCCATCCGCACTGAGTTCGACAGACTGTAATAGCCTCTTGTGAAACCCGATAAAACCTGTTTGCGTATCGACAATATCCAGATGAAACAATAACCGTGTCAGAACCGTATAACCCTTGCTGAATATCCGGCGCTTGAGCGGATAGTCAGCCTTGATGCCCACATATCTCGAGCCGACTGCGAAGTCAGCTTCCTTAAGAGCGGCCAATAAAGTCGGAATCGTCACTTCAGCCGGCATTGCCAGATCGCAATCCATTTGAATGATGATTTCACCCCGGGCGGCCGCATACATTTCCCGATAGGTAAAACCTGCCCCCCTGTTGGGGAAGTGGCTGGTTATCCGCACAGCTGGGTCGGCTGCGGCAATCGCCTCGAGTTTCGATAAAGTCGAATCGCCGCTTCCGTCGTTGCCAAAAATGATCTCATACGAAACGCCCTGCGCTTCGCACGTACCCTTGACGCGGCGGTAACTTGCGTCAATTATCGCCTCTTCATTGTAGCAGGGCACGACTACACTGATCGAGGGCACAGACTTCAAAGCAGGTCCCTCCGGTTTGGATCGCGCCGGGAGGCGACAGCATAACGCAAGAAGTCGCGCGACGCCTTGAGGGTTTCCCCGGGATGACGCGCCAGGTTGCCGAACTTTCCGGCAATGAACGACGGCCTTAAATAATAACGGCGATAAAATTCCGCTTCGCGCTCCGTCCCGGCCTGGTCCTTGAATTCACAGGTGTACGGTAACAACGCGAAGTCGATATTATCCTTCTCGCTTTCGTAAAGCTCTGTATTGGGATAGGGCACCAGAGTAGAAACGGCGATAAACTCAAGATTCAGGTCTCTCGCCAGCTTGAGGCTCATCTCGAAATCATCCCGAGTTTCCACGGGTGCGCCGACTATGAACCAGCCGACCATTTCCAGGCCGCTGGCACGAACCTGCCGCAGGTTATCCATTACCTGTTCCAGCTGGTATCCCCTCTTAAGGTAGTCGATCACCTTCTGCGAGCCGCTCTCGATGCCCACGTAAACACGGCTGCAGCCGGCGCTTCGCAGGGCTTCGGCTATTTCACCGTCAATGGTATTCGGCCGGGTCAGACAGCTCCAGGTTATGTCTGCGCCCAGGGCTTTCAGTCCCTCACAGATCTCTAGAACCCTGCGCCTGGAAGCGGTGAAGGTATCGTCCATGAAGCGGAAGTACTTTATTCCGTACCCTTCAACAGCCGCCGCAACTTCGCCAACGACATGGCCGGCGGAGGCCATGACAAACTTGCGGCCGTAGGTGCGAACACAATAGGCGCAGGGAAAAGGGCAGCCGCGTGAAGACAGAAAAGTCGTGTAGGGATGGCCGAAAAAGGGCTCGCCGTAGAGCGAATGATCGATGGCCCCCTGATCGGCATAAGGCAGATCGTCGAGTGAAGGGTTGCGCTGGAACTCCGCCGGTTCGAAGCCCGACTCTCCCAGAATCGCCACTCCCTCACCAGCTAGCTCCCCGCCGCTTGCCCGCCTTTCCAGCAGAGCGCGAAAAACCAGGTCGGGCTCGCCGGCGAGGACAAAATCGGCGCCGGTGGCTTTCATCGTCTCCTCGCCGTAATTGCTCGGCAGATGCCCAAAGCAACCGACCAGTGCTTCTGGTTGCTGATGCCGCAAACGCGCGAGGAAATCGACGTCATTGTCGAAATACTCGATCGCCATGATGGATAGGATGATATCCGGATCAAAAGCGCTCACTGACCTGAGTGCCTCCTCCACGGAAAGCCGCTCGGCGATGCAATCAAGAAGCCGGACTTCACAGCCGTCGACCAGCTTGGCCTGCGCCGATAGATACATGAGCTCAAGCGGTGGAAAAAGGAAGTTGGGCGCATTGTAAGAACAAACATAGCGCCGAATAATTTGTGAATGGTACGGAGGATTGATTAATAGAATTCTCAAGGTCCCTTTATCTACATATCGAAGTGCGGGCATCTTCTGGTAGTATAGCAAGTAATCGGGGCGCGCAAGCCCTTACCCACGCTGTTTTTAAACTGACTTATGATCCTAATTATTATCGTCATTACAATCTTTGCCAACCTCGCTGATCTGTGTTTAAAAATCGGCGCCAACCGTGCCGGCGACGCGCTCGGTGACCCTCTCGCGATTTTTCTAACTCCCTGGATCTGGCTGGGAGCAGTCCTCGGTATTGGCTCGATGGCCCTCTGGATTTACATTCTGGGACGCCATCACATCAGTCATGCTTACCCGATATTTGTCGGGCTGGGGTTTGTCAACATCACTCTGGCTTCCTGGCTCTTCCTGCATGAGGAGATCAGTTCCACACGCCTGGCCGGCATCGCCCTGATACTGATGGGCATTGTGATTGTCCATTTTCAATCAAAGGAACCGGCAGCCGGCACATCCAAGGCAGCCGGCTGAGGTGCTCGCCGTCAAAATCATACTGGTGCTTCTGATCTCAATCACCGCTTCGCTGGGCAACACCTTGCTCAAGATTGGTTCCTCAACAGGGGATGGTGAAGAACTGCTCGTGCTGCGGCATCTTCCCCGCACCTTCTTAAAGCCAGCCATTCTTGGTGGAGCCGCACTCTACGCTATTTCCCAGCTGCTCTGGATCACCATGCTCAGAATTGCGGACCTCTCCTTTGCCTACCCCTTAATGATTGGACTTAATTTCACCCTGATCATGGGGATTGCCTGGTCTTACTTCAAGGAGCCGGTCTCTCTCGGCAAGCTCGGAGGCATCGTGCTGATTTTCGCAGGGATTGTGGCGCTCGCGACCGGGTAACTCATTGCTTGTTAGCGTCGCGGCCAAAATATCCGTTGCCCGTAAAATCCGTTGCCTCTACGTACTGTAATCAACCAATGTCCGCAGCAGCTGCTTGACCTGCGCCGGACGGACTTTTCTGGCAAGACTCAATATCGGCCCCGGGCGCAGATAGAAGCTGTAGACCGCCTGCCTCTGTCCGCGTTTAAGCTCAACAACATCCAGCTCACCGATAGCAAAAGGTGTGAAATAGTTGAGCGATTCAAAATCCAGTTGATCCGTACCGCCGCCCCCCTGAACATACTTATTGAAAATTTCCGATCCAGGGAGCGGCGACAACAGGGCGAAATTAGCGCGGTCGAGTGCGACCGCCCGGGCAAACCTGTTGGTTTCCTTGATGGTTTCATGCGTTTCCCCCGGTAAACCAATAATGAAGAAACCGTGGGTTTCAATACCGTGCTGTTTAACCATGGCGATTGCATCCGCGACCTTTTCCAGATCCAGCTTCTTGTTATTGATATCCAGAACCTTCTGGCTGCCGGACTCAATGCCGAAAGCTAGGCTGTAACATCCGGACCGTCGCATGAGCGATAGCAGCTCATTATCCAGAGAATCTACCCTGACGCCGTTGGGTGTGCACCAGGAGACATCAATTTCCCGCTTTATTATTTCATCACAGACCGCGGCGGCATGATTGGCGTTCAGAGTGAAGTTGTCATCCTCGAAATGAATCTCCTTCACCCCGAATTCCGTGACCAGGTATTCGATCTCGTCAACAATATTTTCCGCGGACCGCGTCCGCCATCCCCTTCCCCAAAGAGTCGTCGAGGCACAGAAGGTGCAATCGAAGGGACATCCCCGGCTGGTTATTACCGGCGCCACAGGAAACTCCTTGCATAGCAGCTGGTGGGGCTGATCGGGATAAGTTCGAGGGTCCATCAGCTCCCAGGCGGGAAATGGCAACGAATCCAGATCCTGAACAAAGGCGGAACGCGCCGATTGCATGCATTCACCGTCTACCCTCCGGCAGAAGTTGGGAATATCATCGAGAGGATGACCGGCAGCTATGTTATCTACCAGGCGCGGAAAAATCTGCTCTGCTTCACCAACTACCCCCAGCTCGACATCGAGGTCGCCGATTGCTTTGCCGGCAAGAGCGGTGATATGCGGCCCGCCAACGACGACCGGAACTACCGGCATCTCTCGCTTGACAATCGAGATCAGTTCACGCGCCTGGAGAAACGCCGTGCTGAGGACGCTCACGCCGATGAGGTCCGGCTGTAGATGCTTCAGCGCCTCAGCACCCTGCCGGGGGTCAAGCTGTTCTTTCGCCAGATCGAGGATGGCGGCATCGTGTCCGTTTTGCCGGGTAACGGCGGCAAGATAACCAAGCCCCAGGGGCGGCGTAATCGTGTGAGCTTTCGAATCGGGAGCGACAAGAACGACTTTCATGCAGTATTATTACGAGAAAGGCGAGAAATTAAACCTGCGGAAATTCTTATTAACGGTGAGACTCTTTGCGAGCCGCGACCATCAGATCGACATTCCTGAGGTTGATCATCCTTTTTCGCAGGCCCAACACATGCAGAAGGCGGTCAATCAGACGCGCCAGTGTTTCGCTGTACTGGGCCAGTTTACTCACCAGGAAATCCATGCTCACCAGAAACGGGCTGGACTGCATCCTGACGATCTCAAATCCCGCTCGCGACATGACCTTGGCGATGCTGCGGCGGTCATAGTAGAAGATGTGCTCCCTGATCTTGGCGTATCCGAACCACTTGTTGCCCATGGCCCTGGCCCAGAAACTGCCGGCGTCGGGAATGCTGACAAAGAGATAGCCGCCGCTTTTCAAAATACGGCTGATTTGGTTCAGCTCCGCCAGCGGTTCGGTCAGATGTTCGAGTACGTCCCAGAGAACGACGACGTCGAACTCCTCATCAGCCAGCCTGGCCTCGCTGAGGGTTCCGGTAAAAATTCGCAGACCCAGGTTCTCGCGGCCCCACTCAGAAGCAAACCTAGAAATCTCCACTCCCTGGACATCGAAGCCCTGACGGGCGGCTTCGTCCAGAAACCATCCCGTGGCGCAACCGGACTCGAGCAGCTTTCCTCCCGAAACGTAATTGCTCATGACCTGCAGGCGGCGGCGCGCCGTTTCCCTAACCTCTTCCTCCAGCCGGAAATAATCCTCATACCCCCACTCCAGGTGCTCACCGCTTTGAAAATATTGCTCCTGGTAACCGGAGAGCAGTTCCTCAAAGGATGAAGGGGGATAGACAAAGATGGCGCCGCAATCCTCGCATTGTTTCAGATCGATGCCCCGGATGGTGTAGAGACCTTTGACTGCCGGGGAAGAGCAAAGCCCGCAAGTTATCCTGTCACTCATGATAAAGGCCGGGGGCTCAAGCTCTTTTTTTCATAAGCCCTTTGAGCAGGCTCCAGACATACCGGTACGCTACCTTCCAGACGACAATCTGCGAATCGCCGGCCATACGCGGATACTCGTGTGCGGGTACCTCGGTTACCCTGAATCCCCGCCTGAGGCAATCCATGATCATCTCCTGCTCGATGGTAAAAATATTTTCATGCAGCTGGATTGTCTTGGCTGCCTTTTGAGAGATAGCACGAAAACCGTTCTGGCTGTCGGTCAACCGGACTCCCCAGCGATAGTTGATCGAGAGAGTGATTACCGAGCTGCCGGTGCTGCGAATGAACTTGCCGATATCGCCGCCAAGCTCGTCGCTGCCGCCTGTCCATCGGGAGCCCACCACCAGGTCTGCTTCTTCAGCGATTATGGGGGCGGTCAAACTGGGAATGTCAGAGGCCCGATGGGAGCCGTCGGCGTCAATGAAGACAATGGCCTTACCAGCTCCGACCTCCATCGCCTTGCGGATGCCGTCACCCTTGCCATGGCCGTCGTCGCGGTGTACCGCGATCCCAAGCGACTTGGCGATCTCGCGGGTGCGGTCGGTCGAATTACCGTCGATCAGAATCGCTTCGTCACAATACGGCAGAACGGACTCAATGACCTTGCCGACCGTCGCCTCCTCGTTACGGGCGATAACGGCTACTGTGACATTTATTTTTTCCGTATTCATTGCTTGATTGCCGGCTTTTGGTCACGCCAGCTCCGGAGAGCCAATATAATCCATGATTCCCTGCACATATGTGTCACGTTTTCGTCCTTTAAGGGCTCCTGACAGCTCCCGCCGCACCGGGCTGTCTGTGACCAGCAGCGCCATGGCGCACCTGATCTTCATCCATGACGCCAGCGCTAACAAGGCTGAGGCTTCCAGCTCAACGCCCAGATAACCGTCCCGGCTCCAGCCGTCGATCTGCTCTTCCGTCTCACGCAGGACTGCTCCGGTGGTGATGATCGGCCCCGTATGGACATCCAAGCCCCGGCGGCCAAGAAAATCCGATAGCGACGCAGCTAGCTCCTTATCGGCCGGAATCTCCTGTTCATAATCGAAGCCATAGTGCCGCGAAAGACCGTCCCCGGCTTTCGCGGTCACCGGCACGATGATATCGCCGAAATCAATTTCCGGTTGGGTAGCGCCACAGCTGCCCAGCCCGATGACCGTATCCACACGGGTGAACTCCAGAGCGCGCATGACGCCCTCGATAATAACCGTACCCGGTGGCACCTTGATGTATCCGACCTGGCGACCGGCCAGAATCCCGGAATAAAGCGCCCCGAAATGACGATGGCGTTGGAGCCGGGGGCTGAGAAAATCCTCACCAAAAGTGACGATCAGCGTTCGCGGTGTAAAATCATGGGGATCACTGCCCTGGAAAACCCAGCGCTCGGCCATGAAGCGGACGAATTTTTTTTCCCAGGCAGTCATGTAATGGCATACTCCCCGTGTGCGAACTTTCATTCACCGGGGATGGTCGATACTATAGCACAAATACTGTCTTAATCAGGGATTGATTTGACCAATAAAAGCCGCGTTCCCCTTAACGCCTTTCTGCTGAGCTCATCGCAGTTCATGAGGGCGGCCATCGGTTTCCTTTTTTTCCTCTTCCTGGCCCGCCGTCTGGGCCCGGGCGACTTCGGCAAATACATGTTCGCCTTCTCCCTGGCTGAAATTTTTTCGATTCTCGGAGACATCGGCCTGCACGAATATAGCATTCGTGAGGTTGCGCGAAAGCCAGACCTGTTGCGGCGCCGGCTTGCCGGAATTCTGGCCCTGAAAACCTTGCTTTCCAGCACCTCGGCTCTGATCATGGTGGCAATCCTGCCGTTCCTGGGGAAGGACAGGGAGACATCACTGGCGGTGGTGGCCTTCGCCCTGGCGCAAATCGGCTACTCCTGGTTCTTCGCCTCGACCATCGCCTATGCGGCCAGGCAAGACCTTCACATTCAGGCGTTCCTCTGGCTGCTGGAAAAAGTGCTCTACGCCGCCGCGGGCGTTGTAGTACTTTTAGCCGGACGCGGTTTTGTCGCGGTCGCCCTCAGTAATACCTTCGTGCAGTTCTTCGGTGGTGTGCTCGGCGTCTGGATCGCCTGGCGCAAGTATGGTCCATTCCTGTTGCGTCTTGACCGGGACAAGTGGGGCGGCTACCTCAAGGCGGCTCTCCCCTTCGGGCTCATCGTTGCTTTCTACCTGGTCTATTTCCGCATAGACAGCGTCATGATTTCCTTTTTCCGGGGAGACGAGGAGGTAGGACAATACGGAGCCGCATACAACCTGGTTTCCGCACTTTTGTTTTTACCGTCCGGACTGGTAGCGGCGATGTTCCCCCGGCTGGCCGGTGCTTACAGTTCCCCGAACGACAATCTCGACGGCCCCTTTCAGCGAGCAGCGCGCTGGCTTTTAGCGATATCCCTGCCGATGGCAGTCGGCATCTGGCTGCTCTCGGAGCCGCTCGTGCTCGCCCTGTTGAAAGACACCTATCTGCCCACAGTCACGGCCTTCGCGGTGTTAGGCTGGGTACTGCCCGTCTGGTTCATAACCTTCCTGCAGGGAAACCTGCTTACGGTAGTGGAAAGACAGAAGGCTGTAGCCGTTGTGGGCCTGGCCAATATGATCCTGAACGTCGGCATGAACCTCATCATCATTCCCCGGTATGGATTCACCGGAGCAGCGGTAACCACACTAATAACCGAGATCATCGGACTGGTGCAGATGTTCTGGCTGCTTAGGCGGAATATATCCCTGAAACTGACAGCGGCAATGTCCGGCAAGATCGCGGCGGTGACCGCCCTGATGGGAGTTATATTGCTGCTGCTGAGGGACAGGATGAACGTATTCATTGTCATTGCCGTCGCGGCAACCGCTTATCTGGTGGCTATTGTCGCTCTGAGGATTATTCCCCTGTCCGAGATCGGGGAGCTTCTGAGGCGTAAACCCGGCCCCCCGGAACCGCCGGAAATACAGCCTAACGAGGGTCTTTAGGCTCACGCGCCACGATGAAGACGGTGGAGCCCCAATCCGGCGGCAGCAACGGATTGAGGGCTCGCGCCAGAACCCCAGCGGCAAAGCTGGCCGCCCGGTCCAGCTGTTTATACCGCCCGCAGGCATGACCGATAGCGGCAAAACCCTTGAGCAACCGGGAATGAGCTTCATACTCCGGCCCCAGCCTCTTGGCATATTCCTCGGGAGGAAAAATTCCGGCACGGAAAAAAGGCCAGTTCCTGACCACTTCAAAACCGGCGGCTTTAAACCGCGATTCTATCTGCGACGGCAGCTCCAGACCGACATGGCCGTCAAGTTCGATAAAATATTTCTCAAACAGTTCCGGGTCCCGGCGCACCAGCCGGTAAAACGGCGCCGTACAGTGAGCCTCGATAATGTGGAGCATCCAGCCTCCGGGTTTTAGCACCCGCCTCCATTCAGCCAGCACCGCCGCTTTCTGCTCGAAGGGAACATGCCCAAAAACGTCCCAGCTGTTGATGACGTCGAATGTGTTATCCGCAAACGGTAACACCGTGGCATCGGCGGTAGCAACTGCCCGGTATATCTCCATGGCCGACCTAAGCCCGGCAAACGAAAGGTCGATGCCCACCGTTCGCCAGGGCGCAAGCACTTCATTGCCACCGCCGCAACCGATATCGAGAATCAGGGTTTCGGGGCCAAACCTTCGAAGAAAGTCGCGGGTAAACTGGTGCTTGACCGTAGTTGAAGACCAGCGGTCGTAGAACGCCTTGATGGAACGCCTGACGCCTGTGCGCCGTGCCACCCCATCCTGGGTCGGCGCCGTAAACTTGCCTTCATAAAAACGGTCTTCGGGAACAAAGCAGGGCACATTTTCGCGCTCGGCGTAAACCGAGCCGCAGACCTGGCATACCAGTTTCGCATTGATTTCCGGGGATTGGGGCTTTTCCGCCGGCTCAGACCGCTCTGCATCAGCCGACATTAAGACAAGTTCTCCCCGGTCGCGGGGACAGCGGAAGATGTCGGTGGCTTCGATTATCACTTGCGTTTGCTGCGGCGGGAGTTCTTGCCGGCCGCGCTCAGCGCGGCCTCTGCCAGCTTTTCATCCACAAACCGGGAGAATTCTTTCCTGAAGCGCTCCTTGGAAAATTTGGATGCGTGCCTGCTGAGTTTTGCCGGATCATAGTCGGCTGGCCGAAAGCGCGAGATGGCATCAATCAAGGCATCAACCGTGGGTTCAGGGAACATAACCGACGTACCGCCGTCGACAGCGCTCTCCAGAAGGCCGCCTCTGCCCAAGCCTATGACTGGCCGCCCGGCTGCCATTGCCTCGACAGGAACAATCCCAAAGTCCTCCTCGCCGGGGAACACCAGTGCCTGGCAAGCGGATATCAATCCAGGAAGATCCGCCTCGGGAACAAACCCCAGAAACTCAATATTAGGCCCGGCCATCTGCTCCAGGCGCGCCCTTTCTGGGCCCTCCCCGACTACCTTGAGAGGCAACCCCAGCTGCGTGAATGCCGACACCGCCAGATCAACCCGCTTATAGGGAACCAGACGAGAGACCACCAGAAAATAATCGCGGGCGCATTTGACCACAGGGTACCTTTCCACATCAACCGGCGGATAGATCACGGCCGCTTCGCGGCGATAGAACTTGGCGATCCTTGCCGCCACGTGATTGGAGATACCGATGAAATGATCGACTCTGTCACTGGCAAGGCGATCCCATAAACGCAGGTAGTGCACAACCAGATCATTGCCTGCCTTGACCAGTGGGTTGGCGTGAGCAAGGCGCCGATCCAGATATGGTTGCCAGGCATAACGCAGCGGAGTGTAGCAGTAACAAATATTCAGGGTTTCCGGCCCGGTCAGGACCCCTTTGGCACAGGCGGAACTCGAGGTAATCACCACGTCGTATCCGGTAAAGTCGAAGGATTCGAAGGCCAGCGGAAAAAGGGGAATATATTTTTGCGATACCCGGTGCAGGAAGGGCAGCTTCTGTACGAATGACGTGCGCACATCCCAGCTCCGCACTGAATCAGGAAGGTTCCGGTCGGACAGGAAGGCCGTAAATACCGGAGCGTCTGGATATTCCTCGAGAAGGGTCTCCACAACCCGCTCGGAACCACCGAGTGTCGTCAGCCATTCATGGGCTATTGCAACTCGCAAGACCGTTCCTTTCCTCTCACATACCGGTTATGACCCAGGTGCCAGGATTATCATTTTCAGGGAATCCCCCGTTTGTGATTCGACACCACAAAGCATTATACTTTTTTCTGTGAAGATTCTGTCATGAAGCCATTCATCCAACCACTGCCCAACCCCGAAAACAAGCCTCTGCCGGCTGCAACTCCTGCAACCCTCAAGCTGCAGGATGAGGCTATCATTAGATCGCTCTGCTACGCGGATATCTTCGACTTCCCCTTGACGCTGGATGAGATCGTCCGCTTTGCGCCCAATGTTCCTCTATCCGTCGACGAAGCGGCCTCCAGGCTTGACCCGGTTGCCCCCCTTGCGGGCATCGTCAAGAAGAACGGCAGCTTTTACCATCTCGAAGGCCGCGCCGAAACCTGTCAGCGCCGGCTGGACCGGGAAGCCGAGTCACGCCAACAACTCGAAATCGCCCTTCGGCGACTCGTGCCTCTGCAAGGCATTCCTTTTCTGCGTGCAGCTGCCGTAACCGGCGCACTGGCGGCGCTCAACTCGCCGGCAGGCGATGATGTCGATCTGCTGATTGTCAGCGCCCGGGGCCGCACCTGGACCGCCTATTTCTTCCTGCGCCTCTGGCGCCGGTTCAGCCACAATCCGGACATCTGCTTTAACGTTTTCATTTCAGAGAGCGATCTGGTCTTCAGAAATCAGAACCTGTTCTACGCGCGTGAAATTCTGGGTGCGTTGCCAATTTTCAACAATGGCGCCTATGATAAGTTCGTCGATGCCAATCGTTGGATCTTCGATATCTTCCCCTCATGGAACCCAAACCCTGACCGTAAGCGCTACCGGCTGGCAACCAGCCCTCTATGGCGCCGGCGCCAGCATCAGCTTGAGAAACTTCTAAGCGGCCCCATCGGCGACCTGATGGAGTATCTGGTCCGCAGGGTGCAGTCGAAAAACCTGGTCAGCTCCGCCACAGAGACTTCCATGAGGATGCGCCGCAATCGCATCAAGCTTCACAAACGCGACAACCGCCTCCCGATCCTGGACAAGTTCGATCAACGCGTCCAGTCCTGGTTGGGAAAATACCACGAAGCTACGGGTGAACCACCAGTCAAGCCGGTTGACTGATAAACCAGCAGCTACCCATCGGCCGCGCCAGCCTCAGGCGTCACGATCCACGAAAGCAAAAACGGTCTTCAGCAGTATCTTGATATCCAGCCACGGATTCCAGTTCTCAATGTAATAGATATCATGCTCGACCCGCTCGGCGATGTCGGTATCCCCCCTAAGGCCATTGATCTGCGCCCAACCCGTGAGGCCAGGACGAACCCGGTGACGGCTTCCATAGGAATGGATGTTTTTCTCGAACCGCTCGACGTGCTCGGGACGTTCCGGACGCGGCCCCACCAGGCTCATATCTCCCTTGATCACATTAATCATTTGTGGTAGTTCGTCAATCCCCAGCGGCCTGATTATCCTGCCAACGCGCGTCCGCCTGGCATCACCCGCGGTCGACCAGCCCGGTTCGTCCTGCTCGGCGTCAAGACGCATGGAGCGAAACTTGATGATCTCGAAAGGTCTCTCATTTTTCCCCAGTCTGACCTGCCTGTACATAACCGGCCCCCGGGACTCGATCTTGATGGCGATTGCGACCAGAGCGAAAAGCGGAAGCAGCACGATCAGGACTATTAGCGAAATAACAATGTCCATGGTGCGTTTGACTAAACCCTGCAGGCCAGTGATGCTCGAACGTTTCAGTCCCAAAACCGGCAACCCGCGGATATGCTCAACCCCGACGCTGTCGCTGAATATTTCGTAAAGGCGCGGCACCATTGTGAACTCCACATTGTAAGGACGGCAACGTTCCATCAGCTCGACAATAGTGTCGTGCCGGTCGCGTGAGAAACCCACTACCATGTGTTGAATGTTGTATTGCTGCAGCACCTCTTCCAGTTTTTCGTAATCATCGAAAACGTGGTATGAGCCAACCGCTGTGGCGTTTTCCGACGGCTTCTCATCAAGAAAACCAATAAACCGAAGACCGAGGTCGGGATTTCTTGTCAACTTGTTGGCGCAGGAAATGCCGACCTGTCCCGCTCCAAGGACCAGAGTGTTCTTCACGTACCATCCGTGGCTGCGTCCATTCCTTTGCAACGCATAGATTAGAAGACGCATGATCGACACACAGACAATGGTCGTGATCCAGGACAAGACAATAATATTTCGCGAATAGTGGACCACGGGGAAGATAAACATGGTGATGGTCAACAGAACCATTGAAGCTTCGGTAACAGCGCTGACGATGGCCGGCAGTACCTCCAGCAAACTCAAATTCAATCGGAAACGGTAAAGCCCGTGCAGTTTGAAGAGCAACCAGTAAAAAGGCAAAATGACAGCGGCTAGCGCCGCATAGAAATTATACGAAGGTGTTGCGGCCTCACCGGCATAAAGCACACCCCACTGGATATAGACAAGAAATGCCAGACGGAAGCCTGCCATGACTCCCAGCATATCCACGATAACCAGCGAGAAGTGAGAAAAACGATGAGAAGTGAAAAATTTTACTGCTTTAGTCAACTTTAATCCCTGCAATCTATTTTAGACATTTTGCGCCATCTTTAACAGGGCGCCAGAAAAGGACTACAAACCTGTTTTTTGTCGGCGGTTAGCCGGCAGTGCTAAAATCGCTCCATGCCGCACATCGGAATAAACGGCCGTTCACTTTCCCGCCAGCTCACGGGGGTCCAGCATTATGCCCGTGAAGTGACGCATGCGCTCTGCGCGCTTAGCCCCAAAGATGTCAATTTCACCGTCTTCTTCGGCCGCGAAGAACGTACCGCCGTGTCGGAGCTTCCAGCGGCGGCAAGCTCAATTCCGGCTGGCGGTCCTGTCCGTGGAATTATCTGGGAGCAGACAGCCCTGCGCAGGATGATCCGGAAAGCCGGAATTGACGTTTTGTTTAATCCCGCCAACACAGCCCCGCTCAATCCGCCAGCCTCAAGCGTAGTTACCATCCACGACCTGTCTTTCCTGCTTTTCCCCGAATATTTTTCTCGCGCTTTTGGAACCTATTACCGGACGTTAATACCGCGAATAGCCAATCAGGCGACTGCGATAATTACCGTTTCGGATAGCTCCAGGCAGGATCTGATTAACCACTTGGGCATAGCCCCGGAAAAAATAACCGCAATTCACTCGGGCGTTTCCGCTGACTTTTGCAGACGCATCAAGAAGGCCGACCTCGAGGCGGTTCGCCAACGCCTGGGTCTGCCGCCAAAGTTCTTTCTGTCTGTCTCCAGTCTCGAACCGCGTAAAAATTTGCGCCGGCTGGTGCAGGCATATGGAATGCTGCCAGCCGACATCACCGAAGAATTCGGTCTTGTGCTTGTGGGGGCCGGCAACCGTATTTTTACCGATCCGGCTTATACCGATGAACTCGCGAGGATTCCCTCGGGCTCGGTGTTCACGCCGGGCTACGTCACGGAAGATGATATTGCCGCGGTATACCGCCTCTCGGCGGCGCTTGTTTTTCCCTCGCTTTATGAGGGATTCGGCTTGCCGGTACTCGAGGCGATGGCGGCCTCCACCCCGGTAATCACTTCCAACCGTTCGTCTCTGCCTGAAGTAGCCGGAACGGCGGCAGCGCTAATCGATCCTGACAGCCCGGAAGAAATAGCAGCCGCGATGGAACTCGTGGCCACGGACTCAGGAACCAGAACTCTTTTGATTGAGCGCGGCAAGAAACGCGCGGCAGCTTTCAAATGGGATAAAACCGCAAAAGCTACGCTTGAAGTCTTGCTAGCCGCAGCCAATCGCTGATTTTCTGCGCGCCGCCAGAAGAAGGCGCCCGCTTCGATCTACTCGTCCGCCGGCTCTCCCTCAGAGGCGTATTGCAGCCAGGAAGTTAATCCCAGATAGATGAAGAAAAGGAAGGCCACACCCGTCTGCCAGAGAAAACAGTCGAGGATGCCGTGAAAAACGTAGGAAGTAAATGCGACGATCAGAGCCAGTGAGACCAGACGCGCGCCCAGCCCCTGCCTGCGGTTGCGAACCAGCCGGAACTGCTCCGTAAAAACTCGAATCAACATGAACACCATCACGGCCAGCCCGATAACGCCGGTAGTAGCCGCGGCCTCCAGCAATATATTATGAGCCCTTACTCGTTCGTCATGCGGCAGCTCGGGCGAATAATCATTGTAACGTTTTCGGAACTGGTCGGGACCCAGACCGAGCACCGGATTGGCCCTCCATGCCCGGTATGCGGCCCGCCATAGCTGAACCCTTGAGACCGAGGCTACGTCCGGCTCCCCGGCTTCAAACGATGCGGGCGGCTCGCTTGTGACCCACAGATGGCTGCGGCCGCCCACGAACTCAAGCGGCACAACCGCCGGCGCGACGCCCGCGGTCGAAAATAGGCCAACGTGTTTTTGAGCCAGCTCAAGAAGGAAAACATACTTGCCATCATGATCCGGCGTCTTAAAATCCAGAACCAGATCAACTTCCCCGCCGGGAGGCACACTATGCGGCAGCTTGGTGACAATGTATTGGATGTCCTGCTGGATCTCTTTTTCCGGATAGTTCACCCAGCGGTAAGAACCTTCAACCGCGTCGTCCCCTTCCGCCTCCCAGGTGATCGATCCCAGATTCCTGATGTGCATTCTGGCTGTGCCGACCTGACCCAGCGATAGGTCCGTCGGCATATTTCGCAGCGTGTACTCGGCGCCGTACCGCTGCGCCTGCCAGGAGACATCCAGCCGGGAGGCCATCTTGTCGCTGAACAGTGTCAGCCCGCCCAATGTAACCGCCAGCACCACCGCGCCCAGTATCAAAAAACCCCAGACGCGGCGGCCGTACCCAAAGACCGCGGCCAGCGCAGCGCCGCCCAAAAAGGCAACCGGTGTCGATACGAGAGCGGTACGGGTATAAGTGAAGATCTGCAGCATCATCACCCCGGTCAGCAGCACCACAACCGCGGCCTCGATCAATAAACGGCGGCTTTTTTCCCGGGCGCGTCCGGCAAACCAAAGCCCAAAAGCGAGGGCAACCGGCAGTGTCAGCTCCAGATACATCGAGAGCACTGTCGGAAACGGAAGGGTGGATGCGACGCGAATGTTATAGAAGGCGCCAAAGGTAATGATCCCTTCCTGGAAGGGCTCGAGAATCGATGGCCACTGAGCGGATGGAATCAAATCTTCCATTAAGCCAACCACAGTTACGATTACTAGCGCGGCGGCAATGCTACCGGCGATCCACAAATGGCCGCGGGATCTGGCGGGCAAACGGGAAACAGCAAGATAAACCAGGGCGGCATAGGTCATCCTCAGGGAAAACTTCAAAGCCCCGGGCTTGTCTTCGGCTACCAGCGCCGCGGAAAGGAAATTGACAAAAAGGAAGAGGATGACAGCGACGTCAAGCTTACGCCTTGAGAGATACCAGGACAGGTTGGAAACGGCATAAATCAGCGAGGTAAAAATGAGAAGTCCCGCAGCGGCTTCCGAGGTAGTGAAGCCGACAGGGCCTGCCGTGATGACCGGTGTCCGGATTTCAAACGCGGTGAACACAGCAGCCAGGCAAGCGGCGATTACAACCAGCCGCGAGCGGATATCCAGACGAGCCTCAGACACGTGACGCGTCGCGGAGGATCTCCAGGGTCTGTTCGGCCGCCTTCTTCCAGCTGAACCCGGCAGCACGCTCCAACCCCTTTCTCCGCAGGTCGGCCGCCAAATCAGGGTCGCTGAAAATGCTATCCATGGCCCGGGCAAGCTCGTTGGTATCCAGAGGGTTTACATAGAGGCCACCGTCACCAACTACCTCCGGCAGCGACGAACTCCTGGAAACTATCACCGGCGTGCCCGAGGCCATCGCCTCAAGCGGAGGCAGACCAAATCCTTCATAAAGGGACGGATACACAAACGCCGCAGCCTGTCGGTAGAGCGCGGGCAGGAAACGTTCGCGTACATAGCCGGTAATATGAACACGCCCCAGCAGGTCCAGCCGTTCCAGTTCGTCGAAAATCGCCTGGGCCATCCAGCCGCGGCGTCCCGCGAGAACCAGGTGCACATCCGGCCTTTGTTTGGCGACCTGGTCGAAGCTCTTGATGAGAAAATTGAGATTCTTTCGAGGCTCGAGCGTCCCCACAAACAGGATGTACGGTTTGATGATACCGTAATGGCTCATCGCCTCTTCATCTTCAGGATGGGGATCCGGATTGAATTCCTCGGGAGCGCCCTCATGAACAACCGATATCTTCTGGCTAGGCACACTCATCAGACGCACCAGATCGAGCTTGGTATTGTTGGAAACAGCAATAATATGCCGGCTGCGGCGAGTTGAAATTGGCACCAGGCTCCGTGCCCAGATGACGTTGCGCAATGAGTGTGTTTTGGGGAACAGCCGGAAGGAAAGGTCGTGAATGGTAAGCACCATGGGACAGGTAGCGGCAATCGAGAGAACAAAGTTGGTGAAGAAACAAACATCGATGCGATGTTGTCTTAGCAGCATCGGCAAGACAAACTGCCGCCAGGGCTCCTGGTACACCAGGTTGCTGCGGACAACCGAAACGTTTGACCTGCTGGCTGCGTGATCCTCGAAGCCGGTCTCGCGGCTGCTGAACAAGTATAGCTGCTCATCGGAGCCGAGGAGGTCCATCATCTCCTCGACGACGCGATGGGTATACCAGTCCACACCGCTCTTTGTGGACTGAATCGCCGAAATATCAACACCAATGCGCATATTAGGTTATTCTAGCTTTACCGGCTGTCTAATGCCATCTTAACCGGCAAGGAAATCCCTCAGCAGCGCCTGATTGGCGTCGTCGTCCAGAACGACATAAGAGATGCCCCCGATGTCGCGCCCGGTCCCCACCATCACGAATTTACGATTCCGGTCTGACGGTGTGCGAAACTTCACCCAGCCCAGCCTCATCAGCTCGTTGGTTGAAATATCCGTTGTCACATTGCCGATCATGTCTGGCGCCAGCAGCGGCATCCGGGCAAGATTGAACGGACTGTTTATCTTCTTCTGCAAGGCCTCCATGAACTGTTGTTGCCGGCCCATACGCTGAAAATCGTTGTCGGAGTACCGCACCCGCACATAGACGAGCGCCCGGTCGCCGCTCATATGTTGCAGGCCCTGGTCGAAGTGCACCTGCGTCCAGTCGTATCCCTGCGGATATTGCGAATCGATAGCGCTGGGAACATCGATATCGACCCCTCCGAGGCTGTCGACAATCGACGGAAATCCCGAAAAATTCAGCTCGATGTAATGGTGGATCGGCAGCCCAGTCAATGCTTCTACCGACTTGATCATCAGCGCCGGCCCGCCCCAGGCATAGGCCGCGTTGATCTTGTCCTCGCCGTATCCGGGAATATCGGCCAGAGTGTCACGTGGTATCGATAACTGCGAGATGGTCTTGGTCTGGCCGTTCACCCGCATGAGCAGGATGGTATCGGCGCGCGAATTCTCACCCGGCCGCTGGTCGCTTCCCAGAAAGAGTATATTCTCCGGCGCGGATGAGACGCCACCGGGAGCACTCGCCAGCGTCTGCCTGACATCGGCTGGGACTTTGGCGTTGCTTTCCTTAACCACCCGGTCCAGCCTCCAGTACGAGATGCCCGCAAACACCAGCAGAGACAGAAGCAGGAGCAAGAGCGCCAGACCGATGCGCTTGCCCCAGCGGCGAGGCTTTTTTCGATGATAAGACCCATCAACTGGTTGAGGCGCTTCAATATCCCCGAGTGAGGAGGATGAAGCCCGCCTGCGCCGGCCCTCGTCTTTTTTTAGTGGTTTCTTGGAGCCCAGACGGGAACTTTTATAGCGGGTATATGGTTTTGGTTCCGGTTTTTTCTTGTTATCCAAATCGGGGTCTGACCGGTTGTATGTTTTATCTGAAGAAGGCGGGCGGGCGAGTCGTGCGAACCTGAAAACTATAACAAAAAAACGTGCTAAAAATGAAAAACCGCCAGGCGGAACCCGGCGGTTTAAAAGCCCTTCGAGGAATCAGCCGACTATCAGCTGGAAGTAAAGGTGATAGATCACCACAGCGCCATAGCACGCGGTTGCGGCGGTCATACCCCGCAAAGCCAGCGGCAGTTCGCGCATTTTCCAGAGGATCAGGCTGCCGGTGCCAACAATTGCCGACTTGAAAAACATGCCCAAGGGGAGACCCATGCTGAACAGGCCGGCCATTACCGGATTTGCCTCTGCGAAGCCCAAAGAGAGAGCCCGTGCCGTAAGAATGGAGTCAAACAGGTTAAAAGTAACCAGTAACGCGACCAACAGCAGCGGAAATGCGCCTGCATTGCCTTGAGTCAGGCTTTTCGCAGCTGAGGATGAAAAACCGATTCCAGCAAGTTTGTAGTTTCCTGGAATCCAGTTACTCATGGTTCGCCGGTCCTGATCAGACCAGTGGACCACCTCTATCCGCTGCATGCGCCGGTCCGCTATGAGGTAGCTGCAACCGTCGCAGACAGACTCGCAACCGGAACGGTGCGAAGGGTCGGCGATGCATACCATTCTTTCAGCCACATTTTCTCCAATCCGCCTCCCCAGGCAGGATAGTAGGTCTATTGAACCATTTTAACCTATGTTCCATCAATACCCCATTGGGTATTTTTCCATGATAACTTAAGCAGATCACGTGATATACTCTCGGGCGCGGGAGGCGCAATGGAGGCGCAATGGAGGCGCAATTATGAGTACGGTTTCAGAGAAACTTGTAATCGGTTTTGACCTCGGCGGCACTAAGATGGCCGCCGGACTCATCGACGGCCGCCTCAACCTTATCGACTCCGTTCAAACCAGAACGCCCACCGAAAGCCAGAACAACCTTTTGGCCGGCATTGCCGCCATGGTCAAGGATCTGGCTTCCCGCGCCCCTTCGCCGGTTGCCGCCATCGGCTTTGGCATCCCTTCGATGATCGACCAGAAACGTGGCCGCGCCGTGATGTCTGTCAACGTTCCCCTCGCCGATTTCGATTTCGTGGATTATTTCCGACGGGAGCTGGAGCTGCCCGTCTTCATCGACAACGACGCCAACCTGGCCGCGCTTGCCGAAGTGCGGGCAGGAGCCGCAAAAGGCGTCTCGGAGGTCATCATGATAACGATGGGAACCGGCATCGGCGGCGGCATCATCGTCAACGGCAAAGTCTACCGCGGCTCCGTCGGCAGCGCCGCGGAGCTGGGGCACATGGTTATTGATGTCAATGGCCCCAAATGCCAGGGTTCCTGTGAGAACTACGGCTGCTTCGAGACCCTGGCATCCGGAACGGCAATGCACCGGTATGCTCACGAGGCTGCAGGGCAATATTCCGATTCAGCCCTGGCCAAGGCCAAAGCCGCGGGAGAAAAGCTTGACGGCTCGCTGCTCTCGCGCCTGGCGCTTGAAAATGACGCCGCCGCCCTGTCCGTCTTTGAAAAAATCGGATTCTATACGGGGGTTGGCATCACCAGCCTCGTCAATATCTTCAACCCTGAAGTCTTCGTAGTCGGTGGTGGCCTCATTAAGGCGGGAGAGCTTATACTGGGACCAGCCCGTGAGTTCCTGTTGAAGAGGGGCCTGAAGCCCAATCGTGACGTGGTCAGGATAGTTCCGGCTCATTTTGGTGTTGAGGCAGGCATGTTTGGCGCCGCCTGCCTGGCGTTTGACGGGCTTGAGGGCCGGCTGTAAAACCACAATCGTAGGTGAGTGATTATGTCAAAAGTTTTTTTTGTATCAAGCCGCGCCGACAGCCGTGAGCGCAATCTGACCAAGTATCATCGCCTGCTCAAGAACCTGGATCTCAGCCAGGTGGTCGACGAAGGCGACCTGGTAGCCATCAAGACCAGCTTTGGCGAACGGGGCAATTTTACTTACTTGCGTCCTCAGTATATCCGTGTGGTTGTGGATGAGGTCTTACGGCTCGGCGGCAAACCATTCCTCACAGATGCCAATACCCTCTACGCCGGCGGCCGCTGGAACTCCCGCGACCATATGATCACCGCGATTGAGAATGGTTTCGGTTATGAAGTCACCGGCGCGCCCATAGTCATCGCGGGCGGGCTCCTTGGCTTTGATTACCGCACTGTTCCCGTTCAGGGAGAACACTTTGGCGAGGCCAAGGTGGTGCCCGAAGCGCTCGACGCCGACGCTATCATCTCGGTTGCCCATTTCAAGGGGCACATGATCTGCGGCTTTGGCGGCGCCCTGAAAAACCTGGGCATGGGCTTTGGCGCCCGCGCCGGCAAGCAAATGATGCATTCCGATGTTCATCCGACGGTCGATACGGCAAAATGCGACGGCTGCGCCCGTTGCTACAAATGGTGTCCCGAAAAAGCAGTCTCCATGGTCAGGCCTCCCGAGGCGGAAGGCCACAAAATCGCCCTGATTGACGATGATGCCTGTATCGGCTGCGGTGAGTGCGTCGTCACCTGTTTTACCGACGCCATCGGTATCAGCTGGGAGGGGGACCCGGCGATAGTCCAGCAGAAAATGACTGAATACGCAGCCGCCGCTCTCCATGATAAAAGTGAAAAGTTCGCCGCCATTAACTTCATCATCGACGTCACTCCCGATTGCGATTGCCTGGGCTGGAGCGACAACGCCATTGTCCCCAATATTGGCATCGCCGCCTCGCGCGATCCGGTTTCGATCGACTCGGCTTCACTGGACCTCGTGAACCAGGCCCGCGGAATCGCAGAGAGCGCCCTTGAGACTGCCGGCGCCGCCAGCCAGGATAAATTCGGCGCCGTCCACAATGGCATCGATGCAACCGCGCAACTGGTCCACGGTGAAAAAATCGAACTCGGCGAGCGGGCCTATGAACTCATTTCCCTTGACAAGAACGATCCCGGCGAGGCATAAAGTAGTAGAGTAGTTTATAGCACCAGGAGGTGAATTGATGGCTTTCGAGATTTCTGATGATTGTATAGCTTGCGGAGTTTGCGCGGACGAGTGTCCCGTGGAGGCGATTTCCGAAGGAAGTGACACATTTGTCATCAACGCGGATAACTGCACTGACTGCGGCGCCTGCTCCGAAGTCTGTCCCAACGAGGCGATCGGTGAAAAGTAGTATCAATCATTTTCCTCCGAATCGTTACTTACAAGAGCAAGGGTTCCTCCCTTGCTCTTTTGTTTTGGCTGTCTGAAATATGCTGCACGTCTGCCCCACGCCGATCGGCAACCTTGGAGATATCACCCTGCGGGTGCTCGAAACGCTGAGAGAGGCCGATCTGATCGCCGCGGAAGACACGCGCCACACACGCAAGCTGCTATCCCACTACGGCATCAGCAAACCGATGGTGAGTTTCCACGAGCACAACGAGATTAAAAGATTGCCAGAGCTGTTGCAGAAACTGCGCGACGGTAAGGATATCGCACTGGTGTCCGATGCCGGTATGCCTGGAATCTGCGATCCGGGATACAGGGTTATCCGCGCGGCGCTGGCGGAGGGTCTGCCGCTGGAAGTGCTCCCCGGGCCATCAGCCCTCGAGACCGCGCTGGTTGCCTCCGGCTTCGCCACCGATTCCTTTGTCTTCCTGGGCTTCCTGCCGCGAAAAAAGAATGAGCTTGACCAGACCCTGCGGTATATTGCCGGCGAGATACGGACCTGCGTCGCCTATGAATCTCCTCACCGGGTAGCGCGAACGCTGTCCGCGGCGGTCGCGGCGCTGGCGGAAAAAAATATTGCCGTCTGCCGTGAGTTGACGAAGAAGTTCGAGGAAATTACGAGAGGCTCAGCCTCCAGTCTGGCCGCCAACCTTCCCGAAAAAGTCAAGGGGGAAATCGTTATGGTTTTTGAGGGATCGGCCTCCGCGGAAAAAGAGCCCGAGGAAATGGGATCGGTCAAAGCTGCTCTGGAGGAGTTGATGGCCAGCGGCACACCGTCCCGGCAATCGGCTAAAATCATTTCGCTTGCGACCGGGATGCCCCAAAACCGCGTTTACAAACTGGTGCTGGAGCTGAAGCAAAACCGGTAGCGCTGGCAGCGCCTGAGAGTGAGCGCCGCCACGACCCGGCGACGGCCCTATTTTTTCCCCGCGATGATCTCGAAGAAACCCCGCCCCGAGATATGGCGCCGCAGACCGGTGAAACCCGCCTCAGCAAATTCACGGTAGAGTCCATCTGACCACAAATCTGTCAGAGTGTCAGTTTCCGCCATACGCACAAAGCGCATGCCCAGCTTCGTCTTACCCGTGTCGGGGCGCCGCAGGTCAGCCAGCACCGCCAGACCACCCGGTTTCAGCACCCGCAGCATTTCCGCGAGTGCGTTATGCCGGCCTTTACGGTTCATTTCATGGATGGCCAGGGAAGCAGTAACGCGATCGAAGCAGCCGTCATCAAAGGGAAGGTCCTCGGCATTGGCCTGAATGAATTCCACCTGGGAAAGTGTGATCTTGCTCCGGCCGACCTCTAGCATTTTCTCCGACATGTCGACGCCAACCGCACGTCCATCAGGACCGGTACAGGCCGCCAGAAGCGCTAGCAGGGTACCGGTGCCGCAGGCGACATCAAGCACGTGTTGGCCAGGCCCCACATCCGCCAGCTCCACGATGCCGCACCGGAAAACAATCTCGCCGCCTATCCATCTAAAGGCATTCCGCAGTCCGAAGTCATAGAATCTGGCGATGCGGCCAAATTCTTCCCGGTAATAACCGGAGGTTTCAGCTCCCGCCAAATATCAGTCCTCCTGGCTCACCTGGAACAGTTTGCGGTAAACGCCGTTGTTGCGCGAAAAAACGTAGGAGCGGTACGGATTCCTCATGTACAGCATCGAACGCAGCCCACGCATGACGATCGATGGTGTCGAGTAAACCTTCCTGCACATCTTGTTGTAGCCGGCCTGCAGCTCCTCAGGAGTCATCTTCTTGGGGATGTAGGCGACGTTGCCCACGTCATATTTCTCCCAGCGGGAATGAATGATACGATCCTCCGCCTCCAGCTGCGCCCGCAGCGATGTTCCCGGGTATGGCGTCAGCACCGTAAGCTGGGGACAGTCGATATTCGTGCGCCTGATGAATTTGATTGTCTTTTTAAAGACGGCTTGATCGTCACCGTCAAAGCCGAAGACAAAACATCCAATAAGCCCGATCTTGTGCTTGTGGAATATGCGAATCTTGTCCTCATATTCCTCTACCCGGTTGGATGCATTCTTGCCCATCTCGGCGATGTTCTCATCCGAAAGGGATTCAAACCCGACCAGCATGCCCACGCAGCCGCTTTCGGCGGCCAACTGCATCAGCTCGGCGTCATCAGCCATGTCAAGCGATCCCTGGCTCAACCAGAATATGCCTACCGGCGCCAGAGCTTTGAACAGGCGTTTGGCGTAGCCCTTGTTGGCGGTGATGTTGTTGTCAGTGAAAAAAACGAAGCGATGGTCGGCCGCTTTGACCTCAGCTACTACTTCCTCGACCGGACGGAAACGCATGCGCGGCCCGTAAAAAACGGTTGTGGAACAAAAAGAGCAGCGGAAGGGGCATCCGCGCGAAGTCTCGACCTTGGGAATATTTAAGTATGCGTCCTCTTTCATCAGATCGCGGCGGGGAAAAGGAAGCCCAGCCAGATCAGGTTTATGCTCGGCGGAGTAAAACTGTTCCATTTTGCCGTTTTCGAGATCGGCAAGTAGCGCCGGCCAAGTCTCCTCCGCCTCGCCGATAACGACGGCGTCCGCATGGGTCAAGGCTTCGTCAGCCATTAGCGACGGATGCACCCCGCCGAGTACGACTTTTTTGCCCCGGCGTTTAAATTCATCGGCGATTTCATAAGCCCTGGGTGCAGTCGGCGTTAGCGCCGTGATCGCTATCAGGTCGGCATCCACATCGAAATCGATGGGCTCGACGTTTTCGTCCACGACCGCGATGTCATATTTCGAGGGGGTGAGCGCCGCCATCAGTGGCAGCGTCAGCTGGCTCATGTAGATCCTGCCGCGGGTCTTTACGTTGGACTTATGATAGGGTTGAACGAGTAAAATTCTGATGAGAAACTCCCGAATTGGTGACATTTGAACTCTAGCAACAGAACCATAGCGAAACAAGTTGGCCCCTGCAGCCACCGATAGCCGCGTGACAAGATTGGCAGACGTCGTTCCATTTCGAGGGCTTCGTTATAATCCGGGGACCGTACCGGATCTCGCACCCGTCATCTCCCCTCCCTACGACATTATCAGCGCCGGTGAACAAAAACGCTACCACGACCGGCACCCCCTCAACGCAATCCGGCTCGATTTTGACATCATGCTGCCCGAAGATGATGCCGCCAATAACCGCTATACCCGTGCGGCGGCTTCCCTGGGGCAATGGATCGCTGATAAATCGCTTCTGCCCGAGACCTCACCCGCATTTTATCTTTGCCGGGAAGAGTTTTTACTGGGGGATGGATCAACCGGTATTCGTGAAGGTTTTTTTGCCCTGGTAAGGCTGGCCGAATTTTCAGAGGGCGTAGTGCTGCCCCACGAAGAGACAGCTTCCGGCCCCAAGGCAGACCGCCTGCGTCTGATGCAGGCAACCGGCGCCAACTTAAGCGCCATCTATTGCCTCTACTCCGATCCCGGCCATGCGGTGATCGAGACCCTGAAAAAATCGCGCACGGAAAAACCCGACATCTTTCTGACGGATGACGCCGGCACGAATCACTCGCTCTGGGTCGTGGACGACCCCGGCACGACCGCCGCGGTCAACGCCGTCTTCGCGGATAAAACCCTGCTGATCGCCGACGGCCATCACCGGTACGAAACCGCCCTTGCCTATCGCAACGAGCGCCGAACCGAAGAGGGAGCCAATACCAAAGGTGACATGCCCTATGATTTCCTCATGGTCTATCTGTCTGATATGGATAACACCGGCAAGTCCATCCTCCCCATACATCGCTTCGTCTCGGGGCTTGGCGGCGACACCATCGAAGAAATGATTCCCGCTCTGTCGAAAAAGTTTGAATTATTGGAGATCAAGGGATCGGATGGCAGCGGCAAGCCCGGTGAGGACAAGAGTTCCACCGACGAACGCCAGCAGCAGATGATCAAGATGATGTCACAGGCCAACCACGACCACAATATCTTCGGCATGTACCTTCCCGGCAACGACAGTTATTACCTGCTCACCGGCCGCACGGCCAGACCGATGATCGGCTCCGAAGAAAATCCGAAATCGGAGCCCTATCGCTCTTTGGACGTCGCCGTGCTGGACCGCCTGATTCTGGCGGAAGCCCTTGGCATCCATGCCGGCGGCGTCAATGAGAACGCACGAGTGCGTTTCGTCGAGAGAACGGAAAAAGCTTTCAGCGAGGTTGCCTCACATGGGCTTGACGTTGCCTTCTTCCTTAATCCCGCAGGTATGCAGGATATCAAAGAAGTAGCAGAGGCCGGGGACAAGATGCCGCAGAAGTCAACCTATTTCTACCCCAAGCCCGTCACCGGGCTGGTCTTCCGCAGCTTCCGCTTTTAGTTTCAGCTTCCAGCTCCGCCTTCCGTTTCCACAATTTCGATCAATGCCGCATATCCTTCTCCCCGTGGGCGCAGGCCGGTTCCGCATGCACCAGCGCGTCAGCTATCCTCGGAACTTTCTTCTTGATCTCTTCCGCTATTTCATGTGCGATTTCATGTGCGCGGCCAAGGCTGGTAGCTTCATCCAGCTCGATACAAACATCCAGGAGTACCTTGCTTCCCGCCTGCCGCGCCCGCAGATTATGGAAAGCAACTACTTCCGGGTTCTCCGACAGCAGCTCCTCAACCCTGGCCAGCAGTGCCCGATCGGGGCTTTTGTCCAGCAGGATAGACGCCGTCTTCAAGCCTGAACGAATCGCGGTGCCGCCGATAACCGCCGCTACAACCATGGCAGCAATCGGATCGGCAATCGTAATGCCAACTGAGGCGAGGGCCAGCCCGATGACGACGGCGACGGCGCCCCACATATCGGAGATGAAGTGCAAAGCGTCGGCTTCGAGCGCGGCGCTGCCGCCGGTATGATGAGCCGTGGCATGAAGATAGCGGCTAATCCATAAATCCGCGAATATCGAAACCACCATCACCGCCACCGCGTACCAGGTGACATCAAGCACGAATCCGTCGATCAGCCTGCGCACCGACTCATAGACAATGACGATGCAGGTACCCCCCAAAAGCAGCATCTGCACCCAACTGCTCATGTTCTCGTACTTCTCGTGCCCGAAAGCATGGCTTTCATCCGCCGGCCGCTCGGCCCAGCGAATTCCGGCAAATGCCATCAGGCTGGAGATCAGATCCAGCAGAGAGTGAGCCGCTTCGGCCAGGATGCCAATGCTGCCGGTAAGCAGACCGGCCAGCACCTTGAGAGCAATAAGGAAGATGTTGACCAGCACCGAGACGGCTGCCGCCGCCAGCTTGGCGCTGCCCGTGATTGTCGGATGAGAATGCATACCCTTTTTCCGCCCGGGGCAATCTGATTACAAAATGATCTGACCACAATATGGCTCCCCACCGGCAGGTTTAAACCGAAGATCTCACCCGGCGCGCGTCAATGAGAAACGCTTCCTCAAATATGTCCATGCGTGAAAGTCACCCGATGCTATAATGAGTCGTTTCAATGATTGCCCAGGAGTGAAACCAATTTGACCCTGCTGATGTTGATCATAAGCCTTGCCATAATCCTTGCCGGCTGCGAAGGTTTCACCAACGGCATTGAATGGTTTGGCAAAAAGCACGGACTCGGCGAAGGGGCCGTGGGCAGCGTCCTCGCCGCAGTCGGCACGGCCCTGCCGGAGACCCTCATCCCCCTGGTGGCTATCATCTTCGCCAGCGGCGATACGTCCAGGGATATCGGAGTTGGGGCTATCCTCGGAGCTCCCTTCATGTTATCGACCCTGGCGATGTTCGTGAGTGGTATCGCTCTGGTCGTTTTCAGCAAAACCAGGGGCCGCAGCATCAATCCTCAGGTCAATTCGAAAATCATCAGCCGCGATCTTGGCTTTTTCCTGTTGTTCTACCTGGCGGCGGTCATCGCCGGCGTCATTCACATCCGTCCCCTGCACTGGGTGCTCGTCGGATTCCTGCTGATCGGCTACGGCGTCTACGTATATATAACGCTCAGAACAGAAGGTGACCTTGACGGCCACACCAGGCCTCTCTACCTGGCCAGCTCCCATCCGCCAAATTTTCCGCACCTGGGCTGGATTTTATTACAGATTCTGATCTCGCTCGCCGCTATTATTGCGGGCGCTCACTTCTTCATCGGGGCAGTCGATTCCGTCGCCAGTTATCTGGGCCTGCCGGCACTGGTGATTTCGATGCTGATCACACCCATCGCCACCGAGCTCCCGGAAAAGTTCAACAGCGTCCTCTGGATCCGCGGACGCAAGGACACACTGGCGCTCGGCAACATCACCGGCGCGCTGGTCTTCCAGAGCACTTTTCCGGTCTCGGTTGGTTTGCTGCTAACCAATTGGGAACTGGACACGATTTCGATGGTAAGCGCCGGGACCGCACTCAGCTCCGGAACGCTGCTGTATCTGTGGATGAAGATCAAGGGAGCCCTTAGCTGGTGGATGTTGCTTCTCTGCGGAGCCTTCTACGCCGGCTTCATCGCCTACGCCCTGGCGAACACACTATAGCCGGTCGCTCAACCCTGCTATTCGATCGGCATGGGTGGGCGCCATCCCGCCCGGTTCCATCCCGTCCCGCACCGGCTCTGTCCCTGGTTTCAACCCCGCCGCACGGTATGCTAGACTATTTCCTCGGCCGGACTGACCCGGCCGATTGTGTTACAAGTGCGCCCGTAGCTCAATTGGCAGAGCAGGGGACTCTTAATCCCAAGGTTAGAGGTTCGATTCCTCTCGGGCGTACCAGACTTTTAGCCTGCAAACATGGCAGTTTGCAGAGATTAGCCGCCGGGCGGTGGCCTGGATTTTTCCCATTTGACGCCTACCTTGACGCCTACCCGGATCAAAAACACCTACTTTCGGCCTGAAATAATTTCGTCCATCGCGTTTGCTGCTTCCTTCATTAGCACCGGCATTACGTGGCTGTAGGTGTCCATGGTTAAGCTAATCTGAGAATGGCCTAATGTTTCCATGATCACGCGGGGGCTTATGCCCTGGACAAGAAGCAGGCTTGCGCACGAGTGCCTTAAGTCATGAAAGCGGATATCCGGCAGGTTGTTTTCTTTAAGAAGCTGCCGGAAGAGCTTATAAACGTTGTCACCGTCAAGCGGGGTCCCGATTACCGAAGTGAAAACGAAGCCGTGATCCCGCCACTTCTTCCCCTGCCTTAGCTTCTCTTCGAGCTGGCGCTTGCGGTGTTCCTTAAGCGCTGCCAGGGCGAACTGAGGCAGGCCCAGGGTTCGGCGGCTGTTCCTGCTTTTCGGTTCGGCCAGTTCCCAGCCGCCGCCGGGCAGGTTCTTAAGCGTGTGACGAACCCTGAGCGTCCCGGCTTCCAGGTTCACGTCTTCCCACTTTATCGCCAGGGCTTCCCCGCGCCGGAGGCCCAGCGCCATTGCCACGGTGCAGAGCGCTTCGAGCCTGTCCCCTTTTACCGCTTCCAGGAACGCGGCGGCCTGTGCCGGCGAAAGCGTTTGAGCCTCGTATCTATTGACGCGCGGCGGCCTGACAAGCTTTGCCACGTTGCGGGACACGAGCTGCCACTCGTAAGCCTGGCCAAGCGCACGCCTGATTACCGCGTGCATGTGACGAACGCTGGCCGGCGAGAGTCCTTCCTTTAGCTTCGTGTTAAGCAGTGCTTGAATGTCCCCGGGGCTTAACTTCGCCAGCTTAACCTTGCCCAGCGTGGGTTCAATATGAAGCCTGACTTCCCGCGTATATCGGCTGTAGGTGGCAGGCCGGACACTTGGCTTAACTGAATCCTCCAGCCACTTGTCAAGGAACTGCCCGAAGGTGATCCTGTCATTGGAAACCGGCAGGCCGTCACGTTTGGCCTTGAGTGCTGCCGCCAACTTCCCGGCCACTTCTTCCCGCGTCCTGCCGTATATGCATTTCCGCTTCTGCTTGCCGCCTTCATAGCCAATGGTAAGTCGTGCTACCCACCGTCCATCTTTGCGCTTTGTGATGCTGCCTTCGTTTTGTCCGCGTTTAGCCATGCTGAGAAACCTCCCTATTTCTTCTTGCCAGAGTTTATCCACTTCCTGACGGTTTGAATTTCGGAGTCTAGCCGCTTAGCAATTTCAGCGGGTTTCATTTTTTCCTCAGCGGCCAGGCGGCGTGCTTCCGCTTGCCGGTTTCGTAGCGCCTTAGTTCTGCAAGAGTTCGAGCAAAACTTCCGGCTGGCCCTGCCCTTCATACGGGGATCGAGTTCAAAGACCACGCCGCATTGGTCACAGTAGTGATAGCTTTTATCGCCGTGGATTGCCTGGGCGAACTGAAGCCAGAGCGCTCCCTTCAGGTCAGTGGGGACATGGAAAAGCTCAAGCTTCGGGAGAGACTTATTGATATTCCATAAGAGTCTAGGCCGTACCGCACCTACCAAGTGTTCATTGATTTGTTCCTGGATGTAGTACTTGGCCGGGACAATTAGGTCGCCGAGAGGTATTCTTTTGAATCTTTCTGAATGAATTTGCTTTGAAGCAATTATGCTTCCGCCAACCATACGGCGGGTTGGTTGTGGGGGGGTCGATGTTTTTTTAACCCCTTTGAGGTTTAGGGTTATGGGTACAACGTTCGGATAATCCGGATCATTGCTGTAAACAACTGCGTCGTTTTCTTCCCAGTGAATAAATCTTTTCAGCACCTCAGTGTTTCCAACGTTGACTGGCTCCCATAGTTCTAAAACTTGTTTCATTGCCATGATCTCATTTTGCCAAGTGCTGATAAGCTCACCTTGGCCCAACGGGCGCTGAAGGTCCTCTCCTTTCTGTCCAACCATGATAGAGCCGGGAAGAGTGGAATTGGTAACGATACCGACAGATTCCCCTAACCCAAGCAATCCGTATTGGTTGGCAAATTCGAGGATCTCGTCCGGTTCGGGGTTAGTGTTTGCAAATTTAATGAAAAGCGCTTTTTGGTGCTTCAAGGGGTTGTAGCGCTCGACCATTATGGGATAACCAATTGGTATTGCGTCCGAAATAATCCATTCACGTTTATCCTTGAGGTACGCCGAATTTGAGGGATTCTTAACCTGGCTTACCTCGTAATGCCCCGCCATGATGCTGCTCTCAGGTTTGCCTACCTCTTTATCTGCAGTAAACCACTTGTACCCCTGGGGATTAACTTCCTGAATGCATTCAAAAATGTCGGTTGCTTGAGGTTCGTCTCGGTTATTCATTCGCTAATTACCCCTTTGTTACGGATGATTTACGACGTTTACAAAACTGAAGACGCTTAATTCTTTACTGTTACGCTAGATTTACATTTTACGTGTTGAAAACTGTATAGCGGGATGGATAGAATCTTACCGTCTTCAGAAAAGCCTGTCAACACTCAGGCTAAATGTAACTTACTGAAAGGACGGAACATGATTCAGCAGGAAGAGCAAAAGCCTTTGCTTCTTAGGGTTACTGAGGCCGGGGAGCTGTGCGGTTTTTCCCGTTCGGTTTCTTACGTCATGGCGAACAGCGAATGGAAGCCGTTTGCCATTCGCCTTAGCGAACGGGTGATACGCATACCGTACGACTCGCTGATGGAATGGGTTGAACAGAAGAAGGCGGAAAGCGGGAGCGCGGCGTGACTGACTTCACTAAAACCCTCAATCGCCTGACCACGCTGGAGCAGCAACGGGCCGAGATCGACCGGCAAATAGCGGCGCTCACGGTGGCGGCGGTGGTTTGGCCGTGAGTGACCTTCTTAGTTACCAGAAGGAATGTAGCGCTGCCTTTCCTGACTCACCGGCTGAAAGGTTCCTTGAAGAGCAGCGAGGAATCACGCCGGAAACCGCCTCCCGCTTTGGCGTGGGTTTCGACTCGAAGCAACAGTGCATCGTCTTTCCCTACTACACACCGGACGGCTCAATTCATCGCTTCAAGCTCAGGGATCGAAACGGCCAGCGCTACACGCAAGGCGAAGGCGTGATCCCCTTCGGTCTTCCCACCTTGACAGGACAGGACCGCGTTATCGTTTGCGAGGGTGAAACCGACACCCTGAGACTCGCTCAGGAACTCGGAACCGAAGAAGCGGTGCTAGGCATTCCTGGCGCTCAGTCCGTCGGCTGCCTGGAAGAATATCTGCCTGAAGGCGTCACCCTCTACAGCGTCTTTGATACCGATAAGGCCGGAAAGCTTGCCACGGTCAAAGTAATTGAGAAATACGGCGCAAGGCCGGCTTTCCTTCCTAGCGATGTTAAGGACGTGTGCGAGTATTTCCAGGCCGGGTACACGCGGGAAGATTTCCTAGGGCTTGTGGAGCAAGCCGATATCGTTCATGACTTGAAACATACTGTGGCGGAAGCGGACGCGCTGGCGGCTGAAGCAAAAAACGAGATTGACGCGATGGTCAAGAATGTATCCGCGCCAGCCGTAGGCGTTCTTATGTCTGAGGTCCAACCTGAGCAAATTTCATGGCTTTGGCCGGGATACATACCACTTGGCAAGCTTGCCGTCCTTGACGGTGATCCCGGTCTTGGAAAAAGCACGTTAGCGCTTAACGTTGCTGCTCGAATAAGTAAGGGTCACGCCATGCCGGACGGGTCCGGCGGCGGGGAACCTGGCGGTGTAGTAATTCTCTCCGCTGAGGATGGCTTAGGCGACACTATCCGGCCACGCCTCGAAGCAGCAGGCGCAGACTTGAGCCGCATTGTGGCGCTCGATAGCTGTCCTGACAGCGAGGGGACAGACGAACATCCGCCGGTCCTGCCGGATGACCTGGAATGGATCAAAAAGTCTATTGAGCGCGTGAATGCCAGACTGGTAATCGTTGATCCGCTTATGGCCTTCTTGAGTGGCAATACAAACAGCCACCGGGATCAAGACATCCGCCGGGTATTAGCTCGCATGGCTGCATTAGCTGAGGAAACAGGGGTGGCCATTGTGGTTATTCGCCACCTCAACAAAATGGCTGGGGGAAATCCCTTGTATCGGGGCGGCGGGAGTATCGGCATTATCGGAGCCGCCCGCAGTGGCCTACTTGTGGCACGTGATCCCGAACAGGAACAAGACGGGGAGCGCCGCGTCCTAGCCTCCACAAAGTCCAACCTGGGGCCAAAGCCCGAAAGCCTATCTTTTCACCTTGAGCAAGCGGAGAACGACGCGAGCCGGGTTGTGTGGGACGGTGCGAGCACACACGATGCAAACGCGCTGTTGTTGCAGGCCGACGACAGTGAAAGGGGGCCGCTTGAAGAAGCAATGGAGTTTCTGAATGAAGAGCTTGCGGACGGCCCGGTAGCGGCGAATGAGATTTATAAACGTGGCAGGGAAGCTGGACATTCTGAAAGAACACTGAAACGAGCAAAAGGAAAACTCAAGGTTGAAAGCAATAAGCAGGGCTTGGGCGGCTGGGCGTGGGAGCTTTCGAAGGGGGCCAACCTCTCTTCAGAATCCCCCATAAATAGCGAAGAGTGCCAGGGTTCCAATAGTGGAACTCTTGGCACCCTTCAGAAATCTGGCACCCTTCGGGAGGCCGATTCAACGGAACCCGAACTTTCTGAGCTTCGGAATCAAGGGAGGTTGGCGATATGAAAACTCTCGAAATCTGGCAGCAAGTCACCGGCCATTATTACGAGCTGAGACTTGAGGATGGAAATCTCGTTATCGAATCAACAGACTTTAGCCGTGAACTGCCCCCTGGACTTATTACAGAACTCAAGATACACAAGCCGGAGCTTCTTTCGCTGCTGAAATATCAGGAAGAGGCGGACGCTCTCCTGCTCGAATCAACCCGGAGATTATCGCAGGCCTGGCCGAAGGGCTGTCCGCTGGACTCTCCTGAATGGGAGCGCCTGGAGGCCGAGTTACACCGCGCATATTGGACACTGGACCGGCGCGAACTGACCGCTGCTATTGAAGCACGGGAGCAGTACGCCCTTCGAGTATTCGAGGCTCACCGGAAAGAGGCGGCGACATGAAACATTTAACCCCTATGAAACGTATCCGCTTGAAGTGCCTGGACTGCGCCGCTGGATCGGCAAAGGAAGTCAGGCTTTGTCCCTGTGAAGATTGTGTTCTATGGCCGGTCAGGTTCGGGCATAGGCCGAAGGTCGATTCTGAGCAAGAAAATAGCCACCTAGCTAAGGTTTTTTCGAGATGAAACGCGGAATGGTATCAAAGGCCCGTGCTGCATCGGAATCCATGCAGATGACGCATAAAGAGCTTGAGGCTGAGTTAGAGGCGGCGTTTCGGGAAGGGCTGGAGGCATTCGACCTGGAGGCGGAATTAGAACTCTTTGGCCAGTCCAACTCTTACGCGCACGCGTGCTTACAGTAACGGTATCCATGAATAGACACGCGTCCACTTCTTTTACACGCGTGTGATGTAATGGAACGTTCCAACCCTAAAAAAAGGAAAGGCTCCGGGGGGCGGTTGGAAAAATCTCTAGCGATTTCCCTTCCAGCGGAAGAGCCCGCCCTTTTTGGGAGAAATATTATCTTTTATTCTTATTGGTGGTGTTGTGGTATCGAAAGGGAGAAAAAAGGAAGGGCTCCCACTAAAGGAACCCTTCCCGAGGTCGTCCTTAGAAGCCGTCTTAGGCTTCCGTCCGGCCTGCCTGCTACACTTCTTCGAGCGTTATCCCCTCAAAGGCTGTGTCGTTCTCTGCCGCTGCCTCCAGTGCCTCTTTAGCCATATTGGATATTCCGCTGTTTCCCTCTTCATCTTCCCATTCCAGTAACTCCAGGACCGCTGCTGCCGACTCGCAGACTTCGGCGCGGCGTGAATCCTCTTCCCCTTGCCACCGTGTGCGGAATACTTGAGCGACAACGTACCTTCCGGAGTCGGTCCGGAAAATGTCGATCTCTGACCACCGGCTGTTTTGCGGTCCCTGGTGTTCGTGATCGGAGCCGTAGCCTATCTTGATGCCGGTAAACGATAGGTCTTTCTTTCCGTCGCGAGTAACGGTGAATTGTTTGGAATCGTCTGTCATGATATCCTCTCATTATTCAAGCTCAAATTTGACGCCTACCTTGACGCCTTACGGGTTCTCCGCTAAGCGGATTTATTCAAACTGCTTAAGCGGTAAACCCTGATAAACAGGACTTATTGTGACTTGATAAAACGGTAGTCTTGAACTCTTAATCCCAAGGTTAGAGGTTCGATTCCTCTCGGGCGTACCAGAATCCATCGTTCCACTCTTCGATGCGCCCGCATGTCTTGAGACCCGGAACCGGACATACTAATGAGGATGAACCAGCCAGCCTAATCCGAATCGACCGCAGGATGATCGTACTGGTGGTGGCGCTGTTGGTGATTTTCGCACTCTCCGTGGCATTCAAGCTGAACCAGTCCTCAATCGGCCACTGGGATTCGGTCGTCCCCGACAGCAAAATGAAAAACGAGGGCTACCTGCTAGGAGTTCCCCGTGAGGCGCGCAGCGATGAATGGGCCGTCTACACCCCCCTCCTGCTCTCCCAGGCCGCCAACGGCTTCCCGGTTCACAACGAGAGCGTCGGGCCCAACAACGACCCCCTGGTCATGAGCCTGCCGGTGAAACATTTTTCCACCCTCCTGCGACCCCAAAACTGGGGCTATTTTGTCTTTGGCATCAAGAGAGGCTTTTCATTTTACTGGAGCTTCAAGCTCCTGTTCTTATTCCTCAGCTTTTTCCTGCTACTCATAGTGCTTACGAAAAACAGCTTCTGGCTGTCGCTGTTCGGCTCCGTCTGGTTATATCTGACACCCTACGTGCAATGGTGGTTCTCAACCACCCTTCCCGAGATGATTATCAGCTTTAGCTTTATCTTTCTGGCTTTCGCCTATGTCCTGACCGCCAAAAAGAAACTACACGTTGGCATAGCGCTGGCGCTGTTTATCATCTTCAGTTTTGATTTTGTCCTTTTTTTCTATCCTCCCTACCAGGTACCGCTGGCTTTCCTTCTGGTTCTGATAATGGGGGTGTTCCTTCTGGAGAAAATTACCGGCGGCATGAGCGTGCAAACAGTTATTCAGCGAGGGCTACTCCTGGGTGGAGCCTTAATTTTTCTCGGAGGAATTTTCTATCTTTTTTACACTGACGCCAGCGCGACAATCCAGGCGGCCACCAACACGATCTATCCGGGAAACCGAAGCTCCCCCGGCGGAGAGATAAGTCTCGGACGCCTGTTTTCCGGCTTCTCCCTGGTCCCCTGGGGAGAACAGAACTTTCCAGCCAGATGGAGTAACGCGCCCGAGGCCAGCAATTTCCTGCTCTTGTACCCGGTGATAGGCGCCATTTATTTGCGAGACCGGCTCCTGGGCATTAAAAATAATCCGCTGATTGCGATCATTCTTATTCTGCTTTCAGTGCTGACGGTCTGGATCTGGATCGGAATGCCCTTGCTCATTGCCAAGCTCACCCTGCTCGACCTGGTCCCACCCAATCGCGCTCTCCTCGGTCTCGGTGTGGCGGCGATCGTAGTTACCGTCGTCTTCCTGGCGCAGAGGACGGACTACGAAAGCATCAAGAGCAACGCGAAGAAAAGACGTCTGTTCAACCTGTACAACATCATCATCGCCGCGGCCATTTTTATTTTTTCTGTCCTGGTCGCCTGGTCTTTGCGGCTGGACAGCCCCGACTATTTCCGCCTGCGCTACCTGGCTCTGATTGTGCTCGCGATTGCGGGTCTCTCGGCATTATTGCTGTGGAGGAAAAAAACCGCGTTTTGCATTCTCATTCTGGCGGCCGCCGGTCTGCCGCCGCTCCTGGCTCACCCCGGCAATGAAGGAATTACAAACCCAGTGGTTTATGGGATGGGCTCCATATTCAACAAGGAAATTTTCAGATTCGCAGAGGATGTAAGGACCAAAGATCCACAGGCGAAATGGGTGACGTACGGAAACCCGACCGTGGCCAACCTTTTCAAGGCGGCCGGACTGAACGTCCTCAGCGGCACGAGTTACACGCCCCGGATGTCTCTGATGAAGTCGCTCGACGACGATGACAACAGCTTCGTGTACAATCGCTACGGACTCCTGGCGTTCAACGAAACCGCGGTCCCCGGCACAAATGAAATTTCCTTCACCCTGCCGAGGTTCGATCTCTATTCAGTCGCCATCGATCCCTGCTCCCCCCGGCTGAAAGACCTCGGAATCAAGTACTTCGCTTTTTATTACAAGATCAGCGAGACAAAATATTCCTGCCTCGAAAACCACAAACTTTTTGAAGCCGACAATGTAGCCGTCTATCAGAGGGATGACGTCTAACTGCCCGTCAGTTCAAAAGCATGCCGGGTAGTTCGTCGAAGGAATTGTTGAAGATGGTACGCTGACTCACAACCAGCTGCGGCTGGCCACTTGTACTCGATACCTGAACCGGTCCGTTCATCTGACCCGGGAAGGTCGGAGTAACGCGGCCACCGGCCGGAACAGAGTAATGACCAACAAGATTACCGGCGATCCTGATATCCACTTCAGCGGCGTCCTGGCTTTCGTTGCCAACCAGCACCCAGGTCTTCATGCCTGTGGAAACATTGTCGTACCAGGCAAACCACTGCTCGCTGGCCAGATCTGTTGTCTTGGTACCCGGGACTTCCTCAAATGATCCCTTAAATACCGACCTCTGGCTCACGATCAAAGGCTGGCTGTTTGTGCAAACCACGCGCACCGGGCCATCCATCAAGTTCGGATATTCCGGAGTAATCCTGCCGCCGGCGGGGATGGAATAGTATCCCACGAGCCTCTCCGCTACATAGATACCAACCTCAGCGGTCTGGCTACCCTGGTTACCAACAATTATCCAGTTTCTCATGCCAGCGCTCTGCTCGTCGTACCAGGTGAAATGATACTCGGAGGTAAGCTGCAAGGAGGCCTTGGCTCCAACCTCATTAAAAGTGCCGCTGTAAATAACCCTGCCGCTTACGTTCAAAGGCTGCCCGTTGGTGGCGACGACCCTAACGGGACCGTTCATCGTTCCCGGAAATTCAGGAGCCGCGACGGCGCCGGCGTTAATTGCATAATGCCCCATGAGCGTACCGGCGATATAAACATCAACCTCAGCGGTCTGGCTGCCTTCATTGCCGATCATGACCCAGTGCTTCATGCCCGGAGACTGCTCGTCGTACCAGGAGAGATACTGCTCGCCGGAAAGCTCGGATTGTTTCACCGCGGGCAGTTCGGAAAAAGTTCCGTTGTAGGTGACGCGCTCGCTCACCAACAGCTCGCCGCCTGTGGTCGATACGACCTTGACGGGTCCGTTGGACAAACCCGCATACATTGGCGTTTCCCGCTGCTCCGGCCCGATATCATAGCTTCCCCGCAGAACCCCGGCGATGTAAACATCTGCATGCTGCGTAACGCTGCCCGGGTTGCCTATAATTACCCAGGTGCGCATGCCGGGTGAAACATTGTCATACCAACCGAAATAGTAGTTGCGGTTTGAACTGTTATTGATCGTCACCGGCCTTGTGTCAGTAGAGGTATTGCCCGCACGGTCATAAGCTTTTGCCGTGAGATCGTAGGCGCCGTCCGCCATCGCAGCGGTTGAGAAACTAAAGTTGTAGGGGCTTGCCTGCTTAGTACCGATCAGACTGCCGCCAGCATAAAGTTCAACCTTGGTGACCGCATCATTATCATTGGCATTAACTGACACCGAAGCAGTGCCATTCAGCGCGGCTCCGGATGACGGTGAAGCGATGGATACGGTCGGCAAAGTGGTATCGGGCCCCTGCACCGCGGCGCGGAAAGCCGCCAGGCTCGCGGGGGAGCTTTCAATCCGCCAGTCAGTTTCCTTGTTTATATTGAACCAGGTCAACATCGAGACACGGGGGAAACGGGTGGACAGTAAATTAAAAGCATCAGTGATCCACTGGGACTTGCCGCCATTTTGAGCGTTGCCGCCGAATTCTGTGGTTGCTGTCTCGGCGATGACGACCGGCTTATTGGTGTTGGCGACAGCGACGTCATAGCTATAACCGATAACCTCTTCAAAGCTCTGCCACCAAGAGGTCCAGCTTGGCGTATTGTAAAGAGTGCCCCAGTTGTAACCGTTGATACCAACGAAGTCCACGTAAGCATCGCCGGGATAATAAGTGTTAAAGGTGGCCTGCGCATCAGCAATGGAACCGTCGCGGTTCGGAGACCAAACCCACTTGACGTTGGTAGCTCCTTCCTGCACGAAAATATCGTGGACATGACGCCAGGCTGGAATGTAATCCTGAGGTGAATTGCCGTTGGCGTTGCCGCCCCAGGAAACCCAGTCACCGTTCATCTCGCACATGGGCCTGAAATAGATGGGGTATCCAAAATCCCTTAGCTGCCGCGCCCAGCGCCTGATGTCGTTGTCGAAATTACCTGCGGTGATGTTCTTTAGGCGGTAAGCTGGCTGATGATTGGGATCCAGAGAAAAATCGTGCGGCTCCCAGGCCAGCTGTATGGTGCGTCCCTCCAGGGCCATGGGCCTGAAAGTATCGGCATAGAAATCCTCGCCGATCGATTCGTACCAGAGAAAGACGTCAGTCTGCCTGCCAATCGTGGACTCAAAGTTATGCAGATCGTCAATCGAAGGCAGCTGTTCGTTGGGAAGTTGGGGGTCGGGGAAAAAGACTCCAACCTGAACAGGAGTCGATGCCTCTGCTGCTGGGGATACAACAAATGCGGCAAACGCCGCAGCAATAACCACGGCGGCCATACATACTATTATCCAACGGGATGACATGCAGCCAGGCCTCCTCGGCGGCAGCCAGGCTATCCTAGTCACATGGACCTTAGACCCTTGGCTTTGCGCCGCTCCGTTTCCGGAGCTTTGCCCTTATCACCTGGACTGGCTTCTCCCCCAACAACCGTGAACCGAGGTGTGGCCACTACTTGTGGCCAGTTATTGTATCGGCTCGCCCTCCTTTCGCTTTAATGAAAAAGGCTGCAAAACAGCATGGTTATGGCATATTTGAATATTGTTGCCCTAACACCAGCCCTATTCTTTGTTTTAAATTTACCGAAATAACGGAAACTAAACGGAAGCCAAATGGAAACATAACGGAAATTACGGGATTGTAAAGATACTTCCACTGTGCCATCATAATTTTGTAAGTATTTGGACAAAGTTATGGTCATGGGCGCGCGAGCGGACACATTGGGAGGCGGATAGGCAAGGTCCCCAGCCTTGAAAAAAATTAAGACAATGACAATATTTGGGACCCGGCCAGAAGTTATTAAGCTGGCTCCCGTCATAAGCAGACTGGAAAAGTCGCCGAACTTCGACACAGTGCTGGTGACGACCGGTCAACACCGTGAGATGCTAGGCCAAGCCCTTGGCCAGTTCGGCATCGAACCCCACTACAACCTCGACATCATGCAACCCGACCAGGGCGTCAGTGATGTAACCGTTAGCTCACTCCGGGGTGTTGAGGAGCTCATTTCCACCGAAAAACCGGACCTGGTCCTTGTCCAGGGAGATACTACCACCGCCTTTGCCGGCTGCCTTGCCGCATTTTATCAGCAGACAGCCGTAGGACATGTTGAAGCAGGCCTTCGCACCTACGACAAGTACAAACCCTTCCCCGAGGAAATCAACCGTTCGCTGATAACCCAGTTGGCGGATCTCCACTTTGTTCCCACCGTGACTGCCTGGGAGAGCCTCAGAAACGAGGGAGTGGATGGGGAAAAAATATTCATCACCGGCAATACCGTTATCGATGCGCTGTTCCAGGTGGTAAAGCCCGCATATACTTTTGCCGATCCGGCCCTGGCTGAAGCCGGCAACAACGGCAAACGCCTGATTGTCGTCACCTCTCATCGCCGTGAGAATTTCGGCCAGCCGATTCTCGACATTTGCGGCGGTATCGTGGAGATCGTTGATAATTTTGATGATGTTGAAGTAGTTTTTTCTGTGCACCGCAATCCCAAGGTGCGCGTCCCGGTTCAGTCACTGCTTAAGGATCATGAACGCATCCGGCTGGTCGATCCGCTCGATTACATGGACATGGCCAACCTTATCGCCAAATCGTATATGGTTCTTACCGATTCCGGCGGCTTGCAGGAAGAAGCGCCGGCATTGGCCAAGCCGGTGCTGGTTTTGCGTGACCTTACCGAACGTCCCGAAGCGGTTCAGGCCGGTTTGGCGCGTATGGTTGGCACCTCCAAACGCGCCATTGTGGCCGCCGCGACCGAGCTTTTGACGAGCATCGCAAGTTATATGGCTATGACTCAGGGGATAAGCCCATACGGAGACGGGATGGCCGCCTCCCGAATCATCGGCGCCATAGAGTACGTAAACGGTATGCGGCAAACCAAACCGGCGCCGTTCATGAGCAGAATGGTAACGCCTACCACCGGTGACCAGTTGGTAAGCGAGCGGCCCCTTAGCGATGAACTCTTCTACCAGCAGCTTGACGAACGCATCAAGCGCGCCAAACTCGAACGCAAACGAGTCTCGGTTGCAACTATCGACATGGAAAAAACCAATAGGGAAGAATTTGCCCGGGCCGTCAGGACTATTACCAGAAGTCTGCGAAAGACAGATTCGGCCGCGGCTCTCGACGGCAAGCGTCTGGTTCTGGTCCTGCCGGGCGCGGGCGAAGAGCAGGCGCAGCACACAACCGACCGCCTGCTCGAAAACCTCGCGGGACCGTTTCAGGGGCGCCGCGAGGAAGACCGCGAAGCCGGGAGTTCGCCAGAACAGCTTGAAGAGATGATTAAAACCATCAACGTCAAGATCAAAACCTATGAAAGCGATGAGGAAATAACGGAAAAACCGGATGCCGCCGACAACACTAAGAGTAGGGCGGCCTCACGGGCGGAATAATCGGTCTAGAAGAATAACGCTCGGGTATCCTATTAATAGAGGCATATTTCGGACTATGGGCTGCCAAAGTGAATGCGAAGAGAAAAAGGTGGTGTGAAGAATGTACGGAGTACTGTTACCTGTCACGGGAGTAGCGATCGGTCTGTATGCCCTGGTGGCGGTTACCTGCGTAATCGTAGGTTCGCTGATGCGGATGAGGGGTAAAAAAACAAATCGATAATTGATGGCCGGCCGGGCCATCGGGGCAATGAGTGTTACCTTAAAAAAACCGGCCCTTCAGATTGGTCTGGAGGCTTTTTTATCAGACTGTCAGCGGCGCTATTGTTAATAGCGCTTTCGTTGTTGTTCCTCTCCTTTTTCTCTTTTTTTGTCTTCGTGACAGCGGGCGCGTCCGCTCAGGAAGCGCCGGTCGCCACCCATGAGTCACCAAGCACCGCTCAGGCAATTCCTGATACTACTGAACCTGGCGGTCCCAGAGTTCTCATCGTCCACGACCAGATCGACGATCCCCAGCTCGGCCAGGAACTGACTGCCCTGCAAGGTCATTTTTCAGCCAGTGCCACAATAGTCGAGCAACCTTTTTACGAAAGCGGCAGCCTCCAGACTTACGATTTAACGTTTTATCTGGGAGGCTCGCATCGGCAAATCAATCAGGATTTCCTTCGTGATGTTTCCGCTTCGACCAAACCTGTGGTTTGGATGGGCCGCGGTCTCGATTGGCTCTCCGGATATCAGCCCCTGACCAAGTATGGTTTCAGTTATTCACGAGTCGACGGTTCCGGCGCCATGGACACGGTCACATATAAAGAAGCGCGGCTGGCCAAAACTAATCCGATTACCAATTACACTTTTATCACCGATGAGTCCCGCGCCCAGGTGCTCGCTTGGGCGGAAGGCGGCGGCGACACTACGCCTTATGTTATTCGCAGCGGCAATTTTTGGTACTTTGCTGATATACCTTTTGTAGGAACTGACGTTAACAGCGCCTATTCCGCCGCCGGCGCCACCGAAGACAGCGCTTACCTGGTGCTGGCTGACCTGCTACACGATATAACGGGGATTGACCATCCGGCCCAGCACCCGGCACTTGTCCGCATTGAGGACATCCACCCCAAGTCAGACGTAGGCCGGTTGAATTCGGTAGTGGATTATCTCTATCACAAACAGGTCCCGTTTGGCATCGCGCTGGTTCCCGTATACAAGAATCCGTCTACAGGCGAAGAGGTGCACCTGAAAGACCGTCCGGATTTGGTAGCCGCGATCAAGGACGCGCAGAATAAAGGCGCAACTATCGTCATGCATGGTTACACCCATCAGCGGGTCGGGGAAACCGTGGTCGATTATGAGTTTTGGGACGGCGAAACTCACGCACCCCCAGTGGACGAGACTCCCGATTCCATTCGTTTTCGCCTTCAGTCAGCCCTGGATGAAACCGCTGCAGTCGGGATTTATCCGCAAATCTGGGAGACGCCTCACTACGCCGCTTCGAATCAGACCCATCAAATTACCGCTGAATACTTCAAGACCGTCTGGGAGCGGCGAGATGCTCCTTTCTTCCCTTATCCGGTGCTACTGGAGACCGGTCAGACCGATCTTCCTGAAACCCTTGGATATGTTAATCCCACTGAAGGGTTTCCGGGACAGGGCCATTCCGCGAAGACACTGCTCGGAGTGGCAAGCCGGCAGCAAGTTGTCAGGGACGGATATGCTTCATTCTTCTTCCACCCCATGGTGGATGGCGGCGAGTTGCGGACAATGATCGAAGGCCTGCAGGATGAAGGCTATCTTTTTATCTCTCCGATCGAGGCGGCAGGCCTGCCCTATCTGCCAACAGATCCGCCCTCATGGTTTTCCAATCTCATGTGGCAAATTTCCGACAAGGTCGGCAGCCTAATGCCAACCGATGCCCTTGACGCCAGGATTGTAGCGGCCGTCTCCCTCTTTATTATCCTTTATTACTGGGGCATCTTCCTTCTCTCCCGGAAACCGGCGCCGGTCACAGACCCACCTAATCCCAACCTGCATTTTGTACTTGTCGTCCCATGTCTTAATGAAGAGCTTGTCATTGCCAACACCCTGGATCATTTACTATCGCTGCCAAATGAAAACCTGACCATACTCGTGGTTGACGACAATTCGGACGACCGCACACGGGAGATCGCGTTGTCCTACCCAAGGAATCGAGTACTCGTAATCGACCATCCGCTCGCCGAAGCGCGGCAGGGCAAAGGCCGGGTGTTGAACTACACTTACAGGTCGGTGATGAACAGTTGGATCGTTGATGAAAACGGCGCGGATAATATCATTCTTGGGGTCATCGACGCCGACGGACGCGTAGAGCCAGGAGTGGTCGATGCAATTAATCCGTATTTCACCGATCCTAAAACCGGAGCCGTACAGGCGGGTGTGAAGATATCAAACGCCCAGACCAATACGCTCACGAAATGGCAGAACTTTGAGTTCCTTACTTTCGCCCGGATCTCGCAGAAAGCCCGCGAACACCTGGGCAGCGTCGGTCTCGGAGGCAACGGCCAATTTGTGCGCCTTTCGGCCCTTCAGTCACTGGGTGACAATCCCTGGACTGACTGCCTGACCGAGGACCTCGATCTTGGCCTCAGGCTGATGATGAAGGGATGGCAAAATCATTACTGCTCCAACAGCTTCGCGTCCCAGCAAGGAGTGCCACGCCTCAGGCCCCTGATCCGTCAGCGCACCCGTTGGTTCCAGGGCCATATTACCTGCTGGCGCTATATCCCGGCACTACTGGCGCGGCAGGAGTCCGTAGTTTCCCGCACCGATACAATCTATTATCTGCTGGCTCCGGTTCTGGTATTCATGTTCCTGCCCGGCTCAATGCTCTTCATCTTCTGGTCGATATACTTTCTGGCGACTGGCGCTTCCTCGGTGGTGCTCTCTCCTTTGAATTACATACCTGTATTAATTGCCTGGTATCTTTTCTCGTTCGGAGCGTTGCCGACCGTAGTCTGGACTTTCTGGCGGGAGGAGAAGGAAATCAGCGCCTGGAAAGCGTTTCTTTGGGCACATGTATTCGCTTTCTTCTATGTCATCTGGTTCATCGCGGGCTGCAAGGCCGTGTACCGGTTGGCGCTTGGCCGAGGCGTCTGGGCAAAAACCGCGAGGACCAGTGAACCAACAAGTGCATAGCCCGGTATGTGGCGTTTGAATCATAGCGAGACAGGGAATACTTAGAAATTCCTGCTTTTGCAGGGGATTAAACCCACCTTGGATCAAGCTCCGCTTGCTGCATGACAGGCTCTTTAGCACGCTCAGCGGGGAAAAAGCTTGACGACTGTGCTACAATGGCCGCTTGGCATTTGTCCAAAATGGGCAAATAGAGGATAAGACAACATCAAATAGAAAGATAATTACAAGTGACATCAATGACTGAACTACCGAATGAATTGACTCAAAATCTTATAACACAGGGACAGGACAAAGGTTTCCTCACCCTTGACGATATCGCCGACGCGCTCCAGGAAGCTGACCTGACCACGGAGCAGATTGAGGATGTCTATTCGCGCATCGCTGATGTAGGCATCGATATCCTCGAGCACGATGAGACAGAAGACGCGCTGGCGGAGCCGCCAGAGGAAATCGAGGCGCCGGTTGAGCGGCCTGCGGCCGCTACCGATGATTCCCTGCGCATGTATCTGCGTGACATCGGCCGCATCCCCCTGCTATCCGCCGCTGAAGAAGTTTCTTTGGCCAAGCGCATGGAGCGCGGCGACATGGAAGCCAAGAGCCGGTTGGTTGAAGCGAACCTGCGGCTGGTTGTCAGCATCGCCAAGCGCTACCTGGGCCGCGGCCTTTCCTTCCTCGATCTGATTCAGGAGGGAAACCTGGGGCTGATCCGTGCCGTTGAAAAGTTTGATTACCGGCGTGGTTACAAGTTCTCAACCTACGCCACCTGGTGGATACGCCAGGCGGTCACCCGCGCCATCGCCGATCAGGCTCGCACCATTCGCATACCTGTGCACATGGTCGAGAAGCTGAACCATCTTGTCAGGGCGAAGCGGCAGCTGGTGCAGGACATGGGCCGGGAGCCGACCCCTGAAGAGATCGCCAAGGTCATGGATACCACAGTCGAGAAGGTACAGCACCTGATCAAAATATCACAGAGCCCAGTCAGCCTTGAAAAGCCGGTAGGCGACGAGGAAGAAGCGGAGCTTGGGGATTTCCTTGAAGACGAGGGTACACCGCGTCCGCTGGAATCAGCCATGTCCGAGATCAAGAAAGATGACCTCAACAAGGTCCTTGATTCATTGCCGCACCGGGAAAGGAAGATACTGGAGCTGCGCTACGGGCTCAATGGCGAACACCCGCGCACGCTGGAGCAGATAGGACGGCGCTTCGGCGTTACCCGCGAACGTATCCGTCAGATCGAAGCCAATACGCTTGCCCGCCTCAAGGAGCTGCAGGAAACGCAGCATCTGCGCGAAAGCGCCTGAGTTAAATCAGGGAGTTGGGTAAGAAACCGGACCGGGTTCCCTTCAGGCTGAATTCCTCGCATCTGATCCAATCATCAGGGCATCAGGGAGTGCTGCCGCCGGTACCCGGAGCCGCCAGTGACTGACCCGAGAACCGGTCGAGGAATGATTTCGACTCCTTGCCGATAGGCGTATTTGGATCGAGATTGTACGACTGCTGCCAGGCATCCCGCGCATCAGTAAGGTTACCCGCGCCGTTGTACAGCACCCATCCAAGTGAATGCCACGCTCGCTGGTTGTTGGGTGCGGCGGCCACGGCGGCGCGAAGTTCCCTGAGAGATATGTCGATCATCTGCAGGTAGGAATAAGCAAGCCCAAGGTCAATCCTGACCTCCGGATTGTCCTGAATGGTGAGGTACTTCCGATACTGATCGACCGCGTTCTTGTAGCTGCCATACGAGTCGTTGACGGCTCCGTTCTCTCCCTGGGCCGTGCCCATCTCCAGATAGCCATCGCCAAGGCCTCTGATGGCGTCAATATCGCTGGGGTTCCTCTTCAAAAGATTCTGGTAAGCGTCGATCCGCTCCTGGGTATCGGCAAGCTGAATCTGCAAAGCCTGGTTCTGTTGGCTGTTCGTCGAGGTATCGCCGCCGCTGTTGTCGTTGCTGAGCAGCTTGGTCGGAACCAGATACCCCAGACCTATCGCCACCGCTAAAACCGGAATCAGCAACAACCACTTCAAATTACTGTTTTTCATTGTGTCACCAGCAGATGTTGAATTAATTGGTTTTCGGGAGCCTGCGAACTGGTCCAGTTGACCGGGCCTAGAACGTGATCCCTCACGACCCCATTTTTATCGATGATGAAAGTTTCAGGAACGCCCGTAGCCTGATAGAGATTATTCACTTTTTTATCCGCATCCAGAAGAATTGGGAAGGTCAGCCCCAGCTGTTTCGCGAAGGGTTCGACGTCGGTCGATCCGCGGGTGTCTATGCTGGCCGCCAATATCTCAAAGGGCTTGCCTTTCATATTCTGATAAAACTGTTCCATCGAGGGCATCTCCTCGCGGCAGGGATTACACCAGGTCGCCCAGATATTGAGGAGAACGACCTTGCCGCGATAATCAGACAGGGTTGCTTCTCCGCCTTTAATTAGCGGCAGGGTGAAATCAGGTGCGTTGCTATTCACATCAACCGGGGGAGTTTTCCGCGACTGCCAGAAGAAGAAGGCGCCGGCGGCGATGGCAATAATAACTATAAAGACGCCAATCGCAAGGAAGGCGTCTTTGGCCGACCAGCCATCATCAGGCGTGGCCGGGGTAAAATCTTCGGTCTGTTCTTCGATTTGATTCACGGATATAAAACGGCCGCCTGGCGCTCATCCGCCGGCAACCACGGACCCCTCAAAGCAAACCCCACCGGCGAGCATAGACCGGTCAGGCAAAAGAGAGCAGAACGATTCCTGGCGGCGGGGGCTCGTACGATTCAGAAACATACTAGCACCTGATAGCCCCCATCTTCAACAAACCGGGGGCCAAGCCAGCGGCGTTAAACATTGATCGCCGGCACCCATCGCTGCATCCACTCGGTCATAACCTCGATCTGACCGGTAGCAAGCAACAACCCAAAAATTATTAGTAAAGAACCGGAAACGATTTTAATGACGGCGAAATGCCGCTTGACCACTGAAAAAGCCCCGATCATCTTGGCGAAGAGGAAGCCGGAGAGCACGAAGGGCAGCCCCATGCCAAATGCATAAACGAAAAGAAGGCTGGCGCCGGCGCCGGGATTTTGAGTATTGATCGCCAGCATGTAGATCGAGCCAAGCAGCGGGCCCGTGCAGGGGCCGATCCCCACGGAAAAAACCATGCCGGCCAGGAGCACGCCGATCAGGCTTGCCGGTTTTCGCAGCAGCCGTAGGCGCCGTTCCTTCTCGAACCATGCCGGATGAAATATCCCTAGGGCAAAAATACCAAAGACGATCAGAAAAATGCCGGCGAGTATTTCGAGGAAACGTTTGCCTTCACTGCCGTTGCCGGTGAAGAAAGTCAGAAAAGAGCCCAGCTGGCTGCCCGCCAGGCCGGCGGCCGCCCCCTGGAGGCTAAAGAAGACAACAAAACCGATGACGAACGCCGTACTGGCCAGGGCCACTTTGCGCGCATTGGTTCCCAGCTGCTCGACCCCCACCCCGGAGACAAACGAAAGGTACCCGGGGAGCAGCGGCAGGACGCAGGGTGATAGAAAGGAAGCCAGACCGGCGATAAAAGCCCACAAAAAAGCGATGGATGATACTTCAGTTATTTCCAAGAATTAATTTGGGAGTTCGTTGAAATTGGCACCTGCTGGGTTAAATCCAATATAGCAGAGGCACAGGGGACTATCAACGAGCCCTCGCGGCCGGGTCCGGGCGGGTCTGCACCCAGATGAGCGCAGCCGCGGCCACGAGAGCCGTGCCGAGCGCGAGCACTTGCTGCTGTATCTGGCCGGGTCGGTTGGCACGGACAAACTCAACCAGAAAACGCTCCATGCCGGCCATTATCAGGTAGACGCAGGCCAGCGCCCAGTCGCGTTTCAACTTCTTGCGCAGTAACATAACGATAATGAATATCAGCAGGGATGAGAATGATTCGTAGAGTTGGGTCGGTTGCACTTTCACGCCGAAGGGTGTCGGCGGCGACCCCTTGGGGAACTCCATGGACCAGGGAAGATCGGAAGGCCGGCCGTAATCATCCCCGTTTAAGAAACATCCCATTCTGCCAAAGGCATAACCGATCGCCATCGACGGCGAACAGGCGTCGAGCACCTTGCCCCAAGGCAACCGGTAGATGGCGACGACAATAACCGCCCCCACCACACCGCCGATCAGCCCACCGTACCAGACCAGACCGGCGCCACTGAAAGCCGACGCCAGCGGATCGCCTTTCAGCTCCTCCGTATGCAACAGCAGATAGTGGATCTTGGCGCCGATCAACCCTCCTGCCGCGGAGGCGATCGTCAGCCAGTAAACATTTTCCGGGTTTAATCCCTTGCGCTTGAACTCGTAATAGGCGACCGTGCCCGCCGCTAAAAATCCAAGCGCCATCATTAAACCAAATGAGTGAAGCGTTAAAGGCCCGATGGGGAAATCTGGATACATATCTGCAAGTCCTCAACCGATTTGAATAACATGCAAGCTAACAAAAGGCTAAAGCTTCGTTATGGAATGACGATAATTTTTCTCGTACGCATCATACACGAAAAGGCAAACCCGTCGCGAGGCGGGGACGCAAAGCCAGGGGTCTTACCGAGACAGCCCAGCCGCCGAAGCTTTTGAACGAAAGCTCTTAGGTTTTGGATACTGGGCTTTTTCTTTGGCTCACCGGGGGAGCACAACTCAATAGCTTTGGCATAGCCAGAGCCGTTGAGTTTTTTTGTTTGATGCATCGGGCAAGGGATGAACCGGTCAAGCTTCCACCAGGGCGGTGGAAGGCAACAGCTACAAGGGGGTAAACAGATGAGATTTACGATTAAAGTATCATTCCTGACAATTGCCGCGATGATCCTGGCGCTGGCACTTGGCTCGGTGGTTTATGGAGCCAATGCTTCCAGGCCGGTTACCGTCGGCGCGACCGTGGACAACTTCATTGCCATGGACCCGGTCGCCAATGTCAATCTGGCGCCTAATATCACCGGCATCGGCGGCAGCGCAAGCGGCAGCACCATCGTTCACGTATCAACCAACAACGACCTCGGTTATTCGCTGGAGGCAACCGCGTCAGGCGCTCCCGGTTCGGCGGCCATGACCAAGGGCTTAGACTCGTTCGCCGATTACAGCGGCCCCGTTATCTGGTCGATTGGCGCCAATGAGTCGGCCTTCGGCTTTAGCGTCAATAACACCACCAATTACCATGGCTTTGCCGTCGGCTCCGCCGTACCGCTCTATAATAATAATAATGAGACGGCTGGCGAGGATACCACGATCAACTTCAAAGCTGAGGTAGGCGCGAGTCACCTGCAGGCCAGCGGCAATTATGCCGCTAATCTGACAATCACAGCCACGACGCTGTGATTGTATAAAAACCAAATAGCACGTCAAACGCAAGGTTGAAGGCCGGAGCCCTCTGACAAGAGGGCTCCGGCCTGTTAGAATCCTCTTCGTAGCAGGAAAAGTAGCATAGTAAAGAGAAATCTAGGCTTGGGATTTATCTTTTGTCATTCGAGCCAAATACAACACCAACCATTTCTAAAACCGCTCCCGCGGTTCATCGCTGTTTGTCTGCCGTTATCGTTCTGATTTCAGTCTTCGCATTCATCCTTATGCTTATATCCGGCCCGGCCATAGCCGGCGCCTACACCGTTGAGAAACATGACGATGCCATAACCGGCCAGTTTGTCATCTCGCCGACCAAGGTAGAGCTGGAGATGAAACCCGGGGAAACGACATCGCGCGACATCGTCATCACCAACCGGACGGGCTCGACACTGACAGTCGAAATGTCTGTCGAGGACTTTGAAGGGTCCCAGGATCCCTCCCAGGCGACCGTATTCAAAGGCGACGAAGACAGCAACTGGGGCGCTCGTCACTGGCTAGAACCCGAGATTTCCAGTATCGTCCTCAAGCAGGGTGAGGCGGTATCGTTTCACACCAAGATCGCGGTGCCAAAAACCGCCGAACCGGGAGGGCGCTATGCGGCGGTATTTGCCTCTTCAACCTATGAATCCCAGGATGAGCAGGGCTCGGCGGTAAACATCACCAGCAGGGTGGGCACTCTATTCCTGATTACCGTGGCCGGTCCACGGATCGAACAGGGCTCGCTCGACAAGCCAGAGGTGCCCACTCTTGCCGAATTCGGTCCGATAGACATCGGCCTGGTCTTCCATAACCAGGGCAATGTTCATCTGAAACCATCGGGCCGGATTGTCATCACCAATATCATCGGGCAGACAGTAGCCGAGATTCCAGCACCGGAATGGGTGGTCCTGCCCGATTCCTCACGAAGAAGCGTGGTTCGATGGGACAGCCACTACCTGTTCGGCCGCTATACCGTCCAGGCGGAAATTGGATATACGTCCGGCAGCGATCCGATTATCAAAACGGTTACTTTCTGGGTCATCCCCTGGAAGATATTGACAGCCGTGATAGCCGGTGTCGTCATTATTGTTGTCCTCATAGCCTGGAGAGTGCGAAGAAGACGGGGCGCAAGCCAGATGCTGGAAGACGAATTCGAAGACCAGCACGCCGAACATGAAGCCCAGAGCGCTTCCGGAGGACGTCAGGACCCAGCCGTTGCAGTAACGGCGTCAGCGAATCAAGCACTGTCACGTCAGGCGGCGCTGAACGAGTTATTCCCGTCTATGGGAGACACAAGCATCGTCGATCTCGACGATCTGGAAACGCAGAGGCTGATCCGTGATCTGATCGGCCAGGAGCTGGACCTCGCAAGAGCTTTCATTCGTGAGGGCAGGACGGACGAGGCGCGCAATGAGCTGCTCGAAGCCAGATCGGCCGCCCAACGGATCGGCCTGCTCGCGGAGATCGGTATGATCGACGACATGCTGCATCAGCTCTAGCCCCGCCCACCCCCGGCCACCCCCGGCCCATCTCTCCGCGCAAGCCCATCAGGCTCCAACCCGTGTCCTATTTTGACATGATCCACTTTTTATGAGATGATTGCCTCTGCATTTTTCCAGTTCGGAATCGGAGACACGAAATTACAAATCATCGCAAAACGCCCTTTGTTTACATCCTGCTGTTAACTGTTTACATCCTGCTGTTAACGATTGTCGTGATACTGGCGCCCTCGGGTGAAAATAACGCGCTGGCATCATCCGCGCAGCGTAATAGTCCTTCCGCACCGGGTAGTGTTCGAGTGACGCTCAAGGTCCGTAATTCGGTTGGCATCAGCTTGCTTGGCGAACCCTCGACGTCCAGCAAGGTGATAACAGTGCGAGATCGTTCGGAGGGAAGAGTTACCTGTGTAATTCGGACGACTGACCGTCAGGAAGTGTAGGCGGTATAGATAATGGAAGTCGAGTAGCTTCCTGAGGTCGCCAGAAGCGGCACCGCCAGCCTGTAATCGAAAAGGAACGGGTCGCGATTTGTGGCCATTCTGCCGCTGGCGATCGTCGTTTGCGCGGGGTACTTGACCATTGCCTGATAATTTCCGGCTGGCTCCCCATCCCGCTTCCATTTGAGGCTGGCGATATCGATAAAGTTTGTGGGGTCGACCTGCGCCAGGTCGCCCTGCGCGTCCACCTCCAACCCCCAAAGAACATTCGATTTCACACTGAGTCCGACGGCATAATCAGGAAGGCCTCCCTCACCAACGTCGTAAGGCGTGCCAGGATTGACATTACCAAAGCCTACCGAGCCGCTACCCGGGCTTGCATCCCGATTGAAGGTTTCATCGATATTAAGCGTGATCGTCCCCGGGGCCGGTACGTATTCGATCACCAGCTTCGGTCTTAAGTTCGTGTCAGCCAGATAGTCGGAAGAGTAGAAGGTCTTGTAATCATTAAGCGTGGTATTTTCAGCCGTCTTCTTGATGAAGGCGCCTTCGTTGGCGATTGTTCCGTCTATCCATTGCTGGGCCAGATTGGTGACTGAAAAATTGATCCAGGCGGGACCGCCCCAGGATATGTCAGGAGCCACCGCTGTGGGCGGAGAACTCGTGTCGAAGTCGCCTCCCGGAACTCCCCAGGAATGAAGACTGTTGCCATCATATGATGTCCAGGTAGCCCCGTCCGCGGTGGGGGCGCCGTTGCCGGTTCCCTCCTCCCAGGAGTGGATAGCGTAATAGGCGCCAAGTTCGGGAGTCAAACTGTTCTGCTGGGCATGTTCGCAGAGCGATAGGGTAGCGCTGTTAACCACGGAGCCCGCCGGGATCGAAGAGAGATCGAATTTTATTAGCGCCCGCCGGCTTTCCGCCGCGGCGCTGTTATCACCGATGGCGATGTCAGGCGCTCCGCCGTTGTTGAGCGATGTACCCGCACTGGAAATCCAGGTATCCTTGCCTGGGACCGGCGATGGTTGAATAATGAGCTGCCTTGCTGTCTGGAAGACATAATCACCGGAAACAGCCTGATTTCCGGATGCGTCGGCCGAGTAAACCCGGTAGTGATAAACCGTGTCCGGCGTAAAGCCCGCAAGTGAAACCGTGTGCTGATTCACCAAGGTGTTATCCACCGCTGTTGTGCTTCCGTAATTGGTTGTGGTGCCGTATTCCACTTGCGAGTTTGAATCCTCATCGGTCGACCAGGTGATATCCGTTGATGTCAGTGATACATTCTGGGTCCGCACTTCGCCGATGTTAGGCGGTGTCGTATCGCTGCCAAACCATTCGACGGTCAGCACCGGTCTGAGCAAGCGGTCAACGGTACTGTCGGACGAATAGAAGCTCTTGGCCTCACTAGCCGCCGCATTTTCGGAGTTCCTTTTTATCAAGGCACCGTAATTTGTTATGGAGGCGTTGACCCAGGACTGGGTCAACGCCGTCAGATCCCAATTAACCCAGCCTGGATCGGCGCGGCCGCTGGCAAAAGCGCTGCGGGTGCCCCAATAGTTGCCGCCGGTCCAGGGGGCAATACCGCTCGTCTGCCAAGTTGCGCCGGGACCTGGGGTTCCGGTGCCCGCTCCTTCCTGCCAATCGCCGGTGAGGTAATGAACGTCAATTACGGGCTGGCTGGCATCGGCTTGGTCCATCTGAAAAAGCGATAGCCGGGCGCTGGCGATTGTGGTTCCCGCCAGACCGGAAAGATCGAACCGGATGAGACCGCGGTAGGTATCGCCCGCGCCCGCCAGATCGCCGACTCGCAGGGAACCGTCCGCTCCCCAGTTCCAGGTCGGCTGGCCAGATGCCAGGTTGGTATCCGTGCCCGTTGCGGCATATGGCTGCAGCACAGTCAGGTGAGCGGTAACAAAATTTGATTCCCCTGATGTGGTCGTATTGCCGCCCCTGTCGGTCGAAATGACCCGGTAATAATAACGCCGGTTTTGCTCCAGGCCGGTCAGCGGCTGGCTGTGGCTGGTAACACTGGTGGGATCAAGAGCGGTCAAGTGATCATACACGCCGGAGCTAATGCCGTATTCGACTTGCGAATCGGCTGGTTCATCGGTTGTCCAGTTTATGGTAGCGCCGTTGCTGACAATGGGCAACGCCCCCACTCCCGAAATAACCGGCGGATTGTTATCAACATAAACCTGGCGGCTAACGGCGGTTTGGTTTGGAGGGTTTGTTGTTCCTGCTTTGCCGGCCCTGTCGCTAACTGTCAGGCGCAGTGTGTAAAGCTGACCGTCGATCAGACTCGTGGTATCCCAATTACCCAGAGTTCCGGACTGAATCGGCGGCATGTTGGTCTGACTGCCGATGGTGGTCCAGGTTGAAGGAGCGGCGCCAACTCCGTATTCGAGCACATATTGATAGTAGCTGTACTGGTCATCCGCCGTGCCGGTGACGGGCACTACACCTTTAACAAAGGCTGAGCCGGCCGGTGAATCGATGGCTGCTGATGGAGGCGAATCGTCGATCAAAATCATGCGGGACATATCAAATATGAGCGTTGTCGAGCTATACATGAAATGGGAATTGATCGAATACCACTCGCCGTCGGTAAGGCCGCTGGCGGGCAATTGTAGCCGGTAGCGGTGATAATTGGATGAAATCCTCGACCAGTTGCTCATAGTCAGAGGTGTGCTGGCTCCCGTGGCAATGTCTTTCATTGAATTGGTGGTATAGGTGGCGTTATAGGCCCGAGCACTGCCGTAAGCCATGACGTTGACGATATCACCGGATTTGTATGTATAGGATTCATCAGCCGGGCTGGGTGGATAGGCCTGCGGCCCCGTCCAGTAGAAGTTCATGAATTTCGACGGCTGGGTGGTGATCTTGATTTCATCCTGGAAGGTAACCTGGTCGCCTCCGTTGATTACCTGGCCGTAGAGCCTCATGTGATTCGCCTGAGTGGCTGGCAGAGTCAGCTGGGCGTAATAATCAGAACCAACGCGCGTCCAGCTAAGCACACGCCTGACGTAGCCCCAGGCCGGCGGGATCGCCTTCCTCCAGTAGTTATAAAGGTAAAGATAGCCGGTGCCGTTTACGACCCGGTCGGTGTGGACATGGACGTAGATGGTAGCCCCGGGGGCGAAGGTGTTTGTGTTCTGGTTGCCGACGCCGGTGCAGCGATTGGTGGTGCAGATCTCTATCACGTCAGTGTTGCTGAAAGAATATTTTCCGGTGCCGGCCTCACCGTAGGCCTCAACGCGATCGACTTCGAGGGCAAAGCTGGCGGCGAGCGCCAGTATCAGGGTTATGAGGGCGACGGCGGCCGGGACGCATAACGCGATGCGGCCGCGATGGCCGGGCCGTTCGGGGCGCTCATTGAGAGCGCGACGGCCGCGCGTGTGCATATTGTTCCTGAAGCCTGTTTCAAGATTATTAAATATTGAAACCCGCCTCCCTGGGCACCAACACTTAGAACTGTCTGTACGTCTGCTTGGGAAAGATGCCAGGACGAAAGGGGAACCCCCGGGTACCCGCCCTATTGCCCCACGCCACGATTAGTCCGGTTTTCGCCCATTTGCGGCAAAAACCTTAGTAAAAAATGGCTGATACCGGGCTCCGGCGGCCGCGATGGCCGTCATCATCAAAATCATGAGCGAAAGTTTCCAGGGAAATACCACAAGAAAGGCGCCGGTTTTAATCGGAGCGCCAACGCCGCTGCCGACACTGAGGGTGGTTTTTTTAATGGAAAATAGAGGCGCTTCATCCCAAATAGCCCGCAAATTAGCGGTATCTCCGATTGCTACGGGTTCGCTGGCCGCAAGCAAATCGATTTTCCTTCCCAGCAACCCGGAGATCTCGACTTTTTCAATCAGGCTGGTAGTGAAGTTCCCCGTATTTTGGCCCAGGGCAATGAAGCTGACCTGATCGGATGAGTCAACCAGGTGAGGAAGTGACCAGCTGACGTTTTCGACCGGGTGAATAACAGTGACTTCGAGCCCCATTGCCACCCTGCCGGCAATGGCAACATCCCTTGCGGCAGATGGCGCCGCTTCAAAAAAAATCTGCTGCCGGTATCGCCCAGGCGGAGTGTCATCCTGAATTTTTATGGTAATGTAAACATCCGACGCCTCATCGGGTTTCAGGGATACCTGCTCCGCATCGATGCTGACGGACATATGGGCGGCCTGGCCGGGATCTGATCCGGCGCTGGCCTGGCCGGGATCTGAGTTGGTGTTGGCGTGAACTACAATTTCATCTCCGGAAAGATTTTGCAGCTTTACGGTCTCACGCGTATTATCCCCGGCGGCCACCGTGGGATTGATGTAAGTCGGGCTCACGCGGAAGCTAACGGCGGGAGACGCTGACACCGGCGGAGGCGGCATAAACCCTGCAAGGATTAGGAGCGGAAGCAGGAGCCCGGCGATTATAAGAACCGCCGCGGCGGCGAATTTTCGATTCCTGGACACGATGAAATATCTTCGCCGCGATCGCCCTTTTACCCTGCAAGCCCGGCTATTACTTGCGGGCTCGCGGGCTCGGTGCGGGGGCCTAAACCTCAATGACGGAGATAGCGTGGAGCTTTGCCGCGACTCGGATCGAGCGGGGCCCTAAGGTTTAAGGACGGGACGCAGCGCCTTGCCCGTATGAGAGCGGCGCTTGCGGATCAGCTCTTCGGGAGTGCCGGTTGCGACCACGCAGCCGCCCTCGTCGCCACCCTCGGGACCAAGATCGATTATGTGATCGGCGGACTTGACTACATCCAGATTATGCTCGATGACCACGACGGTATTGCCGGAGTCCACGAGCCGCTGCAGAACCTCCAGCAGCTTCTCGATGTCGGCGAAATGCAGCCCCGTGGTTGGTTCATCCAGAATATAAAGAGTGTTGCCGGTGGCTACCTTGTTGAGTTCGGAGGAAAGCTTGACCCGCTGGGCCTCGCCTCCCGATAGTGTGGTTGCCGGTTGTCCCAGGCGGATATAACCAAGGCCGACATCCACCATGGTCTGCATCCTGCGGGAGATGCGGGGGATGGCCTCGAAAAATTCAGCGGCGGTGGCGGCGCTCATATCGAGGACATCGGCGATATTCTTCCCCTTGAAGCGAACCTCGAGAGTTTCACGATCGTAGCGCCTTCCCTTGCAGACCTCGCAGGGCACGTAGATATCGGGCAGGAAGTGCATCTCGATCTTGATGGTGCCGTCACCGTGGCAGGCTTCGCAGCGGCCGCCGCGGACATTGAAGCTAAACCGCCCCGGTTTGTAGCCGCGCACCCTGGCTTCCGGCGTCACCGCGAAAAGTTTGCGGATGTGATCGAAGACCCCGGTATATGTGGCCGGGTTCGAACGCGGGGTGCGCCCGATCGGCGACTGGTCTATGTTAATGATCTTGTCCAGCTTTTCGGTGCCCTCAATGCTGTCATGGGCGCCGGGACCCGTTTTCGACCGGTAGAGTGATCCCGCCAGGGAGCGGTAGAGAACATCGTTGATAAGCGTCGATTTTCCCGATCCCGAGACCCCGGTCACACAGACGAGCTTGCCCAGCGGAATCTCGACATCGATCGACTTGAGGTTGTGTTCGCGGGCGCCCCTGATGACGATGCTGCCATTGTCGGCGGTACGCCGCTCGGGGACGGGTATGGTGCGCTTGCCGTTTAGGTAGGCGGCGGTAAGGCTCTTTCTCGATTTCAGCAGCTTTTCGGGAGGCCCTTGCGCCACGATCTCGCCGCCGCGCTCACCGGCGCCGGGACCCATATCGACGATGTAGTCGGCCTCGCGCATGGTTTCCTCGTCGTGCTCGACTACGATCACGGTATTGCCCAGGTCGCGGAGCCGGTGCAGGGTATCGATCAGCTTTCTGTTGTCGCGCTGGTGCAGCCCGATGCTGGGTTCGTCGAGGATGTAGAGCACGCCGACAAGGCTGGAGCCGATCTGGGTCGCCAGGCGGATGCGCTGACCTTCGCCGCCGGAGAGCGTGCCGGCCATCCGGTCGAGCGTAAGATAGCCGACACCTACGTTATCGAGGAAACGCAGACGCTCGAGTATTTCCTTGATTACCCGGCTGCCGATCAGCTGCTCGGTCTCTGAAAGCTCGAGACCGGCGAGGAATTTTTCCGAGTTCTTGACGGGCATTTCACTCAGCTGGTGTATGTTAATATCGCCCACCGTCACCGCAAGGCTTTCCTCCTTGAGCCGGGCGCCGTGACAGACCGGGCACGGCTTGACCGACATCAGGCGGCCGATGTAATCCCGCATGGCGTCGGATTCGGTTTCAAGATAGCGCCGCTCGAGATTGGGGATGATACCCGTTAGAATACGGCTGCTGCGGCGCCGGCCGCGGCGCTTCTTCTTTTCCTCCTCGTCCGGACCGTAGAGAATAGTTTGCTGATCCTCGGGCGAGAGATCCTCAAAGGGAACGTCGAGGCTGATGTCATAATACCGGGACATCCAGCGGATCACATGGCGGAAGCCGGTGCTCCAGGAAAGTATGTTGGCTTCACGCAAAGTCTTGGTCTTGTCAGGAATCAGCAGCTCGAGATCGATCTCTTCCTGAAAGCCCAGGCCCGTGCAATGTTCGCAGGCGCCGTAGGGGCTGTTGAAGGAGAAGATGCGCGGAGCAAGTTCCGCCAGGCTGACGCCGCAGTCGGGGCAGGCGAACTGCTCGGAATAGGTTTCCATTTTGCCCTCGGCGGTCTCGATATCGATCAGTCCGCCGGACAGGGCGCGGGCCGTTTCCACCGAATCGGCGAGACGGTGACGGAGATCATCCTTGATCACCAACCGGTCGACGATGATGGCGATATCGTGCTTGTTGTTTTTTTCCAGTTTGATATCCTCCTCGAGCATGAGAATCTCGCCGTCGATTTTCACCCTGGTGAAGCCGTCGCGCCGGAACTGCTCCAGGAGGTCGCGGTACTCCCCCTTGCGACCGCGGATTAGAGGAGCTTCCACCATGAAGCGGGTGCCAGCGGGCATCTCCAGAATCTGGTCGACGATCTGCTGCTGGGACTGGGCGGCGATCAGCTTGCCGCATTTGGGACAGTGGGGTTTGCCGATACGTGCGTAAAGCAGACGCAGGTAATCGTAGATCTCGGTGACGGTACCCACGGTCGAGCGCGGATTTTTACTGATAGCGCGTTGATCGATGGATATCGCCGGGGAAAGGCCTTCAATGCTGTCGACATCTGGTTTCTGCATCTGCCCTAGAAACTGGCGGGCATAAGCCGAAAGCGACTCGACGTAGCGTCGCTGACCTTCCGCATAGATTGTGTCGAAAGCGAGTGAACTCTTGCCGGAGCCGGAGAGACCGGTGATGACGATCATCTTCTCGCGCGGAAGCTTTATCGAGATATCTTTAAGGTTGTGCTCGCGGGCACCGGAGATGACTATTTCATCAGGCATAATGTTATTCCGTTAATTCCGTTAATTGGCGTTGCTGATGGCTTTGGAAAATAATTTAGTATTGTGTCCCCGAATTAGGCGAATTAGCCCGAATTAGCGTTTCTGGTTGCGGGCCAGCTCTTTTATCTGGTCGCGCAGCTTGGCGGCATATTCAAACCTCAGTTCCTCTGAAGCCATGAACATCTCTTCCTCAAGAGCAGCAATGGCCTCGTCCATCTCCTCCTGGCTCATCTTCTTGGCAGCGTAACGGACGCGCGTAGCCGTAAAGGGAACCGGTTGCTCGCCAAGCATGGCGCTCATATCCGACACACCCTTGACGATCGTGCGCGGTGTTATTCCATGCTTTTCATTGTATGCCTTTTGCAGGCTACGGCGGCGGTTGGTTTCTCCAATGGCGCGCTCCATAGCTCCGGTTATTTTATCCGCATACATAATGACCATGCCACGAACGTTGCGCGCGGCGCGGCCAATGGTCTGAATTAGCGCGATCTCGCCTCGCAGAAAGCCCTCCTTGTCGGCATCCATGATCGCCACCAGCGTTACCTCGGGAAGATCCAGACCCTCACGCAGAAGATTGACTCCGACCAGCACGTCGAACTCTCCCAGGCGCAGGTCGCGGACGATCTCGATGCGTTGCAGGGTATCGATATCCGAATGCAGGTAGCGTACCTTGAAACCCATCTCAAGGAGATAATCCGTGAGATCCTCCGCCATCTTCTTGGTAAGAGTGGTAATCAGCACCCGCTCGTGGGACTCGACGCGATTACGCACCTCGTTCATAAGGTCGTCAACCTGATGCTCGGTAGGCCTCACTTCGACCTCGGGATCGATGAGGCCGGTCGGCCGGATCACCTGCTCGACGACACAGGAGCTGTGACCAAGCTCCCACTTGCCGGGTGTGGCGCTAACGAAGACGATCTGCGGCACCCGTTCGAGAAATTCCTCGTATCGCAGCGGGCGGTTATCGAGGGCTGACGGCAGACGAAAACCATAGTTCACCAGAGTCTGCTTGCGTGAGCGATCGCCGTTGTACATGCCGCCGATCTGCGGCACGGTGTTGTGAGATTCATCAAGAAAACAAAGAAAGTCATCAGGGAAAAAATCCAGAAGCGTGTTGGGCGGTTCGCCGGAAGCGCGGCCATCGAGGATGCGTGAGTAATTTTCGATGCCCGAGCAGTAACCGGTCTCACGCAGCATCTCCATGTCGTAGCGCGTGCGCATAAGCAACCGGTGAGCTTCCAGCTCCTTACCGTTTTTTTTAAGGTGTTCTATTTGCTCGTTGAGTTCGCGCTGGATTTCGACGAGCGCCCGCTCGATCGCCTCGGGTGAGGTGACGAAATGAGTAGCCGGATAAATAGCCACGTGCTTCAGCTCCTCGTATACCTCTCCAGTCATGGCGTCGATCCTCTGAATGCGCTCGACCTCCTCGCCGAAAAATCCGATTCGCAGGACCGTATCCTCATAGGCGGGATGCACTTCGAGCACATCGCCGCGCAGCCGGAACTGGCCACGAGTGAAATCAAAATCAGCCCGGCTGTACTGGATGTCAACCAGGCGCCGGGTGACGGCCTCGAGACCCGGCTCGTCACCGACCTTGAGCAGCACCATCTTCGACAGGTACTCTTCCGGCGAACCCAGCCCATAGATGCAGGAGACACTGGCAACGATGACAACGTCTCGCCTAGACAGGAGCGCCGCGGTGGCCGAATGCCGCAGGCGATCGATTTCCTGGTTGATGGAGCTGTCTTTTTCGATATACGTATCCGATGAGGGCAGATAGGCTTCAGGTTGATAGTAATCGTAATAGCTGACGAAATATTCGACCGAGTTTTCGGGCAGAAACTCCTTAAACTCATTGCAGAGCTGGGCGGCGAGCGTCTTGTTGTGCGCCATCACCAGGGCGGGCTTTTCGGCGCGGGCGATGACTTGCGCCATGGTGAAAGTCTTGCCTGAACCGGTAACGCCGAGCAGCGTCTGAAAGCGGTCGCCTCCAGCGATACCAGCCGCCAGGGTATCGATAGCCTGCGGCTGGTCGCCGGTAGGCTGATAAGTTGAATTGATGTTGAAGATTGACATAATCATCAAGGATTATTGCTAAATCCCCAATTCCTCCGTGTAAGTCCGTTGATAAATGGCCTTGGTGCTTTCTACCCGCGAAACGTAATCTTTGGTCTCGCGCCAGGGGATATCTACGAGAGAATTGAATTCACGGCCCTCGCGGCGCGCATCGGCGAGCCACTTGTCGACGTTTTCAGTACCGCCGTTGTAGGCTGCTAGCGCCACCTCGGAGCTGCCGTAGCGATCGATCAGGTAGTGAAGGTACCAGCAGCCGTAGGCGATGTTCACTGATGGATCGCTGAGGTCGGTGATCTTGAAATCGACGCCTCCCGTTTTGGCGGCAATCCAGATCGCGGTCGAGGGCATCAACTGCATCAGTCCGACTGCGCCGGCCTCGGAATGAGAGGCATCGACAAAACCGCTTTCGTGGAAGATAACCGCCGCTACCAATGCCGGATTGAGCTGATTTTGCCGGGCAGAATGGGATATCAGGTCGGCGTGGTCGAGGGGATACCACCAGCGGGCGTACCATCCAGGCATGGTAAAGTGAGTGATAATGGCTGCCGTTGACGCCACTACTATCACAATAACGATAGCTATCAAAACTCGTTTCACGGGGTAATTAGGAGGTTTGGGCTTGAGAGGTTAATCATTTCAGCCGGTGACGATCGCCGCCGTCGTGGCAGCAACGAACTCATCAAGCTCCTCGGGTGAGCCGGTATTATCGTAGAAGAAATCGCTGCGTGTACGCTTTTGATCTTCGGGAAGCTGACGGGAGGCGCGGCGCTCAAAATCGGCCAGGCCCACTCTGCCTTCATGGCGTAACTGGCGAATTTCCTGTGGCGCCGTAACCAAAACGATTTTATCAAAAGCCGGTTCCAGCTTGGCTTCAAATAACATTGGCAACTCGACCACGGCAAGCATGGCTTTGGCGGTGGCGTCGCTTTTCATCCAGCGATCTATTTCCGCGGCGACCTTGGGAAAGAGGATTGCTTCGAGCCGGTCGAGCTGCTCATCATCGGTAAAGACGATTTCGGCAATCCGGCGCCGGCCCTCATTACCTGCAGGCAGAGGTTCAGTGCCGAGGCTGGCAGCAACGGCGGCGCGCACCTCATTCTTCCCGAGAAGATCGTGGACTAGGCGGTCAGAATCGAGCACGGCTGCTCCCCGCGCCGCGAACATGAGTAGCGCCGTGCTCTTGCCCGACCCGATACCGCCGGTAAGGGCGACCCGTACTGGTGCAGATTTTTCAGATTTGCTGTCCACTATTAAGAATTAAGTATTGTGTCCCCGAAATTGTCCCATTGTGTCCCCGAAATTGTCCCGGAAATTATTATTGTAATAAAAAAAGCGCCCCGCCGAAGGCGGGGCGCGTGATCGCTCAAGTTGTAAAAGCGCTTACGCTACTTCGGGCTTCCCGCCTTCGCTTTTATCCTCCACGGTCTTTTCACCTTCAGCAGCTGTTTCTGCTTCAGCTGCGGGTTCTTCCGCGGGTTCCTCTACAGCCTCCGCTGCCGCTTCCACCGTGGGTTCAGCAACAGCTTCCGGCTCGTCTTCCAAAGTATCTCTTAGCTCCGGCTCGGCGGCAATAGTTGCCTCATCTGAAGGTTCTTCCTCTACTGGAGGTTCATAGCCCGGCCTGTCGGGGAAGATCTCGTCACTCAGGCCCAGATTCGGAGTTTCCGGGAACTGCTCCGATACCTCTGATTCGGCTGCGGCTGGCGCTTCAGCGGCTGCTTCAACTCCGCCTTCGCCCTCAACCACTACTCCTGCTTCGGGCAGTTCCTCATGGAGGCGCTTGATGCTCAGGGAAAGGCGCCGGCGTTGCGCGTCTATCTCGATGACCTTAACCTCGACCTCGTCACCGACGGCGACTACCTCTTCCGGCTTCTCGACATGATGGTCAGCCAGCTCGGAGATATGTACCAGGCCTTCGATACCCTCGCTGATCTGGACAAAGGCGCCAAAGCTTACCAGCTTGGTGACGGCGCCGGACATGATGTCTCCCACCTGGTGCTGATCGATCAGGCTCTTCCAGGGATCTTCCTGGGTCTGCTTGAGCCCGAGCGAGACACGCTGGCGGTCACGTTCAATTGAGAGTACCTTGACGTTGACCTTCTGGCCAACGGTCAGAACCTCTGAGGGATGATTGACATGGCCCCAGGAAAGTTCCGAGATATGAATCAGGCCATCGATGCCTTCCAGATCCACAAAAGCGCCGAAGTCGACAATGTTGGAGATGATGCCTTCGACGACATCGCCGGGCTGAAGTTTGCCCAGGATCTGCTCCCGGACTTCCTTGCGCTCCTCTTCGAGCACAGCGCGGCGGGAAAGAACAACGTTGTTGCGACTGCGATTAAGTTCGATGACCTTGCAGGTCAGGACGCGGCCGAGATATTCATCAAGGTTCTGAATGCGGCGGATATCAACCAGCGACGCCGGCAGAAAACCGCGGACGCCAAGATCCAGGATCAAGCCGCCCTTGACGACCTCGATAACGGTGCCATCGATAGTCTCGCCCTTTTGCTCGACCTCTTCAATCTTCTTCCAGGCCTGTTCGAAACGAGCCCGTTTCTTGGAGAGGATCAGACGGCCCTCGGCATCTTCCTTCTGCATCACCAGGGCGTCGATCCTGTCGCCGACGCTTACTTCTTCCTGGGTGCTTACCGACTTGCGGATCGAAAGCTCGCTGGCCGGGATCACGCCTTCCGATTTGTAGCCTATATCCACCAGAATTTCGTCTTTGTCGATCCGGACAACCTCGCCGGTGACAATGTCGCCTTCCTGGAAAATATTTATGGTGACATCGTAGTTGGGTTCTTCCTTCCCATCCACAATTTTGAGTAGCCCCCCACTCCCTTCGACTAGATTAATCTCTTCTTCTTCGTTTGCGTTTGTTTTTTGCATTTAGTTGTTGATTTCCTTTCTACAAAAATTTAGCGCGCGCGGCGGCAAGCACCTTGCGTGCCAAACGTAATTATACATAAAGGCATGGCCATAAGGAAAGGACCCGGCTGGCGATTTTCATGATATGCCGGGGAATATTTCAAACCGGGCAGCGGCCTTGCCGCTATTTTTGACCATATACATGACATTATCAACAAGCTCTAGCATGTCGTCGACCGTCTCGGGAGCTTGACGGAAGGTAACCACGCCGACGCTGACCGATGCGGGTGGCCGCCCGTTCTTTCCGGAAGATTCGCTGACCTGAATATTTAATTTGTTGAAGACCGTTTGCGCCGCAACATCGTCTGTTTCCGGCAATAACACGACAAACTCATCGCCACCAAGACGCGCCACCATATCAACGGAACGGATGCTTTTGCTGACGATGCCGGCGACCTCCCTGATGAGTTCGTCGCCGGCGCTATGGCCGAAGCGGTCATTGACTTTCTTTAGATCGTCAATATCGATATAGGCCACTGTTAATGGATGCCCGTACCTTTTGGCGCGATCGATCTCCATCTCCGCTCTATCCTGAAGCGCGCGGGCATTGGCCGCTCCGGTCAGAGAATCGGTGCGCGCTAGGACAACTTCACGCCTGAAGGTTGTTCTCAACCCGTCCAGAATCAAGACGATGACCAGAAAGAAAGCCAGCCTCATGACCGAGTTCCAAAAAGTTATGGCTGGATTGGAGAAGGTGCCGCCCGATTCCACATTCGCAAGTTGCCAGACAAGTGTAATCAGAACAGCCATCCACATACCTGACCATTTTCCGCCGAACCAGGCGGTAATCAGCACCGGCGGCAAATAGAAAATCGAAACGCTGATCTCGTTGCCTGTCAGATAATCCGTGAAGCCGACGGCGATAACAAAACAGAGGTTCATTGTTATCAACAGCCATCTGGGCTTGGTCTCCAGAAAATGTATCAACCGCATCATGGGTTATTTCGCGCTCCTTGCGCAGTATTGCTGTAATGTAAGAGTTCCCGTTCGGGAATCCGGAAAAACAGATGGAGAAGTCCTTGGAGACAGTCCGGGACACCCAGGTCTACTTCGCTTCCACCCAGGTCTCGCCGATGCCGACATCAACTGCGAGCGGTGGGTCAAGTTCCCAGGCACCGGCCATTTCACGCCTGGCGAGTTCGGAAACGGCGCCGGTTTCAGCTTCGGGTGCTTCGAAAACAAGTTCATCGTGAATTTGCAGGACGAGGCGTGCGGCGAGCGCCTCGTTTGTCAGGGCGAGCCGGGAATTGACCATGGCGACCTTCATGATATCGGCGGCGCTGCCCTGTATCACTGTGTTTACCGCCAGCCGTTCGCCGAGCCGGCGCACCCGGTCCTCCGATGAACGCAGCTCTGGGATCGGCCGCCGCCGCCCCAGCATCGTGGCCACGAAACCGTCTTCGGTAGCCTGGTCGATGATCCGCTGCCGAAACGCCGCTACCCGGGGATAACGAGCCAGATATGTTTCGATGTAGCCAGCCGCCTCCTCATGGGAAATATCCAGCTGCTCGGCGAGGCCAAAGGGGCTAATGCCGTACATGATGCCGAAATTTACCGCCTTGGCTCGGCCGCGCTCCCTACTGGTGACTTTCTCGGGTTTCAGATTGAAAACCTCAGCGGCAGTATCGCGATGGACATCCTCACCGGCGGCGAAAGCCTGCCGCAGTTTCGGCTCTTCCGAGAGGTGCGCCATGATGCGCAGCTCGACCTGCGAATAGTCAGCGACCACAAACCGGTAACCTTCCTCGGTGGTAAAACAGTCCCTGATCTTCTCACCCAGAGGCGTGCGGACGGGAATGTTCTGCAGGTTGGGATCGCTGGACGAGATGCGGCCGGTTGCGGTTACAGCCTGGTTATAAGTCGTATGGATGCGCCACGTCTCCGGATCGGCGATTCTCGGCAGAGCCTGCAGGTAGGTGCCCGAAAGCTTGGATAGTTCGCGGTAGGTCTCGATCTTCCCGATAATCTCATGCTTGTCGCGCAACCCTTTAAGGACCGAAGCGTCAGTGGAGTAACCGGTTTTGGTTTTCTTCCCGTGGGGAAGTTTGAGTTTGTCGAAGAGGACTGCTGACAGCTGTTGCGGTGAATCGATGTTGAAATCTTTTTCATCCGCTAGCTTGTGAATCTCGTCGCCGAGCTGGTCGAGTTGATCGGTGACGCGCAGGGCGAGCTCGCCCAGCCGCGGCAGATCTATGCGAATGCCTGTGCGCTCCATTTCCGCGAGGATGGATACCAATGGCATCTCGACGGTTTCAAAGAGGTGAGAAAGCCCAACCCGGTCCAGTTGCTTGCGCTGCCAGCCTGCCAGCCGTATTGTCTGCGCGGCGGCCGTGGCCAGAGCTGTGGTGTGAGCCTGTTTATGCTCCAGCGCGACCTGAATATCCGCGGCCTCCGCCAGCTGGTCCAGTTTGTAGGTGCGCGCTGTCGGACGAAGCAGATAGGCTGCGATCATGGTGTCATGGCTGCAACTTGGGGCAGAAGGAACCAGTTTGAGAAAGGCCTTGTAGTCATGGCAGATAAAGGCGGCGGCTTGAGTGGCTTTGGCGGGGGCGGCGGTTTCCTTGGATTCGACGGCCGCGGTTAAATCTAAAAAAGCCGCCTCAGTTTCGGCAGTGGTAGTCTCGACGATCATAACTTTTACGTTGTTGGGCAAGGCCGCGGCAAGGAGCAAGCTCTCTCCACGTACTTCCCAGGCTAGCGCCGCGCTGCCGGCTTTTCCGCCGGCTGTCCGGCCAGCCATGAGCACCGCGGCCAGTTTTTTCAGAGGAGCCAGTTCGATCCCAAGCTTCTCGGCTGGACCGGCAGGAGCATCCAGCTGACCCGATTCCTCAAGGCGCTTGATCAGACTGCCAAACTCATAACGGTTGAGAAAGCTGCGCAGGAGGGCGGCGTCCGGTGCGGCGGCTGCTTTCAGTGATACCCGCGGTACCGGCACCTCATCATTCATGGTAGCCAGTTCCTTCGACATCAGAGCCTGCTCTCGGTATTCGTCCAGCAGCTCGCGGCGCTTGCCCTTGATCTCATCGAGATGGGCCAGCAGGTCTTCGAGCGAATCGCGTCCGGCCAGCAGGATCGCGGCAGTCTTGTCGCCAATCCCGGGAACTCCGGGGATATTGTCAGAGGTGTCGCCCTTGAGACCGATGAAGTCAGGCACTTTTTTCGGCGGTACGCCATAGCGATTCTCGACTTCATTGGCGTCGTAAATCTTTACCTCGGAGATGCCCTTGCTGTTGGACATGACGTAGATACCGGCGTCGACGAGCTGCAGCGCATCCCTGTCAGCGGTAACAATTACAGTCTTCTGGCCGCCGGTGCGGGCCTCCCGCGCCAGGGTCGCCAGGATGTCATCCGCCTCATAGCCTTCCTTTTTCAGGTTCTCGAAACCAAAGGCGTTAACAAGCTCATCGAAGTGCTTAAACTGAAGTGAAAGATTGTCGGGCATCGGCTTGCGGCCGGCCTTGTATTCTTCAAAAGCTTCATGCCGGAAGACCTTCTTGCCGGCATCCCAGGCGACTACTACGTTGGCCGGGTGGTAGTCATTGAGGATCTTGATCAGCATGGATGTAAAACCGTAGAGCGCGTTGGTGGGAAAGCCGTCGCTGGTGGCGATGGTCTCCGGCAGTGCGTAGAAGGCGCGGTAGGCGAGGCTGTTGCCATCGATGAGGAAGAGGGCGCCGTTGAGGTCGGGCTGTTTTTCCTGGACGGGTTGCGGATTCATGAATTAAGTATTGTGTCCCCGAAATTATTATTGTGTCCCCGAAATTATTCAGGGCGGGGGGCGCGGTTCATCAGCTCGGCGACAGCGCCTCGAACGCCCTTCCCTTCATAAATAACAGCGCAAACCTGCTCGGTGATCGGCATTTCGACTCCCTGCTCCCGTGCCAGATTGAGCACGGCGGCGGCGCTGGTGAGACCCTCGGCTACCATCCCCATCCCGGCCTCAGCCTCCCCGGGCGTCCGGCCCTTGGCTATAAGCTCACCGGCCATGCGATTGCGGCTATGACGGCTGGTGCAGGTAGCAATCAGGTCACCGATGCCCGCCAGGCCGGAGAAAGTCTGGGGATCGGCGCCCATCCGCTCGCCCAGACGGGCCATCTCCGCCAGCCCGCGGGTGATCAGGCTCGCTTTGGTGTTATCCCCAAAGCCCAGACCGTCGCTCATGCCAGCGGCCAGCGCAATCACGTTTTTGGTGGCGGCGCAGAGCTCAACACCGATAATGTCGGAGTTGATATAAGGGCGGAAACTTTCAGTTGAGATGAGTTTCTGCAGCCATGCGGCCAGCCCCCGATCGTCCGCGGCAATGGTGGTGGCGGTGGGAATGTCGAGTGCTACTTCCTCGGCGTGATTAGGACCGGACAGCACAATCACCTTCTTGTTGGCAGGCGCCGGCAGCTCCTTGGCCAGTACCGACGACAGCCGCTCAAGCGTCTCCGGCTCCAGCCCTTTGGTCAGGCTGAGGACGGCGGCGTCCGGTTTCATTGCCGCTGCAACCTGGCGGACCACCTGGCGGTAAACCTTGCTGGGGATGGCGATGACTACTAGATCGGCCTGTGCCAGATTGTTGTGCTCGAAGGATGACGCTTTCAGCGCGCCGGGAAGCTCGATGTCCCGAAGATAATCCGGATTACGATGACCAAGGTTGATGGCCTCTGCCTGCTCCGGCCGGCGGCAGATTATCTCGGTTTCCATTCCGGCGAGCGTCAGCAGGCGGGCAAAAGCCGTCCCCCAACTGCCGCCGCCTATGACTGATGCATTCAAGGGAGCAAACTTTCAGGTTTTTTCAATTTTTCCCCGGTTCCACGGAAAAGTCACACGGTTTTCATCACCAGTCATCAGCCGGCTGATGTTGGATCGGTGCGCATAGAATATCACGGCCGTGGCCAGGAGTGTGAAAACAATATAAGGCATAGGTTGGCCTGTGATTATTACCATAAGGCAGAGCGAGACCGCCGCCGCCAGCGATGCCACGGAGACGAAGCGGCCGGCAAGTAATACGGCCCAGAAAATGGCAAAGGCAATCAGGAAGAGCAACGGCGCCAGGCCCAGAAAGACGCCTCCGCCCGTAGCTACGCCCTTGCCTCCCTTAAACTTGAGAAATATGGAGAAGGTGTGACCGGCAATGGCGGCGCCGGCGGCCAGCACCGCTACCAGGGCGGCCTGATCGGAGTCGATCAGCTGCCTGGCCAGAATTACGGGGATGAAACCCTTGAGCAGATCACAGGCAAAAACGGCGGCGCCAGCCTTCTTCCCCAGCACTCTGAATACATTCGTAGTACCGATGTTCCCCGAGCCGCTCCCCCGGACATCGACGCTGTAAATGCCCTTGCCGATCACTAACGCGAAGGGCACCGAACCCAGAAAATACGCACCGATGACGATGATGACGGCCGCCATGGATCAGCTTCGCTTTCCTTTGAACTTTGCGATAACCGCCGTCATCAGCTTCGCTTTCCTTTGAACTGGATCACCAGGGGACAGCCGTAATAGTCAAAGCGCTCGCGCATGACATTCTCCAGATAGGTGGCGTAGGGCTTGGTGATCAGCCCTTTGTTGTTTACCTGAATGACGATACGTGGCGGCGATGTCGCCGGCTGGCTGATGTAGTACATCTTCAGCTGGCGGCCGCGAACGATTGGCGGTGAATGCGCCGTTTTGATCTCCTGCAAAAATTTGTTAAGTTCACGGGTCGGCAGATGTGAGGTATAAAGTTCGTGTAAATGGCGGATTAGCGGCAGGATATCGCCGACACCACGGCCGGTCAGAGCCGAGACTGCGAGAAACGGAGGTTTCAGAGTTGTTTTGCGGCCCAGCTTCCACTTGAGATCCTCGAGATCGATTTTCTGCAGGTCCCATTTGTTAAGCAGGATCGCCGTGGCGCAATTTCGCTTCATGGCTTCGTCGAGGATGGTAAGGTCGTAATCAGTGAGCCCCACGGTGCAATCGACCAGGATTAGCGCGACCTGCGCTTTTTCCAGTGCTGCCAGGGCACGGACACGGCTATAGTATTCAACGTCGTCAGAGAGCTTGCCCGGACGCCGCAATCCGGCGGTATCGACAAAACGGAAGTGCTCGCCCTGGGCTTCGACCACGGTATCGATTGCATCACGCGTGGTCCCCGGCTCGGAAGAGACGATAACCCGCTCCTCGCCCAGAAGGCGGTTGAGCATGGAAGATTTGCCCGCGTTGGGACGGCCGGCGAACGCGACCCGTATCTCCTCGCGCTCTTCGGCCCCGTCGAGGGCGCCCGTCTCTTCCAGACGGCCAATGATGATGTCGAGCAGGTCGCCGGATCCGGTCCCATGAAGAGCGCTGACGGGAACCGGCTCGCCCATGCCCAGCGCGTGGAATTCATGGATGAGGTCGACGCGGTTAAAGTCATCAATCTTGTTGGCGACCAGGATGGCGGGACACTTGCTGCGGCGCACGATCTGCGCCAGATCCTCGTCGCCGGGGCCAATGCCCGTAAGGCCGTCGACCACCAGAAGGACCAGGACCGCCTCCTTGATGGCCGTCTCGACCTGTGCCCGGACCTGCCGCGCCATCTGCCTGCGATCGGCGGTATCGACGCCACCCGTGTCGATCATGGTGAAAGCCCGGCCCGTCCATTCGACCCTCAGCTCCTTGCGGTCACGCGTTACTCCGGCCTCGCTGTGCACCACCGCCTCGCGCCGCCCCGTGAGACGGTTGAGGAGGGTCGATTTTCCAACATTTGGATAGCCGACGACGGCAACTTTGGGCAGGATGGACATGTGGGGATTTTATCAGTTAACGCGGAGGCAGATGGGATTCGCGCGGAAAAGCGGGAGAACTGGGAAAAAGTGGGAAGTGCGCCATACGAGGAGAGCGGGAGAAATTATTATTGTGTCCCCGAAATTATTGCGATGTCGCAGGCGAGAGTTTCCTGGAGCTCTTCCAGGGATAGATCGTCGAGGAAGCGCTCCCCGGCCCGGTCAAGCACCGATGGGGGAATGAGCAACAGATCGCCGCGGCGAAGTCCGGCGGCAGCGGCTTCGGCGGCGATTTCGCGCCCGCCCAGAAGTCCTGTGACGGTTACATGCGGACCAAAAAGCCTGTTCGGCACTACCAGGGGCAAAATTTCCCGGCGGCGTTCGCGGCTCTGCGTTTGGCAAAATTCCTGCATCAGCTCCGCGGCCAGAACACCGGTCAGCATGAAGATGCGGCCGGGAGTATCAGGCGCTACGGCTCCCGCTACGGGCGCGGCCGCGCCCACCGCGGTGACGCCAATTTCGTCCAGGATGCTATCTCCCTCTTCCAAAAAACTGCGGGCGTTGCCGATGCCGTTCTCGTATTGTGCTAAGTCATCATAGTACTCAAGCGGTGGCAAAGAGCGGCCGGCAACCAGGAAAAATTCATCGGCGGCATAGACGAAACCTGAGCCCAGTTCCCGGCAAAACTTTTCCTGCCAGCCGGCAACAGCATCGATAACCTGTACGCACTCGCCGGCCGAAACCGGCCGGAGGCCGGTTTCGGCCTCATCCCTTTTAGCCGCCATCCTCCTGAACCCATCCGCAACCGCCACAGGCACGATGCCGGCGGTGGCGGCTCCCGGGTAGTCGCTCGCAAGGTCCATGACAGAACGCTCAAGAGTTTCGCCATCATTGATGCCGGGACACAGCACAATCTGAACATGTGTTACGATCCCGGCTTGTCCCAGCATTTTCAAATTGGCCAGACCCAGCGCTGCCGCCTCGGTGCCGCATCCCATCAGCTTTCCGCGAATCTCCGGGTCAGTGGCATGCAGGGATACATAAAGAGGGCTCAGCCTTTGATCAATGATGCGATCGATATCGTCCGGCCGCAAGTTCCCCAGCGTAATAAAATTCCCGTGAAGGAAGGAGAGCCGATAATCATCATCCTTGAGATAAAGCGGCCGGCGCAGCCCGCGCGGCGCCTGATCGACAAAGCAGAAGACACAGCAGTTGGAGCAAGTGCGGATACGATCGAAGATAACGCTGGAAAAAACGATGCCGGGGTCGATTCCCTCTTCCACCTCGAGCTCGGCTTCGAAGCGGCGTCCATCCCGCTCGATCTCCAGCGACCGCACTCCCGGCTCCAGCAGAAACTGGTAATCAATTACATCCCGCAGCTGCCGGCCGTCAAGAGCCACAACCAGATCGCCGGATTTCACGCCGGCGTCAGCAGCGGGGCTGCCGGGGTTCACCGCTGCGACTGGCCCGCCCCTTTCCGGCCCGCTGCCTTCCAGCCCTCCCCTTCGCCTGTCTTTGGACATCAGGGCAATCCCGTCAGAACCTGTTGAGGTGGAGACGGATAGGAATGAGTCTCACCGCAGATATCCTGGGCGGTGATGAATATAGTCGACCAGAAACCGGCAACACCTCCCGGCAGTTCATACTTGAATTTAACCGGTGCGCAGTTGCCGGGGCCAGCGAGGGTCAGACCACCAACTGCCAGAGGCATCGCCGTTTTCAGTTGCACGTCATCCGTGCTGGAAGCTCCTACCATGGCCACGTTAAAAGCATCGCCGCCGCTGACGTCACAGGCCTGGGCGGATATGGAAAGATCGCCCTGAAGATAATCGGAGAAGGAAGCCCAGTAGGCGCGGGCAGATTCCAGGCTCACTTGAGGCTGGGCGCAGTCGACTGTAAAGGAACCGGCAATCGGGCTAAAGTTGCCGGCATTATCGGCAACGCCGCCGCCGATATTATGATTTCCGCCCACAAGTCCCGAAACCGGACAGCTAGCCTGCGCCAAGGTGACTGTGCACCCGGAAAGCAGGGCTCCATCAAGCGTAATGTCAACGGCGGCAAGGTTGATGCCGCTGCCCGTATCCATGTAATTGGCCTGAACCGTGGTTGAATTGGTATTAATAATACCGGAAGGCTGCACCGCCGTTACCAGCGGCGGTGTGTGATCAGGAACCGCCCCCATCGCCAGCTTGCCGCTACCGAAGAGGTTGTCCTTGCCGGGAGTCCCCAGATCGGTAGCCCGCGATTCAAGCTGGGACTGAATCTGCGCTGAGGAATAAGCCGGATTGGCACCCTTAATCAAAGCCGCGGCCCCGGCCGCATGGGGCGCCGCCGCCGAAGTGCCCCAGAAACCCGTGGCGCCGAAGGTGACCGTCGATACACGATCGGGCGCGGAGAGGTCGGGCTTAATCCTGCCGTCGGTGGTCGGGCCGCGGGAACTAAAACTCTCAAGACTGGTACTGCCAACAGCAACCGCGCCCACGGTCATGGCGTAAGCGGAATCAGTGGGCTGACCGGCCAGGCTGCCCGCCGCTACCTGGTATTGCACGTCGCCAGGATGCGAAAAAAGCTGTAAGTTGGCGTCACCGGAGGCGGAGTATTTGTTAATGGCAATGAAATAAGTACCGCCCTTGCCCTCGGGGATGGTGTAATGGATCTCCTCCGAAGGCGCCCCCGGATGAGCCTGGCTTTGCTCCCCGCAACCACAGGCAACTGCGTGAGTCGGATCACCAGACCAGTACAGATATAAATCATAATCCTGGTCGGTCGTCGGCCAACGGTCCCAGGTGAGAAAGAGATCGATGCTTTCACCCACCCAGGCGGTGATCCGGTTATAGCTATCCCCCGAAACGAACTCGTTCCAGGTATCGCTGTTGGCGTCGGTAAAATGTCCGGCCCAATGCGACTGGGCGGCATTACCGGAAGCGTTGGCCCAGAGAATGCCTGAGTCGCTGGCATGCTTGACCATGTCGTCGATAGCGCCCTGCCCGTCACCACGGTAATCACCGAAAAATCCCCACGAGGCGGAGACGACATTGACACCCTGACCGATCAGGTAATCGATCGCATTTCCCAGCTCGACGTCGGTATTGAAATTCACCAAATACAGCTGGGCGCCGGGCGCGACATCGTGGACAATCTCGGCGCAGGCGGAACCATGGCTATCGTTGCCGCCGGTGATATCTCCCGAGAATGATACCGCCGTGACGCCAGCCGGCAGTTCACCAGATGAAGCCAGCGCCTGGTATCCGGCAAATCCCAGATCGACCACCGCGACCTTGACACCGGCTCCTGAATCGCCGGCAGCCTGCCAGGCGGAGGCGCCGATATCAGCGACGCCCTCGGATACAGTCTCGAAGGCTACCGGTTTTCTGGGCTCGCGAATATAGCTGATCGAACCGGCGGAGGCCAGCTCACCCAGCTTCTCCAGAGGCACGTCCGCCTGGATAAGATCCTGATAGGAAGTTTCAACCACCGATCCTGAAGCCGCCGCGGCCTCAGTCGCCGAGTCCACAGCCCCAGGCGCCGCTTCGATGACGACCTTGACCTTGCCATCCTTCAGATCAAACCCGCGACTGGTGGCGAAACCCGTGGCTGCGGCCAGCCCCTTTTCATTCCGGGCAGCCATCAGTTCATTAATGGATGACTCGAGCTTGGGATTACTTTTATCAGGACCGGGGTCGAACGCCGTACCAGTTTGTACGGCGGCAGGATTATCATGAGCGCCGCCAGCCGTATCGGCCGTGGACCCGGCAGATGCCGGTCCGGTTACCGCGCCCGCGTTATCTCCAACCGGCGAAATCCCGGCGGAAAATTCAGCGGTGACAGAGCCAGCATCATCTTTGTCAAGCGCAAAAAAAATTCCCGCCAGGACCGGCATCGAGAGCGCCAGCGGCACCAACAGTATGATCCAAAATCTTTTTTTCATATCTGACGCTTTCCGACTTGCCGATGCGCGCCCTCCCGCTGATGGGCCGGGCAATTTCCGGGCAAATCCCAGGTTAACTCTGGGTTAACTCCGGGTTAACTGTTATTTTAGCAGCATATGGAGAAAGGACCACTTGCCAGCGGCGTTTCACTGTCCGGCGCGGTGGGAACCAATTAGTTAACGGGGAAACGGGAAATAGGAAGTCATGGAAAGCGCTCTCGGCAGGGATCTGATAATAGTCCGCCAGCCGGACAGCATATTTCAAGCTCGCGGCATTATCGAAAACGGCGTCTTCGACGGATGCTGGCATTTTTCTTTCGATCAGTATCACGATCGCGATTACAGCCATTTCGGGACGCTGCGTGTCTTTAACGACGACACGCTATCCCCGGGAGCAGTCTGGCCGCTGCACCCGCACCGCAACATCGAGGTAGTTACATATTGCGCCGGCGGCGTCTTTCGCCATGCCGACGAGCGCGGCCGAGGCAATATCCTCCTCAAGGGCTGGGTCCAGCACACCACAGTCGGGCGCGGCATGTCACATTCAGAAATAAATGACAAAGAGGATCAATCGATGCGTTTCGTTCAGATGTGGTTTCTTCCCCGCGAGCCCGACCTCGAGCCGGCCTTGCAGTGGAAAGCAGTCGAGCGGGAGGAGCGCACCAACAGACTCTTGCCTCTGGTTGCCAACGATCACGAGAGCGCCCTCCCCATTGCCTCAGACGCCCGGGTATTTTCTTCTTTCCTTGAGGCCGGCAAGAGCGTCAAATACGAATTGGGTATCGGCCGCGGCGCCTATCTATATGTCCTGGAGGGAGGCTCGGTCAGAGCCAACGGACATGAAGTGGTGTCAAAAGGCGCGGCCAAGATCATCGGTGGCCAGCATCTGAGGATCAAAGCCGATGCCGGCGTGGAGTTGTTGCTGGTGGAAGTGCCGCTGGCGGTCGGGAACCGTCCTGGTAATCTGTAAACAGGTGAATCACCCGGTGGGCGGGAAAACCGCCCAATCAGGCTGGCCTAAAGTTCCTGTAACCAGGCGGCGGCCGCGGCCATCTGCTCCGGGGGCGTCGAGGCGCCGGCAGTGATTGCCACCGTTTCCGCTCCCTTAAACCATTTCGGCTTGAGTTCCCCTACATCCTCGATGTGATAGGTGCATGGCTGCACCTCCCGGCACAGAAGCGCCAGGCGGGTGGTGTTGGCGCTGTTGCGCCCACCGATGACGATGACGGCATCGGCCGACCCAGCCAGGCTAAGCGCCTCGTCCTGGCATTTCTGGGTGGCATTGCACATGGTGTTATAGATTAAAAGTTCGCGGCAGGCCGGCGCCAGCCGTGCCGCCAGTGCCGCAAGATTGGAGCTTGCCTGAGTCGTCTGCACAACGACGCCGACGCGTTTACCGCCAACCTGCTTTAGATCGAGTTCGCCGGCGTTTTCCACCACGATCGTTTTCTTGCCGGCATTAGCGACCAGCGCCACAACCTCCGGATGTTCGTGCTCTCCCAGGATTATGGTCAGGTATCCCTGCTCTCCGAGGAACGAAGCCTTTTCCTGGGCAACTTTTACGTAGGGACAGGTGGCGTCGACGATGGTAAGTCCGCTGGCGCCGGCGGCGGCGATGACCTCGGGCGTGACGCCGTGGGTCCTCAGAATAACTGTGCCACTGGTAATTTCCTTTAGATGCTCGACCGGCGAGACGCCAGCCTCGGCCAGCTCGCGGACTACGCCGGGATTATGAATAATTGGCCCCATCGTGTGGATCGGCCCCGGGGATTCCTTGGCCGCCCGCTGCGCGATGTCCAGCGCCCGCTGGACGCCGTAGCAGTACCCGCCTCTTTTGGATATGAGGATCTTCATTGGCTGCAAACCGCCACTGGTTTTAGCGGATTTATCAAAGCTTGCCGATCGCCGCCATGATCCGGCTGCTGGCCTCTCGATAAGCTTTCCCCTTCGACATGCCGGTGATCTCCAGGTCGACCGGCGGCCCCACCGAAACCGTTATCTTGGGCCGGCGTGGCCTGCCGCCCGTGATGATGAGTTCATTGCCGCGCATGCGCACCGGTATGACCGGCACGCCGGAAGTAACCGCCAGGAGGCCCACGCCAGGTTGAGCCTCACCCAGTTCACCGTTTCGCTGTCGCGTCCCCTCAGGGAACATGCCGATGACGTAACCCTGGCCGAGCAGTTCGCGGGCGCGCCGGATGGCCTCGCGGTCGGCTTCACCGCGATGCACGGTGAAAGCGCCGACCTTCCTCAGATACCAGCCGATGACTGGCGCCTCCATGATCTCAACCTTTCCCATCCAGCAGATGAACCCGGGATAGGAGAGGCAGAGCAGCGGCGGATCGAGATTGCTGGCATGATTCGAGGCGATGATAGCCGGGCCTCGCCGCGGCCAGTTCTCCGCGCCGATCAGTTCCATGTGAAACAGAAACCTGAGCGGCCGCGTAATGAGAATCCTGGAAAGACCGTAAACCAGGCGTGAATAAGGCTCGGTTCCGGGGCTGGTCTGGGTTCCGGGGCTGGGCTCGACCCCGGGTTTAGGCTCGGCTCCGGGTTTAGGCTCGGCTCCGGGTTTCGGTTCAGATTTTGGCGTCAATGATTTCCGCCACCCTGTCTACAACTTGTTCTATTGACATCTCCGTGGTATCGAGCACTATGGCGTCGTCCGCCGCTTTGAGCGGCGCCACTTCACGGTTGGAATCGAGATCGTCGCGCGCGGCGATCTCGCGTTCCATCTGCTCCTGACCGATCTCAATCCCCTTGCCTTCAAGCTCGAGCCGCCGGCGCCGGGCCCTCTCGCCCACCGATGCCGTCAGAAAAATCTTCACCTCGGCACGGGGAAAGACAACGGTACCGATATCACGCCCATCTACTACCACGTTTCCATCATTACCACAAAGACGCTGCCTCTCCACCATCGCCTCACGCACACCTGCGTGCGCGGAGACTTCGGATACGGCGCCCGTCACCTCTTGCGTTCGGATCGCTTCGGTGACCTCGCGGCAGCCAGCGAAAACCCTGGGCGCGCCAGCGGGACCGGGTTGAAAACTAATCTCCAGATTACGCGCCAGCTGATCGAGATCCTCGCCGGCGGCGGAGCTTATCCCTTGCTCCTGCGCCAGAAGGGTCACGGCGCGGTACATGGCTCCGGTATCGAGGTAAGTCCAGCCAAGGCGATCGGCGACCATCCTCGATATCGTGCTCTTGCCGGCTCCGGCCGGCCCATCGATCGCTACAATCACTTTTCCCCCTGAATATTGGGATGTGACGCCCGGTGATTTTTCACGACTCGCCCCTCAACTTTTCCAGGTCATCCCGGAAGGAAGGATAGGAGACCGAAACGGAGTCGAAATCGACTACCTCTACTCCTTCACGGGAAGCAAGGCCGGCAACCGCTCCCAACATGGCCATGCGATGATCGCCGTGGCTAAAAAAACTTCCCCCCAGGGGACCGTGGATGCCACGGACCACAAAACCATCATCCGTGCCCTTGATGTGCACGCCGATGGCGTCCAGATTTTCGACCAGTCCGGCAATCCGATCGGACTCCTTCACTTTCAGCTCGGCGGCGCCAGTTACGAGAGTCTCGCCCGTGGCAAAAGCTCCGGCAAGGGCCAGCAGAGGCAGTTCGTCAATGGCGCGGCCAACAATGCCCCCGCCAACCGCCAGGCCGTGGAGCCTGGCGTAACGCACCGTTAGATCGGCCACAAGCTCGCCTTTTCGGCGGCACTCGTTTTCCAGGGTAATGTCAGCGCCCATCTCCAGCAGGATGTCCAGCAAGCCCGTCCTGGTAGGATTGACGCCGACGCCGGTCAGGGTGATCTCTGACCCGGGAACGATCGATCCGGCCACCAGCCAGAAGGCGGCAGATGAAATGTCGGCGATTATATCAACATCGTCCATGTGCAGATGCTTTGCCGGGTAAATTCTGGTCAGAAGGCCTTCCTTCTCGATCCGTGCTCCGGCCGCTGCCAGCATGATCTCGGTGTGATCGCGGCACACGGCCGGTTCGACCACTTCGGTGGGGCCGTCAGCGTAAAGCGCCGCCAGCAGCAGCGATGACTTCACCTGGGCGCTGGCCACGGGCATGTCAAAATGAACCGCGTGCACAGACCCGCCCGTAACCGTCAAGGGCGCGTAAAGACCATCCCTGGCCTTGATACTTACACCCATTTTTTGAAGCGGTTCCACGATTCTGTCCATGGGACGCAGGCGGATGCTCTCATCACCATCCAGCGTGAACGAACCTTCCTGCCCGGCAAAGACGCCGGGTAGCAGGCGTATGGAAGTACCGGAATTGCCGATATCGATGGGTCCAGCCGGCGGCCTCAGACCCCGCAAACCGGCCCCGTGAATAACCGGATCGCCAGGGGAAACATCATCCAGATTGTCAACCGGCACACCACAGGCGGCAATCGCCCTCAATGTGCATTGGGTATCAGCTGCCCGCAGAAAATTTTTAATCTTTACCGTGGAATCGGATATGGCGGCAATGACGGCAGCACGATGGGAGACCGACTTGTCGGCCGGCGCCTGAATCGTACCCTTGAGGCCCCCGGACGGCATGAAGACCACTGAGTTCGAGAATTCTTGCACCACGCCCTGACCTCAACCCGTCTCAGCGTCCGTGTATGGAACCGCGACCGCGTCATATTCGAGTGCTTGCAAAATGCCGACAGCGCGGCTTCCGGTTTCACTCCCGGATACCACCAGCGACAGCACGCCTCCCTGCTCGGCACTAATACGGTGGAAGGAAAGATCCTCGATATTGATGCCGGCGTTGCCCAGCACCACCGTGACCTGACTGAAGACGCCAGGACGGTCGAAAACAGGAACTTTGACAACAAATAGCTCACTCGGTATCAACTGTTCGGCCTCTAGCATGCGGTTATGGTTAGCGGCTGCTTCGCTGATCATCGCTGTCAAGGCAGTTTCATCGCCGGCTTCTACGGCGGCGATGATGCGATCAATGCTGTCACGGTGTTCATGCAGAGCCTCTCCCAGCCAGCGGCGATTTTCCATGAAGATGTCCGTCCAGACGTTGGGATTGCTGCCAGCCACGCGAGTGAGATCCTTAAAACTTGGTCCGGCGGAAAGCAGCGCTTCACGGCCGTCGAGGTTGACACCGCCAACCTGGTTCATGGCTGAATTCGCCAGCACGTGCGGCAGGTGGCTGACCAGCGCCATGATACGGTCGTGAGCGTCGGGGTCAATGGCGGTAGGAAGTGCTCCGATGCGGGAGATAAACCCGTGCAGCCGCTCGTAATTGGATGGATCAACCCCCTTGCCTGAGGTCAAAAACCAGGTGGCGTTGTCAAAAAGTTCCTCACGGGAATTGCCAACGCCGGCGGTCTCGGAACCGCAAACGGGATGGCCGCCGATAAAACGCTTTTCCTCGGCAGCCGTCAAGGCATGCATCAGTCCGGATTTGGTGCTGCCAATATCGGTAACGATTGTACCCGGTCCCGATGCCGCCATTACCTGCCTGATGACTTCCAGGATCGAGCGCACGGGCGTCGCTACAAAAATAATGTCCGCATCCGCGGCGGCTTCTTCAACGCTGCCGGCTTCGTCGGTAATAGCGCCCAGCTCCAGCGCCTGCTTGAGCGTCCGTGCCGTGCGGCTGTAGCCGATGACGCGAGGCACATCCAGCCGTTCCCGGGCCGCCAGGCCCAGAGAACCGCCCATGAGGCCAACGCCGATAATGGCAATAGTAGTATTGGAGAAATCAGGCATGGCCGTCCCCGCGGCGCCGCCGCACTAGGAGATCTGCTTGCCCGCCAGATCTACATACCGGCGAACCTCGTTAACATAAGCCACGAAGTCTTCCATCGGCAGCGACTGTGAGCCATCACAAAGCGCCGCTTCAGGATCGGGATGAGTCTCGACGATAAGCCCATCGGCGCCAACGGCAACCGATGCCAGCGACAGAGGCAGCACCAGATCGCGCTTGCCAGCCGAATGGCTGGGGTCAACGACCACGGGCAAATGACACTGTTTTTTAATGACGGGGATCGCCGAAATATCCAGCGTAAAGCGCGTCGAAGTCTCGAAGGTGCGGATGCCGCGCTCGCAGAGGATGACGTCGGAATTCCCTTCCTTGAGGATATATTCCGCGGCCATAAGCAGCTCCTCGATGGTAGCGCTCATCCCACGTTTGAGCAGAATCGGGCGCTCCACCTTGCCCACTTCCGAAAGCAGCTGAAAATTTTGCATATTGCGTGTACCGATCTGGATGACGTCGGCGTACTTGAGCACGGTCTCGACATCACGGGGGTCCATCAATTCGGTGACGATAGGCAGCCCAGTCTCTTCGCGAGCGGCAGCCATGATCTTGAGGCCGGTCTCCCCCATCCCCTGAAAGCTGTATGGTGAAGTACGCGGCTTGAAGGCTCCGCCGCGCAACATCGAAGCGCCGGCAGCTTTGGCCTGTCGCGCCGCGACCATATACTGCTCTTCGCTTTCAACCGAACAGGGTCCTGCGATGAGCGCGAAGGCGCCGCCGCCCAGAGCGCGGTCGCGCACCTGCACGACCGTATCGTCGGGATGGGTCTGACGGCTTGCCAGTTTATACGGCTTGAGGATCGGCATGATCTTGTCCACGCCGGCCATGGCATCGAGCGGCAACTGTGTAATCTCATCGCGGTCGCCGATCGCCCCGATAATGGTCACGAATTCCCCCTTGGAAATATGAGAACGCGCACCGACGCTTGCCAGCCGGTCGACTACGTGCTGGACCTGCTCCTCGGTCGCGTCGGGTTTCATCACTATCATCATCGCGGCATTACCTCCGTCTTTCCCTGCTATTCCATGGGGATTTGATCGATTAACCAAAAGCAACAGGCGCGCGGTTCATCCGCTACCCGCGGCGCCAATAGCTTGTAATTCTAACACTACGTTGCCAGAAGGAAAAACAGGGCGCCTCTGGGGAGATTGTGAAGTGAATCAGGAGGGTGAATCAGGGCATAGATAAGCCCCAAGTAACCTTCAGACTTTTTTACTGACCTTCAGAGCTAGCCGCTCTGCCTTTTTGACGGTTTTTCCTAACCCGCCACTTTGGTCAGTTCCCTTTGTCTTCCGACTTCTTGGGGCTTTTTCATATCTTCCCTTGTCCTCATTTTCAATCCGACTCCGGAAGATACTAAACCTTTTATACCCCGAGGTTTGAATGCTAAACCCTGATTTACCCAATTTTCCCGATTCGCCCTGATAGGCCGCGGAAAGCAGGCCGGAAATGAAACAACCGGGCCGCGCTTTGCGACCCGGTTCAAGCTCAGCCACCCGGCAAACAGCTCCCCAGCTGCCGATGCCGGGTGGCTCAAGATATAGACCGTACCACCCGTACTGCTATGGCTACATCCATTTCGGCCTACATCGAACTTTAATTCGGTACTCCTGCCAGCTTCAGTTCATGAAGCACCAGCTTCAGTCGTGCATTCCTCTGCTGGCGTGAGTTCCGGCGCGAGAGGAACTACCGGTCGTTCCCGTCACGGGCCCCGATGATGGATGGGATTCATCCATATCGCTCCCGTGGGAACTGCCCGAACCGCTCGGCATTGAGTTTTCTTCGTGTTCCGTCGCGTGCTCGGGGGCGTTGCCTCCGGGACCGACGGGAGTGGTCTCAGGCACGTTGGCATGCTCATTGGCGTGCTCCGCACCCTGACCCATGTTGCCTGTTTGATGCTCGTCCATCTCGCCGGGCTCGGTTGCGTCGTTCTCCACCGTACCTGGGGTATGGGTCTCGACCTCAGTGGCGTCGTTGTCGCCGTACTGATCGCCGGCCGCACCGCCGTCATCGTTCACGTCCTCGTCTGTCGCGCTACCGTTCTGATCTTCTCCGTACTGCTCGTCTGCGGCTGAGCCGGTCTGACCGCTACCTGAACCTGAGCCGGTCAGGCTCGCCACGCCGCCGCTGACGCCGGGTACCTGGCCTGAAGCCAAAGCCACGCCGGTCACTCCGAAAAGCAACAGTGCGGCCAGGACCAACATCTTTGTCTTAAACTTCATACGATAAACCTCTCTTTCTAGCTTCCCGGTCTTCCAGTTATAGGTTTAGCGAATTGAGCCGCGTAAAGTTACGCATCTGCTCAAAATGGTCATTAAACTAAGGAGTGGGTTGATTTCATCCGAGGCAACCTGTATGCATTGAAGAGGGTATATATAGTCATGCCTCCCCCCAAAAAAAATCTAACCGTAACCAAATTGCCATATAAAACGCTGGATATATCAGGAGAGAAGTGTTGACCGAGAAGCACCAGCTGCAGCGGTTGATCAAACGCATCCAAAGAGGCGACGTCAATGCATTCGGACAACTGTATGACCAGTTCCATGATCCGGTCTACTCCTATGTGTTGCGCCAGACGGGTTCGCAAGTGGACGCCGAGGATATTACCGCAAGCGTTTTTCTCTACGTGCTCGAGAAGATCGATACATTCACCTGGCGCGGCGCCGGCTTCGCGGCCTGGCTTTTTCGTATTGCCAGGAACGACATTCTGGACCACTTCCGGCGCCAGGGAAAAGGGGCGCGGGAGATAGCGCTCTCCGAGGAAGTCATGAAGCAGCCATCGGGGATCCTGGTGGAGGACCAAGCGGAAGCAGCTTGGGACGAGCGTCGGCTGAGACGAAAAATCGCCGACCTTTCGGAGGATCAGCAGCAGGTGGTCCTTCTGAAGTTAATGATGAACTTCAGCAACAGGGAGGTAGGCGAGATCATCGGCAAGAGTGAAGGCGCCGTCAAGGCGCTGACCCATCGGGCGCTGGTGTCGCTAAGAAAGCAGATGGAGGAATAGCGGGGACCAAGGCGAGATCGGGCGGCGAAAAATTTAGGAAACATTATGGGCTCTGATAATAAATTTAATTCGGTGGAAGCGGAATCCGGCGCCGGCAGCGTTGATCGCTTCGAGGATCTCCTCAATCGGGATCTCGAACGCGTGCTCGCGGGAAAAGCCAGCGTAGAAGAATGCACTACTTCGAGTTCGGAATTCGCTGATGACCTCAAGCCATTGCTTGGCCTGGCGCTGTCCGGCCGGGAGGCGCTCAGAGTCGAAGCTCCGGTTCTATCCAAAGAAATATCGCGCCAAAAGCTCATGGCCCACGCCGAAAGCATACGCCCGCAGCGGCGCTCCCGGCTCGCAAGAATCGTATGGCGCCCGCTGGCTCTGACCGCGGGTTTATTTGTCCTGCTATCCGCGGGAACGGCAGTGGCCGCAAGCGGCGCCGCGCCCGACAGCATCCTTTACCCCCTGAGAGAGCGGCTTGAGGACGCCCGCACAACCTTGGCAATGCAAAATGCCGACCGGGCCCAGGTCGAAGTCGGACATGCCAATGGAAGTCTTGACCAGCTCGATCAGATGGTGGGAGAGAACAAGAGCGATTACATCGCCCGCCTGTTGTCCGATTATGACCGGCATTTGAACAATGCCGCCGGATTCGCACAAGCGGCAGCCGCCAATGGTGAGAATACCGCCGACATAGAAGCTTTAATCCAGGCTACGCGCGATCGTCATGACGCCATGATTAAATCACTGGAAAGAACCGCTCCTGAGGAAGCAGCCAGGACTTTGCGGGATGCGGAAGGCGATGCGGCTGAAAGTGACAACGCCGGCGGCGGGGCGATGCAACCATCCTCCGGCGCGGGAAATCAACCTGCGGGTAACCAGGGCAGCGGCAATGAGGGCGAGATCGAAAATCATGATGGCGGCTCAGGCGGCTCGGGAGGTTCCGGCGGTTACGAGCAGCCAGACATGGGATCGCATGACAACAGCCAGCATAACGGAGATTCCCAATCAGGCGGCAACAATAGTGGGGATAGTGGGCACTCTTCTGACCAAAGCCCGGAAGGGCCACAAAGCGATAATCATAAATCCGAGGATTCCCATAGTTCCATGCCCCAGGCCGAGCCCTCCTCCATGGCCCCGTCCGGGCAGCGCATGGGGCACTGATTTTGAGACATTGATTCTTCGAGTCACCGATTCCTCGAGACATTGATTCTTCGAGTCACCGATTCTTTGAGCAAAGCTAATTGAGTATCTACAACTTCCGGGGATGAAAATGAACTTGCCGTGGAATCAGCTGCAACGCCACACGGATAAACCGGGTGCTACTTCAGCTCGGCCAGCTTCTCCAGCAGGAACTCGTTCTCTTTTTCAGCTCCTACGCTCACCCGCATGTACTCCGGCCAGCCCCAAGCCCCGCAATTCCGGACGATAACTCCGCGCCGCAACAGTTCCTCCGGCACGGAAGCCGCCGGAACCCCCAACTGATCTATCTTCACCAGCATGAAGTTGCTCTGCGTCCTGACATATCCCATGCCCAGCGAGTCAAACCCTTCATAGAGCTGACGCCTGCCCTCACTGTTCAGCCGCCGGCGCTCCTCCAACCGGTCCGAAAGGCCAAGCGCCTTGAGCGCCGCCGCCTGGGCCAGCATGTTGATGTTGAAAGGCTGGCGGACCTTGTCGATCGCCTCCTTCACCCGCGGAGAGCAGAGGCCGTAGCCGATCCTCAGTCCGCAGAGCCCGTAAATCTTGGAGAAAGTCCGCAGCAGAATAACGTTGTCATTGGAGCGGCGCAGGTTGAGGCCGCCCTGTGAATCAGGCTCCTCGACGTACTCGTTATATGCCTCGTCGAGAACCAGCGCGCAACTCTCAGGCAGCCCGGCCGCGAACCCGGCGATCGCCGCCGCGCTCAGATATGAGCCGGTGGGATTGTGTGGATTGGTGAGGAAGACAACCCGCGTCCGCTCGTTGACGGCCACCGCCAGACTCTCGAGATCATTGGCGAAATCCTTCAGCGGCACCTTGACGGCTTTGGCGCCGCGGGCCAGCGTCACTTCCTCGTATACCAGGAAGGTCGGGTCGGAAAAAACCGCCTCTGTCCCGGGCTCCAGGAAGATAAGGCTGAGCCAGATGAGCAACTCGCAGGAGCCATTGCCGAGGATGACCTGATTGGGTTCGACCTCGTAGCGATCGGCGAGCGCGGCGCGCAGGTCCCGGGCTTCGGCGTCGGGATAGCGGTTGAGGCTATCGAACTTTTCTATTATTGCCTCGAGGACCTCGGGAAATGGTGGCAGCGGCGATTCATTCGAGGCCAGCTTGACCACACGTTCGAGCCCGTAAGCCTTGGCGACAACCTCGATCGGCGTGCCAGCGACATACGGGGTGAGATTTTTTATTTGAGAGACGAATTCCATGAAACTCGTTTCGTTCCGGGAAAATTGTATCGCCCGGGTGTACCGCCCGGGTGTACCGCCCGGGTGTACCGCCCGGGATTTATTCGGGCAGATCGGTCCTGAGCTGCATCGCTCCGCGGAGATAGGCGTGCCTGATCTCATCGCGGGTTTTAATCGTGTAAGTGTGCATCAGTACCCGGATACAGCGCTCGATGCTGCCGGCAACGGGAATTTCCTGCGAGCAGAGAAGCGGTATCTGCGAGAGGCCAATGGTTCGCGCCGCCACCGCCGGAAAATCAGATACCAGGTCGGCCGTGGCGGTAAAAATTATGCTGATAATGGCATCCTCGCGGATGTCGTTACGCTCCATCATCGTCTCGAGCAGCTCGGCGGTGCGCTCCCGCACCTTACCGGCCTCGTCTTCGTCCACCGTGGTCGCGCCGCGCACGGCCACCAGGCGCCATTCGCCTTCCCTCATTTATTTCCCCTTCGCAATTCTTTTCAAGGCTTTTACTTCCTTGGCCGCCAGCGGCCGGGAATCTCCCAGCTCCAGGCCTCTGTCCGTTAACATCGCGTATCCTTTGCGATGTAATCCACGCACCGGATGGCCGATTGCGTCGAACATGCGCCGCACCTGCCGTTTGCGTCCTTCATGGATGACGAGTTCCACTGTGCTCATGGCCACGCCGGACCCGGCAACACCTTTGCGCCCGGCGGCGCTGGCGTCGATGCCAGATTTTTTGCCGCTGCCGGTCATGCCGGTGCCGGTCATTTGCACTTCCGCCGGCCAGGTCTTGCCATCCTCCAGCTCAACGCCCTGCCGCAACCGGTCGAGCTCTTCCTCAGTGACCTCTCCAAGAACATGGGCCCTGTATACTTTATCAACCTCGAAGCGGGGATGCATCAGGCTGTGCGCCAGCGCTCCGTCATTGGTGAGGATGATGAGCCCGGTGGTATCGCGATCGAGCCGCCCGATAGGAAATAACCGCACCTGGCTGGGCACGTATTCGACGACCGTGCGAACGCCGCGCGCATCGGAGGCGGCACTGAGGATGCCGGCGGGCTTGTTGAGCAGATGGTATTCGAGGGGTTCCGGCTCCACCGGCTCGCCGTCGAACCAGACGACGTCGCCCGGCTCCACGCGCGTGCCTATCTCCGTGACAGTCTCACCGTTGACTATCACCCGGCCCTCGAGAATCAGCTCCTCGCTGCGGCGGCGGGAAGCGACCCCGGCTCGGGCCAGATACTTTTGCAGGCGCTCGCCGATAAGGCGAACCTACTGCCGCTTGTCGGCGGCCAGGTGCAGCTTTTCGCGGAGTTCCTCGACATCGGCCGGCGTCGCCTCGAAACCTTCAAGCGACGGCAGGCCGGCGATATCGGTGATCCCGAATAGCTTTTCGAATGATTCGGTGGTGTGGTATTTGACCGCGCCCGTCTGCTCGGCCCGTCCCGCCTCGGCGACAAGGCCCTTGTCGAGAAGGTTGGCGACGACAGTGTCAGCGCCGACCCCGCGGATACGTGCGATCTCGGGCCGGGTTATCGGCTGCAGGTAGGCAACGATGGCAAGCGTCTCCATGGCCGCGGGCGATAGCGAGTAATCGATGGGCCGGCGGCAGAAACGTTCGACTGCTTCTCGAGCAAGGTCGCCGGTGCGGAAGGTGTAGCCTCCCGCGATCTCGGCAAAGATGATACCGCCGTCAGGATCGGAATATTTCTCACGCACGGCTTCGACCGCGTGGGCCAGGGCTTCGCCCTCAGCGCCGGTCACTTCCGCGAGCACTTCGAGACTCACCGGATCGGGGGCGATGAAGAGGACAGCTTCGATGTTGCGGGCCAGGCCGTCGGATCCGGGAGAAGCTGGGTCGGCGTCGGCGGCTGCATCAGTTTCATCCGCGTCCATCCCCGATTCAATCTCTTCCGATATTTCCATCATCTCGTACGTTTCGAGAATCACCCCTTCATCTGCGGTTTCGGTTTCGGCTTCGGCCTCGCTCCACTCCTGCCCCTCATTCGTTTCGGCGCTATTTAAATTTTGGTCATCCATAATTTTTGCCTCCATTAATGAGGGCGATCCTGGCGGATGGGATGCTTCCGCCGCAGTTTCTGTCGAAGACCTAAAACTAAGGCGGGAACATCCCATCCGCCCAACGACCTAAACGATAATTAAGTATTGTGTCCCCGAAATTAGGCGATCAGCTTGCCGCTCTTCTCCGCCTCGTATATCAGGATTCTACCAAATAACTGCTCCTGCTCAATTTCAAGCTCGCCGGAGTTGTACATCTCCAGAAGCGCGAAGAAGGTTACCGCCTGGGTCACACGGTCGGCGTCGCCGACGATATCCTCGAAGGCGACCTTGGCCTGGTGCCGCACCGCCAGCCGGATTGCCTTCATCTGTTCCCAGACGTTCGCCGTCACCTTGGTCATGTGATCGGTGCGGATCTCCGGCGGCTCCGCCAGCAGCACCTTGAGCGCATCGGTCAGTTTCGAGGGATCGTACTTGTGCGGCACTTCCTCCTCGATCGTACGCTCCATCTTCGGCAACGGCGCCGCGCGGTAGCGCCAGAGGCGGGTAACGTCGTGACGCGCCCGCATCCAGGCGGCCGCCTCCTTGAACTTCTTGTAGGTGATCAGCCGGATTACCAGCTCCTCGCGGGCCTCCTCCGGCGTCAGCTCCTCGAGGTCGATCTCCTCAGGCTTGGGCAAGAGCTGCGCCGACTTGATCTCCAGGAGCGCGCTCATGAGGATGAGGAACTCGCTGGCGGCATCGAGGTCCAGTTCCTCCTCGGCCTCCAGCCGTTCCAGATAAGAGATGACAATGTCGGAGAGAGACACCTCGAAGATGCTGATCTCTTCCTTGAGGATGAGTGTCAGCAGCAGGTCGAACGGACCTTGAAATACTTCAAGGTCCAGATCGAGAAATTCAAGATCCCATTCGTGCGCCATTACGGCCTGCTCCCTGTTACCCGGTTAATCATTGAGATACCGTCATAATCATGATATTGATCCGGGATCGCATCTGTTATTCGATCCCGATCGCCATGCAGGCTTCATCCAGCACCTCAGTGGCGACGACCTGCGCCCTGGCGCGGCCGGCTTCGAGAATACCTTCCATCCGTCCCGGCTCGGTTAGGAGCGCTTCGCGCTTTTCGCGGATGGGGTCGAGCCGCTCCATGATGCGGTCGGCCAGCCGCGCCTTGCATTCCGTGCAGCCGATCGTGGCCGTGCGGCAGCCGGAGTCGATCTCGTCGAGCTCCGCCTCGGGCGCCTCAAAAAACTGGTGGTAGGAAAAAACGTTGCACTTGTCCGGGTGGCCGGGGTCCTTGAGCCGCTGGCGCGCCGGATCGGTGAACATCGAGGAAATTTTCTTGCGGATGGAATCAGGCTCCTCCGCCATATCAATCGTGTTGCCGTAAGACTTGCTCATCTTGCGCCCATCAAGCCCCAATAGCCGCGGCGTCTGGGTAAGCAGCGCCTTAGGCTCGGGAAAGACCGGACCGTAAAGGCCGTTGAAACGTCGAACAATTTCACGCGCCAGCTCCAGGTGTGAGAGCTGATCCTCGCCCACTGGCACGCGACCAGCCTTATAGAGAATGATGTCAGCGGTCTGCAGCACCGGATAGCCAAGGAAACCAAAGGTAGCGACGCGCTCGCCGAGCTCGGTGACCATTTCTTTATAGGATGGCGTCCGCGTCAGCCATGAGACCGGCACCAGCATCCCCAGAAGCAGGGCCAGCTCGCTGTGTTCCTTTACCTCTGACTGGCGGAAGATGACGCTGCGCTCGGGATCGATACCGGCGGCGATCCAGTCGGCGACCATCTCCAGACCATCGGCTTTCATGCCGGCGACATTGTCATAACGTGTGGTCAGCGCATGCAGGTCGGCGACGCAATAGAAACAGTCGTAGTCGTCCTGAAGTTTTACCCAGTTGGGAAGAGCGCCGAGGAGGTGGCCGAGATGCAAGCGGCCGGTAGGCCGCATACCGGAAAAGACTCTTTCACGTGGTGGAAGCTTCGGTTCCTGGGGTTGTGCGGGCATGGAGGGATTTTATCGGAGGACGGGGGGAATTGCACGCGGGTAATTCATGCGACTAGCAGCCTTCCTCAACTCGCACTCGTGTGGCTAGGAACCCTTGCTCCGGTTTGTTTTATACCTGACAAGATGCTCGGTCTCTAATAAAGGTTTCAATCCATAGCGTTTCGCAACTTTGTTAAGAACTCGCTGGGCAGTTCCAGGAAGAAGATCTAAATTTTTATCGATTTCCCGAAAATGAAGCAACTTCCCATTGTGGATGAGGTCTTCTCGGTCACTATGTATAGTAGAGTAAATGGCGTACTTCGCTTCATCTGGCCCAAAGAGGCCGGTGTCAATGACTTCCATTAACTCCTCATCTGTATAACCCGAGTACTTTCCCGAGTAAAAGCTCCTTTCATTCAAATCTGCCTCCACCACTTTTACATTTTTGTATTTTGGAATCCTGCTTGTAATATTGGTTGCGCGAAATGACGAAATTTTGTCAAAGTCAAACTGTTTAATCAGAGCATCGAATAACAGCTTGAGATCTGCGGCCTTACCCATGGAAAGAGCTTGCAGTCGATCCAGTGGAGATGGAAGGTTTGATATGTCAATCTCGGGAGCACAAAGAGGGTAAATTTTGCATGTACCGGCCCGTCCTTTTCCCCAGGTCGCACCAACTTCAAACCAAAGCCACGGCCTCTCAATTGAAACTGGGGTGATCATTGCAACAACGGCTTGTGATAGTTCAAGTTTGTTTTCGATGTCGGAAAGCCAATCACTACCGACCTGTATCGTGCCTGGGGAACTCGTACAAAAAACATTCACACCGTTTGCGAAAACTTTCTCAATTTCCTGCTTAACTGCATTGGCGAAATCCGCATCTGATGATGCGTGGCTGATGAAAGGACTGGCTTCTTGATTTCGTGGTCGTTCATAGCCACAATATTTCCTATATTTAAGGGAAGGATGGGTTTTGAGCTGGCAGACTACCTAGATCCAGTTAATCCTCCATCGCTGAGGGCGACTTGTCAAACAGGCCATTTATGTCTTAGGCGCCATCATTGAGGACATGAAGGGCATGATTAAGCATCAGAGCAGAGTCGCATCTGTCCCGATTCTGGAAACTTCAGATGTGCCGGCCGGCTATCAGCTTCCGTCCACCCCCGATGATATAATCCCGTCAACTCTCCCACTCCATCATGCAAACAACGACGGAAGGAGAGAATTATGGCAATCAGCATCCAGGGAGAGCTTTTTTCCAACACCACTTACATGGACGCAGCGAGCCTGCAAATTCCAGTAAGCCCGGAAGAGCGTGGGGCTGTCTACACAAAGCCGGAGGTCGTCGGTTTCATCCTCGATCTTGCCGGTTATACAACTGACCAGCCTTTACACGAATTCCGCATCCTCGAACCCTCGTTTGGAGAAGGTGACTTCCTCCTTCCCATAGTTGAGCGGCTTCTGATGGCTTACCAGCTTTCTTCTCCCGATCACTCCAACATCATTGAAGATCTTTCTACTGCAGTTCGAGGTGTGGAGGTTCACGACGGAAGCATAAAGAACACCCGCATCAAGCTCATTGCCCTACTGCAAACACACGGGATTGCCGAATCGGACGCCCACATGCTTGTCGATGAGTGGATAATCGAAGGTGATTTCCTCCTCGCGGAACTGCCGCATACTTTCACGCATGCTGTCGGCAATCCACCTTATGTGCGACAAGAGCTGGTGCCTGATGCACTCATGTCCGAGTACCGGGCGCGTTATAAAACTATTTATGACCGTGCAGATCTCTACATTCCCTTTATTGAAAGGTGTTTGCGCGACCTTGAACCCGGTGGTGCTTTAGGGTTCATATGCGCTGATCGTTGGATGAAAAACAGATATGGCGGCCCACTTCGTGCGATGATCGCTGATGAATTTCACCTTGCAGCTTATATAGACATGGTCGATACGCCAGCTTTCCTATCCGAAGTAATCTCTTATCCGGCAATCACAATCATCAGGCGCGAGCCGAGCGGCCCCACCAGAATTGCCTATCGCCCCCAAATTGAACGGGATACTTTACGTGAGCTCGCGCAAACCATAAGGGCCAAAAAGGTTACGGCTGACAGCAATGTTATTGAAGTCGCGGATGTAACTAGAGATAGCGAACCCTGGCTACTGCAAGCCTCTGATAAACTCCGCGTTTTGCGTCGTCTCGAAGCTGAATTCCCCCTGCTGGAAGAAGTGGGCTGCAAAGTTGGAATAGGCGTCGCCACCGGCGCTGACAAGATCTTCATTGGCCCGCTTGAGGACCTCGAAGTTGAACCAGACCGGAAACTGCCCCTTGTAACCACCAAAGACATCGAGACGGGGACCGTTCAATGGAAGGGGCTCGGTGTAATCAATCCATTTCGCAACGACGGTCGGCTTGTTGACCTTGCGGATTATCCGATGCTTGCCGCGTATCTGGAAAAAAACACGGACCTGGTCCGTAAACGTAATGTCGCCAAGAAGAACCCAAAGAACTGGTTCCGAACCATTGACCGGATATACCCTGAGCTCGTTAATAAGCCCAAGCTCCTGATACCGGATATCAAAGGCGAAGCTCATATCGTTTATGAAGAGGGGCACTTCTATCCGCATCATAACCTTTACTTTGTGACATCCAAGGAATGGGATTTGCGGGCAGTGCAGGCAGTGCTCCTTTCCCGAATCACCAAGCTTTTCATTTCTACATACTCAACACAGATGCGTGGAGGATATCTCCGTTTTCAAGCACAGTACCTGCGACGAATCAGGCTTCCAAAGTGGCAAGATGTTTCTGTGGACCTTCGCGAGCAGCTCGTCAAAGCAGCAGTAGCCGGTGATATCGAAGCATGCAACCTGGCCGCATATGATTTATATCTGATCTCCCCCGACGAAGGGCAACTTCTTAATCATGACATTAACCGGAGTAGTAAATGAGTATTGATCTGACGGCCTACGAAACAAAAGCTAAAGAGGCCGTTAAAGCTTTTTGGGGAAACCGGGAGGCAGCTCGTCTTAAGCAAAATGAAAGCGGCAAGGCCGATCAGGGAGAACGAGCAGGTGTAACAGCAGGAAAGAACATGGATGGCTTCCTTGCCCTGGCAACAGACCTCGTCCATGCAAACGGCCTTGAAGAAGCGGAAATCTGTATCGATCGAAAAGTGTTGACTCTCCCGGGATATTTTCGGCCTACCAAGATTTGGGACATGCTAGTCTTGAATGAGGGTCGGCTGACAGCAGCTATTGAGTTTAAAAGTCATGTGGGCCCATCATTCGGCAACAACTTCAATAACAGAACCGAAGAGGCCATCGGTACGGCTTTGGATTTCTGGACGGCCTTCCGGGAGGGAGCCTTTGGCGACAATCCGCGACCATTTGTCGGTTGGTTGATGCTGGTTGAAGATTGCGACGCTTCTCGATCACCGGTCGGGGATAACTCCACGCACTTCCCCGTCTTCGAGGATTTTAGCGGTGCTTCATATGCGGATCGTTATAACATTCTCTGCCGGAAATTGGCGCAGGAGCAGTTGTATTCTTCCGCCTCAGTTATGCTGTCACCGCGAGACGCCATCAAAAATGGAACTTACTCAGAACTTTCGGAAATGACTGGGCTCAAGACTTTCGTAACTACACTGGCGGGACATGTCGCCGCGGAGGCAGCAAGGTAACATAGAAGTAAGTTTTTTATTCGTAGTCGTTCTGAATTTCGACACAGTTAGGAAGGGCGTGACCACGCGCAGATGATTCATAGTCGAAGGCGATTCGGTGGCTACAAAACTAACCGGAATTCCGCTTCTTGCCGCCAGTGGCCCTCCTGGTTGGCCGGTATTCCGGTAGCTCCTCCCTGATCACCTGGCGCAATAGGGATTCTGTTACCGGCTGTTCGCTTCTTCCTATAAAAGCCTTGAGGGCCTCGTTCATCATTGTTTGATAGCCGATGCCTTCACGCTCCGCGCGGGCGCGAAACTCATCCAGGATTGCATTATCGATGTAGATGGTAATGCGCGTCTTGCCTTTTTGGGCGACTGTCGCGCCTCGTTTGCCTTTTGAAAAATCGTATTCAGCTTTCATATTGCTTCACCTCACGTCGTGCAGCGCGACACGACGTACCCCTTTTATTGCTTTTAGCTTTTGAATGATCGAACTGGAAGCGCGCTTACCAATTATATGTATTTTATACATATAATTCAAGGAGTTACTTTATTTACATCAACAATAGAATTTCAACCTCATATAGCCTATAATGTAGCTACTCTTATGACTACTTTGGGAGCTACTATGCCTACTATCGGAATTAGGGAACTCAAGAACCGGGCGAGCGAGATCGTACGCAAGGTCAAGGAAGAACAGTCACCCTACATTATTACGTTGCGGGGCAAGCCGTCAGCGATGATCATCCCTCTGGAAGAGAATGAAGTCGAAGATTATATTATCGCTCACCACCCATACTTCGTGATGCTCAGAGATAAGGCGCGCAAGGAGATTTACGAAGGGGATGCAGAAGGTGAGGACTATCTGAAAAAAAATAAATGACCTGGTCCATCGTCCTGGCGCGAAGCGCCGTTAAATCCTTGGACAGACTTGCGGCAGATGAAAGAAAACGCATTGTCGAAGCCATCTTGTCCCTCAAGGAAAACCCGACGCCGCCTGGTAAAAAGGTGAAACCCTTAAAGGCTATTGATGGCAACCTTCTGAGACTTCGAGTTGGTAGCCGGCGCGTGATCTACGAAATCGTCAAAGACGAAATACATATTTTAGAGATAGTTGTACGTGGCGATCTGGAACGGTGGTTGAGCCGTAGGTAGGCTTTTAGTTGAACAATCTCGAGGCTGCCACGATTTATACTCTCGACTTTATCTCACACCTAACCGAAAAGCCGCGATACCTCCCCGGCCCTGGAAACAAAATCCGTAAGGCCATCGGGCTCGATGTGGCCGACGTGGTAATACATCAACTTGCTGCCGGCGCCCTCAATGACGATGTCGCGCAGAGCGCTGCCATCCCTGAATGCCTGCGTGACCTCGGGGCCGAATAACGCCCTCACCGCTTCCTCATCCGGTCCCGTCAACCAGCAGTGCTTGGCGAATTCAGGATCGTTTTCAGGATCGATATCGTGCATCCCTACCGTATCCCGGACCTTTTCCGCAAGACCTTTGGATCTCAGTTTGAAACCTGGTAGATTGCGCGTATCTTGAGCCAGGATACAGACAGTGTGGTTGATACTCTTTAAATAGACGTTCTCGCCACTTCTTTTTGTGACGTGGTAGCCATAATCGAAGACCACCGCGCTCTGGCCGCCAGCCTCGCCATCCATGTAGTTCCTGAATTCGCTCCGCCCTTCCCCCAGGGTAAACAGCTCGAATCCCGGCATGAGAGAAGAAAGCAGCGGTTCATCCGGAGCTTCATTAAAGGAAAACCCCATTAGCGTGGCGTTCTTCTTTAGGGCGGCCGTCCTCCTCCTGGCAGATCCGCCCTGTATCTTCAGAGCTATAAAAATATAAATCGCGCTGAGCGGGATAACGATCGCGGAAATTATTAACAGGGTCTTGACTGATGTCTTTTTGTAGAAGATCTCGTATGCCGCCAGAGTCAGAATTATGCCAACAACCGTTAATACGGTTCGTGTGGTGAGTTTAGACTTTGCCAAAATGCCAATTCCTTCGCCATGGAATGATAGCGCTTCTATCTGATTACACGATCTTCAATATGATCAACTCAATCCCTTCTTGACTTTGGTTAAAATCCGAAAAGGTCTCGCGCGGAAATTGGCAGGAACGCTCAGCGAAATTAGGAAACATAGGAAACGTACGTCCCTTTGCTCTTTTGCTCTTTACTCAGCCCTGCCAGCGGTGATACATAATGTTGAGCCACTGCACGAATTCGCCCGTCGCCTTCTGACTGCCGGCCGGGGTCGGATGGCTGTCGCCGCCGGTGGTGTACGCGGAGTAGTTGCCGCCGCCCGATGTCAGGTGTTCGATGGCACCCGAATTGAAGCGGTGATGGTTGCCGCCGATCTGCCCAAGATCGTTGGAATTGGCGTTGCCGCCGTTCGAGGTGAGAACGTTATAGAAATCGAAAACCGCGACGTTGTTGTTCCCGTAACCAGTCAGCCAGTCGTTCACCAACCAGTTGTTGACGGCGCGGGCATTGGCCGCCTGTGATCCATTGGTGGCGCCGCTGTCGAGCGGCGGAGCGGTCACAACTACGAAGAGCTTCTCCTGGTGCGCGGCGAAGTAAGACAGCAGATCGTTGTAGATTCCCTTGACGTTGGCCACGGTCATTGCGCCCGAGTAAGCATCCTGCCCGCGGAGAGGATTAGCGCCCACGGTCGCCGGATCACCCGGGTTGCCGCCGATCGCCGAGTTGGGGAAACAGGACTTGAACATAACGACCTCGTTGGCTCCACCAGGTTCTGTAACCATGCGCGTATACGATGAATGCTGGCCGCTCTCGGCGAAGAGCGCCGTCATGTTTGCATCGCGATTCGGCCCTGCAAACCAGTTGTACCAGTGACCGATATCGGTGTGGTCGCCGATCTTGCCGGAGCCGGCATCGGCGTCGGCCGGACCCCAGCCGTAGTTGGTGTCGCTGACGAAATAGTTAGCCGTAGTAAGGACTTGGCCCAGGTTGCCATTGCCGTCAGTGATCCAGTTCTCGCCAGTCGAGTGATGGACAAAAATCAGTTTCACCGGCGTTGCCGGCGGATTGGGGTTGAACACCGACGGCAGAACAACCACCGGGCTCTCCGGCACTCCCAGCACCTCGTTGAAATATCCGCCCCAGAGCACCCGCTGCGAAGCAATGACGGGCGCGGGAGTTCCCTTCCCCGAATCGGTCCATGCCTGTACTTCGACCGGACCGTCCATCAGACCGTCGAAAGTTGGCGTCTCCTTCTGGCCGGGAGCGATGACGCCACTGTTCTGCACAGCGCCGGCAACACTAATCTCATAATAAATCTGACGTCCGTTGGGATTGGAGACCAGCACCCAGTTTTTCGACCCGGCTGATTGCTGATCGTACCAGGTCCAGTGGTAGCCGGAGCTGAGCTGCTCCGCTGGCAAGCCGGGAACCTCCTCAAACGACGACCCCCATGTAACCCGCTGAGAAGCAATAACATCGGCCGGCGTGCCCTTGCCGGAGTCGGTCCAGGCCTCAACCTCCACCGGGCCGCCGATGACGCCTTCGAATTCGGGCGCGGTGTATTCGCCAGCCAGGATGCCGCCGCTCGCCCAGAGTTGCCCCGCAACCCTGATCTCGTAATAGATGGCAGACCCGCCCGGATTCGCTACCAGTACCCAGTTCCTGGCCCCAGCCGACTCATGATCGTACCAGGTCCAGAAGTAATGATCGGATAGCTCAGCCGCGGGAACGCCCGGCACTTCATTGAAAGCGTCGCCGTAGCCGGTCAACACACGCTGCGATGCCATGACCTCGGCGTGAGTCCCTTTCCCTGAATCGGTCCAGGCCTCGACTTCGACCGGCCCGCCCTTGATGGTGTCGAACATGGGCGCAACATAATCATTTGCGGGGATATCACCATAAGCGGCAAGAGCGGCGCCGATCCTGATTTCGTAGTGAACCGGTGAAGGATTGGTGTTGGACACCAGCACCCAGTTTTTAAAACCGGGGCTCTGCATGTCATACCAGGTCCAGTAATAATGTGAACTGAGCCGCTCGCTGTCGACCGCGGTTATCTCCTCGAGCGACTTGCCACCCCAAAGTACCCTCTGACTAACGACCGACAGGGCAGAAGTCTGACTATGCGCCTTGACCGGTCCGCCGGTAAGACCGTTATAACGCGGGGCAATGGTCCGGCCCGCCGGCACCTGTCCCGAACTGCAGGTTAGTGGCAAGGCGGAGCATCCGGTTCCTGAGAGAGGCTCAAGTGCGCGGTCGGCGCCGTCAATTGAAAGGGTGAAATTGAGATCGGCCGTGGCTGACGAGGGATTGGCCATCAGCACCCAGTTAGAGCCGCCGGCATCGTCGTACCAAGTGAAATAGTAATCACGGGGGATAGCCTGCGCGGCAACCTCGTCAGGTTTCAATGGAGAAATCAACAGTGCCGCGCCAGCAAGAACGGCGACAAGAGCGATCAGTGAGTTTTTTAGCACCGGTTCCATCAACAGGCTTTGGCCTTCCCATAATAGGGTCGGCCCTAACAACAAGGGGGCTTAAGAAATGCGGTGCTTGTGGGAAATGCGGATCGAAGTTAGTCGGAGTGGGGCGGGATGTTCCCGCCCCATCCCAACTTATTACACGTCCTCCAGCCGCTCCTCGGACATACCGAAGTAATGGCCCAGCTCATGCATCACGGTTTTACGAACCTGCGCCTTGATATCCTCATCGGTGCGGGACATTTCCTCGATCGGAATCCGGAAAATAGTAATGCGGTCGGGAAGCGCGCCGGCGTAAACACGGGGCCGTTCGGTCAGCGGGATGCCCTCGTAGAGCCCCAGCAGGCGATGGCGGTCCTGGAGATGAACCTTCGCGAGTTGCTCGGGGGAGGCGAAATCCTCGACCATAACCGTGACATTGTCGAGCCGTGAGGCAAACTCCGGAGGCAGATCCTCCAGTGCTACCTCCACCAGATGTTCAAAGCGGACGTTATTCACGTTCAGCTTGAATTATAGAGGAATCGGTCAGCTTGGGTCAGCTTGGGTCAGCTTGGGGACGTACGTTTCCAATGTTTCCAAACAGTCTTGGAGACTCCCAGGACCGAGAATTAGGAAACATTGGAAACGTACGTCCCTGGATTATGCGGTCGTTTCCGCCTCATCGGTGGAATAGCGGTTGAGCAGCGCCTTGCGGCAGTCTTCGCCCTGTTCACGATTGTAGGCCCGCTCCACCGTAATCTGGCAGCGTTCACGCGGCGGACGCACTACCTTGACGGCGCCGAAGCCGCCCTTGCGCTTTTCCAGCTCCTTAAAGCCACCGAAATCGATCTCGACTGCAAATACCTTGTAGAGGCAGCCAAAATAAGTGGTGCCTTGCTGATCGTAGGAGTAGATATACTTGCATCCTGAGTCGAAGCAATTAGCGGGGTAGATAACCTTCTCACAGAGCACCGCACACTCTTTGCACTCCAGTTCTTCGGAGAGTTCCAACAGTAAAGACATGTTTCCCTTTCCCAATCCGCAGCCTGTCATAAGTCCCATTCGAGAGTCCTCGCCTACTGAACTTTCACGGCCGCACTGTTTCCAATTGCGAGTATTGTACTGTGCTTGAGCTGTTTTCATCAAGGTTTGGGGGTTAAGAACTGATTAAGTTTCTTTGTCCTGGGGGATGAAGATATTGATATTTGCAGGGGTTGTGCTCATGAAAATATGGCCGATGAAGCGAATGCGCCGCCGCTGGCAGCCACCATACAGGTCTGAGGACCGAGTTAGATGTGACCAAAAAGACGATAAAATCCATTCGCGCCCGCGATGGCAGCCTGGCGCCATTTGATCCCTTACGCATTGAGAATGCTATTTTTCGTGCATTGGAAGCCGTGGGCGAGCGGGACGGCAAGGTTTCCGGGCAGCTGACCGGACTGGTGGTGGAGCGGCTTGAGGCCGTTCATCCCGACGGCACGCCCGGCGTCGAGGAGATCCAGGATGTGGTTGAGGACGTGCTCATGTCCAGCCCCCTGAAGGAGGCGGCGCGCGCCTACATCAAATACCGCCGCCAACATGCTGAGATCCGGGCAGCCAAACAGTTCCTGGGCGTCAAAGACGATCTCAAGCTGCCGTTGAACGCTCTGACGGTGCTAAAAAAACGCTATCTGCAGAAGGATGACCAGGGGCAGGTAACGGAAACACCGCGGGAGCTTTTCCGTCGGGTTGCCAGGTATGTCGCTGCCCCTGAAGCCCACTATGGGGATGACCCCGCTACAGCCGAAGCCAGATTCTACGAAGTGATGGCCTCGCGCGAGTTCTTGCCCAACTCCCCCACGCTCATGAATGCGGGCACCGAGCTGGGGCTGCTGTCGGCCTGCTTCGTGCTGCCGGTGCCCGATTCCATCCCTGGAATCTTCGACTCCGTGAAATACATGGCCATCATCCATCAGGCTGGAGGCGGCACCGGCTTTTCATTCTCGCACTTGCGCCCCAAGGGCGACATCGTCGGCACCACTCACGGCGTGGCTTCCGGGCCGGTCAGTTTCATGGGCGCCTTTGATAGCGCTACCGAAGTAGTCAAGCAGGGCGGCCGGCGGCGGGGCGCCAACATGGGCGTCCTCCGGGTGGACCATCCCGATATCCTCGAGTTCATCGGCTCCAAGCAGCAGGAGGGATTCCTGCGCAATTTCAATATCTCCGTAGCCGCTACTGATGCGTTCATGGATGCGGTCAAGACTGATGGGCAGTACACGCTCGTGAATCCCAGAACCGGCAAGCCGGCCGGCCGCCTGCGAGCTCTGCCCGTGCTCGAAGCCATGGCTTCTTCCGCCTGGTCTGGAGGCGACCCGGGAATCATCTTTCTCGACCGCATCAATGCGGCGAATCCGACGCCGCGGCTGGGGCCGATGGAGACGACCAACCCCTGCGGCGAGCAGCCGCTGCTGCCTTATGAATCCTGCAACCTGGGGTCGATCGACCTGTCGAAGCTGGTGCGAAACGGCGCGGATGCTGGCGCGGGCACAGGCGCAAAATCAGCCGGTAAGGACGTCGGCGGCATCCAGAGAGATATCAACTGGGACCGCCTAGGAGAACTGGTTGACATCGCGGTACATTTTCTTGACAACGTCATCGACGCCAACCAGTTTCCGCTAGCGCAGATCAAGGAGATTACCGACGGCAATCGTAAAATCGGGCTCGGTGTCATGGGCTTTGCCGAGGCGCTGATCCGCATGGGGATCCCGTATGATTCCGAGGCGGCGCTGGCCAAGGCAGAGGAGATCATGAAATTCATCGAGGAGAGGGCGGTAGCAAAGTCGGCTGAAATCGCCGGTCGGCGCGGTTCATTCCCCAATTTTGAGGAGAGTCTGTGGCAGCGGCGCGGCATGACGGCGATGCGAAACGCGACCGTGACCACCATTGCCCCCACTGGCACCATCAGCGTTATCGCCGGCGCCTCCAGCGGTATCGAACCTCTGTTCGCAATTTCTTTCGTACGCGATGTGATGGAGGGCACTCACCTGCTGGAAGCAAACGCTGACTTCGAGCAGTTGGCCCGCGCCCAGGGCTTTTATTCCGAGGAGCTGATGATGGAGATCTCCCGGACCGGCAGCGTCCAGGACAACAAGCGCGTTCCCGAAAAGATACGGCGGCTGTTTGTAACGGCTATGGATATCGAGCCGGAGTGGCACGTGCGCATGCAGGCGGCTTTTCAAAAACATGTTGATAACGCCGTCTCCAAAACGATCAATCTTCCCCGGCGCGCTGGCATCGATGATGTGCGCCGCGCTTTTCTGCTGGCCTGGGACCTGGGATGCAAAGGGATCACCGTCTTCCGCTACGGTAGCAGAAAACAACAGGTTTTATATCTGGGTAGCGAGGCCGAGGAGGGCACGGGCCCCGATGTTCGCGTGCGCGCGGGCGCCGAATTCTCTGGCGGCTGTCCGGCCGTTGATTGCGAAATCTAAAAGAAATGCCGCAAACACTTGTCTGCGGCTTAATTAGGAAACATAGGAAACGTACGTCCCTCAAATACCTCTAAATTAGGAAACATAGGAAACGTACGTCCCTCAAATAGACCTCAAATACTCCCTCAAATACTCAAATAGAGGTTTTATAGTTTTAACAGCGAATAACATTTCCGGGTCTTTTCGTTTTATTCCCAAACACGGGGTAAGGGAAAAACGATTACGTGAACACTCAGACAAAAACCGCTTCGCGCGGTGAAGGGCTTGTGGGGGCCCTGCCCAGATCCGGGATAGCCCTCAGATTCGTGATCGCCAACGTTGGCGCTCTATCTTTCGCAGCCGCGGCCAGCCTGTTCGCCTCGCGCTGGGCCGGCGACCTTGATGATCTGGTTACTCTGCCGGGCGCCATTATCCTGGTTGCTTTCGTCGCTATCATTCCCGGTTACCTGAATGTCTTCCTGCTCTTAAGCCTGCTGAGCTACAGGCAGCCAAAGCTACATCTCGACCAGGCTTATCCCGGCGTCTCCATCCTCATCGCCGCCTATAACGAGGAGAACAATCTTTCAGAAACCTTCCGCGGACTGGCCGGACAGGATTATCCTGCAGAGATCGAGATCATCGTCATCGACGACGGTTCCAGCGACGGAACCCTCAATTACCTTCGCTCCCTGAGAAAGCCATGCCTGGAGATCATTTCCATCCCCCACCAGGGGAAAGCGGCGGCGCTCAATGCGGGGCTCGACGCGGTATCGCACCGGGTTCTCATCACCATCGACGCCGATACGTTCCTCCATCCACAGGCAGTCCGGCGGATCGTCGCGCGGCTGATGCAAAGCCCTGATTGCGCCGCGGTCGCCGGTTCGGTTCTGGCCAAGAATTCACGTGAGACGAACATGACGCGCCTGCAGGAGTGGGATTACTTTCTGGGCATCGGCGCCGTCAAGCGCCAGCAAAGCATGTATCGCGGCACACTGGTGGCACAAGGTTCGTTCAGTGCTTTCCGCACCGGGGTGGTCCGGGCGGCGCGCGGCTGGCCAAACCGCATCGGCGAAGATATCGTCATGACCTGGGCCCTTCTGGGGGAAGGCCACAAGATCGTTCACGAGCCGACCGCAATCGCCTTCACCAAAGTGCCTGCGACCTTCCGCGGTTTCTATCATCAGCGACAGCGCTGGGCGCGCGGCATGATCGAGGCGCTTAAAAGCCATTTGGGGATTGTCTGGCGGCGGCATCATTTCGCCAGCTTCTTCGTGGCTCTGGATCTTCTCTTCCCACCGCTGGATCTGGTGTTCACGGCGGCCTTCATTCCCGGAGTGATACTGGCTTGCTTCGGTTATTTTTATCTGGCGGGGATCATGACCCTCCTGGTGCTGCCACTCACGGCGCTGATCGTGCTGATCATGCTGCGCTATCAGAAATGCGTGTTCGACCTCATGGGTCTCAAGATCCGGCGCAACATCCTCGGCTTCCTCGCCTACTTCCTGGTCTACCAGTTTATAGTTTCGCCTATTTGTGTTGTTGGTTATTCCCGCGAGCTTCTCAATCTGGAGCGCCGCTGGTAGAAGTGATGGCGGCGCGTCACGAAGATGCGGCGCCAGGCGATTCTTTCTCCTCGAAATTAAGACAGCTCCGCCGCCGCTCACCCGGTAAGTCCCCAGAAACGTATATCCAGATGGATTAAAAAAGTGCTATTGGCCGTGAAAGGACATCCGGGAACTGGCCTTTCTTGGTCTATACTGTTTCAATTGGTTAATTGCAAATTGCAACAGTTAACAATGAAGAATGCCTCAAAAAAGGGGCATGCGACTAAGAAGCAAATAACACCCCGGATAAAGTACCTGTAAATAGCAGTATTATTATTTGTCTTCGATAAAATAAAACAAAACCAAACAACTCAAATTAGTCATAACGATGATAAAAATGGGGGTTTTCCCCGATAGTAGGTACCTCCTCTGGACGATATGCTCCAAACGTAAGATTTCGGCACATTAGTTGTTGACGCTGGACTGAGAAATGTACCCGTACATGTTTTTTTTATCACCCGAGGAGGTGACAAATGCAACTTACCAGACAAGCTGATTACGCGATTAGAGCTCTTCTGCATCTGTCGACCGAACAACAGGGTAACGTGGTGCAAACAAAAGAAATCGCCTCCAGCGAAGGAATCCCTGAAAAGTATCTTCCCACTATCATGCGCACCCTCGCACGCGCCGGCCTGGTCCGGACTCTGCGCGGCAACCAGGGCGGTGTTCTCCTGGCGCGTCATCCCGAGGAGATCAACCTGCGCGAAGTGATCGAAGCAATTGAAGAGCCGATCGTGCTGAACCGTTGCCTGCGCGAAGAAGGTGAATGTACCCGAGAGAGTTTCTGCCCCGTTCATCCCGTATGGGATCGCATCCAGCAGACGCTCATCGATCGACTGGAGTCGACTACGTTCGCCGATTTGGCCTCCGAGAGAATAGCCGGAGAGGCCGGGTCTTCCAAGGGATGGGAATTTTCGGATTCCCGAAATGAAAGGATTCCAGCATAATCCTTCTCGAGCAAGTGTATTGCGGTAAACACGAGAATTGAAATTCAGCTGACGCGGAAGTTGCGTCGGGCCAACAGTGGCAGTTGCGAGCGAATAGTGCCGGCCCGGCGGTCTTATGAAGTTTGGAAGAAAATATACGTACGCCGATTTCGTGTGCCCTGACAGGGCACACGTTTGCATTTGGCGGCTCCAGCCATAATTGGAACTCCCCCATTGTTTGCTATACCATTTGGCTTATGCACGCTCCCTTGAAAGCGCACGCTCCATGGAAAGCATTAATCCTGTGAAAGACTACTACCGCATCCTTGAGGTCCATCAGGAAGCTTCGCGGGAAGTTATCGACCGCGCCTATAAAGCGCTGGCGAGAAAATACCACCCGGATGCCTATCCTCCCGAAAAACAGGTCTGGGCCAACTTGAGGATGCAGGAAATAAACGAAGCCCGCGATGTGCTCTGCGATCCTGTGCGCCGCGCGGCATATGCGCGCTACCGCAAGACCGAGTTCTGGCGGGTCTTCTGGCGTGAAGGCCTCTCCGGCCTCTCACGTCACTGGGCCGGCAAGAGTTAGATCACTTGCCGGCGAGGTTGGTTCGCCCGTCACTCCGTAAAGTCGGCCTGCACCGAAACCTTGCTCACTACTGGTGCTGGGTCGCTGGAATCCACCGTCACCTCAAATAGATGGGGGCCACCCATTCCCTTGCCCATTTGCATGGATACGGTCATGGTCGTGCTCTCACCGGGCGCTATGGTCGTGGAACCCACGACCGCCTGTGCGTCTCAGCAGCCCTCTAGCCGTTTGACCGAGAGTTGACCCAGTTCAAGCGGCCCATCGCCAACATTCTTGATGGAAAAGGCATACTGAACTTTCTGCCCGACCGGAATGTTACCGAAATCATGGCTGGTCTCGTCAATCTGCATCCGGCCTCCCGTGTCCACAGCCACATTGACCGCGCCAGGCGCCGTTGGCCCCGGTACAGTGATCGTTGGCGTCGTCAGGCTGGGAACAGTAGGCGACTCAGCTGATCGATCCCCGCAACCCCCCACAACAAGTATGGAAACAAGAGCCGCGGTTGATGCGCCGGCAACAATCGCTCTCCGGACATCCCTTCCAAAACTGCCAAGCAGGCGATGAAAATTATCCACGATTTTCTCCTTATTAATCCAAGGCCGCACGGCCAAGCAGCCATGCGGACGAATCATTAGACGGCCATGCCGCCGCGCGGGTATTATCTTTATCCATTGTACCCATTATGGCGGCGCTCTGTCCGATGCCGCAAAGGTGAACTTACAGCCTTTTTAGCCTATAATTCATTAATACCGTATGCTTTGGGGGCAACCGGTGCCCCCGCTTTTGTCCCTACAGGAACGTGCTAAGGAATGTGTGATGCCGCAAATTCCTCGCTTGCCGAAGAAGTTTCCGTACCGTCACCTGGTCTCTCTTTTCACAGTCGGCGTGCTGATCGGGGCCGTCAGCATACTCGATGCTTTTTTCATGGATGATTTTCCCTGGATCGACGTGCTTTGGGTCATCCCCATCATAACCGCCGGCTTCCTGCTGAGCCCTCTGGAGGTCATAGGCACGGGAATGATCACGGTGGTGCTTTGCCTCGCGGCCCAGGTGGAATCGGAAGCCAGCCTGAGCATCTGGACTTCCAGCGCGGTCGGTGTCTTCAGCGTGATTGTCGCCCTAAAAGCGCGGATCATCAAAGGATATTACCACCGCGTAAATATAGTGCGTGACGCGCTCGAGAATTCACCTCTGGCCTATGCGGAGTTCAGCTTCCCGGGATACAAGCTGGTCAACAGCAATCAGACTTTCGACACCATGATTTATGGCAGCGGCAAACGCGGTTCATTGCTGCGGGAATTGCTGCCGGAAGAAAGCGCGGGGCGACTCTCAGAGAAGATGGACCAGTCTGTCAATTTGCGGCAGCGGGTTGACTGTGATGAGTTTCAGTTGACGTCGGCCGAAGGACACAGCAACTTCTGGTGAATTAATCTGATTCCCGTCTCTTTCGAGGGACGGAGAACGCCGCGGTCAGTGGCGCTTTTTGCCTTTGAAGTTACGGACGCGGTCAACCGGACCCGGACCCGCGATGCGGCTCTGCGGATAAGCGCCGCGGTCATGTCCATCCTCAGCCTCGAAGAGACGATTCGCGTGGTGCTCGATAACCTTGCCTTTATCGCCGGTACCAACGCCGGCGCACTGTTATTGCTGGAAGATGACCAGTGGGTAGGCATGGCCGGTTTTGGAGAGTACACCGATGACGTGGTTACCCAGCAGCGTTATCCATACGAAGACATGCCCATCGGTGTGGCCGCCGTCGAGAGCAAACAGGCCATTGCCGCCGAGGAGCCCCGGGAAGACCCCCGCTTTATTCGCGAAAGGCTCGACTACTTCAACATCAAATCATCCCTGATTGTGCCCATGGTGTCCGCTAACCGTTCCATCGGCGTCGTTGTTCTGAGCCAGACTGACAGGAAACGCTCGTTCTCGGACGAGCAGATCAAGTTTGCCACGGTTATCGGCTCGCACGCCGCGCTGGCAATCGAAAACGCCACCATCTACGAAAATGAGCACTATATCCGTAAATCGCTCGAAGCAATCGAAGCGATTTCCGAAGCCGGCCTCGTTTCTCTGGATCTCGAAGAGGTCCTGATCGAGCTGGTGACCAGGACTCAGGACGTCATGCAGATGGACGCCGCCATGATTCTTCTGGCTGACGAAACAGGCGAGAATCTGGTGGCGCGCGCCGCGGCTGGAAACCTGTCTGTCCCCTTGAACGAAATCAGAACAAAAATCGGTGACGGTCTGGCGGGACGTGCTTACAAGGAAGGCGTCCCGATGAAGATCGACAACGTGCAAAACCATCCGGAAGCGAAAGACCTTTGCCCCTTCGCCGAAAACTCCGGCGTGCGGTCGGTGCTGGTGGTGCCGTTGCGCCTCGGCGGCAAGGTTGCCGGGGTGCTCCAGATCGGCAGCCACCGCGAGAAAGCTTTTTCAGCCCGTGAATGGGGGCTGATCCAGGTGCTGGCCGACCGGGCGGCAATGGCCGTGCAGAATTCGCTGCTGCATGAGACTACCAAAAAGGAACTGGCTCGTGTCGCCCTCCTCCGGGATGTTGCGGCTGCCTGCGCCAGCTCGCAGGATCTGAGAAAGATTGCCGCCCGGGCCCTGCGGGCGGTCTATGAAGAGATGAACTGTTTCCGCGCCAGCGTCTATTACCTGGATCGCCAGCGTGAGGGATTGGTAAATCTTGCTTTTACGGGGCACGCACCCGAGGTCATGAACGAGTTTCTGTTTTCCCCTCTGACGAGAGGGACCCTGCTGACCCGCGCCGTGGTCGAAAAGCGCATGATCACGCACGAGGAAGTGGACCTTTCAAATGCGAGCGAAGCTGAAGCCTATATCCTTAAAGCTCTGAACGTTGGCGACAACCGGCGCTGTACGGTGCCAATCATCTACAAGGATGAAGTTGTCGGCGGTATGGCGCTGTTCTGGCCGGACAAGCGGCCGTTCACGCCGGCTTTGATCGAGACGATCCTGAGTATCGCCAACCAGCTGGCCGTGGCTATCCATAGCTGTGAGCCCCCCGGATTAATGGAGCCAGGTCAGCTATCGGCAAAAGGCGACCCCGGTGAGTTGGCGGTGGAACAGGGGCTTGAAGCTGCCGCGCCACTCGAGCCGCCGGCAAATTCGCCGCTGCGGGATTAGGAAAGCGCCGCGTAAGATATCGTCCGCGTGAATCAGGGCAGAGCCGCGGCTACCAGGCCGATGAGAGCCGCCATCCTTCCCAGTTCTACTGAAGCTCCCATGATGTCGCCGCCGGCACCTCCAAACCAGTGTTTTCCCGCCAGGGTCAGAGCAATGCCAGCCGCGATCCCGGCGCCGCCCGCGGCCATTACACCAGTTAGCGGCTGAACCAGAAAGAGCAGCGCCAGGCCTGCCAGCGACATTATGATCGCCGCCACACACCTCGCCCCCTTCATCGTCAAAATAAAGGTATAGCCGCTGCCATCGTGTGACGGCTTGCCCGCGGCGATGACCACCAGCATGCTCAGGCGCGCGGCAATTTCGACAGCCATGAGGCTCCAGACAAGCTGCCAGCCGGTGCGCAACGAAAGCAACTGCAACAACGCAGCCCATGAGATCAGATAGGTTATCAGCAATGCGCCGGCGGCGCCGACGCCCATGGTCCTGTCCTTGAGAACTTCTATCCGGCGGGCAGCATCGCCGTGCGCCATGAGGGCGTCGCCGAGATCGGCTAGCCCATCCGCGTGGTGAAAGCCCGTGAGCAGTAGCGCCGCGGCCATGACCATGGCAGCTGCCAGCGGTTGCCCGAAAATCCGGGCCGATCCCCAGCCGATGAGGCCCTCAGCGCCGCCAAGTACCGCCCCGGCCAGGGGGATGAAATAACCGGCCCGGGCTACATCTTCAACAGTGCCTGCGCTGGATAGAGGCAGGATCGTGAAAAAACCAAAGACACGTTGGAGGCCCTTCAAGAAGCAATTACCTCCCGCAGACGCGCCGACAATGCTTCGAGATCGTGTATTGCCCCTGTTTCAATAGGCATGGCGATGAGGATTACCTCTGCATTTTCGGCCGCGGCGGCTTGAAGCTTTTCCATCAGGCCGCCCTCGCGGCCGGAATCCTTGGTCACCAGCACCTCAGCTTCACACTTTCTCAGACAGGCACGATTGAAACCTTCGCTGAAAGGCGGCCAGGCGGCAATGATGCTCTGCGGCTTAATCCCCAGCCGTGCGCAATCCTTGAAAGACTCTTCCACGGGGAGGATGCGGGCCGTGAAATCAGTCTGTGCCTCTGTGAAAAATTCGAGGTTCCTGGTGCCGATGGTCAGTAGCGCCCGTTTTTTGCGGCCGGCCAGAAGGCCGGCCGCATCCTCGAAAGATTGCACGGTGGTCATGCCAGAGCCGGCGGTACCGGTAGTGCCGGCCTCGGCGCTACCCGCGGCATCGCCGCCTACAGCGAAAGGAAGCCGCATGAAACGCAGGTAGGGCAGACCCAGCCTGTTGGCGGCTTCGGAGGCCTCACGGCTGGCCTCAATAGCAAAAGGATGCGAACAGTCAATAATCGCCGCTGCTTTTTGCGCGCGTGCGCTTTCGGCCATGCCCTCCGCGTTTTTAAAGCCGAAGTCGGTTTCCAGACCGATGGCGGATGCGACCCTTTCCCCCAAGGGTGTGGCCACACTTACAATAACCCGGTATCCGTCTTCCTGAAGACGGCCCGCGGCCAGGTTGGCTTCAGTGGTGCCGCCAATCATGTAAATGGTGCGGGCGCTTATCATTTGCGTTTTTTTTCGTAGCCGCGGCGGGTGATCATCCTGCCATTGATGATCTCCGTTTGAGAATTGCCAATGATGACGATCGTCCTCATGTCGATGTCCTGCTGCCGCAGTTCCGCCAGCGAAATTATTCCCGCCGCTTCAGCCGGGCTACCCGCCTCCCGCACCCAGCCGACCGGTGTGTCCGGTGACCGTTCAATAGTCATGATCAAGCATACTTCCTCGAATAGCGGCCGCCTCTTTTTGCTGATCGGATTGTAGAGGCAGACAACCATGTCAGAGGCTGCCGCCAGGCGTGCGCGCCGCAGAACTTCCTCTCGTGGAGTCAGCAGATCGCTCAGGCTGAGCGTGATATAGTCATTCATCAGGGGGGCGCCCAGACGAGCGGCGGCAATCTGTGCCGACGTCACCCCGGGGACGATCCTTACCGTCGTATCGCCAGCCGCTTCCAGCAGCGGCCCGGCCATCCCATAAACTCCGGCATCGCCGCTCGAAACAAGGGCTACCGTGCGCCCGGCTTTTGCCAACTCAATTGCTTCACGGCAGCGGTCGAGTTCGGCGCCCATCGATCCGGAGATAAATTCCTTTTCGGGGAAGATTGCCCGCACCTGCTCGATGTAGGTCCGGTATCCCATGACAACATCGGCTTCACGCAGTGCTTCCCTGGCGGCGGAGGTAAGAAGCGCCGCCGTGCCGGCGCCGGTGCCAACGGCCAGAACCTGGCCCCCGCCGCGATCCTCGCGCCCGCCATTGAAATCGTGCGCCCGCAGCGCCAGCGATATGGTAACCGCGCCTTCAACCTCTTTCCCACAGATCAACTCGGCGCCTTCCCCTGCCGCCAGTATCGCCGCTGGCTCACAGACCGCCGCAGTCCCGACTTTTTCCTCGACAAAATCGCTGCCCGGCCTTCCCAGCGCGGCCAGCTCACCGGCTCCATAAAAAATTGTCTTTGCACCGAGAATCGCAGCGGCTTCGGCCAGTCCGGGCTCGTCGCGCTTCACATCGATCGACGCGATCGTGCCCACGGAGCGGGGATCCACGCTGTGCCGGAAACAGGCCGCATTAATGGCCGCGATTATTTCTATGGACGGGGCTCCCCGCCAGCAGCCGATTCCGGCTACGGTCGATTGGGGGATCAACCGTGCGGTGGGCAAATCATGGGTAATATCAATTATATTGTGAGTTATCAAAACGCGCGCGGCAAAACCGGCGGCGTCGCCTTCGCTCGGCACCCAACCGTAGCCGTCGACGCCGGGATCTTCACGGCTTTCGATGCAGACCGGTCTGCCGTCAACCAGCAGGGCCGTTACATCCGTAAGGGCGGTATTGTCATCAATGGTCAGGCCCAGTTTCTGCGCCAGTTCATCGGGAGCAGTCAGCCCCTGAACATCGCTCGAGGTCGTGATTACAGCCGTACCTCCCAGAAAGTCAGCGATCTCGCGCGCGAAACGGTTGGCGCCGGCGGCGTGGCCGCCGAGCAGCGGCACCGCATGCCTGCCATCCTCATCGAGAACGATTACAGCGGGATCGTCCCTTTTCGATTGAAGATACGGCGCCAATAGGCGGAAGGGGATACCAGCTGCCATAATGCAGACCAGCGTGTCGCCGGCGCGAAAACGCTCCGGCAAAGACTCAGCAATGCTATCAAAAGGATCGCAGCGCTTGCATCCCAGGCTATGACAACGCGGCAGATGTGCAATGCCGCCAAAGCGGTCACGCAGCTTCAGGGCCATGAGCGCTCCGCCCGCTGTCAGGGAAAAGAAGCTGATTTTTCGCTCGCCCGTCATTTTATTTCCGGTATCCGTGGGAAAACCCGTCATCGTAGAGGAGCGATTCATCGCCAGCCTGGGTGAGTGAATCACCCACGAGAATAATCGCGGTGCGATCGATCCCGGCGGCGGCAATCTCTTCTGACAGCCTCGCCACGGTCGTCCTCAATATTTTTTGTGCCGGGCGGCTCGCGTCCCGCACGATGGCAACCGCAGTCTCGGGCTTGTATCCCGTCAAAAGTTTTTTCTGAACCTCGGCGGCGAGACCGACGCTAAGAAAGATCGCCATGGTGGCACCATGAGCCGCAAGCAAACTGATATCCTCGGTCCCTGGCACCGGAGTCCTGCCAGCGGCGCGCGTAATAATGACTGTCTGGGAGACTCCCGGCACCGTCAATTCGCTGGCAAGCGCCGCAGCTGCCGCCGACAGCGATGTAACCCCGGGAACCACTTCAAAGCCGATACCCTCTTCACGCAGACGGGCAATTTGCTCCTTGATGGCGCCATAGAGCGATGGGTCGCCGCTGTGCAGCCGCACCACGCGCTTGCCGGCCCTGGCGCCCGCGGCCATCAACTTGACAATGTCATCGAGGCATAGCGGTGCACTGTCAATCAGCTCGGCCTGGGGTGAAAAATCCAGAAGCGCCGGGCTTACCAGCGAACCGGCATGAATGACGATATCTGCCTGCTGGAGCAGACGCATGCCCTTGAGAGTGAGAAGCTCGGGATCGCCCGGCCCGGCTCCGAGAAATACAACCTTGCTGTTCGTCATCTGCTTTCCTCCGGTGGCTTGATCCAGATTACAGCGAAATACGGCAGTTCTGCCGCTGTCTCACGATCGAGCCTTTCAATCAGGCGCTGTTTGGGACCGCCGAGTTCAATGGCGGCGCTGGCGCGGGCCCAGGCGCCTTCTTTATCAAGCAGGTCGAACGATGCCGCTGTCAGCGAGCGCGGTTTGATGATGAACACCGAAGCTCCCATAGTGAGCGCGTCGCGCAGCGCGGCATACGCATGCCCTGTGACGATTACAGTCGGCGTATCGCCCGCTGCCAGGGGCAGACCAAGCGAAGCAGCTGTGGCGCTCGCCGCCGTGACGCCGCTAACTACCTCAATCTGGCCGGGGAACCTTTCCGCCAGGTAACCAAAAGTGCTGTAAAACAGCGGATCTCCCAGGGAAAGATAGGCCACATCCTTCCCTGTGGCAGCTGCCTTGATGAGGGCCGCGGCTGCATCCGCATGCGCCTGCTCAAGCCTGGCATGATCGCGCGTCATCGGCATGAGAAGGGGCAGGCGCTCGGCGCCTTCCCCTATATGCCGGGATACCGTTTCGTAAGCGCGGCTTTCAGCCCCTTGCTTATGGACAGGGTAGGCGACCGTTGGTGCGCCCTGGATGACCTCGATCGCCCTCAGTGTAACTAGCCCCGGATCGCCCGGGCCAACCCCCACTCCATATAAAGTTCCCAGTTCGCTCATGCTGCCTTTCTTCTCAAAGTGACCGTTCGCTCATGCCTGGCTCTCTTCAGTCTCGGCCGGTAAAGGCTTGTCCCCGGTAAAAATGATCACGGGATTATGATCCATCCATTGCCGGTTTTGACCGCGGGAAATTGCTACCCTGGTGGCGCCGCGATTCAGGAGGCCTGATTCGGCAAATAGTTTATGCGCCTTCTTCTTGGTCTCTTCCAGAAGGGCGGTTACCAGTATTCTGCCACCCGGGGCAAGCGCTTCGGCCGCTCCCTGAAAGATCTCTTCCAGACGGCCGTCATTACCGCCGATTATGACCAGATCCGGTTGCGGCAATTCGGGGAAGCACTTAGGAGTTTCATCGCGGACCGTCTCGACTACCGCGCCGAAGCGCAGGGCGTTCCGATCCACCAGGTCGCAGGCTTCGGGATTTTTATCTATGGCATAAACCCGGGCTCGCGGCTCGATCAATGCGCACTCGATGCCATAAGAGCCGGTGCCGGCCCCGGCATCCCAGATCACACGCCTGCCTCCCGGCCGCGCCTTGGAGATGACTACGGTCCGCACCTCACTTTTGGAAAGTGGAACGCCTTCCAGTCGAAGCCAAAGTTCGTCGGGAATGCCCGGCGCCGCGGCTTCGGCGGCAGCGTCGGCATCCGTGATTGCAGCATGAGCAGCTGCTTTTCCCCTGCTTGCATCGATACTCCGCATGGCGGGAAACACCAGCAGCAGCGAATTTCCCGGGAATTCAAGATTGGCGGCGTCCGCAAGCCTACCCTCCCAGATCGTTTCATCCGGTAGCCCAAGATTGCCACCGACTGCCACCGGTCGCTTGGAAAGCGCCTTCGGCAGGTTGTCCGCGATCGCCTGCGGCGAGTTTTTATCGTCACAGAAATACACAGTCGGCCGGGATGGATCCGGCAACGGCGCCAGCTCCTTTTGACGGCCGTGCAGGCTTACAAGCCGCCAGTCATGCCATGGCGTGAGCAGGCGGGCTGAGAGCAACTGCACCGCAGCGATTCCCGGTACGACCTGGATCCGATCCTCAAAATCATCCTTGAGGGATTGCATGATGCTGAAACAGCCGGGATCGCCGCTCGCAAGCACACAGACATCCTCGCGCTCGATGGGGCCGGCGATAAAACGGCGCACCGCATCGAGCTCGGACCCTACCGTAAAAGTCTCCGCCTCTTCGGGCGCAAGCCTCAGCAGGCGCTCTCCGCCCACGAAAACACGGCAGGCGCCGATCGTGAGGCGCGCCGCCTCGGTTAAAAGCGCCTCCGGCCCAGGACCGACGCCGATGATAAATATCGTTTTTTTGTTAGCCTTACTCATTTATATTGTCCGACGATATTTCCATGTCCATCCGTCAAATAGACCTGCGCGGCTATACCGTATTCCTTTTTGATCATGGATGCCGCGCGTTTCGCTACAGCTGCGAGCACCTCCCCGCCTTCAACGGCAGTTGACAGCCGCTCAAGGGCAGCCTCTGTCGTCGGCAGCGGCAATAATGCCTGCGCCCGGCTCTGGCTCCAGCCTGTCTCTTTGGCACACTCGGCTAAAACATCAAGCGGCATCGGCGATCGCCGCGAATGTGTATCAAAATTTCCCCGGGCCAGCTTGGCAATCTTCGATGCATGTCCAAGCAGCGCCACCTCGCGGATGCCGCGCCTGGCCGATGCCGCCAGCATCATGCCGATGTAATTGCCGGTCTGCACGATGGCTTCAGGATCGAACCCAGCCGCCAGCGCCGCCCGTTCACCCTTGGCGCCCGGCACCAGCGCCGGCCGCCTGATTCCCGCCGCCAGCGCTACATCCAGCTGCGGCAGCAGCGATTCCTGGTAGGCGGCGCTTGACCACGGCTCGACCCGGCCCGTTGTCCCCAAAATGCTCAACCCGCCGATTATGCCAAGTCTCGGATTAAAAGTCTTAGCCGCCAGCTCTTCCCCTTCGGGGATGGAGATAGTGATCTCTGCCCCCCGGGGAAGCACCCGTTCGGCTTCCTGCCGTATATACGTAAGCGGCACCGGGTTGATCGCCGGCTGTTCCGGTTTGATCATAAGCCCCTCCCGCGTGACGCGGCCGACGCCCTCGGCTCCCTCGATATAAAAATGGCCATCCAGCCGCGGCGCCACGCAGACAAAAATCTGGATGCCGTCGGTGATGTCCGGGTCGTCGCCAGCGTCTTTGACCACTGAAACCACACCTTCGCCGTGCATCGTCATATCGAATATGGTATTCTCTCCCCCAGGAAGTGTCACATCGACCAGACCGCGGGTTTCACAGGTAATCCCCGACTCCTCTTCGGCGGCGAGGTTGCAGGGAATGTAGCCGATAGACACTGTCAGGGCCGCGGCGCGCGTGGCGGCCTGAGCGCAGGCGCCGGTTGTGTAACCGCGCCTGGGCTCGCCCGCTGCCTTTGCCGGCTCTGATCGTACCATCATCTTCGCGCCAGTCCATTCCTGTTCGCACGATTCATGCTCCCGCCAATCCCTCTTTTACCTCACGCAGGCGATCGATAACTACCGGGCCCAACTCGCCCAGCTCCAGCATCTCTTCCAGCTCCCGGCGCGCCATGCCTACGGTCAGGGGCAGCTCTTCCAGGTCGGGAAACATTTCAAAAAGGTACGAAATGCGCGGCAGGCGCAGGTGACAGCGCTCGATCAGCTCCCGGTCGTTAAAAACATCGCGCAACCCTCCCGCGACCGCTACCCTTCCTGCCCTCAGCAGGCACACCTGCCGCGCATATAGAGGCACCAGATCCACATCGTGGGTTGCCATGACCACGGTCATACCGCCACGATTGAGATCGTGCAGAAGACGCATCAGCCGCCGCTCCCCCATGGGATCAAGGCTGGCCGTGGGCTCGTCGAGCACCAGCACCCGCGGCTCCATAGCCAGCACTCCGGCAATAGACAGGCGTTTTTTCTGCCCGTAGCTTAGATGATGGATGGGCCGGTCGAGCAGATCGGTGATCGCTACCTGCTCCGCGGCCAGTTCCAGCCGGCGCCCGACTTCATTCTCCGGAAGCCCCAGGTTGCGAGGGCCGTAACAGATGTCGTCGCGCACCGTCGGCGCAAAAATCTGATCGTTGGGATCCTGAAAGACAAAACCGATCGCGCGGTTGACCTCCTCAAAACTTTTGCGCCTTACTTCCATTCCGGCAGTTTTGACGCTACCGGCCTGGCCAGTTAACAGTCCGTTTATATGTTTGAGCAAAGTCGATTTGCCGGAACCGTTGGCTCCCATGATCGCCAGGAATGAACCCTCCGGCACCTCCAGGGAGACGCCGTCGAGAGCTTTGGCGCCGCCGGGATACGTGTATTCGAGGCCGTCGACCCTGATCATGCCGGTCCTCCAAGGGCCAGCACGATCAGGCAGCCGATCAAGGCCGAAACTGTTATGCCGGCCACAAGATCGAGACGGCCGGGCGGTGAGAGGGTCCCATTAACGACATTACCGGCGCCGCGGCAACGCATCGCTTCCGAGGATCGCAAACCGCGTTCATAGACTCGCAGGAAAAGAGAACCGCCAAGCATGCGGCTGCTGGCAAGGCCGGCCCCGGCCGAGGACCAGCCCAGCCGAGAGCGCTGAGCCTCATGCATACGGGAGAATTCGGCGTGTATGTCAAAAAGATACCTGTAAGTCAACTGGACGACCTCGACAAACGTGGCTGGGGCCCTAAACCACCTGAGGGCCAGGCAAAGACGGTTGAGCGGCGTGGTCACGCCCAGGACAACAACTACCAGTCCACCGGCTATGATCCTCAAGGCAAGAAAAAGGCCGTGGTAAAAACCATCGAGATGAAAATCAAACGGCCCCAGGGAGGCGACAATATCGCTGCCCTTGAAGACTGCCTGCGAGGTAATCGCGAACAAGGCGAAGGTGAAGGGAAAGGCAATCATCAGCAGTTGACGCCTGTACGGTATCCGGCCAAGCACCATCAGCAAGGCCATGAATGTGGCGATTGCCGCCGACACCAGGTACGAGGCGCCCGCCAGATTAACCGCCAGCAGACCGGCCACGGCAACGATCTTCACCCTGGGATCAATCCGCGAGAGAAAACTGTCCCCCCAGGCGTAGTTATCATTGTTTCCGGACGATTCGGTCACTTATTGCCTCCCGGGAAAAGAGTGCGCCAGTAATAGCCGGCGGCGAAACCGGCAACAGCTCCGCCGCTGAGAAAGAAGAACAGCAGCAGATCGCCGTCGATGTTCCAGGGCAGGACCTGAGCGTCCCCGATTCCGGCTTTTTCAGCCAGAGGGTTAGCAGCCGCTTCGGTGACATCACCCTCCCATTTCGATTCGGTCATTAGTACGGCAGCCAGAAAAACTACCACAATCGACACAATGATCAACCATCGCTTCATGGCCGCATCAGCGCCCCGTCGAGGATCTCGGCGCGCTGGTTGGCGATAAAAACAACCACGCCCGCGGTGAAAAGCGCCTCGGCGATCGCGAGAGGCACCTGTGTCGGCAGAAAAGATGCGAAAGCCGCGCCCCAGACATACGGCACTGATTCATCCCCGTGCAAGGCCAGCGCGATCTGGAATGAGGTGATGCCGTAAGTGACAAGATCACCGACTACGCCGGCCATTCCGGCCGATATGCCAAGGCCCAGGCCGGCGCGTCGCGATAGTTTAAAGGCAGCAAAGCCGGCAAAGGAGCCGCCAACGGCCATTGAGATAATGTTGGCGCCCCAACTGGTGATGCCGCCATGGGCGAAAAAGAGCGCTTGCAGCAACAGCGCCACCGAACCCAGTACGGTCGCGGTTAGCGGACCCAGCAGTATGGCTGCCATTGGCGTTCCGCAAGGATGGGATACCGTGCCCAAGCCAGGTACGGGCATCGGCATCAATGAGATCACAAATATGAAGGCGCCCATCAGGCCGACCAGCGGGCGAGAAGAAGGCAACACCGCCAGGCGGCGTTTTAGCCCCACTAGCCCCGCGCCCAAGAAAGCCATGGCAGGGGCGTACCAGGCCGCTGCCTGTTCGGCGGGAAGAAGTCCCTCGGGGATATGCATTATGTATCCTTTCGATAATCAATCAGTGAAATATTTGTCTCGCGGGGATGAAAAAACCCCTCATCGCGTTTGCCGGACGAAGGGTTAGCTATGGAAACCACATCATGATCCTGCCCCTTTCTCTCGAAGGTACCGGGATTAAGAGTCAGGGGCGGGTTTTCTGGCTTGCGAGAAAAGTTCCGGTCCGAAAAAGATCGAACCTGAGTTACATTCTCACTTACAGTAGCGGGACTGCGTCGGACTTTCACCGATCTTGCCCCAATTAAGCTTCCGCTCACAGAACGGAAGCCCCACTGACCATATTTGGTAAAACAAAGTATATATTGGTAATTGTGTAATTTCAATTCAATCGGAATATTGTTTTGTTATTGATTATTATTTTTGGTATCTCTTATTTCTGCTCGGCGCTTAACCGGATTAGCGCATTGATGATCGCGGCGGCCACGTTGCTGCCGCCGCGGTTGCCCGGCAAAGTAATGTGGGGAAGCCCTGAGGTGGCGAGCGCCTCCTTGCTTTCCGCGGCTCCAACAAATCCAACGGGAACGCCGATAACCAGAGCCGGCTTGACGCCAGTATCCATAGCCAGGCGCAGCAGCTCGAACAGGGCCGTCGGCGAGTTGCCGATCGCAACCACGGCTCCATCTAGTCTGGAGCCGTGGTTGCCGGACGCTAGCCGCATGGCGGCAGCCCCGCGCGTCAGCCCTTCCTTCCGCGCCAGCTCAGCCGCAGCTGGATCTGCTACCAGGCAGGTCACGCCGAGTCCACGGGTGGTGGCTGTAGGCTTAACCCCGGCGGCCACCATATTGACATCGCAGTATATTTGCGATTTACCCGCAAGAGCACTGACGCCGGTGCCGGCGGCGCCGGCGGAAAAAATAACAGCACGAGCTAGCGATGGATCGCCAGTGGTGTGTACAATCCGCCTGACTATCTTGTATTCCGGATCCTCGGGATCCTCTGGTTCCAGCAAGCTATCGATAATTTCAAAACTTTCGGCCTCGATCGGATGCTGCGGTAGCGGACTCTTACTGCTACAACAACCATTAAGCAGGGCGGTAAAGACACCGGTGGCAGAGCCATGTGCCGTATCTGCCGGTGCTGCGGCCAAGCCATGTGCCTCTTCGTCCCGGCCCGAAGCCGCTACGCCTGACAGCGTGCGGCGCGCAAGCACTTCCACCATCAGATCATCCGCTCCCAAGGGATCGGCGAGGATGAACTCAACATCCGCCAACTCACGCCGCAGCCTGTCTAGTTCATGGGGAATATCCTTCAGCAGATGATTCCCGGAAAAAAGGAAATAGGGAGCGATAATGACCCTTTTCGCGCCTGCCTCCGCCATCTGCTTGCAGCAATCATCGAGCGTAGGCGAATTGAATTGCAACGACGCCGCCAGGACCGGCAGCTCCAGGCGCTCCGCCAGCCGCCCGGCTATCCAATTGAGCGTCGTCAGCGCTTCAGGTGCGCGGCTGCCATGACCGAGAACAACCACACCGGTGCCTTCAGCGCCAAGAATAGTGTCATCAACCCGTGGCATGGGCACCCACCTCCCCATTGCCCGAACAGACGGCAATCAGGCGTTTCGCCAAACGGGGATTACCCGCAAAATGCAGATGCACATAGGAAGCGAGCACATTGCCGGAACTGAAACCTTCGGGCTTGCCGCCCAGGTCCCGGTTCGAATAACATTCATAGGCGATATTATCTTCCTGCCAGGAAACGTCGGACCAATGAAACTCGTGCCCACGGACGCGCTCCCCCGACGCCATCAATAAATTGTCATGCCGCGCCGTTGCCTCGACATATCCAAGCGCCTGGCGCCTGCCGGTCATCCGGGCCTCCAGTGGCAATGCCCCAGCCATTTGCTTACGGCTACCATCGATTTCTACAGCGCGGCTGAGATAGACCAGGCCACCGCACTCCGCATACACGGGAACGCCATCCTTGATAGCCGCGGCCACTGATCGGCGCAGCGCCGTATTGGCCTGTAGCCGGTCAGCAAAAACCTCAGGATAACCGCCGCCAAAATAGAGTCCTTCACAAGCCGGCAGATCGTTATCGCGCAAGGGGCTGAAATAGACCAGCTTGGCGCCTTCAGCCTCGAGAGCTTCGAGACTGTCCGGATAATAAAATGAAAAGGCCTCATCGAGAGCGACGCCAATGCGTACACCGCCAGAGGATGCGCCGGATCCGCCGCTGGCGCTTCCGGTTTTATTCCTTGCGCCGGAACCGCTCGCCTCTTGCCTGCCGCCGGCTCCCTCCTCCCCAATGCCACTTCCAGCCTTCTGTATACCATTTACATTACTTTTGGTCATCGACAGCACCGCCTCAATATCTACATTGGCGGAGATATGATCGATAATCCGCTCCAGTCGCTCTTCGAGCGAGGAAACATTCTCTCCTGCCGGCACCAGCCCCAGATGGCGCGATTTTAGTGAGATATCGCCGCGCCGCGGCAACACTCCTATAACCGGGATGCCGGCCTCGCTGGCGGCTTCCTTAAGGACGCGGGCATGCGCCGTGCTGCCAACGTTATTGAGGATCGCCCCCGCCAGGTTGATACTCGGGTCGAAAGCGGCAAAACCAGCCAGGACCGGAGCCAGGCTGCGCGCCTGCCGCGCGCAATCGACTACGAGCAGAACCACGCCGCCAGTTAGCCGGGCGATCTCCGCGGTGCTGCAGCGATTACCTTCACCAGAGCGTCCGTCAAAAAGCCCCATGGCCCCCTCGATTACGGCTACGTCGGCCGCGGCCGAACCGCGCGTAAAAATATCTCTAACGGTACTTTCCGGTGTCAACCAGGTATCGAGATTCCGCGATGCAGATCCCGTAACAGCCAGATGATAACTGGGATCGATATAATCAGGACCGGTCTTGAAGGGTGCGACGCTCATCCCCCGCCGCCGGTACGCTCCCATCAGACCAACGGACACCGTAGTTTTGCCAACGCCGCTGGCGGCGCCTCCTATTACCAGCGGGATCATGCCAGCGCCTCCCCGTGAGCCTTCCCGAGCGTCTTCCTGAGCGCCGAAACCAGCTGATAGTTATCGCGCTCCGAACGTACCGCCACCCGGATATAACCATCCCCGAGGCCGCTGAAGGAGCGGCAGTCGCGCACGAGGATGCCCTGAGCGCCAAGCCGATCCGCCAGCTTGGCAGCGCCCATACGGCTCAACCGGCACAGCAGGAAATTCGCCTCGGACGGCTGCGGTTCGATTCCTGGCGTCGCCTCCAAATCGGCAAATAGCCTGGCCCGCTCGGCGGCATTTTGCCAGCGGCTGTCCTCGAGATAGCGCCAATCCTTTAGCGAAGCTTCTCCTGCCGCCAGAGCAAACGAGTTTACGTTCCACGGCGGCATTTTTTCGCGAAGCCGTGACGCAAACTCCGGCTCGGCCGCCAGGCATCCCAGCCGCAGTCCCGCCAGCGCGTGCGATTTAGTGAAGGATCGCAACACGAAGAGTCCCTCCCGGGCGCCAAGAGACAGCAGCGAATACTCCGCCCCGCAAAAATCCATGAAGGCCTCATCTACGACCAGGCCGGCGCCGGCAGTCCGGCAACGCCACCACAAAGATATCATCTCATCAAGGGGCGTCAGGTAACCGGTGGGATTATTGGGATTGCAGGCAAAGACAAGGTCGTATCCCCGCGGATCGATCCCTGCGGTATCGAAGGCAAAACTGCCAGCCTCGGTCAGCTGATAAGTATCACAGTGAGCGCCTGCCACTTCGCAAGCGCGGCGATATTCCGAGAATGTGGGTTCGACGATAAGCACCCGCCGCGGCTTGATCGCCGCCGCCAGCCAGTAAATGACTTCAATGCTGCCGTTGCCGGGAACGATCTCTTCGGGCGTGGTTCCCAGATAATCCGCAACCAGGCGTGAAAAATTTTCGGCTCGTTCTTCCGGATAATAATGCACTTCCACCGCAGCCGCCCTGATGGCCGCCAGCGCGGCCGGCGACGGCCCCAGGAGGTTGATGCTGGCGCTGAAGTCGAGCAGCTCCTCCTTGGGAATGCCATAGCGGCGCCCGGCTTCTTCCCGCCGGCCACCGTGAGCGGGGATGGAATCGAATCCCTTGTGAATACCGGTTATATCCTTCAAAACTCTGTCCTTTCGCGGCTCAAAATTCTGTCCCTTCGCGAGCTTTGACTCCACTGTGATATGGGTGTTTGACCTCACGCATTTCCGTCACATAGTCGCAAACCTCGATCAGCTCCGGAGGCGCGTACCGCCCGGTCAGCACCAGCTCAACCGATGCCGCCTTGTTTTCAATCAGATCGATGAGCGCGGCGAGCGAAACCTGGCCGTTTTTGACAACGTGCGTTACCTCATCGAGCACCACCAGGTCATGCTCTCCTTTTTTCACCAGCTCCAGCGCTACTTTCCAGCCACGCTCGACCGTCTGGCCGCTCTCCGCCACCGCCTTTTGCTCTTCGGGAGTGGCGAAGCGGGAAGCCCCAAACTGGAGTATCGTCAGCGGCCGCTTCGTTTTCTCGGCAAAGACAATCTCGCCCGTCTTGCGCGTCGTGCGCTTGAGAAATTGCAGCACGGCCACCTTGCGGTCGCGACCAAGGGCTCGCAGCGCCAGTCCCAACGCGGCTGTGGTCTTGCCCTTGCCGTTGCCGGTGTAAAGATGGACGAGCCCCTGAGGGCGCGTCTGCTCCCACAGCACCCGTGACAGAGGATCGTGATCCCGATCGTCCTTGCCGCTTCCCGGCTCCTTGCCGCTCATAGGCTCCTTGCCGCTCATAGGCTCCCCCCCCATTTGAAAATTCTTCCTGCCGGGATCGGGATCATGGCCCTGGTCAGTGTGCCTGCAGACATCACCAGAAAGGCTGATGCGTACATGAGCCGCGCGGCGCGTCCAATATCTTTAAAATCTGGCTTGCTGTATTTCCTGCCCAGTAAAGGCTTGTTGACCTGCCTGCCGGAATAAGAACTGATACCGCCAAGTTGAACACCGAGGGCGCCGGCATAGGCCGCCTCACAGATTCCAGCATTGGGGCTATCGTGCCTGCCGGCGTCGACGTGGCATGTAGCAAGCGCCTCACGGGGACTGCCCCCGACCAGGGGGCTGGCCGCGGAAGCTGCCAGGGCTGTCAGCCTGGCGGGAATGAAGCCAGCGGCGTCGTCCAGACGGGCGGCCGCCCAGCCAAAATGAAGGTAACGCTCGTCTCGGTATCCGATCATTGAGTCCAATGTATTAACCATCTTGTACGCCAGCGCCAGCGGCGCTCCGCCGATGACGCCGTAGAACAGCGGTGCGATGACGCCATCGTTGGCATTTTCAGCCACGCTCTCAACCGCGGCGCTGACGACGCCGTGCTCATCCAGCCCGCCAGTGTCTCGTCCCACCATGTGGGAAACAGCCTCCCTCGCCTCATCGATGCCTGCCGCTGCCCGACTCTCGACGCGGCTGGCATGCTCGTAGAGCGAACGAGGCGCCAGCGCTACTGAAATTAGCGCCACTTCTACCGCGGCCGACATTGGGCGCGGCAGGCTGCGGATAAACCACCTTGCCACCAGATAGGTGCCTGCCGGCAACGCAACGGCAACCGCCGCTCCTGAAATTCGCTGGATAGCCGGCAACCGCTTGCGTCCCGGCGCTGTCCGGTCGGCCAGATCGACCATCCAGCCCATCCAGCAGACCGGGTGCCAGGCAGCTGCCGGCTCGCCAAGAACCAGATCGAGCAGCCAAGCCAGAAATATTTTTGCCGCGGCCGTCAACGTTACCTCAGGCCGACAATATCATAAATCTTCTCTATATCAAGTGAGACACGCAGCTCGCGCGCCAAGCGGTCATAATCGTGTTCCTTGATCAGCCCGCGGTCGATCAGCGGCAGCTCCGCCGGACAGCCAAAGTAGGAGAGCAGCCCCGCAAGCACGTCATCGCTATCGAAGAAACCGTGGATGTAGCTGCCAAGCACGAGGCCGTTGCCGCCGACGGCGCCGTCGGCGCCGTGACCGGTCTGCAGAAACTGCGAAGCTTCAGGCCCCAGCCTCGACTGCCCCATGTGGATCTCATAACCCCTGATCCGCGCTCCCTCGGGAAGGAGAGGCGTTTCGGCCACCACCTCGCCCATCTCCTGCCGCGTGTCCTTCTCCGGCGCGAAAACCGTCTCCACATCGAGCAATCCCAGCGCCTTGATGCTGCCGGCGCTCGAATCGATTCCCTGGGGATCGAGGATCTTCGTGCCCAGCATCTGATAACCGCCACAGATACCGATGACCGCCGCGCCGGCTTTGGCTTTGCGGATGATCTCCGCCGCCATCCCGCTCGACCAAAGGAACCTGAGGTCAGAAATGGTGCTCTTGGTGCCAGGAATGACGATGAGATCGGCGTCAGCGAGGCCTGCCGCATGTTCCACCAGACGGAAATCGAACCCGGGACAGCCTTCTAGCGCATCGAAATCAGTGAAGTTGGAGATCCGTGGCAGCCGCACGGCTCGAACCTTGACCTGCTCGTCATTATCCTTGAAATCCTGACGCACATCGGAAGGCCAGAGGGCGCGCCTGGGGTCGGTGAGAGCCACCGAGTCTTCTTCCTCTATGCGCAGCCCCCTGATAAACGGCGCCACACCCAGAACCGGCCGCCGGCAACGCGCCTCAAGAAAATCCAGGCCCGGCTCCAGAATGGAGCGGTCGCCCCGGAATTTATTGATGATCAAACCCGCGACCCGCTCGCGCTCTTCGGCTTCGAGCAGCTCCATGGTGCCTACCAGGGAAGCAAAGACGCCACCCCGCTCAATGTCGCCAATCAGCAACACGGGCGCATCGGCGATCTCCGCCACCGTCATGTTGGCGATGTCGCGGCCACGGAAGTTTATTTCAGCCGGGCTGCCGGCGCCCTCAATGATTACAACCTGGAATTCACGGCGCAAACGCTCGAGCGATTCCGATACCGCATCCAGCAGCCCCAGCTTGAAATCCTGATAGGTCTGAGCGGTCATGGTGCCTATCGGTTGCCCATGAACCACGACCTGCGACCCGGTGTCGCTTGTGGGTTTGAGCAGGATTGGGTTCATGTCGACGCGTGGCTCGATGCCGGCCGCCTCGGCCTGCACCACCTGAGCCCGCCCCATCTCGCCGCCATCGGCATCAGCCCAGGAGTTGAGCGACATGTTCTGGGATTTGAACGGCGCCACCGAGTAACCATCCTGCGCCATGATGCGCGCCAGTCCGGCGACCAGGAGGGTCTTGCCCGCGTGAGAGGCAGTCCCCTGCAGCATGATGGTCTTGGCTAGCGACACGGATTCCCCGTTCCTATTTCGGGGACTTCGGGGACAATTTCGGGGACACAATACTTAATTCCGAGCTGGCATATTTTACCGCTGCTTAGTGAAACAATTAAGTATTGTGTCCCCGAAATTGGTTTCATTTGACTTTCATGGGGATACCGGAAACACAGAGGTAGACTTCTTCTGCGGCAGCGGCCAGTTTCTGGTTGGCGCGGCCCGCGACGTCGCGAAATGTCCGCGCCAGCATGTTGTCGGGTACGATGCCCATACCAACCTCGTTGCTCACCAAAATAACCCGGCCGTGATTTTTCTGGCAGACGTCCACAAGCTGGTCCAGCTCACGGTCGACCGTTCGCTTCAGCCGGTCTCCTCCGGCTATGCCCTGGTTCATTAGTAGATTGGAAATATATACAGTAAGGCAATCGACCAGAACGATCCCGCCGTCCTCGAGCGCTTCATCGACGGCGCCCGGCAGATTCTCCGGAGCCTCAATCGTCTGCCAGCCGTCCGGACGGCGCTCGCGATGCTCAGCTATCCGCTGCCTCATCTCACCGTCACTGGGTTCGGCTGTAGCGATGTAAGTAACTGCTCCGTCGCCGGCTGCTCCCGCGGCGGCAACGAACGCCATCGACTTTTCCAATGCCATTTTCTCAGCCAGCCCGCTCTTGCCGCTCCTGGCCCCGCCAGTAATAAAAATCATATTGTTGCTCCTGCTAATGTTCATTGTCTGTTGATAAACGTGCCGCAAATGTACTGCCGTCAGGCGGAACATTCCGCCCACCCGTCTGGAACAAAAAAAGCCCTCTTCAATAAGAAGCGGGCAATTAGAGCAGTCCTTTCACCCTAGCCACTCCCTCCACGAAGAGTTGCCTGGCTAGAGCCTATGGGCAGGTCTCCTGGCTCCTGGATGTGCGCTTAAACCGCGCCGCCTTCCCAGGCTTAATGCCCGGTGGCTGCCCCGGTTGGGGCTGATGCGGATAAAGCTTCCAGTTACAGTGGCGGGACCGCGCCGGCTTTCCACCGGCTTCCCTTGGACGCCCTTTCAAGCGACCCACAGGCTGAAGCTATATGTAATTGATTAAGGAAGTATATGGGGGAGGGGCAGAATTTTCAATCCCCGCCTACTCCAGTACCTCGTCAAAATCGACCTGCAACATGCCTTTTTTGATCGCGTATTTTACCAGCTCCGCGCGTTTGTGCAGGTTCAGTTTTTCCATGATGTTCGCTTTGTGCGTTTCAACTGTCTTCACGGAGATAAACAAAGACTCAGCTATCTCCCGGTTGGTGTAACCCTCGGCCACCAGCGTCAGTATCTCCCGCTCACGGTCTGTAAGAGTATCATAAGTGGACGTCGGCTCCTGTCCGTGTTTGAGTTTCTCAAGATAATCCTCGACGACCATCTTCGCCGCCGAAGGATAAAGGAAGCAGTCACCGCGGTGCACCACGTGGATTGCGTTCACCAGATCGCTATCCGCGGCTTTCTTGAGTACATAACCCGACGCCCCCGCCTGCAATACCTGGAAAAGATATTCTTCGTTGTCATGCATGGTCAGCACCAGGATTTTCACATCCTGATCGCGCTTCTTGATCTGCTTGGTCGCCTCCATACCGTTCATGATAGGCATACCGATGTCCATGAGCACGATGTCCGGATGAAGCTCCTGCACTTTCTGCACGGCTTCCCGTCCGTTCTCCGCTTCCCCCACAACTTCCATGTCCGCCTCTTCTCCCAGCAACCTGACCAACCCTGAACGCAAGATGGCGTGATCGTCTGCCAGCAGTAACCTGATCTTGCTCACCAGATGCCCTCCTTCGTTTGTAGCGGAACTTCGATGAATACGGTCGCGCCCTGGTTGGGCCTCGAGTCAAACTCAAGCGACCCGCCCACCAGCTCGATGCGTTCCTTCATGCCGTGCAGGCCCAGACCGCGGCCTTTTTCATCTGACAACATAACCTTCTGGGAATCAAAACCGTGGCCGTTATCCTCGACAACTCCCTTGATTGAGTTCTCCTTGCGCCTAAGCGTTACCCTGCACTTGTTGGCTCCGGAATGGCGAGCCACGTTGGTCAGCGCTTCCTGCACCACACGGTAGAGAACAGTCTCCAGCTCAGGCGCCAGCCTTGATCCCATGGCCAGCAGCTGCATCTCGACAAGTATGCCGGTATTGTCGGTAAATTCCTTGACGTATGAGCGCAGCGCCGCCGCCAGGCCCAGATCGTCCAGAACGCTCGGCCGCAGCCTCACAGCCATGGTATGTACCTCGTTAAGCGTTGCGTGCGCCAGGTCATTGATATTATCGAGGCGCTCGATGATATCGGGCATCGTCTTCGGTACGATTTCCTGCACCATTCTGATGCCAATCACCAGCCCCGTCAATGACTGGCTGGTTTCGTCGTGAAGCTCGCGGGCGATGCGCTTGCGTTCTTCCTCTTGAGCCTTGATCACGGAAGCCGCCGCTTTCTTGCGCTGCATGTCCATGGTGTTGAGCATCGAGTTGAGGCTCTTGGAAAGCTCTTCGATCTGGGGATCGTCGGTGACTTCGGGCACGCGAATGCCCCGATGCCCCGCCCGGATTGCCTTCATGGCGTCGGAAACGTCATCAAGGGGACGGAAGGCGATCTTCACCATCAGATAATTAATGAGGATACAAAGTCCGAGGCCGCTGATAAGGAACAGGGCGATGAAGCCCACCTCGCCACCTTCGAAATAGGTTTGCTCGACGTAATAACCAAGCACGCTGCCGACAGCGAGCAACACAGTGTTGACGATGACAACTTTCTGGAAAAGAGGGCGCCGCTTGATGCGGTCCATGACCGGATTGACATAGTCACAGACGCAACGGTCCAGTATCGATTCACTCTGATCGACTGCTTCTTCGGGACCGTTGGAAACCTGTGGCTCCGCTACCGCGGCCGCCTGGCTGATGACTTCCTGGCTGCTTTCCATTTCTTCCCTGGGTTTGAAGAATTATCGGCGATCCTTGAGGGGTCGTTCAAAATTGGATCGGGCATGGACGCCCAGCCGACCGGCTCTGCCCCCTCACCTGCTATACCAGTCGACGGTATCTATTATGGTACCAGAACGGCGCCTCTGAAAGCTATGGGTAATTTATTGCGCCGCCACGATATAGAGTTGAAATGAAGGATGTGCCGGGTTCAGTCCTGCCGGGTTCAGTCCTGAAGCTGACGCTGTTGCCGGGCTGCGCGGGTTTCAACGACTGTGCCCGCAGTGAGGTCGGCAAAGGTCGTGCTGCCGAGTTGCCCCACCATCATATTCTGGAGATTCTCGCAGACGGGAAGAAAACTGCAATTTTCTTCGCGGGAGCACTGGTTGGGACCGCGCAGACAATGAACCAGCAGGATCGGTCCCTCGATGGCCTCGATGACATCCCTTAGGTTAATGTCCTCTGGCGGTCTGGCAAGCATGACCCCACCCTGATTGCCCCGCATCGTTCTGATAAGTCCGGACCGGGCAAGTGTTCTAATAATGGAGGGCAGATATTTTGAAGGGATATCCTCGCTGGCGGCAATTTCGCGGGTCTGCACGATCTCGCCATATGGAAGATTGGCAAGATGCAGGATAGCTCGTACCCCGTAATCACTTTGTCTGGTTAGATGCACCGTGCACCCACGGAAATATCCTTCCCGGAACCAAGAGGAGGGATGGATGCATGCGTAATAAAAGCAACGGTGTGGCTAATCACCGTCGCCTCCCAAAACGACGCCTCCCTGGAACCCACTCCCCAAAAGTAAAGCAGTTAACCTTGTGGTAGTCGTTAAGTTTAAGCTCATGGTTTCCCTTTGTCAATTATCCGCGCGCCGGAGTTTGGCTTTTTTCCATGGATTTGGTTATTACGTCGATTCCTGGGCCCGCTCTTCCTCCAGAATCGACTCCGCATCCAGACGGCACTCCAGGAATGCATCAATCACGCGGGGATCGAACTGCTGGCCGGCGCAGCGTTTAAGCTCGGCGATGGCATCTTCCAGGGATAGGGAATCCCGGTAGGGCCGATCTGCCGTCATGGCTTCAAAAGCGTCGGCCACGGCCAGAATGCGTGACCCCAGCGGTATCTCTTCTCCTTGGAGCCCGTCCGGATAGCCGCCACCCGCAAACCGCTCATGATGATGCCGGATCATTTTCTTGATCTCTTCCGGCAGACGGGCCGGCGTCAATATTTTATGGCTGGCGCCGGGATGCAGGCGCATTGTCTCAGTCTCTTCCGCGGTCAGCAGTCCCTCTTTCGTCAATACCGCGTCAGGGGTGCCGATCTTGCCGATGTCGTGCAGATAGCCCGCATCACGGATATTGTTGACAAGACTTTCCTCCAGCCCCATCTTTGCGGCGATAGCAACCGCAAAGGCCGAGACTTTGTCAGAGTGGCCGCGAGTGTAGGTATCCTTGGCGTCAACGGCTTCCGCTAACGCCCTGATGGTCGAGAGGTATGCCAGCCGCAGGTTATCGTAAAGCCTGACGTTCTCCACCACCACGCCCATCTCTTCACCAATCGAATCCAGCAGCTTCCAGCCGCCTTCATCGATGTCAAGATCGCGATCGCATATACCCACGATCAGCCCGACAACGTCTGTAGCCGATTTCATCGGGAAGATAACCAGGCAGCCATCGTCCATGCCAAGATTGGCAAGGCTTTCATCCGTTGATGGATCCTTTACGACGATGCCCTTGCCGGCATCAAGCACCCGGGCGAAAATGCCGGCGCCCCCGGGGCTGCGTGAGACCGAACGCAGGAAATCCGCCGGCAGCTCGTGCTGCGCCACCAGCCTCAATCTGTTCGTCTCCTGATCGACTATGAACGCGGCTGACGCGGTTGTACCCAGGATGTGTTCTATCTCACCCAGAGTCACCAGTAAAACCTCGGGAAGATCAAGCGTACGCGTGGCCGCGCTCAGGACTGAATGCAGCGCTCCCAACTCCCTTGTCCGGCGTTGCAGATCCTGTGTGCGTTCGTCCACCATCTGCTCAAGTTTTTCAGCATAATGGCGGTTCTGTTCCTCGGCGGCGAGCAGACGGTTATACTGGTCCATCAGGGTAATGCTCGACAACCTCAGCTCATCGATCAGGCGCTCCTTCTCTTCCACGTTCGGGGACGCCGTTTCGCGCAGGCGTTCCGCTACCTTGTTTAACTCACGACGGCGCCGCGCTTTCTCCAGGTTATGCCGTACTGTTGGCAGCGGCTCATTCTCATCCAGCGGCTTGATCAGATAATCGTCGGCGCCGCGCTTGAGCGCCTCAACAGCCACCTGCTCAGATCCGAAAGCTGTCATCATGATCACTGAGATTTCAGGGCGCTTCTCTTTCACATTCGATAACACCGTCAACCCGTCGATCTTGGGAAGTTTGATGTCCAGCAGGATAAGATCGTAGGCATCGGCCAACGCTTTTTTCTGCGCTTCGGCGCCATCGCTGGCGATATCGAGCAGGTAACCCTCTGATTGCAGGCGCTTGGTAATCAGACGCACGGTATCCGGGTCGTCGTCGACGATGAGGATCCGCAGCGCCAGCGCCGCGGCCTCCCCAGCGGGAGCTCCTTGCAAAAGCGCGGCTGCCGCCTCCAGAAGCGCCTCCTCCTGCAATGGTTTTCGCAGCGCCAGGTCGGCCTTTGCCACATACGTTTCGGCTCCGAGGTCAAACCCCCTGGCCATGTCTTCGTCGGTCACGTAGACCGCTGACATCATGATGACGGGGATGGTGTTGGTCTGAGGGTTGGACTTGAGCTGCTCGACCAGCTCAAAACCGTTCATCTTCGGCAGCAGTACGTCGGTAATAATGAGATCCGGAAGCTGATGAACCGCCTGGTTGAGACCATCCACGCCATCGTGGGCCGTCAGCGTCGTATACCCGGATGCCTCCAGCCTCTTCTTTAAAAGCAAAACATGATTGACATCGTCGTCAACTACCAGGATCTTCTGACCACTACCTTTTGGCAGATCCATTCTTTACGTTTCCTTTCTATCCGCTCACGATGAGACTAACGCGGGGCGATGGCGCCCCGGTCGATAAAGGTCTCCACCATCTTTGGCAGTGCGGAGATGTCCAGTGGTTTGGCGATGAAACCATTGCACCCGGCCGCCAGAGCCTGCTGCCGGTCCCTCTCCAGCACGCTCGCCGTCAAGGCGACGACCGGCACTCTTTGCATGCGCGAATCTTCCTTGATGCGGCAGGTCGCATCCAGTCCGCTGAGCTTTCCCGGCAGACGGATGTCCATCAGGATCAAGTCCGGCATCTGGTCCCCTATCGAGCGCAGGGCTCCCTCGCCGTCCACGGCTTCGTTAACGTTAAATCCCGACATCTCGAGCACCTTCTTGACCAGACGCCTGACGTCATCGTTATCGTCAACCACCAATACGGTTTTCCCTTTGTCGTTAACCAAACCGGTTTCTCCAGGTTCGCCTGCGTTGCTCAAAGTTCCAGCGTTTCTCAAGGTTCATGCGTTGCTCATGGTTCATGCGTTTCTCAAGGTCAGGCCCTCACGACTTTTTATGAGCCGGATCTCTATAAATCCCGTGGGATCGAAAAGAAAAATGTGCTCCCGATCCCGGGTTCGCTCTCCACCCAGATACGGCCTTTGTGCATCTCCACAAAGCGTTTGCTGATAGTCAGGCCGAGACCAACCCCCGCCGTACCGGCTAAGCCGGGAGACACCTGATGGAAGCGGTCGAAAATCGCGTCGTGGTGTTCCGGACCGACGCCGATCCCCGTATCATTCACGGAAAAAGTCGTCTCGTCCTGCGATTGTTCGATAGCAACGACTATTCTTCCTTCATCCGTAAATTTAATAGCGTTGCTGATTAAGTTAAATAACACCTGCCGCACCTTGCCGGCGTCTAGCCTCACAGTTTGACACTCATCCGGAACCTGGTAATCAAGCGCCACCTTTTTCTCTCCCGCGAGCGTCTGCATGCTCATTACCGCTTCCTTAACCAGGTCCGCTGGAGATGTTTCATCCAGAATCAGGTTCATGCGGCCCGCTTCAATCTTGGCCAAATTGAGCAGATCATCGATCAGGCGAAGCAGCACCTGGCCATTGTCGTGGATGATGTTGAGATCCTTTTGCTGTTCCTCGTTGACGTCTCCGTCGAGCCCGTCGAGAATGAGTTTGCTGAATCCAATGATCGAATTTAGCGGTGTCCTCAGCTCATGACTCATGTTGGCCAGAAATTCCGATTTCATCCTGTCGACTTCGCGCAGCTTGTAGTTGGCCACCTCAAGCTCCTTGCTCTTGCGCTCGCTTTCGTGGTACATGCGCGACAGCGCTTCGGTCCTCTCTTTAACACGAAACTCCAGCTTCTGTGCCGACCGGGATAGTTCCTCATAGAGGCGGGCATTCTCCACCGCTACCGCTGCCTGACGGGAAACGATCGACAGAATCTCCAGGTCCCCGGTTGTAAATTTGCGGCCGCTGCCCTTGTCCATAACGCCGATAGCGCCGACGCAGCGGTCGGCGATCATCAACGGCACCGTGGCTACGGCTGTTACCCCAGCCCGAACGAAGTCCTCCTGCCTTAACTTTGAGGAAGGATAATCATTGTCTATTCGCGGCTTCCCTTTAATAATGACATCGCCGGCGGCCCCGACTCCCGGACGTCCCTTCAGCTGACACAACTCCGGCGGCAGGTTATAGGCGTAAGGATAAGTGATAATATCGTTTGCCTGATCAAGCAGGGCGATCATGGCGGCGTCGGTTTCGGCCATTTCCGCCGCGTGGCGCGCGACCTCGGACAAAACGTGACCCAGATCGAGTCCGGAAGTGATGCTGATGGCGACCTGGTGAAGCTCGCGTGTCACACGCAATCGCTCTTGAGTGTCTCGGAACAGGTTGGCGTTCTCGATGGCGATGGCCGCCTGGTCGGCTACCGCCAGGGCCATTTCCAGGTCATCCTGGTTAAATTTCTTGCTCGGACTCTTGCCAAAAAGTCCGAGCGCACCCAGGGCGTGATCCCCGACCATTAACGGTACGCCCATAATTGAGATAACTCCCGCCTCGGTGAATGCGGGCACCTGGGAAGGGTGGGAAGGATAATCGTCGAGAACGAGCGGTTCTCCGGTTTTCATTACATAACCAGCGATCCCTTCTCCCGCGGGAACCACAACCTTGGAAAGCCGCGCCGGCATGTTGAAATGATACGGATAGCTAATTTCCCCCTTCTTCTCATCGAGGAGTGCGACCGTGCCGGCATCGGCTCCGGTCAGGGCGGCGGCGTTTTCAGCGATGCGGCGAAGAGTGGTGTTCAGGTCCAGGCCGGATGAGATCTCCCTCGATACCGCCGCCAGCCGCTCCAGCCTCTGGCTCTTTTTTAGAAGCTCTCCCTGGGACTTAAGTTGTTCGGTAACGATGCGTACAACCTCAATGCCTGCCACGATTTCGCCGTCTTCGTCAAAAACAGGAGTAGCCACGATTTCAGCGGCGATCTCATGGCCGTGCTTGTCGTAACCATGGTGAGTTGTGCGATACGGTTTGCCCGTCTTGTAGGCCATATCCACAGGGCAATCCGGGCATAGCCGCGGCCGCCGCTCATAAACCTCAAAGCAGAAACGTCCCTCGAGGTTCTCACCAAAAAGGCGCTTATGCGCTTTGTTGGCATAGATGATACGCATCTGGCGATCCTGAACACTGACTCCGTCGTCAGTGTTTGCCAGGATCGTGGAGAACAGGTCGCGCCGCCAGGGCGGCAATTCATTCTGCTGACCTGTCCGGCTTTTATAAACAGTCCCTTCCGCATTGCCTTTAATGGTAGCCAAATGTTTGGTCCTTGATTAGTCCCCCCTGGGAATGAGGAAATTTCCGTTTTAGGCCGGGGAGATCACGTTCCGTTACCATATTGAAGATATATTCCCTGATTATCTGCATTTAAGTCATAAAACCTGAGGGACGTACGTTTCCTATGTTTCCTAATTCTTAACCGAAATAGCCGATTACACCAGCTGCGAGCGCCCTGGCAACCGACTGCTGGTAATCAGGAGAAGTGAGACGGGCGTCTTCAGCAGGATTGGTAAGAAATCCTGTCTCCGCCAGTACCGCGGGCACGTCCGACCAGTTGAATCCGAGCAAGTCACCACGCTCAACAATCCCCAGGTCGGGAACCCCGAGCCCGGTAACCATCGCCGCCTGGACCGCTTGCGCCGCCTTCTTGCTCGCAGGAGCGATGTCGTCCGTCCAACCCTGGATCGATGCGGGGTAGATGGTACTGGCGCCACTGGCTGACTGATTTTCAGAACCATCGCAATGGATGCGCAGATATAGATCGGCGCCGGCCTGATTGGCAATGAGGGTGCGGTCCCGGGCCAGACCATTGAAAATATCGCCGTCCCTCACCATAACGACCTTGGCTCCCTCGGCTTCGAGTATCGGTTTGAGCTGCCGGGCGATCGCCATCGTTATCTGGTATTCCGGCACCCCGGAGACGACACCCGTGGTCCCTCCCGGTTCCGTCGTTTTCATCTCGGATGAACCGGGGCCGATCGGCTCGGTTCCCGCATTGGTATTGGCAGCATGCCCCGGATCTATACAGATTACGCGGCCAGCAAGCCTGCCGCTGCCCGGGATGTTCGTAGTCGCGGGCGCCGGCTTGGCGAATGGACGCGGCGTTGCCAGAATGGCGGCTACCTGCCGCAAGGATCTTCCTGAAGAAGGAGTGGTGGCCGACCCAGCCTCCTCGCCGCTACCGGTTTCGGAGTTTCCGAGCACCGACCCGATGCTGCGAAACATCCGGGCGGGCGTACTATTTTCTGGAGTCAGCCCGGACCTGGCGGCACCGTAAACTATCCCTGCAGCCACCAGCAACACTGCCAACGCAGCAACCGCGGCGTAACGCTCGCGGGAGGGCACTCTTAGCATGGAACGAACCCGGTCGGTCCGGCCGGCCCATATGGCCGGCGAACCATCTTCAGGTTGCCGCTGCCTTCGTCGTAGAGGAAAAGATACCCGTCGGCGGCGTCCGCGGGATCGATCTGGCCATCGATGCAATAAATCTTGAGGTCGGTTCTGCCATATTTCCAGTGGACCGCCTGTGTCAGGCCGTTGACATAAACGTATGCCCCAGACCATCTCGGGACCATCTGAAAGAAAATCTTGGTCTCGGGCGCCGGATCTGGCAGGAGCAAGCGTGTCTCTTCCGGAATCGCCGCGGTAATTGAAGAGGCGCGTTCCCAGGGGCGGTTATTGTGGTTGAGTCCCCAAAAATACAGGGGCACCAGGAGCGCCAGCGCCGCCGTGACCGGCACCCGCCACATTCTGCTCTTCCAGCCGAACTCCATGAGCCCCACAACCATGACAGTTATCAACCCCAGGGTCGGTATGTAGAGATAACGGCTCTCCCTCAATGTCTGTGTATAATCGCCCATGAACACGGATGAATAAACCGGGAGCAGGGAACAGAGGAAGAAGGCAGCCATGAATGCCCAGGCGCGTCGCGCCGGCGCCTCTGTGCGCCGCCAGCGAAGCAGGACCAACGCCAGGGAAAGGAGGCAAAGCAGGCCAACGTACAGGCCTACCAAATTGATGGTCCGATCCTGGAAAACGATGGAGTTAAATGGCGTCAGCAGCACCCAGAAGGTCGACTTCGTCGCCTCCCAGCCCGGTGCTCCGAACAGGGAGACGTTTGAGTAGCCGCCCATACTTCCAAGGACACTCCATCTGAGCAAGAAATAACCAGCGAACAGGATTATAAATGGAGCAAGGCGACAGGTGGAAAAGATAAGCCGTTGCTTGGGAGTAGCGACGGTCGCCGCGTCGGTCGTGTCCGCTGCCGCGGAGGTACCACCCGCTGCCGCGGGTGTGCCCATGAAACCAAACATGAGCTCCGCGAGCGGCACCAGGACAACCAGCGTCAAGGCAGCCTCCTTACTGAGGAGAGCCAGCGCAGCGGCGGCTAAGGATCCAGCGAGTATGGCCCGGCTCCGTTTTTGGATGGCAATATAATAAAGACATATTGTCAACATGATAAAGAACAGCGCCATGACATCGTACCTGCCCGCCGCCCAGGTGACCGCTTCTGGTGCGATCGGGGTCAGTACAAACAGGGATGCCGCCAGCAGTGAGGCAATGCGGCCCACGCCTACTCGCGACAGGAACCAGAAAAGGATGCAGGCCGTTCCGGCGTGAAGGCCTGTGTTGAGCAGATGCGATGGCAGGGCATGAATGCCGGCCACCTGAAACTGGATCCACCAGGTGAGCATGGGAAACGGCCTGAGAAATGAAGGCGCCGCCGCTGAGAAGAGGCTGCCAAGCTCGGTAAAGGAATATTTCTGGCCGAGGTCGGTCAGACCATAATCGTCAGATATCTGAGCGCCGTTCAAGGTAGGCAGGTAGACGACGAACGCCAGAGCGAATAGAAAAAGATCCGCCAGTATGCCCGATTTGTGTTTTGCCAGAAAGGTCTTCATCTTGTGCAGTTAAACCGCCTCATGAGGACATCAGATTTGATTCCTGAATCATATCAAGGCCTAACAGGAATGACATTACGGCGGTAACGGGGGCATGGATTTCATCCGACTTGACTTTACCGGATTAACATTGTTGTTTGTCAACTGAGTGATGACACCGCCGCTTCCCCTCATGCCCGCCCCAATTTATTTGTCGTTTTTTGTTGCATGCCGTAAGCCGAATAATTCTAAGCACTTATCAAACCAGTAAATGTTATTATCTATAAGGCAGTTTTAATGTTCCCACGGAAGAAGATCGATCATCCGGATCCATATACTAATTCCGGAAGCCTAGACAAAGGAAACCCGATTCCCTCAATCCGGATGATGCGGTATGCCATTGAAGATTTTGACGCGAATTCAACTTATTGGGCCAAACGGCTCTGCGTCTTGACAATTGCTCTGGTCTTTTTAACGATCGCTCTCATCGTTCTAACCATAATTTTGATCGTAGAATAGGAACTTCCGATGGGGGATTTTAATGGACACTATCACGGTCATTACGATAGCCATCGCTATATACGGTGCATTGCTCTCTACATACACGGCAATCGATAGGCTCAAAGAAAATAAAGTCAAGATCGAGAGCGAGTTGCGCCTTGGTTTTATCCTACCTTCAAATAAACAGTTAGTCTTTCTGAGTGCTGGCAATCATGGTCGAAAACCTGTCTCCATGAGCATAGGTCTATTCACTACACCAGATGGTTCGTCATTTATTGCAGAAGGAATCGGCGAAAACCCAAAAATGCCTTGCGAAATTTCTCCTGGTCAGAAATGCGAGGTTTGGCTTGAGGCGAACCTTGTTGCCGATTTTCTTGCGGGACAAGGATCTAATGGGAGGGTCAAGTTGGGCGGAATGTTCAATGATCAGCTAGGTAGATCATATAAGGCGAAACCTCTCGAATTCGACATTGAAAAATGGAGAACCAGTAGACCTTCTTAAGAAGTCTGCTTTTTTGTTTTTCCGGGGCGGTAATCGCGAGGGTCTATGCAGGAATCATAATCAGCTTTGCTGATTTTAATCCAGTCTGTGCCACTGACTCCCCGATGATTATTGCAGGCTGGGCTATCGGGAAAGGCTGTTGCAATTTTTATCCAGCGATTCTGCTGACGCGAAATTTGTCTTACCTCTTTCGCCACTTCAGAAAAATCTTGATCTTGGCTAAACACTAAAACGACATCACAAAGATTTGCTCTGACGGCGTGAACGACATCTAGAGCAATTCTAACATCAACTCCTTTTTCTTGCCCGACAAGAGTCGTGTATACAGACCCATCCGGAAGAGTTATGGATTTATTTCGATATCTAAGCGGCCTTGAAAAAACATCGATCCCTTTTCGCCCCATATTGGCAAACTTTGCAGCCCAAAAATGACTCCAGAATGGATTATCAGTTGCGTCAGGTATACCGGTGTAGAAGCCGGCCTTCATGAGCTTCCAGTTTTGTTGCGAGCAAACAAGCTCAGAAAGCTTTAATACGTCGTAATTGGGTAAACGATATCCAAATGCTTCCTTAACGGCATAGAAAAGATTTTGACCATCGATGAGCGCGAAGGTTCTTTTTATCGCGGGCTCGGACATCAAAGCTATCCCTTTTTAAAAAAAAATAACCCCGCCCGAGGCCTTTCGGCATGTCGAACGGGGAGCAGAGAAACTTATTATAGACTTTATTTTGTTTTCGGCAAGTCTTTTTTCCAACTAAATTATACCCAAAAGTATGCTCAATAACCCTAAAATCCTTCCCGGTGGGTGCCAAAATGGGTGCCAGCGCCGGAAAACCGCCGCGTTTTAAGACGGCGCTTTTCTATGTAAGTCCGCTATTAGCAGGCGATTGAACTGGAGCCGGTGACAGGATTCGAACCCGTGGCCTGCTGATTACAAATCAGCTGCTCTAGCCAACTGAGCTACACCGGCCCGCGTGAAGAAACGGCGCGCCATCGGTTACATAATATATGTTATGCAATCCGCGCCTTCAGTCTATGCAACCTGCGTCCGCCTGGGCAGACTTATTATAAAACAAGAGGCGCCCCTGCGGGCGCCTCAATAATTACGCTATTTGCGGGATTGACTCGCGATGCGGATTCAAAAAAGCTTCATTCCCGCCTTTCGCCGTCAATAACCCGATCGGCCCCCTACAAATACACCTGCCGGCTCTGAAGGTGAAGGTCTACTTTACGTTTAATCCTCTGGAGGGCATTGTCCACGCTCTTGGTGTCGTAGCCGATTTCGCCGGCTATCTGTTCGTAGGAAAGCCCCTCAAGATACAGGCTGAGAACGCTGGTTTCCAGGTCGCTAAGCAGGCGCCCCAGGCAGTCCTTGAGGCTCGCGACCTCCTCGGAGCTTATTACCTGGTTGAGCGGATCGTGAATCGACGATCCCGGCAGAATATCGCCCAGCGAACACTCGCCGTCATCGTGCGAGGTCGGAGAATGGCTCAGGGAAAGGTAACTGTTCAGAGGCTGGTGCTTCTGACGGGAAGCGGTCTTGATCGCCGTAATGATCTGGCGGGTTATGCAAAGCTCCGCAAAACTGCGGAACGATGCTTCACGGTCGTCCCGATAATCGCGGATTGCCTTGGTGAGGCCGATAAGCCCCTCCTGGACGAGATCGTCCGTGTCGCCTCCCGACATGAAATAGGAACTGGCCTTAAGCTTGACGAAACCGTGATACTTGGAGATTATCGCTTCGAAAGCGTCAAGCCTCCCCGACCGCGCCTTCGCGATCAGCATGACATCTTCGTCCTGCCCCATCGAAGTTTTCAAGACTCTCCCCCTCTCCTTATCCTGTCTAAAACCGGATAAATCGCCGGGTTTACGGTCCGCGGAAGGGTTTTCGCCAAAGGCCTGAAAAAACCTCTCCGCTTACTTCTGGGCCAGATTCCCGTGGAACCTGCACGGCTAAATCAACCGCGCCCCCTCCGCATTTCTTCTAGTTTCCGCAAAGTCTCGACGTCTACTTTATCTTCAATCTTCCAACGCATTCTACCCATTTCAGGATGGATTGCAACCCCTTTTGCAAATTTTTTCATATCGGCTAGGAAATTGCGGGGAGGGATCCGTTCCACCCGTTTCATGAGAGCGCCCTTCTGCACCTCCCAGTCACCGCTGACAACGCGGACCTCGTCCTTGGTGGCGGCGAGCTTCTGCTGCACCAGTTTACCGATTAAAATGTCAGCGCTTTCACTGGCGGATGAAAAGCAAACGGTGACCGCGGTATCGGCGATACGGTGGCTCACGGGTGAATCAGAGACAGAGGAATCGAAGATGATATAAGCCTCATCTCCAGTGGAAGCCATGAAGCTGATTGTCTCCTCGACCAGCTCATGGCGCTTTGCTTCCAGCTGATTCTTGGTCATGCCGTCGGTCTCGCGGGTGTGCAGAACATTATAGCCGTCGATGATGTAAATCATGATGTGTCTTCGGGAATCTCTTTAGGACTTTTTGACCAGCTTTGGTCCCTGTGGTGTGTCGCGGACCTCATAACCAGCTTCGGCAAGTTGGTCGCGGGCGGCGTCCGCCGCGGCGTAATCGCCGGCCTTCCGGGCTTGTTCGCGTTTTTCCAATAACTCCAGAAGTTCCTGCTCCATCCCGGTCTGCGTATATTCTTCGGGAGAAAATTTTACTCCCAATATCTCCAGCAGCTCCGCCAGCCGGTCCCTGGCATCGCGCAACAATTGAGAGTCAATCTCATTCGTGACCGGTGCGGTTTCCGCATATTCATTGATTGCCCGCACCAGGACGAAAGCCGCGGCCAGCGCCCCCGCGGTATTGACGTCATCGCACATCTCCGCGTGAAACTGCACCTGCGCCTTTTCCGTTGCTGCGACAAGTGCGCCGCCGGGGCCGTCCTCGCTGACAACGCTCTCAGCCCTGGCCCTTTCTGCCGCCGCCAGCTCCTGCAACACGCTCTCCGCCTTCCAAAAGCAGTTCCGGAACCGCTCGAGCATACCGGCGGCCTCATCGAGGTTCCTTTCAGAAAATTCCAGGGGGCTGCGGTAGTGAGAACCGAGGAAAAAAAGGATTAGCACCCTGGGATCGTACTTTTTCATGAATTCCCGCAGGAGAAAAATATTTCCCAGCGACTTGCTCATCTTCTCGTCCTTGCGGGTAATCATGCCGTTGTGCATCCAGTAACGGGCAAAAGCGGTGCCGGTAACGGCCTCTGCCTGGGCAATCTCGTTTTCATGGTGGGGAAAGACCAGATCGCGGCCACCGCCGTGGATGTCGAATTTGGCCCCCAGGTATCTGAGCGACATGGCGGTGCACTCGATGTGCCATCCGGGGCGGCCCGGGCCCCAGGGGCTCTCCCAGTTGGGCTCGCCGGGTTTGGCCGCCTTCCAGATGGCGAAATCAAGCGGGCTCTCCTTGGCCTCGCCTTCGCGGGCAAGTTCGCAGTGCTTCATCTGATCGGTCTTCTGGCCTGAAAGCTTGCCGTACTCAAGAAATTCGCGGACGCGGTAATAAACGCTGCCGCCCGTCTCATAGGCATAGCCGGCCTCAACCAGCTCCTTGCAGAAATTGATGATATCTTCCATGTGCTCGGTGGCTCTGGGTTCGACATTGGGCCGGCCCAGGCCAAGCGCGCAGGTGTCCTCAATGTAGGCGTCAGAATATTCAGTCGCGATCTCATCCGAGTCAACGCCCTCTTTATTGGCGCGCTCGATGATCTTGTCATCGACGTCGGTAATGTTCTCTACCAATTTGACTTCGTATCCGATATGTCGCAGATAACGCGCAAAGACAGCGAAGAAGACAAAGGGACGGGCATTGCCGACGTGCACGTAGCCGTAGACAGTCGGACCGCACACATAGATGCCGACGTGGCCCTTATCGCGGGGAACGAAATCTTCCTTCCGGCGCGCAAGCGTATTGTAAATTTTAATGTTAGGTATATTCATGCTAAAAAACGGCTGAGCCGCTCCGATTTTTTCGCTACTATTCTTCCTGCCCGCCGGGACTATCCGACAGGACTATCCGTCGGGACTACCCGCCGGGACTATCTCTCCGCCGGGACTAGCCGGTATATGGCTTTGCTGCTTCGAGCCTCTGCCGAACCGTATCCCTGGCCAGACCGGCGATGAGAAACGGCAGCTCCGGTCCGGAGGTACGGCCGGTAAGCGCTATCCTCAGAGTGCGAAAGAGCCGTTTCGGCAGTATTTGCCGCTGTTTGCAGGTCTTTTTCCAATCCTTCAGCAGGGCGCGGGCGCCTTCCAGCGCCTCATCCACTGCTTCTGGCGACAACTCGCCCGCGGCCGGCAGTTCGTCCACACGGGCCAGCGCCATTTCCAGCACCACCATCGAACCATCCTCGCGAAGCTCCAGTACCAAGGATTCATTGGCGCCCGCGGCTTCTCCGGGCGTTTCCGCTTCGCCAGCAGATGCTTTAATTTCTCCCAGTTCCGTCATCGTAAAAAATTCTTCAAGCTGATTAGCGGCATCAGCCAGGGTTACCAGCGACGTCTGCACCGCCGCCTCGGCAACGGCCAGTTGACCCGCCGTCACATCCGGAGGCAGAGACGCCTGCTCTGCCATCGTCCCCAGCTTTTCGTGCAACTCCGCACGCGACAGGTCACGGATGTGCAGGCCGTTCAACCAATTAAGCTTCTGAATATCGAAGATGGCCGGACTCCTCGAAACCCGCTGCAGCTCGAACTCCGCGACCATCTCCTCCTTGGAGAGCTGCTCGCGCTCACCGCCGGGCGACCATGACAACAGCGCCAAATAATTAATGATAGCAGAGGGAAGATATCCCATGCCGCGAAAATCGCCGACCGAAGTTGCGCCGTGGCGCTTGGAAAGTTTGCTTCCGTCCGGTCCCATGATCAAAGAATGATGAGCCCAGGCCGGCGGTTCGTGCTCCAGGGCCTGGAACACCAGCACCTGGCGCGCGGCGTTGGTCAGATGGTCCTCGCCACGAATGACGTGTGTAATCTCCATGGCGATGTCGTCCACAACCACGGCAAAATTATAAGAGACACCACCATCCGAGCGCATGATGATGAAATCGCCGATGACCTCTGAGGAAAAAACGGTGCGCCCGTGGATCATATCAGTGACGATGATATCCGTTTCTGGCACCCGGAAGCGGATTGTCGCCGGCTCGCCGGCAGCGACTCGTGCCGCCGCTCCTTCACGCTTAAGCCCGGTGCAACGGCGGTCGTACTTCGGCATCCGGCCCTGCGCCAGCGTCTCGGCTTTCAGCTGTTCGAGCCGGTCCTGCCCGCAGAAACAGTAATAAGCCTTGCCCTCATCGAGCAGCCGCTCGGCGACTGAGCGGTAAATGCCCTCCTCCCAGCGCTCGCTCTGGCGATAAGGGCCGCAGTCACCACCAATATCAGGCCCCTCATCCCATTCGAGGCCGAGCCAGGCCATGTCGGCCATGATCGACTGCTCGTGCTCGCGGGACGAGCGCGCCACGTCGGTATCCTCGATCCGGAGAATATAGGTGCCGCGGAGATGCCGGGCGAAAAGGTAATTATAAAGTGCCGTGCGTGCCGAGCCTACATGCAGGGTTCCGGTGGGACTGGGCGCGAAACGGACGCGCACAGGGCCGGGGATTGAGCCGCCAGCGGGCATGGAGGAGGAATTTGCGGTCATTTTCGATAAGCCTGGAGTTACGTATTCCGCGCTTCGTCCCGCCGCCTACTCGGCGACGTCGGAAAAGTGGACCACGGTGACAGTGTCCTGCAGCGTTACCGGACGGTTGTAAATCTGGCCGAGCAGGTGGATGACTTCATCCACGCGACGGAACTCGGGATTCTCACGCTCGATGTCCCGCGGCGAAAGATCGTCGATCGGCTTGACCTCGACGCTGTCGATGATAGCGGTAAACAGTTTCTGCCTCGGACCGTACTTGCGGCCGATGGTTATCCAGACCAGCCCGCCCTTTTTATACTTGTGACTCTTGTCGCCGAGACGCACCGTTGCCGTCTTGCGCCTGTGCCGAAGCTGATCGTCATAGATGTGAGAGTAAAAATTTATGGCGTACATTCTTCAGTCTCCCTGCGTTAATTGACACGATTGTTTACCACTATATACGTGCCTCGCCAGAAGCTAGGCGTGCTTTTCCCCTGTTATGCTCCCTGCGCATTCTACCAAACATGTCGCGCAGGCAGCGATGCCTTCGCCCCTGCCGGTAAAGCCCATTCCCTCGGTTGTGGTGGCGCGAACGCTGATATCTTCGACGGAGGCGCCCAACGCCCCTGCCAGCGACGCACGGATACTTTCGCGGTGCGGCGCGATCCGCGGCTCCTCCAACACCAGGACGGCGTCGACATTGCCAATCTCACATCCGCGCTGACGTACGAGCACCATAACCTGTGCGAGGATTTCCAGACTGGAAATATCCTTGAATTCCAAATCACTGTCGGGAAAATAGTGGCCGATATCCTCAAGGCCGGCGGCGCCCAGCAGCGCATCGGCGATTGCGTGCGAGAGAACGTCGGCATCCGAGTGACCTGCTAGGCCAAATGGATGTTCAATGAAGACGCCGCCAAGAACCAGCCGGCGATCCTCGGCAAATCGATGAGCATCCATGCCTATGCCGGTGCGATATTTCATGCGGTCACTCGCCGGCGTAAAATTTCCTCGGCGATAGCCAGGTCTACAGGGGTTGTGATCTTGATATTCTCCGGACTGCCCATGACCATCTTGACCCAGCCTCCGGCCCTTTCGACCAGAGAAGCATCGTCTGTAGCCCCGGCCAGCACCTTTGGTGGCACCCGGTATGCCTTTTCCAACATCGTCCGTTTGAAGATCTGGGGTGTCTGCGCCGCCCAGAGCCGGGAACGGGCGGGCGTACGGGCCACAAACCTGTTTCCCAGGCCAACTTCCACAATGGTGTCGGTGACCGGCAGGCCGAAAACGATGCCGTCGCAATCGCCGATCTCGAATTCACGAATGCCCTCCTCCAGCAGCTCCGCGGTAAACAGCGGGCGGGCGCCGTCGTGAATGAGAACATGGCTAGTGGCAAGACCAAGTTCCCGCAGGCCGTTCCACACCGACAGGGCGCGGTTCTCACCCCCCGGAGCGATTGCCCTCACCTTGCGCAGGCCGTATTTATCCACTATCTCGTCACGGCAGCGCCTGATATCTTCCGGCTCGATGACGATAATGATTTCCTCCACCTCTGAAGAATTTTCAAATACCGCCAGCGAGTGGGCCAGGACCGGCCTGTCATCAAGCATCATCAGCTGTTTGGAAGTGCCCGTCCCCATGCGGATGCCAACGCCGCCGGCAGCGATGACGACCCCAAGGCGCATTCCCATTTCCTTGCTCATCTCCAGACCTTTCACATAAAAGAGCCGCCGGCACTGGGACCGGCGGCTTTAATATCATTACCAATCATCTGCATGAAGGCAACCCGTATCCGAAAAACCGGATACCCATTCTCAGGGAGCGTCGTCGAGTTTTCTTCCCGCCGGCGTCGGGCCCAACTCCTTGAGCACCGTATCGAGGAATTTGTCGGCCTGCGTCTCATCCAGGCCGCGCGCGTACATCAGCTCGCTGGCGAGTATCTTCTTGGCACGATTGAACATCTGCTTTTCACCCGTCGACAACCCCTTCTCCGCCTCACGGATGGAAAGGTTGCGGACGACTTCGGCTAACTCGAAGATGTCGCCGGTCTTGATCTTTTCACGGTTGTGCTTGAAACGGCGGTTCCAGTTCTTCGGCATCTTGGTCTCGTCCTGCCGGAGAACCGCAATGACTTCATCCACATCATTCTTGGCAATTACTTTTCTCAGGCCCGCCTTGTCAGCGCTCTCCACGGGGACCATCACGGTCATGTCATTGTGCAAAATCTGAATGGTCAGGTACTCGCGCTTCTGTCCGAGGACGTCGCGCTTCTCCTTTTTGATGACCGTACCGGCTCCGTGGTGCGGGTAGACAACCTTGTCGCCTACGTTATACCCCAATGTGGTTCAACCTCCTCCCATATCGCAATCAGTTTCAATAAACCTGCCAAAACGCTTGAGCAATCCCGCATCAACGTCTGACGCTCAACGGAAGCTGTACTTTTCCGCCAGCGATAACTCCCTGAGTTGCACCAGTCCTTCACCGATCTCGCGCGCCCGGATCCTGCCGACGCCCTCGACGGCCACCAGATCGTCCTCATCCGCGAGCAGGACGGCCTTAAGACTGCCGAATTTGTTGACAATATTTGCAATAATTGAGGCCGGTAACCGCGGGATGTTGCTAAGCACGCGGTAGCCCCTCGGCGAGATCCTCACCTCGGCGGTTTTGGCCTTCTTCCTGTAACCAAGAATCTTCGCCATGGCATCCGGCTCGAACAGCTCGTCGGAGTTCAGGCCGGCCAGCCTTTCTTCAATCTTTTCCACGGCCGCGCCACGGCCGGGCCGGTAATCCCTGATCAGCGCTACCCGGTCACGAGCCACGCCGGTCATCAGCTCCTCGAGCTGCATGGCAATGAGGCGCCCCTCTGTCCCCAGTTCGATGAGGTACCTCTCCACTTCTCCCGCTACCCGGGAGACCATCTCCGACCGTTGTAAAACACCGACCACATCATGCAAGGTGGCCGCGTCCTCGAATTCCAGCGCCGTCAGGTTGTCGGCCACCTGATCGAGCCGGGTACGATATTTCTCCAGCGTCTGCAGCGCCTGGTCCGATTTCGCCAGGAGCACCCTCATCTCCGCAAGCACATATTTCTGCTCGTCCACATAAATACTGACAAGATCGCGGTCCTGCGATATCGATATGGCGAAGGCTTCGGTCTGCTTGGCGACGCGCTCGGCTGTCCTGTGCCTGGTTCCGGTTTCCGCGGACTCAATACTGGCATCCGGCATCAACTGAACATTTGCCCGGAGGATACGGGTGGCGTTCCGGTTAAGGATCGTCGCGCCGTCCATCTTCGCCAACTCATATACCAGGTTGGGAGTAAAATCCGTCTCCAGCCTGATTCCTCCCGAAAACAGGAACGAAATGGCGCTCTCGTCCCCTAAAATTATCAGGGCGCCCGTCTTGGCCCGGATGATGCTGTCAACGGCCTCGCGCAGCGGACTCCCGGGGGCCACGAGATAAAGGGCCTCCACCAGCCTGCTGTCAAACCTGAGGTCGCCTCTGGAATCAACCATAAATCTCCTTGTTCAAAATTTTCCCGGGCGGCTTCGGCCGCCTGCTAGTCGAACATCCTGGCAAGCGCCAGCGACAGATTGGCCGCTTCCACCAGATTGACGCTGCCGTAGCCGCGTCCCAGGGCTGCCGCGTTCTTGGCCGGCAGCACCACGGTCTCAATCCCCATCTTCACCGCTTCGTCGATTCGCCTCTCCGCACCGATGCAGAACCTCAGGTCGCCCGTGAGACTTAGCTCGCCGAAGCTGGCCGCCCTTGCCTTGAGCGGCCGGTCCCGATGCGCCGAGGCTATTGCCAGAGCCACCGCCAGGTCCGCCGCGGGCTCATCCACCCGCACGCCTCCGGCGACATTCACAAAAATATCGCTGCCGCCAAGGTTGAGCCCGGCGCGCCTGCCCAGCACCGCTACAATCATCGCCAGCCGGCCCCGGTCAATGCCGTTGCCCACCAGGCGCGGATACTGCATGCCGGTGCCGGCGACCAGCGCCTGCACCTCCACCAGTAACGAGCGGCTGCCTTCCAGTGTCGCCAGGATCGACGAGCCACAGCTGCGTTCACCATCTTCGAGAAAGAGAGATGATGGATCCTCGACTGTCTCCAGTCCCGATTCCTTCATCTCAAAAACTCCAATCTCGTTGGTCGAACCAAAACGGTTCTTAACCGAACGCAAAACTCTGTACGTCAGATTGCGGTCGCCCTCAAACTGCAACACCGTGTCGACCATGTGCTCCAACACGCGCGGGCCGGCAAGCGCTCCCTCCTTGGTCACGTGTCCGACCAGGAAGACCGAAACGCCATCCTCCTTGGCCAGGCGCATCAACCTGCCCGCGGCTTCACGGACCTGGCTGACCGTTCCCGGAGCCGACCCGATCTCATCGCTGTAAAGCGTCTGCACCGAATCGACGACAACCAGTTCCGGCCGCGTCTTCTTCACGGCCGAGATAACCGCATCGACGTTTGTCTCGCACAGTATCTCTACCGGGCCAACGTCGTGCAAAAGCCGGTCCGCGCGCAGCTTAACCTGCGCGGCCGACTCTTCTCCTGAAACCATTATTACTCGATGATCGCGGCAGAGATTGGAAAGAACCTGCAAAAGCAGTGTACTCTTGCCGATGCCAGGTTCGCCGCCGACTAGCACGATGGAACCCGGCACTATACCTCCGCCAAGCACGCGGTCAAGTTCTGAGATACGCGTCTTCACGCGTTCGACCGCCTGCGCCTCTATCTCATCGATGCGCTGGGGCGATACTTCCCTTATCCTTGACTGCCCCGCCGCCCGTCCTTCAAAACGCTCTTCAGAGAAACTATTCCAGGCACCGCAATCCGGACAGCGTCCGAGCCACTTGTGTGCCTCGAAACCACATTCGCCACAAGTGAAAAGGCTATGAACCTTCGCCATCAGGGCGTGCCGGTTTCGGACTCTCTGTTCTCTCGCCGTTCTTGGACGCGCCCACCAGATCCTTCTTGGGCTTGGGCGCCTTCGCCAGTAATGTCATGAATGTTCTGTCGTCCTTGCGGTCGACAAGTACGGTCGATCCGTCGGGAATAGCGCCCGCCAGCACTTCGTCCGCCAGCAGATCCTCAACGTATTGCTGTATGGCCCGCCTGAGCGGACGCGCGCCCATCCCCGGGTCGAAACCACGGTCGACGAGCAACTCCTTTGCGGGTTCGGTTATCTGCACCGCCACATCGCGCTCGCCCAACTGCTCACCCACACGGGCGATCATCAGTTCGACTATATCCTTGATGTTCGCACGATCGAGTTTGTGGAAGACGATGACTTCATCGACCCGATTGAGAAACTCAGGCCGGAACACGCGCTTGAGCTCCGCGGTGATGCTCGTCTTCATCTCGTCATAGGACATGCCCGCCTCTTCGGTCGCGGCAAAGCCCATGGGGCTTTCCTTGGCGATCGTCTTGGCGCCGATATTGCTCGTCATGATGACGATGGTGTTGCGGAAATCCACCTTGCGGCCCTGCGAGTCGGTCAGATGACCGTCCTCGAGGATCTGCAGGAGGATGTTGAAGACATCGGGATGCGCCTTCTCGATTTCATCCAGGAGGATGACCGAGTAGGGCTTGCGCCGAACGGCCTCGGACAGCTGGCCGCCCTCTTCATAGCCGACGTAGCCCGGAGGCGAACCGACCAGCCGGGAGACGGCGTGTTTTTCCATGTATTCGGACATATCGACCTGCAGCAGCGCATCCTCGTCGCCGAAGAGGAACTCGGCCAGAGTGCGCGCCAACTCGGTCTTGCCCACGCCTGAAGGTCCCAGAAAGATAAAGGAACCGCCGGGACGGCGCGGATCCTTGATGCCCGCACGCGACCTGCGGATGGCCCGGGACACCGATTCGATTGCCTGGTCCTGGCCGACAACGCGCTTATGCAGAGCCTCTTCCATCCTTAGCAGTTTCTGTGATTCACCCTCGGTAAGCTTGAAGACGGGAATGCCTGTCCACATGGAGACGATATCCGCTATCTCCTCTTCACCGATGGAGACGACCTCGCGGCCTTCATCGTTCTTCCATTCGTCGGCCAGCTCGCGTTTGCGATTGGAGAGCTTGCGCTCCTTGTCCCGCAGGTTTGCTGCCTTTTCGAATTCCTGGGCCTCGATCGCGGCTTCCTTCTCCTTGCGCACGGTCTCGATCTCGGCCTCCAGCTCGCGATACTGGGGTGGAGCGGTCATGGTCTTGATGCGCATGCGCGAAGCGGCCTCGTCGATGACATCGATGGCCTTGTCAGGCAAGAAGCGATCGGATATGTAACGGGCCGACAACCTGGCCGCGGCCTTGAGGGCGTCGTCGTTGATCTTGACGCGGTGATGCGCTTCGTAACGGTCGCGCAGGCCCCGCAGAATCTGCTCGGTGTCTTCCTCGCTGGGCTCTTCCACCATGATCTGCTGGAAGCGCCGTTCGAGGGCGGCGTCCTTCTCCACGTATTTACGATATTCCTCAATGGTGGTGGCGCCAATGGTTTGCAGCTCGCCACGCGCCAACGCGGGCTTCAGAATGCTGGCGGCGTCGATCGCGCCTTCGGCGGCGCCAGCGCCGACAAGATTATGCAGCTCGTCCACGAAGAGAATGATCTCGCCATGCTCGTGGATCTCCTTCATGACTTTCTTCAGGCGTTCCTCGAACTCGCCGCGGTACTTGGAACCGGCTACCAGAGCGGCCAGATCCAGTGTGTAAATCTGCTTGCCCTTGAGCAGTTCGGGAACGTCGTTAGAGGCAATGCGCTGCGCCAATCCTTCGACCACGGCGGTCTTGCCCACGCCAGGTTCGCCGATCAGCACCGGGTTATTCTTAGTCCGGCGCGAGAGGATCTGCATGACGCGTTCGATCTCCTGCTCACGCCCAACAACCGGGTCCAGCTTGCCTTCGTCGGCAAGCTTGGTCAGATTGCGGCCGAACTGATCCAGTAGCTTGACCCGCTTCTTGCCCTCACCCTGGGGAACCGGGGTTCGGCGCGCCGAGCCGGTCAGCTTGCGCATGATCTCGTTGCGTATTTTTTCGGAGTCGGCGTCGAACTCGAGCAGGATGCGCGCGGCGACGCCTTCGTTTTCCTTGATGAGGCCGAGCAGGATGTGCTCGGTGCCAATGTAGTTATGTCCCAGGGAGAGCGCCTCGCGCAGCGCCAGTTCCAACACCTTTTTCGCCCGCGGCGTAAAGGGGATCTGGCCGGCGGCAACTTCGTCGCCCATGCCGACAATCTGGGCTACCTGCATGCGCACTTCGTCAAGGTTTACGTCCAGGGTCGTCAGAACCTGGGCCGCGATCCCTTCTTCTTCGCGCAGCAGGCCGAGCAGCAAATGCTCGGTGCCGATATAGTTGTGCTTAAGAGACCTTGCCTCTTCCTGTGCCAGTACGACTACCTGGCGCGCTCTCTCTGTAAATCGCTCAAACATGGTTCATCACCTTTCCCGGGTAAATCCACCCCTTGGTGAATGCCCCTCATTGCCCAATTGTTCCCGGGCCTGCGCCGCCCGAAACTACCACAT
>JAJYOG010000023.1 GCA_021785935.1 Actinomycetes bacterium
TCCTGTTAAGCAAAACCGTCTTCACGGCCTCGCTGTCTCTCCCGCGGTTACTTACGCGGTTTGCCGACCAGCTCGTTGAAGCTGTTCTTGTAAATGACACGCTGGCTGATGATCAGCTTGTCGCTGCCGCTACAATTGGAGCAGCCCACGTGTACCGGTCCGTCCATCTTGTCATTGAACAGTGGTGTGATCGTGTCGTGGACCGCCACATCGAATGACGTGGTAGCGGTCTTATTGTTCAGCATGGCGCTGCCGCCGATGTCGATGCCTACCGTCTTGGAAGCGGCAGTTTCATTGCCGACCAGGATCCAGTCACCCATCATGCCGGTGGACGCCGTCATGTCATACCAGTTGAAGTCGACGCTGGCGCCCATGTCGTTGGGGCTAGTCCCCTGGACCTCCTCGAAGGAGTCCTTGTAGATCACGCGCTGGCTGACCAGGAGTGTCTGGGTTGTGGGCGACAGCACGCGCAGAGGGCCATCCCAAACCGGCGTCGGCGATTCCCATACTTTCGATTGGCCTGGCGCGATGTCGTGCAAGGTAGCGACCGGAGTAGCTCCCGGACCGAGATCGTCGAGCAGGATATCGGCGTTGGTAGTCGCCGAGCCGACATTCGTGACCAGCACGTAGTTCTTGTTCATGCCCCAGGCGGGGTTGTTGTCGTACCAGGTGAAGTAGGCCTCGGTATCCAGCTTGGTTTTACCGACCGATAGCACTTCGTTGAACGAATCCTTATAGAGGACTCGCTGGCTCACGACCAGGCGGTCGCCGGGCTGGCTTACGATTTTGACTGGCCCCGCGGTCAGCGGTGTTGGCGATACCCAGTCAGAGTAGCCGCCTGCCGGAATGTTCAACGTGGTTACCTTGGCGCCGTTGATGAAGACGTCAGCCGAGGCCGCCGTGTTGCCGACGTTGGCAACCATGATCCAGTTCTGGTTCATGCCCCAGGCGGGGTTGTTATCGTACCAGGTGAAGTAGTTCTCGGTTTCCTGCACTGACGACTCATCCGCCGCGAAGATCTCGTTAAACGAGTCTTTATACAGCACGCGTTGGCTGACGAGAAGTTCCTGACCGTTGGATGATTCCACGCGTACCGGTCCACCTGTAATTACCGAGTCCGACTTCCAGCTGATCTGTTCTCCCGCCGGGACGTTATTGAAGGTGGCCACGGGAGTGGCGCCATCGCTGATGTCACCGATGAAGATCTTCACATCCGCTGGGTTGGAGCCGAGGTTGGATGCCATGATCCAGTCTCCGTTCATATCCCAGGCGGAGTTGTTGTCATACCAGGTGAAGTAGTAGTTGAGTTTGGAGAAGCTGAAGGCGCCGAGATCGTTGGTCGACATGTTGCCGGCGTTATCCACGACCTTCACCGAGAAGTGATGGTCGCCGAGGGCAACACTGGCATTACAGCTTATCTTTGATGCGGTTCTGACCGGGCAATCCGTAAGGGCCGTTGCCGAACCGTCTAGGTGTATCTCAGTCTTGCTCGGGTCAACACCGCTCCTGGCGCCATCGGGGCCCGTTTCGCCGAGATCGGCGCTCAGGGTCACGTTGGATGATCCTACCTGGCCGGTCGGCGACAGGTTAATCGCGTCGGGTGAGTAGGTATCGATACTGAACTGCCCCGGATTACTAGGAACACTATATGTTGCGGTATTCCCGGCGGCATCCTTGATATTAAAAGCGATACCGAATGATCCGTAAGCCCAGCCTGGAGCTATTACCGGGCAGCTGAAGTGATAAGCATCAGGCGTGCCCGCATGAGTGCAGTTACTGGTCGAGATATCCACGAGGGAGGAGGACAGCGTGCTGGGGTCAACTCCGGCGCCGAAATCGGTGACGTCGAACTCGATCACCGGCGTATGGGTGTTGATCCAGCCGGTCGGAGTAACGTTGCTGATGGTTGGAGCTGACTTATCAATGTTGATCTGACCGAAGTCGGCGCTATTGGTGTTGCCGGCATTGTCATTCACCGAACCGCTGGTCGAGGCGGCGGTGGCGGACCGGGTAATATCGGCGGGACAACCGCCGGCCAGTCCGGAGCCACCGGTGTCGCCGCAGGTGAAGTGTACGGTGACATCCTGGTTGGTCCAGGTACCGGCGGTGTATGGCGTATTGTCAGCATTCTTGGCGTTGGCGCTGATCGTGGGACTCGACTTGTCCAGTTTGGCTTGAACCGATTTGACCGATTCGGTGCTGCCGGCGTTATCGACCGAGAAGTACTGGATCGTATGATCACCCTCAGCCGTAATATCCAGGGAATTCCCCGTGCTCCATGGAACGGTGTCGCCCACGTCGTCGACCCTATAGTAAGTTATCTTGCAACCACTGCCACTGTCCGAGCAGGGCAGGTTGACCGTGAAGTTGGTGGCATGCCAGCCGGGGGTCACATCCGGTGTTGTTACCGGAGCAACCGTGTCCAGTTTGGCGTGGACGGTTTTTCCGATTTCAGTATTGCCAGCCGCATCTGTTGAGCGGTAAACGATGGTGTGATCACCGTCGGTGGTGATCAATACCTGATTGCCGGTAGTCCAGCCGGCTGCTCCATCCAGTTTGAACTGAGTCGAGGTGCAGCCGCTCAGACCTGTTTGATCGGCACAGGTGAGCGTGACGGTGAAGGCTGGTGTATGCCAGTCTGCGGGAGCGTCATCGGTCGTCACGGGAGCGGTCTTGTCGATTTTGACGTGCGCCGTCTTGTCGGTTTCCGCATTACCAGCTGTGTCTACTGAGTGATAGGTGAGGATGTTGTCACCCTCGGTGGTGACCAAGGCGTTGCCGGTTCCACTCTCACCGTGATTGGTTGACCAGCTGGTAGAGGCGCAACTAGTTGTAGCGTCGCTGCAGGCCAAGGTGATATTTACGTCACCGCTTTGCCAGGCGGCGGGTGCATTATCGGTTGTTACCGGTGCGGTCGTATCTTTAGTGAAGGGCCAGTCCTTGGTGGCTATCTCTGTGCCTGCCCAGACCTGGCCGTGTACGTTATAAGTTCCATCCGCCAGCGACGCCTGGTTGCAGCGCGCATACGTCTGGTTGGAAAAGATCGTCGCCGTGCAGTTGAAACTGCCGCCTCCGACCAGGGTGTAATCGATGGAAGCGCCGTCGATAGTGCCGCTGGAATGATACGTCATATCAAGCCAGGGATTTGCGTCCGTGGTAGTGCCCTTGGGGTTCCAGTTATCGATGACAGGCGCATTGGCGCTGATAGTGAAGGTCCAGCTATCCGGCGTTGTGTTGCCTGCATTATCTGTTACGGAGACATCAACCGTATGGATGCCATAGCCCAGGCCGGTGACGTTGCAACTGAACTGTGCGGCTCCGACGGTGCAGCCTGTCATGTCGACGGTGTCGAGCTTGGCTGTGACCTTGCTCGAATCAACCCCTGAAAAGGCGTCGCTGTACTGGAAGTTGATGTTCTGGCTTGTGCTACCCGAGGTTCCTGTCGGCGTCTTGAGGAAGATGCTCGGAGCCGACTTGTCGAGCATGGCGTGTACGCCCGTGAACCCGGTGTAGTTGCCGGCGAGGTCTTTGCCCTGATAGATGATGTAGTGGTCGCCCTCGGTGTTGATGGTGACCGTGTTGCCGCTACCCGGTGCGGCGTTATCGGTCCAGCCGATATAGGCACAGCCGCTTTGTGTGTCGGTGCAGGAGATGTGTACGTCGAAGTTGGCTTTCTGCCAAACGGCCCCTGGCGCGTCATCACCCATAGTGGGAGCCGTCTTATCGATGTTGACGTATTCGGTCCGGTCGCCTTCGACGTTGCCCGCGGCATCGACTGAATGATACAGGATAGTAGTCGTGCCCGCATTGCTGACCACGATCGTGCTTCCGCTGCCAGTTCCCAGTCCATTGTCGCCGGACCAGGTGTTGGAAGCGCAGCCGCTGAGGGTGTCAGTGCAATTCAGATGGACCGTCACAGCACTACCTTGCCAGCCGCCGGGCGCATCATCGGTGGTGGCGGGCGCAGTGTGGTCGATCTTCACGTGGCCCGTCTGGGTGCTTTGGTTGTTACCGGCGGCGTCGGTTGCGTAATACAGGACCGTATGGTCCCCCTCACCGGATATATCAAACGAAGAACCCGTCTGCCAGGTGGCGCCACCGTCGGTGCTGTGATGCGTGGGGACAACATCGCAGCCACTGCCGTTGGCGCCGTTGAAGTCAGAACAGCCGAGGCCCACGGTAACCGGATCTGTCTGGACCCAGCTGTCGGAGAGGCCGGATGGCAGGGCTACGGGCGCCGTCTTGTCTATCTTCACGTGCACCGACTTGTGCGGTGACTCCGTGTTGTTTGCTCTGTCTACCGACCAGTACTCCAGGGTGTTGTCGCCTTCCGTATTTACGAGTATGGGAATCGTATTGGGGAAAGAGGAGTCGCCTGACTGCACGGCTCCACCATTCAGCGAGTAACTGGTAGTCGCACAGCCTGTAAAGGCGTCGGTGCATGAGAGGTTGAAGGTGACGTTTGAAGCCTGCCAACCTGCCGGCGCGTCATCGTTGGAGGTTGGCGGTCCGGTGTCGATAAGCAGCTGCGCCCCGTTCGAGTAGCCGATGTTACCGCCGTTGTCGGTGACCTTGATCTTGGCGGTGACGGTCTGGTCCGAACCGACTGACGCCGGGCAGTTGATGTTGCCACTCGCCGCGGTGCAGGCGATCGTCCAGGTGCTGCCGTTGTCCAGGCTTGCCTGGGCGCTGGCAATGCCGCTGGACGGCGCCGCGTCACTGTATGTTCCTGCGATAGTGAAGTTATGATTATTTACAGGTGTCGACGTGCCGGTGGTTCCGGGACCCGTGTAGGTCACTACCGGCGATTTGTCATCGACAATCGTCACGGAGCCGTGGCCGGTGAAGCCACCATTGCCGGCATTATCGTACACTTGAACATCGATGGAATGGGTTCCAACGGTCAGATCACTCGCCGATGCGTTGCATTCCACATGTGATGCCGTCTGGGTGGGACAATCCATCAGCATGTTGCCGACGTCCAGGTGTACCATGACGCTACTGACATCGACGCCACTGCCGCCGGTGTCGCTGTAGTCGGCGCTGATTATTTTCGGGAATGTGAGTGTGCTTGTGTTTAAGATGCCGGAAGGCAGAATGTTCGTGATTACTGGAGCGGTGGTGTCGGGCGCCACGGTCGTGAAGCTGGCGTAACCCTCAGTGCCTGTCGGGCAGAGAGGGTCGCCTGGTCCCGCGGTCGTGCAATAAGCGGTGTTGCTGCCGATCTCCGGCAGATAGCCGCCGTTCGCCATGCCATCGTATGAGGTCGCACGGAAGTAGTACTTCGTACCTGGAGAAAGACCGCTGACGGTGGCGCTGTGGCTCGTGCTTAAAACGGTAACGGGAGTCGACGCCGGGCCGTTAAGAGCGGCTGTTGAAGTGCCCGTGTTAACAACGCTCGTCGACGGCTCGTTTGTGGTCCAGCTGACCGTTGCGGACGTCTCAGTGATAGCGCTGACGGTTGGACCCGAGGCGAGAGTTGGCCCGGTTACATCGATAAGCTCAGTGCTGCCGTTCGTAGCACTGGTAAGGAACGGATAGTCATATCCGCGTCCGGCTAACGAGAACTGCGTCGGCAAGGTGTTGTTCCAGGCGGGATTACCCCATCTTTCGATCTTGATCTTCGAGGTCGTGAAGCCCATCATTAGCGCTCCCTCGGCGGCCATGCCGGGCAGGTGCTGCGAGTCCGCGGTGAACCAGTTGGTTTTGGAGTTGTCCAGGTTCTTAAGGTTGGCGAAAGTGCCGGAGCCGTCATCGCTGAAAAGTGTGGACAGCGGCAAATTAAGCGTTTTTGTGGCGCCGGTGGTCTGAGCCCAGACCGGAGTAAGAGCAGCCAGGGTAGGCCGGACATCGATCGCCAGTTGGGTGTTCGTCAGGCTGGAGCTCGAAGCCGTAGCCAGCGACGATCCCGTCGCGGTGGCCAGAGCTACGGCTGCACGGCAACGAACTGTTTCAGGAGTGCCGCCGGTGTCGGGGCAATCCGCCGGCGCAGCCGGCAGGGCGGTTGCTGCCGGCGTCATCAGGTTCGTTGCTGTTGGAAACGTAGACGAATAGGCGGGCGCACTGGTGTTTCCGCCCCATCCGAGGCGTCCCCACTTAAGGCCGTACACCTTGGGCGGTATAGTTCCACCCGGGTCGCTGGAGTCAAAGGCATGCGCCTGGCTCAGGGCTCCGAGGGCCATGACTGGGGGAGACTGGATGTGGCCGGTCAGACAATACACTACGATATCTGTGCTCAGGCCTGCCCGGCGGTGTTTGATCACTTCATTTCTGATCAGGTCTACGTTCGCGGAGTCCGCCATATTGGCGGCATTAATACGCTCGGAGGTGCCGGGGATAAATACAGTTGTGCCTGTGAAAGCATCGACAATAATCGGCGAGTTCGCGGCGTTGTCGCCCTCACCCAAAACGATTCCGTCGTCAGTTGAATCAACACGCTTGTGCAGCGTACCGTTAGCGGTAGGCGCTGCGGAACCGCCCATAATGACCACGCCAGATTCTCCTGATGTATCACCAGGAGTAGCCGGCTGGCTGGCCAGATAGGCATCGAGTTTGTTGCCAATATACTGGCGCTCAGAGGCGGTCGTGGCGCTACCCATGCTGACGAACATGCCAACCATAAGCATCATCAGCACGACTGGCACCAGCGCGTAAGTAATGTACTTGATCTGAATTCTCCGTTGCCTGCTCATGTGATTTAATTCCTCCACTGTTTGAATTTCTGGACTAATCTTTTCCGGCACGCAAATCATTCCGGCTCGCCATCAGCCGGCAATTACAAAAAAAGTTTTTAGGAGGTTGGCTTTTCCGAGGAGAAAGAAGAGACGCATAAATATCCTCGTCTCAGCCTGGATAGCTTGCAGCGAAGTGAAAGACCTGACTACAAATTCCCGGTAAAACCCACCCTTTCCCATTGAACCCGCACATTGCGAGTATTTAATGGTACAACGGGAAACCTGATAAGGTCAATAGGAATATACGATGAGATGGAGGCGACGGGATTGCTTTAGTTTGAGGCTATTCCCACTCGATGGTGCTGGGTGGTTTCGATGATATATCCAGAGCCACCCGGTTTACTCCCGGCACTTCGTTGATTATGCGGCTGGAAACCGTCTCCAGCAGGTCATATGGCAGCCGCGCCCAATCCGCGGTCATGGCGTCTTCGCTGGTAACGGCGCGAATAATAATGGGATATGCATATGTGCGTTCGTCGCCCATCACGCCCACGCTACGGATAGCCGGTAAAACGCAGAATGACTGCCAGAGGTCACGGTAGAGCCCCGCCCTCCGGACCTCTTCCTGTAAGATAAAATCGGCCTCCCGCAGTATCTCGAGCCGCTCGCGGGTGACCTCGCCAATGATGCGGATGGCCAGGCCCGGGCCCGGGAAAGGCTGGCGCCAGACCATATTATCCGGCAGGCCCAGCTCCTCGGCCACATTGCGGACTTCATCCTTGAAGATGTTGCGGAGAGGCTCCACCAGCTCGAGATCCATGTCTTCGGGCAGGCCGCCGACATTGTGATGCGACTTGATCTTGGCGGCGTCCCGGGTGCCGCTCTCGATGACGTCGGAATATAGCGTACCCTGCACCAGGAAGCGGGCGCCCTCGAGCTTGCGCGCCTCTTCCTCAAAAATACGGATAAATTCCTCGCCGATGATCTTGCGCTTGCGCTCGGGCTCGGTGACTCCGGCCAGTTTTTTCTGGAAGCGCTCCTCGGCCTGTATATGTATCAGGGGAACATGGAAATGATTCTCAAAGGCATCGATAACCTGCTCGGCCTCGTTCTTCCTCAGCAGCCCGTGGTCCACGAAGATGCAGGTAAGGTTCTCGGCGACCGCCCGGTAAACAAGCAGCGCCGCCGTCGAGGAATCGACGCCGCCCGAAAGTCCGCAAATTACCTTTTCATCCCCAACCTGGTCGCGAATCGCAGTAACTGAATCCTCGATGATGGAAACAACCGTCCAGCTCGGCGAGCAGTTACAGGCTTCGAAAAGAAAATTCTTGAGGACGTCGGTGCCGTAAGGCGTATGCACAACCTCGGGATGGCACTGGATGCCAAAGAGGCCGCGGCCGGTATTTTCCATCACCGCGACGGGCGAGCTTTCCGTGGTTCCCGTGACCTCGAATCCATCCGGGGGAGCCGTAACCGAATCGCGGTGGCTCATCCAGCAGGTCTGGGTCGTGGGGAGGTCGTCGAAGAGGATCAGCTCCTTTAGCACCGAGAGTTCGGTCTTGCCGAATTCGCTCTTGCCGGTGCGGGATACTTCGCCGCCGAGGCTATGCGCCATGATCTGCATCCCGTAGCAGATGCCGAGCACGGGGATGCCAAGCTCGAAGACCGCCGGATCGATTTTAAGGGCATCCTCGGCGTAAACGCTGGCCGGTCCTCCTGAGAGGATGAGCCCCAGGGGCTTACGGGCCTTGATCTCATCAACAGGCGTATCGTAAGGGATTAGTTCAGAGTAAACGCGGCACTCGCGGACCCGCCGAGCGATGAGCTGGCTGTACTGGGCGCCAAAGTCGAGTACGAGAACCGTTTCCATGGATGCACATTATATAGCAAAGCGGCAGGCGGCAGGGGCGGCAGGGACGTACGTTTCCTATGTTTCCTAATTTAATAATCTCGGGGACTATTTCGGGGACACAATACTTAATTATTGATTGCTGCGTTCCCGCAAATACAGAACTCCCATAATCAGGCCCGGGGTCACCAGCAATCCGCCGATAATGAACCCCGGCAGCCGTGGAAAGGCGAAGATCATAAACGTCCAAATTCCAATCTGGATAATAGCCTGGCGATGGTTCTTTTATTCAGGATGCAGCATTTCCCGCAGCCCTGCTTCCAGCCCCACCGGCTCCACACGAAGCTCCGCGCGCATCGCGGTAATATCACAAACATTATCATTTAGCAACATAGTCAGCTGATCGGTGGTCAGCATGGGTTTGCCCTGCATGCGCTCGCTCAGCCAGGCAACAGGTTTAACCAGGCTGACCGGCGAGTGCAGCTTCCGGCGCCGCCTGCCCATTACGCGGCAGATGATGTCGATTACTTCGTTGTAGGAAAGCGCCTCGGGGCCACCCAGCTCATAGGTCTTGCCGGCGGCCTTCCCGTTATCGATGCAGTTGGAAAAACAGGCGGCAACATCACCGACCGCTATCGGCTGCATCCGGTAACGCCCGTCGCCGATCACGGGCACGAATGGCAGCCGGCGTACCTGCCCGAATAGCATTTGGAACAGTTCGCTTTCGGCGCCGAAAATAGTCGAGGGGCGGAAGATGGTGTAAGGGATGTTACTGGAGCGAACAGCCGCTTCCGCTTCCCACTTGGTCTGGTGGTAGACGCTTTTTGCTTCCGGCCCGGTGCCAAGAGCGCTCATATACACGAATCGCTCGACCTTGTTGGTAGCCGCTGCGGCCAGTGCGTTCATGGTGCCATGCACGTGTATCTCATGGAAGCTGGCGCCGCGCCGTTCGAAGATAATGCCGACAAGGTGGATTAATGCCTGGGAGCCTTTGACGGCATGAATGAAAGTGCCCGCGTCGAGGATATCCCCCATCGAAAGCTTGGCGCCCAGACCTCTTAAATATGCGGCTTCATCGCTTTCTTCGTGGCGCACCAGGCAGCGGACGTCATGCCCGTCCTCGATCAGCCGGGCCGCGACACTGCGGCCGACAAAACCAGTGGCGCCTGTGACGAAGACCTTCATGCTGGCATCATATCACTTGATACCGGCAATTATTCGCGTGACCCGTGGCTAGATCCCCGCGCCCTGCTCGGTCTTGTCCTCATCTTTTTCGGCAACGCCGGCTTCAGCAAAGGTCGCCATCTCGGCGAGGACCTTGCAGGCCGCTTCGGCCAGGCTTGAGGCTAGCGCCGCGCCGGTGCCCTCTCCCAGCCGCATGTTCATGAATAACATGGGCTTCAGGGCAAGCTCTTCCAGCATCAGCTTGTGGCCGGGTTCGACGCTAACATGTGAAGCGATCATATAACCGCGGCTCTCGGGAGCGATGCTAGCGGCAACCATTGCCGCGGCGCCTGAGATAAAGCCGTCGATCAGGACGGGCACCCGGTTCGCGGCCGCGCCGATAATGACACCCGCGAGTCCGCCGATCTCCAGACCGCCTACCTTGGCCAGCACGTCGAGGCCGTCACGCTTGTCGGGCTGGTTTACCTTGATCGCCTGGGCGATTACTTCGCGTTTTTTCACAAGGGCGTCGGCGCCAATGCCGGTTCCGCGGCCGACGCTGTGATCGAGCTCGACACCGGAAAATACGCTGAGGATGGCGCTGCTCGCGGTGGTGTTGGCAATGCCCATGTCGCCGGTGCCCAGCAGGTCGGCCCCATCAGCGATGGCTGCCTCGGCGATTTCAATGCCGGCTTCAATGCTGGCAATCGCCTCTTCCCGGGTCATTGCCGGGCCTTCGGCCATGTTCGCCGTGCCGAGCCGCACCTTCTTGTCGATGACTCCCGGGATGTTGATGGGAACCGCAACGCCGGCATCGACGACACGCACTTCAGCGCCAGCGTGCCTGGCCAGCACGTTAATGCCGGCGCCGCCAGCCGCGAAGTTGGCGACCATCTGTGGTGTGACTTCCTGGGGGAAGGCGCTGACGCCCTCGGCGGCGACACCATGATCGCCAGCCATTACTATAATGACTTTCTTGGTGATTTCCGGAATCGGTTTGCCCTGGATGCCGGCGATTTTGACCGACATTTCCTCGAGCACTCCCAGGCTCCCCTTGGGCTTGGTCAGCTGGTCCTGCCGCTCGCGGGCAAGGCGCATTGCCTTGACATCCAGTCCGTCGATTCTGCTGATTGTGTCATTGAGCTTACTCATTTAAGCCTCCATCCCTGATTACTTGATGTACTGATCTTGTTGGCAGTTCATTTTTGATATGTAGTAAAAATATGACAATAAAAAATTTATGGAAAAATTAGCGACGGCTGCCGTCGCCCATCGGCTTATCCTGTCGCCCATCGACGGCCGCCGCCATTACTATAAAGAGCTACCGGCTGTCGCTCGGCCGGCAGCTGGTCGTTGCGATCATTAACGCCGCGGCGGAGACAATGGACTGAGTGAACAGCCGCACCCGGTATCCGGGCGCTCCCGGAATAGCGAGCGAATGGCAGCGGCGGTTATGTGTGGGAAACCAGCGCCGCCGCCCCCGCTTGGGATCGGTCCAGGGAAGCACCTGCTCGACATCGGGGAGCACTCCTCCCATGGCGCACCAGAACGCCGGGGAATTGACGCCACAGCTGGAGCCCACGAGGCCCAGCATCACCAGGACCAGCATGCCCTCGGCTTTATGCGCGGAGATGTCCTTATGCGGGATTAAATCGAGCAGGGCGTGGCCCGCGACTCCTGCCGCGAAAGCAGTCGCCGGCCTCTTGAAAAGCCTGCCGATGGCGGCGTTTACACAGGCGTGGGGCACTAACATCATTCGGGGCAACTCCTCATGGATACGGGGATCTCATCGAACTGGTGAAGAGACATTCTTCCGGATTGAAACATGGATTGCAACCCGTATGCCACTTCACGAGCATTCAGTGCGGCTCGCGCACCTGCCTCTAGATTATCGCGCCAGGGCACAACCCTTCGATCACGCACTCGCCACATCTGGGCCTGAGCGCCTTGCACACCTTGCGGCCATGCGTGACCACATTAATGTGAAAGCTGTATTTATCATCCGGCGGCACGATCGCATTGAGGATCCAGTGAGCTTCCTCACGGGATGCATCCTCCGGCAGAAAATCCAGGCGCTTGCACATCCGAAACACATGAGTATCAACGGGCATGACCGGCCGGCCCAGGGAAAACATCAGTACACAGGCGGCTGTCTTCACACCCACACCGGGCAGCTTCGTCAGAAAATCAAGCGCTTCGCGGTCGTCCATCCCCTTTAAAAATTCCATATCAACGCCACCGTGCTCCGCGAGCAGCGCCGACAGGCTACCTTTGATATAACGTGACTTGGGTCTCGAGATGCCGCTCGATTTAATGGCGCTGGCAATGCTTCGAACCGGCGCCCCGGCCACATCTTCCCAGTGCGGATATTTTTCCGTTAGCGTTTCCAGCGCCCGGCCGGCGTTAATGTCGGTTGTGTTCTGTGACAGGATGGTAAAGACCAGTTCGTCCGGCGGCGGGTACCTCGGGGCAAACCGGGGCCGGAAATATTCCTTATCCAGATAGCGGATAATGACAGGCAGCCGCGCTGGAGCCAGCATCAGGCGCCGATTCCCGCGCAGACTTTGAGACCTCCGGAGATCAGCGAAATGTCTACCGGCAGCTCACCGATGATCTCGCCGTCGGTCTGGATCAGCACCGGGCTCCCCGAGGGGCAGGTTATTTCGGCGGCGGCGGCCCGGAAGTATTCCGCCAGTGGCTCTTCCAGCTGTTCTTTGCGGATAGTGCTTATCCAGAATCTGAGCATCTCGGTGAAGTTTTTCTCCTTGAGAACACAGAAGTCGAGCAGGCCGTCCTGCATATGCGCGAGCGGGGCCGGGCCGAAGCGGCCGCCGTAATAGCGCGAATTGGAGACGACGACAAAATAACCCTCGGTCTCGCCTCCGTCCCATTTCACATTTATTAGCGGCAGCTCTTCGGTAACCAGGGTCTTGATTCCGGAGATCGGGAAGGCCGCGCCCTTTAGGGCGCGTTTGAGGATTGGGTCCAGGTTCTTGATGGTGAGCGCGTCAAAGCCGACACCGGCCATCAGCGTAAAATATCGCGTTCCGGCGCGCCCAAGGTCGATAGCGATGCTTTCTCCGTTGACTGCCAAACGGCAGGCGTCGCCGACATTCAGGGGGATGGAGAGGGCTTTGGCCAACACGTTAACGGTTCCTACCGGGATGATCGCCAGTTCGATATCCCTGCCGGCGATACCGTTAACCACTTCATTGATGGTGCCGTCGCCACCGGCGATCACAATGCGTTTGTGGCCGCGGTCGGCGGCCTGGCGTGCCAGGTGGCACGCCGCCCCCGGAGCATCGGTGCCAACGGGAACCACAGCCACGCCGTATGTTTCCAGGGTGGCAGCGATCCTCATCGCCCGCCGCTCGCCGCAGCTTCCAGCTATGGGGTTATATATTAATGTAAGGGTCTCAGCCATTTCGGCAATTTCGGGGACACAATACTTAATTCCTCATCCAATTCCTCATCCGGGGACATAATACTTATTTCCTCATCCGGTTCGTCATTCGGCCTTCTAGGCTGAGCCTACCCCGCCGGCTCCGGCAAAGGCCGCGGAATCCGCTGCCGGCCCGCAAAGCCAACATAATCGGAATAGCCAGCACTTCGCGCCAGCCGCAATAACTTGTCGAACTCACGTCCAACCTGCGACGGCTTATGGGCGTCGGAGCCAAATGTAATCGGCACGCCGTACTCGTGCATGATCTCCAGAATCTCCAGGCTGGGATAGATCTCACCGACGGGCTTGCTGAGCCCGGATGCGTTCAGCTCGATGGCCACATCGCTTTTTGCCAGCGTCGCCGCCACCTCACGATAGAGCGGCTTCATGTTCTTCGTGGGCCGGTGCCCATATTTTTTTACCACGTCGAGGTGGGTCATTACATCAAAGAGCCCGGTGCGGGCCGCTTCCATTACCAGTCCGAAATAGATCTCGTAGACCTCGTCGATATCGCGCCGCTCGAACTCGAATTTGAAGCGGGACTGGTCGAAACCCCAGCCGCCGATGAAGTGCACCGAGCCATAGATATAGTCGAATTCATAACGCGCCAACACCCCCGCCACGTCGTCCAGATGCGCCCGGATGTAATCCGCTTCGATGCCGAGGCGCAACGGATAATCCGAATGAACCTCCTGAAGCTCGCGCACCTTGTCTATATACAGGGGAAGGTCCGACTGCGGCATCGCCAGCGTCAGATCGTCATTATGAAACAGCGGCAAGTGGTCCGCGAATCCCATTTCCGGAAGACCCAGCTCACGCGCCGCCAGGACGTACTGCTCCATTTCACCGCCGGCATGCCCGCAAAAAGGAGTGTGGATGTGGTAATCAGGTAATTTGGCCATTGACTAATCATAGAATAACCGGGCGCCAAACCCTAAACCACGTCCGGCCTTCCATGGCCTTTCTGCCAACTTGCTTTAGCCACATCATATGTTTAGTATTAGGCTAGTCTTATTTATGGGATGCGGGATATTTCATCCCGCGGGAGGGATGGATCAAATGCTCACGGAAGCCGGTGAGGAATACATTGAGCACATTTACAAGATGTCGCTGGAAGGCGGACCCGTCATCGCCGCCCGCCTGGCGGAGCGGATGAAGGTTTCGCCCCCGACCGTCGCCGACATGCTCAAGCGGCTGTCGGAAAACGGTTACGTCCAGTCGAGCCGCCGGGAAGGCGTCAGGCTGACGAAAAAGGGAACCGATTCAGCCGAGACATTGGTGCGCCGCCATCGCCTCTGGGAACGTTTCCTCACGGATGTCCTTGGTCTTAACTGGGACGAAGTTCATGAGGAGGCCTGCAAGCTTGAACATGCAATGAGCCCGCAGGTGGAGGAAAAGCTTGCCGAAATTCTTGGCCATCCGGAGACCTGCCCTCACGGTTATCCCATTCCTGGAACCAGGGGTGCGAAAAAACGCGTCAAGGAAGCCAAGCCGCTGTCATCCCTAAGTGTGGGCGACAAGGCGGTCATCGAGCGCGTCGCCGAAGAGGATTCGCAGCTGCTGCAATATCTTGCATCCCTCGGACTGCTTCCCGAGGCGGAGATATCCGTCAAGGAAATAGCGCCGTTCAAGGGCCCGATGCTCGTCAAGGTCTGCGGCGCCCAGTATGCCCTCGGCCAGGAAGTCGCCTCGAAGATCATGGTCAAGGGCAAGTAGGGAAATTTTTCGATGCAGTTTTCCTGTCATAACGCCCTGCACGAGCTCAGGGGCGAAACCGATTTCACGATTGCGCTGGCGGGCAATCCCAACGTGGGTAAATCCAGTGTCTTCAACAGCCTGACGGGCATGGGGGTCGAGACCGCCAACTATCCGGGGAAAACCGTTGAGGTTAACATTGCCACCACATTGCTGGATGGCACCCGTATTGGCATCATCGACCTGCCTGGAACCTACGCCCTCGGCGCTGTTTCCGAGGATCAGTGGGTAGCCCGCCAGGGCGTTCTCGACGGCGATCCGGATGCCGTGATGATGGTTGTGGATGCCACCAATCTCAGTCGCAACCTTTATATGGTCCTGCAGTTTCTCGAACTCGGCTATCCCCTGGTTCTGGCGCTAAACGTGCTGGATGTGGCCAAGAGGGAAGGCCGTGACATCGATATCATGGCCCTCTCCGAGCGCCTGGGCGTGCCGATCGTGCCGACGGTTGCCAATCGCGGCAAAGGCCTCGACGAACTGATCAGCGCCGCCGTCGAGGTGGCGCGCGACAGGATCAAGCCACATCCGCAAGGGATAATTTACGGAAAAGATGTGGAGCGCGATATCGTCACCTTAACCGAGGCCATTGCCGCGGCCGGCCTGGAAGATCCCTACAACTTGCCGCACCGGGCCCTGGCGCTGCTTCTGCTCGAGAACGATCCCGAGTTCATCGAACTCACTTCGGCCATGACCGGCTGGAATCCCGTGCTCGAGCTGGCAGCTCAGCTACGCAATCATATTGAAGAGGAACACGGACAGCAGGCCGCCACCCGCATCGCCGCGGAACGCCACGCTCTGGCAGGCATCATCACCGACGAAGTGGAGACGGTCGAAGTCCGTCAAGAAATTATGCTTGGGGAGCGCCTCTGGCGTTACACTACCAATCCCGTCTCCGGCGTGCCGATCCTTTTCCTGGTTCTCGGTATCGTCTTTGTCCTCATGTATTTTCTGGGACAGAAGCTTGCCGATCTGCTCAGCGGCGCCTGGGGCAATTACGTTACCCATAATCTCAGCCCGCTACTATATGACAATTTCGGGCGTAACCTGGCAACCGACTCGGTCATGTGGGCGGTTGGCGGCATCCAGGCGGCTCTCACCGTCGGCATACCATATGTGCTGGTCTTTTACCTGGTGCTGGCGTTTCTGGAAGACACTGGCTATCTCAATTCAGTCGCCTTCCTGACGGACTCGGTGATGCATAGGCTGGGACTGCACGGTCGGGCCATGATCCCGATTGTTGCCGGCGCCGGCTGCAACGTGCCCGCGATCATGGGCACGCGGGTGTTGACAACAATGCGCGAACGTGTGATCGCCGGCACCCTGATCGTGCTGGTGCCATGCAGCGCTCGCAGCGCCGTCATCTTCGGAGCCGTTGGCTTTTATGCCGGCTGGCAGGCGGCGCTGGGACTCTATATCATCCTCGGCGTCATCTGGATTCTGGTCGGGTTGGGACTGAACAAGATTATGCCGGGAAAACCGACCGGTCTGGTCATGGAGATGTTCCCGTTCCGCCGCCCACACCTGAAAACAGTCTTCAAAAAGACCTGGTACCGCTTTAAGGCATTTGTTTTCATGGCGATTCCGTTGTTGCTGGTGGGAAGCGTCATCCTGGGAATACTGTTCCAGACCGGTTACCTTTTCGACCTGGCTGGAGTATTTTCACCGGTGGTGGAGGGATGGATGGGACTGCCGGCAGTCGCCGGGCTGGTGATGGTAATGGCCATCCTGAGGAAGGAACTGGCGCTGCAGCTGCTGGCGGCGATGGCGATCGTTATGGGCGCAGATGCCGCCGCCAACAACAACCTGCTGCTCATCATGAGCAAGCAGCAACTATTCGTCTTCGCGCTGGTGACGGCGATATATATTCCCTGCGTGGCCACGATTGCGGCGCTTGCGCGCGAACTTGGCTGGAAGCGGTCACTTTCGATCATGGTGTTCACTGTCGTCCTGGCGGTGTTAGTCGGCGGCCTGGTCCACCGGCTGCTTCTTGCCTTCTAATTTCGGAATTTCGGGGACACATTACTATTTCGGGGACACAATACTAAATTCATATCGCAACAATTTCGGACTATTTCGGGGACACATTACTTAATTATTTTTTTGTCTGTCTCTAAATAAATCGGGCGAGAAAAATCTTTCAAAATCCGCGATTTTTTCCATAAAGATCTTGACTTTATTTTTGTTCAGGATTATAAGCTTCGGATATGGCTCGAATAGCGCGGGTAGTTGCGCCCGGGGTACCTCATCACATCACGCAACGCGGCAATCGAAAGCAGCGGACGTTTTTTTATGAGAGTGACTTTCGGGCATATCTGAAATTAATATCCAGCTGGTGTCTCAAGCACCGGGTTGATATCTGGGCTTATTGCCTGATGCCCAATCATGTCCACCTGATTGCGGTTCCAGAGTCACCAGAAAGTCTTCGTCGTGCCCTCGGTGAGGCGCATCGCCGCTACACGCTCATGGTAAACACCCGGCAGGGATGGCAGGGTTGTTTGTGGCAAGGACGATTCTTCTCTTTTCCGATGGATGAGCAATATTTGCTGCGAGCGGTGCGTTATGTCGAACTCAATCCCGTTAGAGCGGGCCTCACCGGAACTCCCGAAGAGTACCCTTGGTGTAGCGCACGCTCACACATCCTCCACACAAATGATCCAGTTCTGAGCCCTATTACGGTGGAAAAATCAATCGGTGACTGGCGTTCTTTTTTATTGCAGGGGATTGATCAGGAGTATGTCCGGAAAATGCGTATGCATCAGAAAACCGGCAGACCATTGGGGGACGACGAATTCATCGATTCGCTAGAGATGGAAACGCATCGTATCCTGCGGCCCCATAAAAGAGGACCCAGGGGTAGATAACGACACGAATTTAGTATTGTGTCCCCGAAACTCCCCCGAAACTCGGGCTACATCCCCGCGCCCGGCTCCAGATTACTGAGGACTTTGGTGGCAACCTTCTTGGCCTGTTCCAGCGCGGGCTTGTCGTCTGCGGGATTGGTGCCCGGCGGGTTGCCACCGCCTGATGCATAGATGCAGGTATCTCCGGAGTTGGAATGCACCAGCAGGGTCGACTTATCCCACGATGCATGCATACCGATGCCCTCAACCGGTGTGGCCATCGGACCTTCAGCGTAGTTCTCAAAGTCCGCCATGCTGCACGGCTTGACGATAATGACGCTGGCTATGCGCGGCGCCGCCTCTTTGGTCATGTATGAGCAAGACCTGGTGCTGGGCGCCTCGCTGCGATTTGGTTCCGCCACCGTCTGGCCCAGGACTTCCTGAGCGTCAGCGCCGGTAAACAAGGCACAAGGATCGGGGACGTCGGCTGCGACAGACGTAGTGGTGGTCGTAGTTGAGTCACCGCAGGCAGAAACCAGGGCGGCCAGTATAATTACAAAAATGATTGCCATCAATAGACGAATCTTCATTTGTTTGCCTTCCTTGTTTGTCATTGCAGTGTCCCCGCCGCACGTTGCAAGCGACGCCGATAATATATCCCTGCAGAAGCAGCAATTCAAGCTTACCGTCGCCATCCATCCCCTCGAATCGCATAAGAGGTAAAGTAATTCCGGCTCTTGCCCGATAAAGGTTGCCTAATGAGGCTGACTCACCACCTTGGGGAGGAGGTGAATAAAAATGGCAATCGATGTCAGGGCAAAGACCCAACCCGTCAGGGCAAAGCTCATCACCGATGAGTATGAGATCGAGGGCAACGTACACATTAAACCGGGAGTCTACCGGGGGCGCGTTTCCGATATCCTCAATGCTCCCGAAGTCGAGTTCATCCCGGTAACGCAGGCAACCTGCACCAGCCGCGGCGCTACGGATTCTGAGCCTGTTGAGACAGACTGCACTATTGTGCAGGTCCGTACGATCAGGATGGTATTCCCGTTCGAGGACTCATAGAGCGCAAGAGCGCAGGAATCGCTTGTGCTAATCCAGCACTGCTCGGCCCGTAGCCGGATTTGTCCATCTGGCCGCTTTTCCGGCGTTTCTGCACGGCTTATTATATCCATTTTGTACAAGTGAATGCATAAATTATTGTACAATGGGATAAAATATTTCATGTATGAAATGCATATGATCTATGCAGGGATAAAAGGAGCCTAGTGGCTCCAACTTGCATGGGAAGGAAAAGCATTGGGACTGCGAGTCTCAGAAATTCTAAAGCTGCCGATTCTGACGGATGCCAGGGTTCTGGCCGGCGAGAGCGGCCTTGATCGTGAAGTCACGCAGGTAACGGTAGGTGAGGTCCCGGACATCGGCGACTGGCTCACCGGCGGCGAGCTTGTGCTCTCAACCTTTTTCGCCGTGGAAACCACCCCCGAAGCGCAAGTAGAATTCACCCGTAAGATCATCAAGGCTGGAGCCGCCGGCCTCATGGTAAAACCCGGCCGTTTCATCGAGGCGGTTGATCCCAAGATCATCGAGCTGGGCCGCAAACACAATTTTCCCATTGTCGAGATTCCGCCGGAAGTTCGCTGGACCCATATCACTGCCGAGATTTCCGAGCGCATTGTTGGCGAGCACGTGGCGCTGCTTCGCCGCTCCCAGGATATTCACCAAAGACTTCTGGAGATTGTCATCGACGGCGGCAGCTGGCAGTCGATCGCCGATGCTTCGGCGGAGCTGATCGGACGGCCTGTTCTGCTGGAGGATTCCTTCTCGGAAGTATTGTCACAGTCTCTACCAAAACCTGATGACGACAAATTGATCGGCGAGTTCGACAGGTTGCGCAAGGATGCCGGCGACAACGGCCGCGCCAAGTTGGCGAAAGGCGCCGAGCGCTACCAGCGCACGCCACTTAATAAGAAAACGGAGTTTCCGGCGATGGTTACCGTCCCCATAATTGTCAGCCGCGACGTGCTTGGATATGTATCGAGCTTTGAAATGGACTCCGAACTGAACGAGCTGGACCTGGTCGCGCTCGAAAGCGCCGCCACAGTCGCCGCTGTGGAGATGGGCCGGGAGCTCACGCGCATGGAGGCCGAGACGCGCCTGCGCGGCGACTTCGTCGACGACCTTCTGGGCGATGAGTTTGACGGCGGTCCGACGATGCTGCAGAGGGCGAGCTTCCTCGGCGGCGACCTCAGCAGAGGCAGTCTCTGCCTAATCGCCGATATCGATTCCTTTGGCGAATATGTGCGGGCCAAGAAGCTGACGGAGCCCGAGGTCCAGCAGATCAAGAACCGCTTCTTCAGCAGCGTCAAACAGCAGATTCAAGTCAGTCACGAACATGCGCTGCTAACGCCCAAGAGCGACAATGTCATTGCTTTTCTGCCGCCGCTTAAGGAGGGGGACGGCAAGTTGATGGGGATCGTCCGCTCAACCGCCACCCGCATTCTCCAGAGTTGCCGCGAGATCATGCCGGACCTGACCGTGTCTATCGGCCTTGGCCGTTTCCATGCAGACCCACTCGAGACACGCCGGGCCTACCGGGAGGCCCAGTCGGCGCTGCAGGTGAGCCAGCGTCTGGGCGAAACCGGCGCTATCGCCACCTTCGATGACATGGGCGTCTACAAGCTGCTCCTGGGGGCGCTCGAGGAAGATCCGGAGGAAGTGCGCAACTTCTATGAGGAAACCATCGCCCGCATCGAGGCCTATGACACGCAGCACAACACAGATCTAGTGGGTACGCTCGAAGCTTATCTGAACAATAACCGCAGCGTTGCCGCCACCGCTGAAGCCCTCTTCACGCACCGGCACACCATCCGTTACCGGCTGGGCCGCATTAACGATCTTACCGGCCTCGACGTTCACCGTAGCGAGGACCAGGAAAAGCTCGGTTTCGGGCTGAAAGTCATGCGGTTGCTCCGGCGCTGATTCCGCGCTGGGCAACGCGCGGTTCTCCTCACGTCTTACGGCATTGCTCTGACCGCAAAATCACCGACTTTGCAGCCTCTTTTTATCGGTAATTTACCACATTGAAAGTACCATATGGGACCGGTCGAAGTGACGGCCTGGACCGACTCCTCCAGGACCACGCCCGCCAATGTTATTGCCAGTCAGCGTGTGCTCACCAACTATGGCACAGCCTTTAATGAAGTGTCAGGCATTCCCGTGGAGCAGCTATCGAACCACTATCTCTGGACCTGGTATGACATGAAGAGCCCCGGCATGAAGAACCGGGTGCTCGTTCACAATCCCACAGGGGATGCGGCCTACTATGAGATCATTATTGGCAGCAACGTCATTGGCAGCGGCACCATCCCCGCTAACATGACCGTAACCCCGTGGTATCCGGCGATGATGGACGGGCCGGTGGAGGTTCGCGCCCGGAAATCCGACATCGGCCCTGTTTCGGGCGAGCAAAGGAAACTGCTCGCTTCCAATGTCATGTGCTCGCAGCGGGTGCTCTATGACGGCTACTTCAATGAGGTCGTGGGAGAACCTGTTTACTAGTTACCAGATCCGGTCGTTCTACCAGATCTGGTCCGGTCTTTCTACCAGATCCGGTCCGGTCGTTCCACCAGATCCGGTCGTTCTACCAGATCCGGTCGTTCGCGCCTATTGCCCGTATTTGTTCCTGTTTGCCCTCAACGAGGGCTTTTCTGACATAAGGGCACCTCTAAAAATACCCAATTTAATACTTGACAATAAAGCATAAATATGATAGTATGCCGCTCGTCATCAATATATAACGGGAGGCGAAGATGGGTCAGCCTGGTTTTTTCGATCTGGACGA
>JAJYOG010000008.1 GCA_021785935.1 Actinomycetes bacterium
AAGGCGCGCCGCCCCCCTTTTTTTCTTTCCCTGTATTATTTATAATGCTCGCATTTGCTGCTTGCGAATATCTGTAGTCTTGTTATTATTAAGTTTGCCTTTTTTGCGTCAGATTGTCAGATTGCAGAGGTTATGAACACTAAAAGAAATTCAAATTTCGAGCATCCCCGGTTGGTCTGGGACTGCAAAACCAACCAGGGCGCTACGCTCAGTTTCCTGGGACCGGGTATCCTGGAGATTCTCGACGCTCTTCCATTTTACGTTCTTCTAGTTGACAAAGACCATCGCATTCTCCTCGCCAATAAAGCAACCAGAGACGTCCTCGAATTGGAACCGGATGAAATTGTCGGCGAATTTTGCCCTAAGGTTGTTCATGGCGTTGAGGAGGGCTCTTATCCTGGTTGCCCCCTGGAAGAAGTAGTCAAGACCGGGCATCCCGTTGAGCATGAGCATTATGATGAAGAAAAGGGCAGATGGCTGAAAGTAGCCATTTATCCAACCAGCGCCTGGACCGTTTCCGGGGACCAGATCTTTTTTCACATGATCGAGGACATCACCGAACAGAAGCTGGCGAAGGATACTCTCGCGGCTAGCGAAGAGAAATACCGGAATCTGTTCGAAGGGCTTATAGAGGGCCAGAAATAACGCTAAATCCAGAAGCCGCCGCTTCAACCTGAAACCTGTGTTTAGGAATTTCACGCCACGGATAAAAGTATCCCCGAGAGGCGGTTTTTGAAAAGCCTGAAGGGGTTTTTGAAAAGCTGCCTCTCGCGATGTGACTCACCCGATTTGCCTCCTATAACTCCGTCCAGCTGACAATCGCCCGGTGAATAAATTCCACGGCGATGGCCGCCAGCAGTATTCCCATGACGCGCGTGAGCAAATCAATCCCTGTATCCTTGAGGGCTTTGACCAGCCACCCGGCAGCAAACAGGGCGGCACCTACCACGATCAGGGCCATCACGATCCCGCCCGCTACCAGGGCCTTGTCGGCCGCCTGGCCGGACTGGCTCATGAGAAGCACTGCGGCGACGACCGCGCCAGGCCCGGCCAGCAGCGGCGTCCCCAGGGGCACCAGCGCCACGTTGGCGCCGCCGCGGGCCTGCTGATTGGCGTCCGGCATGCCTTTCATCATGTCGAGCGATACGATCCCCAGAAGGATTCCTCCGGCGATAGTCAGGCTCTCGATGGAGATGCCAAGGTAGTCGAGGACATAATGGCCGAAAAAGGCAAACAGGAAGATGACGGCAGCAGCCGCCAGCACCGCCTGAAGGGCGAAACGCCGCTGGCGCGGCTGGTCTTCACCAGCGGTAAGCACCAGAAAAACAGGCGTATTCCCGATAGGGTCGATGATCACCACCATGGTGATGAACGTGGTTACGAGCAGCTTCCAGTCCAAGGCGGGCACCATCCATTCTAATTACAATTCGATATTCTAATAAGAGGCTATGCCGATTTTCTCAATATGCCCCACTTGCTGATTTCTAGCGGCATGTCCCTTCCCCTGCAATCCGAAACCGCACGATCGGCCAAAGAAATGATTGAGCCAATGATCACAAAGTAGCTTGCATCGCCTTTTTGGGGATGCTATAGTCGCACTTCGGCCGGGGTCCAGGAACCCAGTGGTCAGTGAAAATGTGGGGAAAATAGTGGAATTTGCGACATTTTCTGGAAACCACGGCCCTTTTTTGCGGGCATTTTTAACTCTGTAGTGGGGATTTGGGCAAATCGGGGCGTACCGTCATCTATTATCGGAGGACGTTATTCAAGCGGGCTTTATAAGACAGACAGGCAAGAACAAATTATCCATTCTGCCAATACTTCTTTTTTTACTTCCCACTCTGTTAATTCCACTCCTTGCAATTCCTTCCGCAATGGCAACCACATCTGATGAGCTGGATTCTGCCAGCCAGCAGATAGGCAACCTCGAAGCGCGGTCGCAGGAGCTTGATACAGATTACAAACAAGCCCTCTCCGACCTGGTGGCGGTCGACAGCGAAGTAACGCGTTACAGCAATGAGATCGCCGACACCAACCAGCGGCGACTGGAGATCCAGGCATCGATTACTGCCGAGCAAACGCTGCTTGTTCAATACCAGGCGCAACTGGACGACCGCCAGGGAGCCCTGGAAAAGCGGCTCCGCGGTGCATACAAGAGCGAGGACGTCGGCTACCTTGAAGTGGTAATGGGAGCCGGCGACTTTTCTGATTTTCTCAACCGCGTCGACATGATCAATTACATCGCCGACGAAGATCGTCAGCTGATCACTTCCGTCGAAGAGGCCAAACAAAGCCTCGAAGCGCAGATCACCAGCCTGTCGGACAAGCAGAATGAGCTTGCGGCGACAGCGGATCAGCTAAGCGCAGCCCAGTCGAACCTCCTGGACGCCCAGAACAAACAACAAAGCTTCGTGAGTTCTCTACAGAGCCAAAAGGTTGCCACCGACGGTCAGCTGTCTCAACTGCAGGCAGAGGCCGCAAGTATCGAGGCCCGCATGAACCAGATTCAACAGCAGGCCGCACAAGCTCCCGTTGATGATAGCTCCGGCGGCGGTTACAGCGAAGATAACTCACAGCCCAGAGGCGGCGGTTCGAGCTTCACGGTTACGGCGACTGCGTACTGTCTTGGCGGTTCCACTGCCACAGGCATGCCGGTCGGACGCGGTGTTATCGCGGTCGACCCGCGCGTCATACCGTTGGGTAGCCGGGTTCACGTTTCTGGCTACGGCGATGCGATTGCCGCCGATACGGGCGGAGCAATCCAGGGAAACATCATTGATGTCTGGCTGCCGTGCGGCGAAGCTTATGCCTGGGGCAGAAGGACCGTAACCGTCACCGTCTATTAGGCAACGCGCGGCAACCCAACCTTAACCTCCAAGAGGCCGGTCCCCCGGCCTCTTTTTTATTGACCTATCTATGGCGCCATCCTGATTTAATTTTATTGACCTCTCTATCCCGCCGGTTTAATATATGAGTATGCGTTCATCCATTCATAAGAATCGCGAGGAATACGTTTGCGATGTTCAATGCATTCACCCCGACCTGGTGGAGCAGCGGGGAGATAAAACCCTTGATTGGAGCAAGGCCTCGCGGCTTTCAAAGATCTTCCGGGTAATGTCAGACCCCAACCGCCTGCGGATCATCTCACTGGTGGCGCAGGGCGAGCTTTGTGTCTGCGATATCGCCGCGGCGCTCAACATGACCCAATCGGCGGTTTCCCATCAGCTGCGGGTCCTGCGCCTGTCCGAACTGGTCAAGGTCCGCAAGGAAGGGCGGGTGGCCTGGTACTCCCTGGATGACGATCATGTCCTGAAGCTGTTTACCCAGGGCCTCGAACACATGGGGCACACCGATGGAGAAGACGGTGGCAAGCCATAGCCATAATTTGACCGGCATCAAACGCGGGCTTACCGCCGGCATTGCCCTCAATCTGTTGATCGTGATCGCCGAGGTGGTGGCGGGAACGATAGCCGGCAGCCTGGGCTTAATCAGCGACGCCGTTCATAACTTCACCGACATGGCGGCGCTCGGCATTGCCTGGTTCGCCCTCGAACAAGCGAAGAGGCCGCCTACGGCCACAAAGACCTTCGGCTTCCACCGTACCGGCATACTGACGGCGCTGATCAACTCGCTGCTTCTGGCCGGAGTCACCATCTGGATTTTTTACGAAGCCTACCATCGTTTTCTTGATGCCCAACCCGTCGGCGGAGCGCTGGTAATCATTACTGCCGCGCTGGCTCTTTGTGCTAATCTGGTAATTGTCGGCACGCTAAGGAATACGGCTCACGGCGATATCAATATTCGCAGCGCCGTTTTGCATTTGTTGGGCGACGCCGCCGCTTCGGCGGCCGTACTGGTGGCAGGCATTATCATCCTGGCCACCGGCTGGTACGCGGTTGATCCGTTGGTAAGCGCACTCCTGGGAGTAGCTATTTTATGGGGCGCCTGGCAGATCATCCGCGAGGCGTTGGAGATCTTCCTCGAGAGTTCCCCGCGCGCGATCGATGTTGACCTTCTCGTGAACGAGATGAAGCAGGAGGATGGTGTCCTGGATATTCACGACATTCATGTCTGGACGCTGGGATCGGGAATTTATGCCATGAGTTGCCACGTCGTCGTCGACGATGTCAAAGTCAGCGAGGGCGGCCGGATTATTGCCGACCTCAGGGAGACGCTGGCCCACGAATTTGGGATAGTGCATTCGACGTTGGAACTGGAGTCGGAACCTTGTGACATGGCCGGGCCCTATTGCTACATCAACCACAAACCTTCAATGAAATAAGAGGAGGTGAAAATGGGCAGGAAGAGTAAACAGGCGGCGAAGAAGGCGGCCGCGAAGAGCGGCAAGTCGAATTCATCGTGGATTATCCTTTTCGCGGCAATGGTGTTCACCGTCGGCATCGCCGGCGGAGTGCTGGGCTGGGCGCTCACCCGGGGCGGCGATTCCGCTTCGGCTGCGCCAAAGCCGCCGAGCTTCGCCTCAGATCCAACGGCGCCGAAAGGCTCGGCCGAGGCGTATCAGTTTGCTATCGACAATCCGGACACTCTGTCGCAGATACCTTGTTATTGTGGCTGTGGACAGCTTGACGGGCACAAGAGCAATCTTGACTGCTTTATCAAGTCGCGTAACGGTAACGATATCACGTTCGACAAGCACGGCGCTGGCTGAGACATATGAGTGGATACCGCACTGGCCGTGAGCCAGTGGCAAAAAGAAGGCGTTCCTCTCAAAGAAATTCGCAGCAGGATTGACGCCAAATATACAGCGATGGGTTATACACCGACGCCGACACCGCCGATTCAGTAAAACCAAGCGGTTTTTCTTGAGGATTGACGGTGCGGAGTCGCGGCTGCTAACGGCAGCCCGGCGATTTATCGTTCGACCATTTCCAGGAACTTGGCCTCGGTTAATACCGCCTTGCCGAGTTCCTCAGCCTTGCGAAGCTTAGAACCGGGGTTCGCACCGGTTACGACGAAATCGGTGCCCTTGCCCACAGACCCCGAGACTTTGCCCCCGAGCGCCTCAATTCGATCCCTGGCCTCGGAGCGCCCCATCGATTCCATTGTTCCCGTAAGGACAAAGGTCTTGCCAGCCAGAGGCTGGGGTGCGGCTTCCTCGACGCTTGACTGAAACTGGAGACCAGACTCTCGCAGACGCCGCACCGTTTCCTGATTATGGGGTTCAGCGAAATATTCGCGCACCGCCTCGGCTATGATCGGACCGATTCCCTCCACCTGTGCAATTTCCTCGGATGATGCCGACATCAGCGCCTCTATCGTTCGAAAATGTGAGGCCAACAACCGGGCATTGATGGAACCGACATGACGGATGCCGAGTGCAAAAAGTACCTTATCGAAGGGGCGTTCCCGTGAGTCTTTCAGCGCCTGGAGCATTTTTTCCACGCTCCTTTCCTGCAGCCTCTGGGGGATTCTGTTGCCCTGCTTGTTGACTGAATGCGAGACTTCCAGCCCGATCAGATCCTGCTTGCGGAGCTTGTAGAGATCGGCCATATTTTTTAAGAGCCCCAGCTTGAACAGGTTTTCGACCAGCTTCTCTCCCACTCCATCTATATCCATGGCGCCCTTGCTAACGAAGTGTTTGATGCTTTCAACTATCTGTGATGGGCAAGACTTGTTGGGACAACGGACGATGACCTCACCCTCGGGGCGCACCGTGGCCGATCCGCAGGAAGGGCAGTGCAACGGCATCAGGAATTTCTCCTCGCTGCCGGTCCGCTTCTGAATCACCGGCCCCACTACCTGGGGAACGACGTCCCCTGCCCGCTGGATTACCACCCAGTCGCCCTCACGAATATCCTTGCGGTGAATGTCATCCTCGTTATGCAGCGTTGCCTTGCTCACGGTAACGCCTCCAACCTCTACAGGCTCCATGACGGCATAAGGGTTGAGCGCGCCGGTGCGGCCCACGTTGATGCCGATTTTCAGGAGATGGGTGATAGCGGTACTGGGCGCGAACTTATAGGCAATGGCCCAGCGCGGATCGCGGCCGACTACGCCCAGGGCCTCATGCATGGCATACGAATCGAGCTTGACTACGGCGCCGTCAATGTCGTAATCGAGTTCGGCGCGCCGGTCCTCCCAGGCGCGGCAGGCAGCGATGACGTCGGAAAATTTTTCATAGCGCTTCACTAGCGGATTCACCTTGAAGCCGTGATCAGACAGCCAACTGAGCGCCTGCCAGTGTGATTCAAGATCGAGGCCTTCGGTAAAGCCTACCTGGTAGCACCAGATGCTTAGCGGCCGCTGGGCGGCGACACGGGGATCCAGCTGGCGTACCGATCCCGCGGCCGCGTTACGGGGGTTGGCAAAGGTTGGCTCGCCGGCGACGGCGCGCTCCTCGTTGAAGCGCTCGAAGGCGGCCAACGGAAGATAGACTTCGCCGCGCACCTCGACGACCGCGGGCGGCTGCTCTCCCGGTTCGAGTCGCAGGGACAGCGGAATAGCGCGAATAGTGCGCAAATTGGCGGTAACATCTTCGCCGACTTCACCGTTGCCACGGGTGGCGCCGCGTACCAGAAGGCCATCTTCATAAAGGAGCGAGATCGCCAGGCCATCGATCTTGGGTTCTGTCACAAAAGCGGCGCTGTCCGGATCGATACCGGCATCGGTCAGAAGCTTGGCGGCCCGTTTGTGCCAGTCATCCAGCTCCTGTTCATTGCGAGCGTTAGCCAGCGATAGCATCGGTTGTGGATGGCGCACCTGCTGAAAGGCGGCGAGCGGTTCGGCGCCGACACGCTGCGTCGGGGAATCAGTGGATTGCAGCTCCGGGTATTTCTCCTCGAGCGCCCTTAGCTCGGCAAAGAGGCGATCATATTCAGCGTCGCTGACCTCAGGCTGATCCAGAACATAATAGAGATAATTATTATGTTCCAGCTCGCGGCGAAGCTGCTTGACCTGCTTGACTATTTCCGGAGGCGCGGACATCTCACCCGCTATTCTACAATTTCGGGGACAATTTCGGGGACACAATACTTAATTACAATCATGGATTAGAGCAGCACTTTCGTTCAGAATTAAGTATTGTGTCCCCGAAATTATCGCGAGAAGTAGCCGCCGCTGGCGCAAGAGCGGCAGAGGTTTGTGCCATTCACCTTAACTTCACGCATATCGACCACGGCTTCGCCGCACTTTCCGCAGACTACCCGCGAAATGGGGCTTCCCGGCATATCCTCGGCCGGAGTCACTACCTTCACATCCTCAAAGTTCAGAAGCTCTTCATCCGGCATGACCCGGTAGGCAAGCCGCTGCTGTTCATATTTGTTCCGCTCATCCGGCGCATACACGGAAGCCAGGTGCCTGGCCTCTTCCCTGGCTAAAACCCGCACAGCCGTTCCTGTTTGTAGATTGATGAACGTAGCGGCCATGATACCGTAGTCCATGATTTTGAGAGTGCGCTTGCCCACCCTGCAGCCAGTGACAACCATGATGGCGTCGGCCGCGCAGCGGTCGATCTCGACGTAGACCATCAGATTCTTGCGCCATTGATTTGAAAGCGGATCATCTACGCCCAGCCGTTCAAGGCCGGCGCGGGCCAGGCGCACACCCAGGGTCTGCCCGGGGCAATCGCCGCCATGGAACGCGGCTGCCTCTTCAAGATGCTCTTCGAGTGATTTTTTCACGCAGATTTCCCGAACGGACAAACAGGAAAATTACACTCCTCGCAATCCAGGCAAAGACCGCCGTGACCGAGCCGCGCGATGTCATCACTCGTAATCTTTTCGCCAGCAAGCACCCTTGGCAGGATCAGGTCAAAAATGGTTCGTGGATGGTGAATGCCGCAGGCGGGAACGCCCAGAACCGGTGTGCCATCCTCAAAATAACCGGCCATGAACATGGCGCCTGGCAGCACCGCCGAGCCGTAGGCGGATATCTCGGCACCGGCCTCGCGTGCCGCCAGCGGCGTTAAATCGTCGGGATCGACAGACATACCACCAGTCATTATCACCAGGTCCGCGTCCGCACGTGCCTCCAGCACCGCCTGCCTGATGGCCAACAGATTATCGGGGCACTTAGTGACGCTGGCAATCGACGAACCAAGAGCCTCGACCTTCCCCCTGATCACAGGCTCGAAGGCATCGTCGATCCTGCCCGTATAGACCTCATTTCCTGTAATAATAAGCGCGATTCGGGATGACTTGAGCGGCAGAACCGACACCAGGCCATCAGCCTGATTCGCCGCGGCCACCGCCCGTTCCACCTGTTTTTTTTCCACTACTAGCGGAATCGCCCGGGTACCGGCGATAATATCTCCCGCCTGGACCACGGTGTTGGTATGCCTGGTGGCGCACATAACCTCGTCGACCAGATTGAACCGCGTAAGCGCTTCCACATTCACCTTGAGCAGACCGGTAACGCCCGCAATAATATTGATGCGGCCCTCGCGCGGCTCCGGCATGAACTGGGCGTTGTTCCCGGAGATGGCCCCGGCCAGAAGCACGGCGGCATCGTCCTCGTGCATCTGATCCTCGTTCATCTCCAGGACATAAAGGTTCTCCTTGCCCAGGTCGAGCAGCTTGGGGATGTCATCCCCGGTGATCACATGCCCGCGGCGAAAGGCGCTGCCTTTATGATGGGTGCGGGCATTGATCTCGGTAATGTCATGGCTAAGGACAAGGCCGATGGCATCCTCAACGGCGACGGTTTTTTGATCGGGTTCACACATGGAGTTTTTGTCCTTCTTGTTGCGGGTTGAGGTTTTAGGCTTTTTCGATTTTCACGGCGCAGACCTTGTATTCCGCGGTCTTGGAGATGGGGTCATAGGCGGAATTGGTCAGTTCGTTAACAGCCGTCTCCCAGTAATGGAAGGTCATGAAGAGAATCCCCGGCGGCACCCTGTCGGTAACGGTTACCCGGCTGACGACTGAACCGCGGCGCGAGCTGACCCTGATCTCTTCGCCTTCGGACACGCCGATGGAGGCGGCATCCTCCGGGTTGATCTCCGCCAGTTCATGCGGCCGCATCGATTCGAGGATCCCGGATTTCCTGGTGGACACATTGTAGTGGTAGAGCATGCGTCCCGTGGTCAGCAGGATGGGGTATTCATCATTTGTCAGCTCCGCCGGCGCTTCATATTTCAGCCCCTGCAGCAAGCCCTTTCCCCGGGGGAAACAGCTCTCATGAAGATACGGCGTGCCCGGATGTGAGATGTCAGGGCAAGGCCACTGCAGTCCGGCGATATCCAGACGGCCATAGGTAATGCCGCCATATGCAGGAATCAGCGGACGCAACTCCTCGAATATCGCCTCAGGCGAGTCGTAACACATCTCGTGTCCCATTCGCGATGCCAGGTCGCAGATGATCTCCCAGTCGGCGCGGGCCTCCCCCGGCGGCTCGACCGCCTTGCGCACCCTCTGCACCCTGCGCTCGGTATTGGTAAAGGTTCCATCCTTTTCCGCGTAAAGGGCGGCGGGCAGGATGACGTCGGCGTATTTGGCTGTTTCCGTCATGAAAATGTCCTGGACTACCAGGAATTCGAGTCCGTCTATGGCCTTGCGGGAGTGGTTGGCGTCGGGATCGGTGAGCACGGGATCCTCACCCATAATGTACATCGCCTTGAGTTCCCCCGCGAGGATCGAGTCGAACATCTCCGGAATGCGCAATCCCGATTGATCGCTCAGCTCCACACCCCAGGCCTTTTCGAAGGGGACGACATTTTCCTGGGCGGTCACGTTCTTGTATCCGGGCAGCAGGTTGGGCAGGGCGCCCATGTCACAGGCTCCCTGAACGTTGTTCTGACCACGCAGCGGATTAACTCCGGCGTGTTCGACCCCGACGTGCCCGGTCACCATCGCCAGATTGGCGAGGTTCATGACATTAGCGGTGCCGGTTGTATGCTCAGTGATGCCGAGAGTATAAAAGATGCCCGCCCGCGGCGTATGCGCGTAGATGTCGGCGGCCGCATAGATCTCGACCTCTGGAATGCCCGTGATCTCGCTGACGATATCAGGCGTATATTCCTTGACGACCTCCCACATTGAGTCGAAGCCTTCGCAGCGCTCCTGGATAAAGTCCTCGTGCGCCCAACCCATCCTGATGATCACATTGATCATGCCGTTGATGAGAGCCATGTCCGTGCCCGGTTTCAGCCGCAGCCAGAGCTCGGCGTAATCGGTCAGCTCGATCTGCCTGGGGTCGGCCACAACGATCCTGGCGCCCCTGCGGGCGGCTCGTTTCATCTTGGCGCCAATGATCGGATGCGCTTCGGTGGCGTTGGAGCCGATGATGAACAGCGCGTCGTAGAATCCTACTTCGCTGATAGAATTTGTCATGGCGCCGCTTCCGAAGGAGATGGCCAGACCGGCCACCGTGGGAGCGTGTCAGGTGCGGGCACAATGATCAACGTTGTTGGTGCCCATCACCACCCTTGTGAACTTCTGCATCAACCAGTTCTCCTCGTTGGTGCAGCGCGCCGAACTGAGAGTGGCCAGAGCGTCGGCCCCGTCCCGTTGTTTTATTTCCTTAAATTTTGATGCCACCAGATCGAGCGCATCATCCCAGGTCGCCGGCTCGAACTCACCATTCCGTTTGATGAGCGGCGTCGTCAGGCGGTCAGGGCTGTTGATGAGATCGGTGTGGTAGCGCCCCTTGACACACAGCTCCCGGCGATTCACCGGCGCTTCGGCGATGGTGGTAACGCCAACGACCTTCCCATCCTTGACGTTCAGATCGAAATTGCAGCCTGTGCCACAGAGCGGGCAAGTAGTCGTCACCCGGGTCAGCTCCCACTCGCGGGAATCCTTCAGTTGCGCGTTGACCAGGGCGCCAGTGGGACAAGCATCGATGCACGAGCCGCAGGAGACGCAGCCGGCTTCCTTGTAGGTAGCGCCGCGCAAAGCCGGATAATCGTTTTCATCAACGGTGTAGACGTGGTTCATTTCATATTCGTCGCAGACGCGGACACAGGTATGGCAGCGAATACAGCGTTTACGGTCCAGCTGCAAAATCGGAGAGCCGTCGAACAGCGGGAACTGCCCCTTACCCTTGAACTGAGTTGTTCCAGCGCCGTAGCGGATCGACAGGCGCCTGAGTTCGCAGTCAGCGACCGCATGGCACGTGCACTGCATGCAGCGGGCGGCTTCGCTCCTGGCGTCCGCTTCCTTGTAGCCCAGCTCGATTTCGTAAAAATTTTTACGATCGGCTACGGCGAGCTCGGGCATATGGAAACGCTTGTCATCTGAAAGTGGCATGGCTCCGATCTCGAACATCCTGGGCTTGCGCCTTTTGAGGCCGGCGGCCGGTGAAGCGCAGACTTCACTGGGATCCTCGCCGGTCACAAAAGCGTCGATGGCGACGGCGGCTCTGCGGCCAGCGGCAATGGCCTCCACTACCGTAGCGGGGCCGGTCTCGCAGTCGCCTCCGGCAAAAATGCCATCACTGCTGGTTGCCAGGGTACGTTGATCGGCGTGGACGGTACCCCAGTCACTCAGTTTGACGATGTTTTCCAGCCCGCCGGGATCGACCTCCTGGCCGATGGCCAGGATGACCGTATCCGCCTCGATGGTAAAATCGGAGCCCTCGACTGCCTGGGGGCGGCGTCTGCCGCTCTCGTCAGGTTCTCCCAGCTTCATCTTCTGGCAGACAACACCGGTGGCGCGGCCGCCGTTCCTGACGATCGATACAGGCGCGGTTAGCAGGGATAGATTGGCGCCTTCGCGTTCGGTCTCATTGACTTCTTCAGTAGTGGCTGGCATTTCACCACGCGATCGGCGATAGACCACGGTCACTTCATTGGCGCCGAGCCGGAGCGCCGAGCGAGCCGCGTCCATGGCGGTAAAGCCGCCGCCGATCACGAGCGTCCTGCCGAGAGGTATGTCCCAATCGCCGCTGTTGCTCTTGGACAGAAAATCTACAGCGGAGCAAACTCCCTCGCCGTCTGCATTCTCAATCCGGCCCACGGAGCCCCGCTGGGCACCGATGGCCAGGTAGATGGCGCTGTAACCATCTGACTTCAGGCTCTCGATGGTGAAATCTTTGCCGAGGCGGCTGTTTAGCTTCATCTCGACACCAAGCCCGAGGATGGTGTCAACCTCTTCCTGGATGATCTCGCGCGGCAGGCGGAAGGGCGGAATGCCGGTCAGCATCATACCGCCAGCCTTGGAATTGGCTTCGAAAATAGTTACCTGGTGACCGCTCAGGGATAGATAGTAAGCCGCCGAGAGGCCAGAAGGCCCGGCGCCGATGACCGCTACTTTCTTGCCACTGGGCGGCGCCATCTCTTCACTAACCAGGGAACCTTCGGCATAAGCTTTGTCGCCGGCAAAACGTTTCAACTGGCAGATGGCCACCGGCTCGCCGTCGACCTGGGTGCGGCGGCAGGCGCTCTCGCAGGGGCGCGGGCAGATGCGGCCGATAATGCGCGGCAACGGCAGGCGGCGCTTGACGATCCTGATCGCTTCCGAGTCATCGCCACGGGCGATCGCCGCGACATAGGCCGGGATATCGATGCGCGCCGGGCAGACATTGTGGCAGGGCGGTTCGCAATAAGAGTTGTGGGCAGTCAGATACTGGTTCAGCTTCTGCCGGCGCGCTGCCGCGATCTCGGGCGTTTCGCTGATAACTTCCATGCCGTCGGCGACCGGTGTCTGGCAGGAGTTGACGATGCCGTCGCCGACCACCTCCACCAGGCAAAGGCCGCAGCGGCCTGAAGGCGCGATGCGGGAATCGCTGCAAAGCGTGGGAATCTCGATGCCATTCGCCTGTGCCGCTTCGAGAATGGTCATGTGTGGATTTACCTGAAGGTAGCGCCCATCGATGAAGAACCTGACCAACGGGCCGCTTTCGGCAATTATCTCGTGATGAGGAAGATCGGCCATTTTTCCCTTTCAGACGCTGCAAGAAGTCTGGTGGAAGGCTTTGGGGATAAAAAAACACCCAAGCCATCCAAGTCCTTATTGGAGGGCCCAGGCGTCCGGCCTATTAGCTGGCTATTGCCAGCGAAGATGCTCCCGTGTGGTTATCCACTGAACGCCAGTCACATCTCTGCCGGCCATTCTATCAGGACAGTTTCGGGGACACAATACTTAATTCCAGCAGTTTAGAACATCCGAACTCTGGATTACGAATTAAGTATTGTGTCCCCGAAACTCGTCTCCGAAATTAGCGGGCGCATTCCCCGCAGTTGCCGCCCAGAAGGCCGAGAGCGTGGCCGATCACCGGCCTGATTATCTCAAAGGACTCGGCGCATGCCTTCGGGCTTCCCGGAAGGTTGATGATCAGGGAGCCGCCACAGATACCGCTCACCGCGCGCGAGAGCATCGCCCGTGGAGTGATTTTCATTGACCCGGCGCGTATTGCCTCGGCGATGCCAGGCGCCTCACGATCGATGACATCCCTCGTCGCTTCGGGGGTAACATCACGGTCCATCAGTCCGGTGCCACCTGTGGTCAGCACCAAATCGACCTCCTTCATGCGGCAAAGATTTTTCAGATTAGAAGCGATCCGGTCGCGCTCATCCGGAATCAGAACGCGGGACACATTCCTGGCTCCGGCTTCCATCAACAATCGCTCCAGCAGATCACCGCTTTCATCTTTGCGTTCACCCCGGTACCCCTTATCGCTCACCGTAACCACGGCAGCGGTAAATTTAATGTCGCCAGTCATGAGCGCGTTGGTCCTTCCGTTGCTTCCGGGACTCCGGGCATGCTGCCCTCGACTGCCTCTCCGGTCAGCGGCAACTCGACGATCTCAATTTTGTCGCCAACCTCAATCGTCCCGCCCTCAAGGACTCTGGCGAAGACACCCTCGCGAGGCATGACGCAGTCGCCGGCCTGCCGGAAAATCTCGCAGCGGTCGTGGCACTTTTTGCCGATCTGGGTAACCTCGATCAACGCCAACCCCAGCCGCAGGATGGCGCCAACCGGCATCGATGGCAAATCGATCCCCGAGGTGGTGATATTCTCGGCGAAATCACCCGGTTTCACATCCAGATCTTTCCCGCACATGCTCTCGATGCTGGCGGTGGCAAGCAGGCTGATCTGACGGTGCCACTCTCCGGCATGGGCGTCCCCGACGATGCCGTGGCCCGCCCGCAGCTCAGCCGACCCAGACGGCGTTTTTTTCCGGCCTTTCGCGGAGGATACGTTGATGGAAATTATCTCAGCCACTAGCCCGACTTCCCTCCACGTTTTTCCAGCAGACGGATGTCACCGATCACCATCTCCTTGTCCACTGCCTTACACATGTCATATATAGTAAGCGCCGCCACCGATGCGGCCGTGAGCGCCTCCATCTCTACCCCGGTTTTGCCCCGCAAGCTGACAGTGGTCTCGACCAGGATGGACGATCTCTCCCTGTCAACCGTGAAGTCAACAGCAATGCTCCCGGCATTTAGCGGATGGCATAATGGTATGAGCCTCGCTGTCTCCTTGGCGGCCATGATGCCCGCCACACGCGCAACCGCCAGCACGTCCCCTTTGGGTAATGCTTTTTCCTCCAGAAGTTTGAGCGTGGCCGGAGCCACGGTCACGCGGGCGCTGGCGCGCGCCAGCCTGTCGCTGTCAGGTTTTCCGCCCACATCGACCATCCGCGCCCGCCCCTCCTCATCAATATGGGATAAATTTTTATCTTCCGCACTCATCTCTTCCCCTGTCTCCAGTCTGTATATCCTTTATCCACGCTTCCTCATCCGCCGATCTGCGACATCGTACGTTCGCCGGGATTGACAATCCGCCGGTCAAACTTCTTGCTGTTCATCGAGTCCAGAATCACCCGCGAAAGCGCACCCCTGCCGCCAGCAAAATAGGGTTTAACAAAGATCTCTTCTTCGGAAAAAAGGCAATTGCGCAGATAGCCGTCGGCGGTCAGCCGCAAACGATTGCAGCCGGCGCAAAAATGGTCGCTCATCGAGCTGATAAAACCGATGGTGCCGCGCGCGCCGTCAAACTGAAAATAGCGGGCTGGGCCGGCGCCGCCCGGTGAGGCTACCGGCTTCAGCCTACCGTAGCCCTGCAGTTTTTGCAGCAAACGTTTGCGCGAAACGAACTTCCAGAGGCCACCCACCCTTTTGCCGATTGGCATGAACTCGATGAAGCGGACGTGCACCGGCAGCTCCCGCGCTAGTTTAACGAATTCATCGAGATCGTCCTCGATCCCGGGAAGCGAAACCGCGTTGACCTTTACCGGCGCAAAACCAGCGGCCAGTACACTCTCCAGCCCATCCAGAACCGGTCCCAGGTTGGCGCCGCCCGTAAGCTGCGAAAACCGTTCCGGGCTCAGGCTGTCAATGCTGATATTAATGCGGGACAGCCCCGCCGCCTTCAACCCTGAAGCGTGCCTTGAAAGCAGCGAGCCGTTGGTGGTCAGTGAAAGGTCGCGGATGCCCTCGATCCCGGCCAGCCGCCCGATCAGCTCCGCGCTCCCGGGCCGCACCAGCGGTTCGCCGCCGGTAATGCGGACCCGCGACACTCCCGTGGCAACCGCCGCATTCGTGAACGAAACGATTTCTTCGAAGCTCAATAAATCACGCTCTTCCCTGCGCTGTACGCCGCCAGGCGGCAGGCAGTAAATGCAGCGGGAGTTGCAGCGGTCCGTGATCGAGATCCGCAGGTAATCGATGGTGCGGGATTTGTTACCTGCTATCGCATTGTTTTTCAAGATCGCACCCATCGTCAATCCCCAGCTCCCTCAGCTGCCCCAGCTGCCCCAGCTCCCTCAGCTGCCCCAGCTCCCTTAGCTCCCTTAGCTGCCGCAGCCTCGCCGAGCCCGTAACGGATCATAATCAGATTCGCGATCGCCGCCACATCATCCGGCTCGAAAACCGGAACCATCCCCGCCACGTCCGCCTGGTCCGAGACCACCGCCACCAGTTCCTCCTCGCGGCAGGCCAGACTTCCATCCCCGCTACTGCTAGCGCTGCCGCCTTCACGCCCACCGCGGCAGACTTCGATTTTATCCGCCGCGGCTGTTTTGAATCCCTCTGCAATGACCAGATCGACATCGGTGCCAGCGGCGGCGTAGAGTTCGGCCAGACTCTTTTCAGCCGCGGGCGTTTCCAGCGCGGCCATGGCCCACGGCGATGAGATCATCACCCGCTTCGCCCCCGCCTGTGACAGGCGCCAGGTATCGGTGCCCTCACGGTCCATGGTAAATCCGTGCAGATCGTGTTTAATGCACGCGACCTTAACTCCCCTACCGCCTAGCTCCGGGATCAATTTTTCCAGAAACGTAGTCTTGCCGGAATCCTTCCGGCCAACGAAACAGATAAGCGGCGGCCCGTCCTGCAAGCTTGCCCCGGCATGTGCCGCTTCGCGTTTTTTTTGCAGATAGGGAACCAGTAGCGACGCCTGGTCCAGATCGACCACGGTGTTGACGTTGATAAATACCATGTCCGGATCGCAGTAGGGGATCATCTCGGCCAGCTCGACGTACCGAACCCGAAGCCCGGCTAGCATTTCGCTCATGCTGAAAACGCCGTTTTCTATCTGATCGCGCATGTGCTCCAGGCAGTCACGCGAATAGATAGCATGCAGCGGTTCATTGCCGCGCTGGCTGACCGGAACCACGGCATCGTAACCGGGCACCAGGCTCGCCAGCCGGCCGACCAGCATCGGTTCCGTAAAGGGCATGTCGCAGGCCACGGCAAAACAGTACCGGTTTCGTGAGGCCGCCAGTGCCGAGTAGACTCCCACGAGTGATGCCCGTTGCGGATACTGATCGGCGCAGACGGGCAAGGTCAGGTTCTCGTACGCGGCAACGTCGCCAGAGACGATGAAGATGTCTGAAGTCATCGGGGCGAGAGAATCAATGACATGGGAGATTACCTGTTTCCCACCAAGCATTTTAAGCGCCTTGTTGCTGCCCATGCGGGTGCTCTCGCCGCCAGCAAGCACGGCAACAGAAATAGCGGACGGACGGGAGCCATCCCGGTTCATGCATATCTCCTTTCCAAATACGGGAGGCCTGCCTGTTTCCGGACAGACCCTATCGGCTTCCCCTTCATAACCTGTGGCGATAAGCCGGCGGTCTTAGAAGCAGGCGCTCGGAGACTATTTTCCCCTTGATCAAACGGTTATTCATTATAACAAGCCGATGCTGTGTTATACTTTTTACAATCTTGATCCAGGGTGAGAAGCGGAATTCTATCATAGCTCCCACACGAAAACCGCACCCTATGCCAACCCGCTTCGATAAAGGTTTTTACCTGCTTGATCCCATATTTGTAGATAATCGAAGTTGTTGACAGCGACGATCAGCCGAGTATGACAGATACCTCCGAAGAAACCGATCAAGCTTTTGTGCACAAGAGGTACGGCCTGCGGGCCAAGATCCTCCTGCTGCTGGCTGCGATGTGTTTCCCCATTATTGGCGGCCTGACCTATACCTCGATTTCCGCTCTTACGGACACCATTAACAGGGATTTCGAGCAGCGCGCGACCACGATCGGCCAGTTTTTCTCCGCCGACGTCACCAACCTCCCGGAAAAAATCAGTTACGAGCACTTCCAGGGTGAGATCGTGAAGCTGCACGAGCTGAACTCAGATATCATGAAGATCTCCGTTTACGCTCCCCGCGGAGACCAGGTTTTCCGGATTGCCAGCACGGATACGAGCCAGATCAATGAAGTGGCCGATCCTGAGGATTATGCCCCGCTCGAGACCAACCAGGCCACACACGCCGAGAGCGTGAAGAACGGCCGTAAAATTATCGAAGCCATTGCGCCCATCACCCTCACCGACGGCAAGCCGGCGGCCACTATCGGCATATATATGTACCTCGATGCCCGCGATGACCTGATCCGGTCCCAGCAGATCAAATTCCTGCTGATCGGCGGACTGGGCATCATCGCGCTGCTGGTTCTGCTCTATCTCAGCCTCAATTATTACCTGGTCAAGCCTGTCGACAAGCTGGCCAGCGTTACCCAGAGCGTCGCCAAGGGCGACTTCACCAAGAAAGTCGAAATCCGGTCGAGAGACGAGTTGGGAGAGCTGGGACGCTCGATCAACCGCATGACCGAATCCCTCGAGGTGCAAAGCGAAGAGCTGCAGGGGAAGGTCGACGAACTGGAAAACGTCAACGAGAACCTGCAATCCCGTGAACATGAGTTGCAGATAACCAACCGCCAGCTGGAGACCGCAAACCGGCTCAAGTCCCAGTTCCTGGCAACAATGAGCCATGAGTTGCGGACGCCGCTGAATTCGATCATCGGTTTCTCGGAACTGCTGGAGGATGAAACCTACGGCAGCCTTAACGCCAAACAGATGAAGTACGTGGGCAATATTGTCGTTTCGAGCAAATACCTGCTGCAGCTGATCAACGACATTCTGGACCTGGCCAAGGTGGAGTCCGGCACGATTGAGATCCGGCCGGAACGTTTGTCGCTCTCGGAAGCGATGTCCGTGGTCAAAAGCGTAGTCGAGCCGCTAGCGACTAAAAAATCGATCAACTTGACAATCAAACTGGATAGCAAAGTCGAAGAAGTGGCCGCGGACCCGGCCCGCTTTAAGCAGATTCTTTACAACCTGCTAAGCAATGCCATCAAGTTCACGCCTTCCGGCGGCATCGTTTCCATCGAAGCCGTCCGTCACGACGGCGCCGTAGCGATATCGGTGGCGGATACCGGCATCGGCATCAGCGAAAAAGACCAGCAACGCATCTTCTCTGAATTCCTGCAGGTTGACGGTTCGTATGCCCGCAAATATGAGGGTACCGGCCTGGGGCTGGCCCTGACCAGAAAGCTGGTCGAGCTTCACGGTGGCCGGATCTGGGTGGACAGCTCTCCAGGCAGGGGCAGCCGCTTCACCTTTACCATGCCGGACCTCCGGGCTTCGGACCAGGCCGAAGACTGACTGACAACATGATTAATCCACTGCAAAAAAGCCTGGAGGCCAAGATCCTCGTTCTGGTGATGCTGGTTATCGCCGTCGGCTTTGGCATATTCTCCTGGTTCGATGTCGCCAGGGATTCCCGCGACCTCCATCACCAGAAGGAGCAGAGCACCGAGATGCTGAGTGCCAACGTGGTCAACAGCATCCAGAACACGATGCTCGCGGGCAAGGGCGCCGTCGCTACCAGCGCCCTGGACAAGCTCAGAAGCTCTCCCGAAGTGGATCGGATTGAAGTTTTTTCCAACCAGGGTTTAGAGGTCTTCGGCGGCCTTGCTTCGGGCACCGAAGCCAACGCTTCGGTAAAAGATGTTCTCAAAACCGGTGAGCCGAGCCAATATTATGACGAGCGGACGGACGGCCAGTTCCTGGTTCAGGTGCGGCCGTTGCCCAATGAGGCATCCTGTCAACAATGCCACAGCAGTAGCGATGCCTTGCGCGGCGCGGTTCTGGTTTCCACATCCATGGCCAGCGTCCAGCAGGCTGTCCGCGACGACCAGATCCGCATAGCTTCGGTTTTCGTCTTCGGCGGCATCATCCTTATGATTGTCCTCTGGTTTGCGCTGCGCTCGACTATCCTCAAGCCGCTGAGGCAGGTTGTCGGAGTCATCCACAATATCGCCGAAGGTGAACTTGGCAAGCGCGTACATGTACAGTCAAAAGACGAAGTCGGTGACATGGCCGACAGCTTCAACAAGATGGCCGACTCTCTCGAAGAGTCCCGTAACAACCTGCGCCGGGTCAATGTTAACCTGCTGGAAGCCAACCGCCTGAAGTCTGAGTTTCTTTCCGTGATGAGCCATGAGCTGCGCACCCCCCTCAACGCCATTATTGGTTTCTCCGAGGTGCTGATGGACATGGGCGACGGCAAGATCGATGACCGCGAGGAAAAATATCTCGTCAACATCGAAACCAGCGGTCGCCATCTGTTGCAACTGATCAACGATATCCTGGACCTGGCCAAAATCAGTTCCGAGGACGAAGAGCTTTCAACGGAGGATATCTCGATTCCGCAGGTGCTGGAGGACATCCGAAAACTGGGCCATCCCTTCGCTGCCCAGCGGCGAGTCTGGCTGGAGCTACTGCCTTCTGAGAACCTGCCGCTGATCATGGCGGATCAGGCCAAGGTCAAACGGATACTGTATAATCTCGTCAGCAACGCCATCAAGTTCACCCCCGAGGGCGGGCGGGTCGTGATGGAGGCCAGAGCGATCGACAGCATGGTTGAAATCTCCGTGACCGACACCGGCATCGGCATCAGCCCCGAGGACCAGAAAAAGATTTTCGAGGAATTTAAGCAGCTCGAGAGCTCCCACACCCGCAGGTTTGAAGGCACCGGCGTCGGCCTGGCGTTATCGAAGAAACTTGTAGAGCTTCATGGGGGAAGGATCCGGGTAGAAAGCGAACTGGGGAAAGGCAGCCGCTTTACATTCTCGCTGCCGATGACACCGGGACGCAGACGGGCGTCCGACTGGAAGCAGAGCGTTACGCCCGATCCGTTCATTGAACCCGAAAGCGTTGCCGGTCAGCCGCTGGTCCTGGTGGTAGAGGATGACCCGCAGACCAGCGAACTGCTGGGTCTCTGGCTGAACGAGGCCAGCTACCGCGTGGCCAGGGCTTTCGATGGCGTACAGGCGCTGCAACTGGCGCGCAAGTTAAAACCTTACGTCATCACTCTGGACATTTTGCTGCCAAAGAAAGATGGGTGGCAGGTGCTGCAGGAGCTGAAGGCCGATCCGGCGACGAAGGATATCCCGGTCATCATCATCTCAATCCTCGAGCGAAGCCGCCGGGGATTGGAACTAGGCGCTTTCGACTACTTTGTCAAGCCGATCGAGAAGAAGGAACTGCTCTGCCGCCTTGAAAGCCGTTCCTTGTATACTTCAAGTTTGAGGTCGCGATCTTTGCAAGATAAAAGCCAACAATCGCCATCGGGCGCCGAATAGAATTTATCTGGCATGAATGAGACGACAATTTTGGTTGTTGAAGATAATATTATGAACCTAGAGTTAGTGAGCGACATTCTCGAGGCTCATGGATACCACGTGCTGCAGACTAGCAGTGGACGCGAAGCCCTTTCGCTTTCACAAAAAGAGCAGCCAGACCTGGTCCTCATGGATCTGCAGCTCCCGGAGATGGATGGCCTGGAGGTCACCAGAATGCTGAAGCAGAATCCCGAGACCGCGCACATCTGCGTCGTCGCCCTGACCGCTCACGCCATGCGGGGCGATGAGGATAAAGCCCGCGAGGCCGGCTGCAGCGGCTACATCGCCAAGCCCATCAATACCCGGGAATTCGCGGGAGTAATAGCCGCGTACCTGGGCAAGAGCCCGGACCAATCGGAGGCGTAGTGACGATCGGCAATAATCAGAAAGACAGGATCCTGATCGTGGACGACAGCCCGCAGAACATCCAGCTGCTCGAGGCCTATCTTACCGCGGCGGGCTACGATGTTATATCCGCGCAAAGCGGCGATGACGCGCTGCTGCAGCTGGATAGCGGCGACCATCCCGATCTGGTCATCCTTGATGTCATGATGCCGGGCCTCAACGGTTACCAGGTATGCGAAAAGATCAAGGAAAGCCATGATACGCAGAGGATTCCTGTCCTGATGCTGACGGCCCTGACAGAGATCGACGACAAGGTGAAAGGGTTCGAGGCGGGAGCCGACGAGTTCCTCTCTAAACCCGTGGACAAGCTGGAGTTGCTTCTGCGGGTGAAGTCTCTGCTTCGCACCAAACATTTAAATGAGGATCTGGAAAGCGCCAGGGATGTCATCTATACGCTGGCCCTGGCGATCGAGGCCAACGACCCCTATACGCGCGGCCATTCCGAGCGGGTGGCCCAATACGGCGCCCTAATCGCCGAGCACCTGGGTCTGAACGAAGAACAGATAGATGTAGTCCGTAATGCCGGCATCCTCCACGACATCGGCAAGATCGGCATCAGCGAAACAATTTTGCAAAAACCGGGTCCGCTCACCGACCAGGAGCTGATCGCCGTCCAGGACCATCCGGCTATCGGAGAAAAGATTTGCAAGCCGTTGCGTTCGGCCAACCTGCTCCTAACGGTGATCCGCCATCATCAGGAACGCTACGACGGTGACGGATACCCCGACCGGCTGGCCGGCGACGAGATTCCCATTGAAGCTCGAGTGATTGCTGTTGCCGATGCCTACGACGCCATGACTTCACCACGCCCCTACCGCCCGCCTATGTCCCAGCGTCAGGTTTTGGGAACCATGCGGCGAGAAGCCGGAAGTCAGTGGGATCCCGAAGTAATCAGGGTGTTTCTCCAGTTGATCGAGGAAGAACGAGAAATGCCCCGGCGCTAGCAGCGATCAGGCTGGGACGATCGTAACCGGGCAAGGAACTTCGGCGCCTACCTGCCTGACCACTCTTGAAGCCGTACTTCCCACGAACGCCCGGGCGATGCCGCGACGGCCCGCGGAACCCATCATGATCGCGCTGATGTCATCCTTGTTCTCTTTAACGTAAGCGATGATCTCAAAAGAGGCGTCGCCGTACCTGATAACTTTTTCTACCTTGATGCCCTTTTTCGCGGCGCGCTCCTCAACGTCGGCAAGAATCTCGGCGGCATCGCGATTAAGCTCCGATTCCACCTGATCGCGCATGAACTCCCACTGGCCGGTATAGTTTTCAACATCGATAACCCTGAGAGCCACGATCTCATCTCCCGTCATCGCCGCCATCACGACGGCGGCATTCGCAGCCTGCCTGGCAGAATCACTGCCATCCACCGGTACCAGGATCTTGCTCATTTTCGCTCCTTTATTAGCCCCGTCCTTTACAGTCCATGACCTAAGCTTTCCTCTTTTTCAGCAGGTTTAATCGTCATCGGATTCTTCCAGGCCGAACTTTTTCAGTTTGCGCCACAGCGAAACCCGGTCGATGCCGAGAATATTCGCGGCCAGGGTCTTGTTCCCCCCGGTCTCCTGCAGCACCCACTGAATATATGAAATCTCCTGTTCGCCCAATGTCGGATACCTGCCTTCCCTCCTGCGGAAGGTCTTGATATCGAGATCCTTGAGATCATCCGGCAGATGAGCCATTTCAACCGTATGGCCGTTTGCCAGGGCGACTCCCCGCTCGACGATATTCTCAAGCTCCCTGACGTTGCCGGGAAAATCGTAATTCATCAACAAGCCGATCACGGATGGGGAGATCTCCCGCACCTCCTTCTTCATCAGCACGGAGTATTTATTGAGAAAATACTGGCATAGCAGCGGGATATCGTCACGCCTTTCCGAAAGCGGCGGTATATGAATTGATACCACGTTTAGTCTATAGTACAGATCCTGGCGGAATCTTTTTTCCCGGGTGGCTTCGTGGATGTTGCGGTTGGACGCCGCCAGAATCCTGACGTCGACCTCAACAGGTTCGGTGCCGCCGACCCTCATCAGTTCCTTTTCCTGGAGCACCCTCAGCAGCTTGACCTGCATGGCAGGTGGCATCTCCGTGATCTCATCCAGAAACAGGGTCCCGCCCGCGGCCGCCTCGATCATCCCTTTTTTCTGGGAAATGGCACCGGTAAAGGCTCCCTTTTCATGACCGAACAGTTCGTTGGTCAGAAGCTCTTCGGTCAGGGCGCCGCAGTTGATGGCAAAGAAGGGGCCCTTGCTTCTGCCGCTCATGAAATGCAGGTAGCGGGCAAACAGCTCCTTGCCGGTGCCCGACTCTCCGGTAATCAAAACGTTGCAGTCGGTGGGAGCGATCTGGCGAGCGGTCTCCAGCAGCTTCTGCATCATCGAGTTCTGGGTGACGATCTTGACCTTGCCCTCGAACTGCTCCAGTTGCTCCCGCAGCTGCGTGTTCTCTTTCTTGAGCGCCACCTTCTCGAGCGCCGACTTGACCGCCTTCCTGACATCTTCGAGATTGAACGGCTTGGCGATGTAGTCATAAGCGCCCTTTTTCATGGTCTCCACGGCGGAGGGGATGGAAGCATAAGCAGTGATCATGATGACCTCGGAGTCAGGATAGAGCGTCCGGCTCTTTTCCAGCACCTCGACTCCGTCCACCTTTTCCATCTTTAAATCCGTGAGGACGATGTCGTACTCCTGCTTCTCCAGAAGCTGCAGGGCGTTCGGGCCGCTAAGCGTGCCCGTAACCTTGTATCCCTCTTTCTTCATGACGTGCTCGAGGTTCTTGAGCGCCGTTTTTTCATCCTCGACTATTAATAAACGTGCCGCGTTTTCCATGCTGCGCTACTCCTTCTCGGAAATATTACTCCCTGGTGGGGAGCACGATGTTAAAGGTTGTCCCTTTTCCCGGATAACTGTCGACGCTGATGGTGCCGCCGTAATCCGTAATGATGTTATGCACAATGAAAAGCCCCAGGCCGTAGCCTTCCTGCTTGCTGGTGTAGAAGGGATCGAAAATCTTCTCCAGCTTTTCCTGCTCCATGCCGGCGCCATTGTCGAGCACCACGATCTCCGCGTTCCGGTCATCAAGGTTGGCGGCAAACACCCGGATCTTGCCATCGCCCTCGATGGCGTCGATCGCGTTCTTGACCAGGTTAATCAGGACCTGCTGGATTTTCTGCCGGTCGGCGTAAACGGTAAGATCTTCGGGGACGTCGACCTGCAGCGTGATGTTCGCCGGCACCTCAGCCTTGATCAGGCGGACGGTTTCATCCACGGCGCTTTTGAGTCCAAAACTTTGTTTTTCCTTGGACCGGGAATAATTCAGCAGCGAGCCGACGACATCCCTGGCCCGGTTGGTCTCGGTCTCGATCTGGTCGAGCAGTTCCTTTTCGTACTCGAGGTCCCCGTCCTCGATCTCCTCCTTAAGGATCTGGCATGAGGTGGAGATGTTGGCGAGCGGATTGTTAAGCTCGTGAGCCACACCGAAGACAAGTGTGCCTAGCGCGGCGAACTTCTCCGATTGCACCAGGTAGTCCTGGCGTGCGCGCAGCTCCAGCAACATCTTGTTGAATGCCGCTTTGAGCGAGACGAACTCCCGGTCCCTGAACTTTACGGGAATCAGGGAGAACTCCCCGGCCGTAATCCTGATCATGTGCTTTTCGAGCACGGACAGTGGTCTGACCGCCTTGCGCGAAAAGATAAAACCACCGGCGGAAACCGCCACCAGCAAGAGTCCGATGCCGATTAGCAGGTTGCGCTTGGCCGACCGCAGCGAATCAGCCATGATCTCATTCCTGCTGGTATTGATCTGCTCGCCGGTCGTGACAATTTGCTTGCCCTTGTCACGGATCATCGCCTCCAGGTTGGGATCGCCTGCCCGGTTGGGCGTAGCGATGTCCTGCTGGAGCAGATCGCCGTAGATCCTGAGATTGTCCTTGAGGCCGTTTATTAACTCGGGAGTAGTGAAAAGGTAAAGTTCCTGCCGGTCGAGCAGCTCGTCAGCCCGGTCAATGTATCCCTGCAACCCAGTGTAGTCCGCAGTGGTCCGGTAGAGAAAATAGTTCTTTTCAAAACGCCTGATCTCCAGCGTTGTGTCAAAGAGGCTCGATACCGTCTCGCCGGATGAGACTATTTCCTGCTGGGTATTGAGATTGCTCCAGCTCAAGAGGGCGAAAGCAAAGACCAGGGTCGCCCCCGCGATGTAACCGATCAGGATTTTTTGTTTGAGGCTGCTCGGATATAGCTTCATGGTATTAGATATAGCTTCATGGTATTAGATATAGCTTCATGGTATTAATATATATCCATGTATTGCATTATGCATCTCTACCCATTTTATATGCAACATGATGAGATGGTCTATAGCCGGGCATTAGGGAAAATCGTTGCATGATGCAACGATTTTCCCAAATTTGTTTCTCCGAAAAATCCAGCGCATAATTTTACGGCCATTTAATTTATCCGTCTTAGCAGGCTTTTTATCTCTTTTATCCTTCATCCTTCACTGAGTCTTGCCACTTTGGCACGGTTATTGCTTCTTTGTAATAGCAAAGAGACCACTCCAAGGAGGTTAGAAAAAATGAAGTTATTTAAGAAACTCGACAATCTTTTCGCCGCTGCCGCGTTTGCGGAGGAGGGAGAGTTTGAGACCGCCAGGGAGATTGCGGCGGAGAAAACCAGAACCGGTTCCGAGCAGGAAGTTGAGGATTCAAGGTGCACCGTCACGCCGATCGGCCAAAGCCAGCTCGTTCCGAAGGCCTGATCCCGATCTTGGCCGACCTCGGTAAAAAGCTGGAGAAGCTGTTTTCAGCCGCCTCGTTCGCGGAGGCGGGTGAATTCGAAACCGCGCGGGAGCTCGCTGCCGGCGATCGCAAAGTACTGCTGGTTCTCTCGGGAAGAGAGACAGACGTCAAGGCGCTGAAGTATGCGCTTAGCATCTCCAAGCGAACCGACGCCGCACTGGAAGTACTGACTACCGCCGACGGACCCGCCACCGAAAAGATGCTGAATCTGTGCAAGCAACAGGCCCGCGAGGATTCGGTGGCCTGCAGCCTGGTGAAGAAAAACGGCTGCATCAAGAAGGCGCTGGTAGCCCATACCAAGAACCGGCGCGACTTTCTCTGCGTTGTCATCGAGTCAACAGACGCGCTCGACATCGACTGCTCCCGCGAGGAACGCAAACTTGCGGGCATATGGGACAGGCTCGGCTGCCCGCTGGCGCTTGTCTCGGAAAAAGCGGATTAAACAATAAAGGAGGAGAACCCTTTGAGTGAAAGCCCGAAGAAAAAACCGTACTTCAAAGCGTTGCTGCTGGGCGCCTTATCGGCTGCATCGTATGCGCTTCTGTTCACACACGTCAATCAGGTCATGGAGTATTTCGTCAAAGGCGGCTGGTACGCCGCCCTGCCGATCCTGACTGCGCTGTATTTCTCTTTCGTCCATGGTTCCTTTGCCAGCACCCTGTTATCGATCGCAGGATTGCAGGCGGCCAAAGGCTCAGGACACTGACAAGCAATGCTGATCCCAATTCAACTCTAACAAAGGAGATGGCATCACAGATGAAAAAATGGCTCGTGATCCTACTGGCGGCGCTTTTTATATTAACGGTCTTTGCTCCAGCGGCCCTGGCCGAAAGTGCGCCGCCTGATAATTTCAAGATTGGTTCATTTACACAGGTTAACGCTCCCAGCCACACAGCAACCTTTGTTCCTTCAGATACTGGCGTGGCTACTGAAGTAACGCTCGACGAATCACTGAAGCCGGAAGATATCAAACTGGACGACAAGGTCATGGTTTCTTTCAGCAACAATAACGGTACCGAAGTTGTCTCGGAGATCACTGCCATGTTCCTTGGCCTTACCAGGGACAAGTTAATTGCCCTGCTCGTGGTCGGCCTCGTGGGTGGCTTGCTTAGCGGCTTCATCGGCTCGGGCGGCGCTTTCGTGCTCACCCCGGCAATGATGTCCCTGGGGGCTCCGGGAGCCGTGGCGGTAGCCAGCAATATGTGCCATAAATTCCCGAAGGCAATGGTCGGAGCCTATAAAAGGTTCCGTTACGGGCAGGTCGATATCAAGCTGGGCCTGGTCATCGCGGGCTCATCCATAGTCGGCGTCCAGGTCGGTTTTCAGATTCAGAAGTGGATCCTGGACACCTGGGGCAGTGCCGGTTCGGACCTCTACGTCAGCTTTGTCTTCGTGATCATCCTGGTAGTTGTCGGTGGCATCGTCTTCAAGGACGCCATGGGTTCGAAAGACGCCGCCGAAGCCAAGACGCCAAAACTGGCTCTGAGGCTGCAAAAGATCAAGCTTCCGCCCATGATTCACTTCAAGAAAGCCGACGTCGTCATCTCGGCCTGGGTTACTCTTCCGGTCGGCTTCGCCACCGGTCTGCTGGCGGCTACTATCGCGGTCGGCGGCTTCGTTGGCGTTCCCGGCATGGTCTACGTGGTAGGCGCCACCGCCATGGTTGCCAGCGCCACTGAGCTTCTCGTTGCCTTTGTCATGGGCATGTGGGGCTCAGCTCAATGGGCTCTGGCGGGCCTGGTCGACATCAGGCTGGTCCTCATCATCCTGGCCGCCTCCCTGTTCGGCGTCCAGTTGGGCGCTTTGGGAACTACTTATGTCAAGGACCACACGATCAAACTGGTCATGGGAACCGTGATGTTAATCGTAGCTGTAAGCCGAGGCGTGAAAGTGCCCGTGTACATGGATCATCTGGGAATAATATCCATTGATAAGAGTCTCGCCGGCGTGCTTGACACCATCAGTTTCTGGGCGCTCATCGCGGCCCTGCTGGTCGCCGGTGGCATCATAACCGCGGCCATGATCAAGGGTATCGTCAGGGCGAGGGTCGATGAAAGAGAAGTTACCGCGGCCGGGAACGCGTAAATATGGGTGGCTACAGCAAAATACTAGTGGCGTTTGACGGTTCTGACTCAGCAATAAATGCCCTGAAGCAGACTTTCAGCAAATTCGAGCAAAGCTGGATCAAAGTCCTAATAGCCGTCCCGGCTTATGAGGGCGACCTCGAGCTTGTCGGGGTGCACGATCTGGAGGCCTTGCTGCGCGGCCCTGTCGACGATCTGACGAAAATGACCCAGGAAATCGTCGGTTCAGACTCCAGCCGTGTCAGCATTGAAGCCGTGCAAGGTGAAGCCTTTGAGCGGATCGTCGACATGGCTGAAAAAGAGAGTTGCAATCTGATTGTCATGGGGCGCCGGGGACTGCACCGGGTAGAACGAATGCTCATGGGCAGCGTCACGGCCAAGGTAATCGTCCATACAACCAGGGACATCCTGGTCGTGCCCCGCAACGCCAATATCGACTGGGGTAATATCCTCCTGGCGATAGATGGATCTGAATTCAGCAATGCGGCGCTGGACAGGGCACTGGAATTTGCCGGCAAAGCAAGTGGCGGCCTCACCGCCATTTCCGTCGTCGACATGTATCCCGAGAACTACGCCGACGCCACCGAGGTCGTTGAAAAAATGGGTAAGAAAGCGCTGGCGGTTCTGGATGACAGCCGGGCAAAGGCTGAGGCCGCGGGCGTGGAGCTACAGACGCAGGTCCTGCACGGCGACCCGGCGGAAGAGATCACAGCCTATGCCAAGAAAAACGGCGCCGGGGTTGTCTTCCTGGGCAGCCGTGGTCTTTCCGGGCTGAAGAAGATATTCCTGGGAAGCGTTGCGGAGAAAGTTATCGGCCTTTCCGATTCACCCGTTTATGTAGTGAAACCATAGGCTGGTATTTTCCGGCAGGGGGCCTTTGCAAGGCCCCCTGCTTCCTCCGGCGGTTGATCGGCTAAAGAGCCCCGCGCCCTCCCCCGCCTGATATAATCGAAAAGTATGTCGCTAAGAAAAAAGATAATCTTCGGCTTTTCCATCAGCGCCATCATTATCACCATCCTCGCCACCTACGAGTACGTCAACTTCATCCAGGTCAGAAACGAGATGAGGTTCCTGGAAGTGACGGACTCCATCCGCAACACGTCCCTGGAGCTACGACGGCATGAGAAAAACTTCTTCCTCTTTCCTGAAAAATCCGCTGAGGAGTCCAAGGCAACACATGATTACCTTAACCAGCTGGATGACATTACCGGCAGCATTCAGTCCGGCGATCCGGCGACAATCCAGAACCTGCGCAACCTCGTCACCGCCTACGGGACTCAGTTCGGAGACATCGAAAACCTGCTTAACGGCATCTTCGCTGATTTCGAGACCAGGAGAGCCCAATTCGGCACGGCGCAGAGCTTTGTGCCGCTGGCCGAAGCATATTCCCGCGACAAACCACTCTATGTCGCCGACTTTCTGAAGAGCACCGAGTCGTTGCCGGCGGATGATCCGTTGGTAACCAAACTGGCGCAACTCGACGCCAGTATCAATTCCTTACGGCAGACAGGTGAAAATATCCTCACCGCCTCCGAGGGGCTGGACAAGAATGCCAGGGACGAAGCCGACAACGGCATCCTGCGCTCGCAGACAGCGATCCTGATCTTCTTCCCTCTTTTCCTCCTGATTGGACTAGGCGCTTTGCTTTATATCAGCACCGGTGTGGTGCGCCGGCTGAAGACCCTGACCGTCGCCATCGACAGGATAGGTCAGCGTTATGCCCATGGCCATCCCGCGCCCAGGCTCAAGAGCGGCGGCAACATGGATGAGGTTGACATTTTGGTGGAAAAATTCAACAACATGAACACGCAGCTGACCACCTGGGAAGAAGAGCTGAGCGAGAAGAACCGGGAGCTGTTGCAATCAAAGAAACTGGCCGCGATCGGCACCCTGGCGTCAGGCGTTGCCCACGAACTCAATAACCCGCTCAACAACATCAACCTTTCAGCACAGGTGCTGAAGAAGAATATTAAGAAGGACAACCCGGCCGCGACTCAGGAAATCATCGACGACATCGTTGGACAGACCGCCCGCGTCAAGGATATTGTGGGAAATCTGCTTGAATTCGCGCGGGAACGCGAACCCAGGCTGCAGGAGGTCGAACTAACCTCGCTGACGCGTAACGCCTACCGGCTCGTAAGCGGTACAATGGACGTCTCCGCGATCAGCTTCAACCTGGAGCCGGAAGCCGAAGCCGTCACCCTTTTTGCCGACCCGGCCCAGCTGGAGCGGGTATTCGTCAACCTGTTCGCCAACGCCGTTTCGGCGATGGATGAAGAGGGAAAACTTGGCGTGCGGATCGAGCCGGAGGCCGACGACGTGAGGATCTATGTTTCCGATACGGGCAAGGGAATATCCGAGGAAGACCGGGACAAGATTTTCGATCCCTTCTTCACCAAAAAGGAAAAAGGCACGGGGTTGGGCCTGGCGATCGTCATGAACGTGATCAGAAAGCATGGCGGCGATATCTCGGTGGTTAGCCAGGAAGGCATGGGAACGGTCTTTGAAATCATTCTGCCCAGAGGAGCGTGAGACGATGGCGTTCAGGGTACTCGTAGCTGAAGACGAGGATATCACAAGAAAGCATATTATCAATGCTCTCCGGGACGACAAATACGAGACTGAGGGAGCGGCTAACGGCGCCGACGCCTTCGAGCGGATCGAAGCGGATGCGTTCGACCTGCTTATCGCCGACATCAAGATGCCCAAGATGAACGGCCTGGAGCTGCTCTCAAGGGTCAAGGCTACGTCGCCAGAGACAGAGGTCATCGTCATCACCGGCTTCGGCAGCATCAGCTCCGCCGTGGACGCGATCAAAAACGGCGCCGACGATTACCTGCCCAAACCCTTCGATCTGGACGAACTCATCCTCAAGGTCAACCGGCTGCGCGACCGCAAGGCGCTCAAAAAAGAGAACGTGGCGCTGAAGACTTACCTGGGCATGGAGGAGGACATCTCCGTGGTCGCCGTCAGCACCAGCATGAAAAAGGTGCTGGATATCATCCGCCGCATACAGGACTCGGACGCCACGATCCTTCTGACCGGCGAAAGCGGCGTCGGCAAGAATCTTCTGGCCAAGGTCATCCATTTTTCCAGCTCGCGCCGCGGGCAACCGTTTCTTTCCCTCAACTGCGCGACGTTCACCGAGGACCTGCTCGCTAGTGAACTCTTCGGTCACGAAAAGGGAGCTTTCACCAGCGCCGTCTCGCAAAAACAGGGGCTGATGCAGATAGCAGACGGCGGCACCCTCTATCTGGACGAGATCGCAGAGCTGTCGCCAAGCCTGCAGGCCAAGCTGCTCAAGGTCATCGAGGATCAGGAGTTCTACCGCGTCGGCGGCACCAAGCCCATCCGGGTGGATGTCAGGTTCCTGGCGGCGACAAATCAAAATCTGGAAAAGGCGATCGCCGCGGGCAGCTTCCGCAAGGATCTCTACTACCGGCTTAACGTGATGGAGATAAACATACCGCCGCTGCGCGAACGCAAGAAAGACATCGAGCCTTTGGGCAGGTTCTTCCTGGCCAAGCACATGCCGGAGTACAGGAAGCGGATCCGGGGGTTCACCAATGAGTCGCTGCAAATCCTTCGAAACTATAGCTACCCCGGCAACGTCCGCGAGCTGGAGAATATCATCGAACGCGCTGTCATCCTCGAAAAGAGCCCCTACATCACCCCCGAATCACTGCCTCATTCCTTGAAACTGTTTCAAATCGAAACCATGGAACCGGACAAGATCAAACCACTGGATGAAATCGACCGCGACTACGCCAAATATGTGGTCGAAATGCTTGGCGGCAACAAGACGGAAGCCGCTCACCTCCTGGGTATCTCGCGCACCAGCCTCTGGCGGATGCTCAAAGAGGAGTAGTGTTCATCGTTCACTAGCGTTCAAATTTGAGACGCCTGATTTAGCTTCGTATTAAATTCAACCTCGTTTTACCACATTTTGCAGGTCATTTTCTAATTGGCACACTTCTTGCTTCTTATTCTATGGCAATAGAAACAAGGAGGTGAAAGAAGATGTCAAAGCAAGAAATCCTGTATGTCGCCTACCGTGATGAAGATCTCGAAGACGGCATTTCCTACGCCATGTACCTTTCGAACCTGCTGGGAGAGAGGCTGAGGGTAATCCTCTTGAGCAGGAGCGGTTTCGGCAGAAAATTCAACGACCTGATGAGCGCCGTTACCTTCGCCGAGGCCAACGAGCACGATACGGCCCGCCGGATCCTTTCTCATGAAGGAGAGGAAAGTGAGGCGGCTTCCATCCAGACCCGCCTGATGGAAAAGTGCGAGAGCGAGGGAATCGAGGCAACGGTCCATATCGGCCTCGAGGCCACCGTCACCGTGATCATGAACTTCCTCAGGCAGAAGAAGGTCGATCTGGTGCTGCTCAGCCCCGAGGTGACTGAAAGCCGTTCCATACTCAAGAAGCTTGTGAAGACTTCGCCGCGGCCGGTTATCACCATGGCTCGCGGCGCCAGCAGCTTCATCCCTTCCTGATTAACCAATAACCAAGCCGAATAAAGGAGGAAATAACCCTTAATGTATATATATCTGCCGGTTGCACATACAAGCGTCAATATCCTCATCCCGATTGCCCTGGGATTGTCGGTAGGGCTTCTGTCCGGGCTTTTCGGTGTCGGCGGAGGCTTCTTAATGACGCCGCTGCTGATCATGCTGGGCATCCCGCCAACGGTAGCCGCGGCCACCGATTCCAACCAGATTGTCGCCGCTTCCACCTCGGGCACGTTCGCCCACTGGAGGCTCGGCAACGTCGACTTCAAGATGGGCTCCGTCCTGCTGGTAGGTGGTTTTGGCGGCGGCCTTGCCGGGGTGCAGTTCATCAAGGTGCTGAAGGCGATGGGTAACGCCGACTTCGTCATCAAGCTCACCTATGTGCTGATGCTCGGGATTGTCGGCAGCTACATGTTCGCCGAAAGCGTCGCCGCCATCAGAAGGCGGAAAAAGGAGCATGTTGAGGCAGCGCCAAAACCCGATTCAAGGTTCACGCGCTTCCTGAAATCGCTTCCTTTCCAGATGGAGTTCCAGAAATCGGGCGTCACCCATTCCGTTTTGCTGCCAGGTTTCTTTGGCGTTTTCGTCGGCCTGCTGGCCGCGGTCATGGGCGTGGGCGGTGGCTTTCTGCTGGTCCCGGTCATGGTTTACATGCTCCGGATGCCGATGCACGTCGTCGTTGGAACCAGCCTCTTCCAGATTCTGTTCAACTGCGTAGAAGTCACATTCCTGCAGGCTTATACGAACCACACGGTTGATTTCATGCTCGCCCTGCTGCTGCTGGTTGGCTCCACGCTGGGAGCCCAGGTCGGGACGATCTTCGGCCGCAAGCTCAAGGGTGAACAGCTCAAGATCCTGCTGGCGATTCTGGTGCTGGCGGTCACGGTGAAGATGATAACCGATCTCACTTTGACGCCGGATCTGCTGCTCGGCCCGGCCGGGGGGCATGGAGGATGAGATATCTTTTGACTAAAAGCATAATTGTGTTGACTCTGACCGTGCTATTGCTGGTGTGCCTGACATCCGGCGCCTGGGCGGCGATGACAGCCAAAGCGAATCACGATGATATCCAGATGAATCTGACCTATCACGGCAGCACCGTCAGCGTCAGTGGCGTTACCGACCCGGGCGTTGACCTGTTCGTAAAAGTAACCTCGACCGCCAAGGCGGAAGAAAAGATGATGAGAAAAGACAAGGAAGCCGGGTTCCTCTGGATGAATGTCGAGCAGATCGAACTGAACCCGGTGCCGGAAGTATACCTGATCCGGAGCACCAAACCGCCGGAAGAACTGCTCGACGCCTCGCAGCTGAAGGCCGAGAGCCTCGGCTACGCCGGGCTGGAAGAAAATATCGAAATCTCTCCCCAGCCCAGTCCCGAACAGAGAAAATCCCTGCTGGGCGACTTCATCAAATACAAGGAGTCGCTAGGCGTTTATTCACAATCGGTAGGCGGCATCGAGATCAACCCGGATCCTTCCGGACAGCAGACTTACCACACTATCTTTGACTGGCCTTACCAGGCGCCCCCGGGCGACTACGTGGCTACGGCATACGCCGTCAAGAATGGCAAGATCGTCGATAAGGCAGACTGTAAGATCACGGTCGAAGAGACCGGCGCCGTCAAGACGCTTGACGATATGGCGCAGAATAACGCTGCGCTTTACGGAACCCTGGCTATCGGCGTATCGCTGACGGCGGGCTTCGGCGTCGGCCTCGTCTTCAAGGGTGGTGGTTCACACTGAGCCTATACAAAAACATCATTCTGGCCTTCGACGATTCGAAGTACAGCCGGGCGGCGCTGGTCGAAACCCTCTCGTGGGCAAAGGCCCATAGCAGCAAGGTAACGATCGTGCACGCCGTGTTCTTCGACTCGGAGGAGTTCAGCATCTCCCCCAGCCAGCTTGAGGAGCGGCTGTGTCATGGCAAGGAATCCTGTGAGCGGGCCGTAGAGGAATACTCTCCCGAGTTCGGCGTCGATATCGAATATCTCGTCATCCAGGGGGAGCCTCACGAAGTGATTCCGGCGGTGGCCAGAGAGAGGGGAGCGGATCTCATCGCCATGGGCACCTACGGCCGGCGGGGTATCCGCAGGATGATCATGGGGAGCGTCACTTCGGGCGTCATCCTCAACTCTCCCTGCGACGTCCTCGTGGTCAAGAAACCATGCGAGGATTGCACCGGCGACTACCGTCGCATCCTGGTGCCGTATGACGACTCGGAGCTAAGCCGCAAGGCAGTCAGCCGTATCGTCAACATCACCAACTCGCATACCGGCGAATCGTCGGCGACGATCCTCTATGTCATCCCGCGTTACGAAGAGATGGTTGGGTTCTTCCGCTCCAGCGCCATCGAGGGCAGGCTGCGCGAAGAGGCGACCAAGATCGTCCTCGGCGGTGAGAAGATCGCCGCGGATGAGGGCCTCACCGCAAACACAGTTGTGGAGGAAGGCAACCCCGCTGACAAAATTGTCGAAACCGCCAAGGGACTCGGCAGCGATCTGATCGTGCTTGGCAGCCACGGCTGGCGCGGTATCGACAAGTCGATACTGGGCAGCACGACAGAGCGCGTCATCGCCACCGCGAGCGTGCCGGTGCTGGTGGTGCGTTAGCGATGATGGGCCACAGAAACCTGCTGGTCGCGGCAAATGGCTCGCCACAGGCGCTCGAGGAAGGTTTGCGTCTGGCCGCCAAGGAAAACTGCTGGGTCACGGTGCTCAAGGTCGTCGCTCCATACGAGGGTGACATCGACCTCACCGGGATCAAGGATATCCGGCAGGTGTTGACCTCGGACCGGCTCGGCGAAGCCCGGGCCTGGAACCGGGCGCTGCGCAATGAAGAAGCGGCGCGCTTGCGGGTCGAGCAGGGCGATCTCCCGGAAACGATAAACCGGGTCGCGGAAGAAGAGGGATGCGACCTGATTATCATGGGAGTTAAAAAAAGCGGTGGCTTTCTGCGCCGCCTTGCGGAGAGCAACGCGGTCCGGCGCGTGACCAGCAAGGCTCCCTGCTCGGTGATGGTGGTGGAGGCCTGACGGTAAAACCGTTGGGGACACCGTACGAAACCGTTGGGGACACCGTACGGGGAAACTGGTGGGAATACCGTACGGGTTTAGCCGGAAGTGTTGATAAAATAGACGTATTATGGGGATGGCGCCGGCGAGCCGCCGGCGCCATCCCCTTTGTTATTTCGACTCAGAGTGTTCCCTAGACTCAGATTGATCCCTAGACTCAGATTGATCCTTCGACTCAGATTGATCCTTGGATCCAGACTGTTCCCTCGATCCAAACCAGTTGGCCAGCGGCGTATCCGAAGCGCTATGAAAGATTATCGAGCCAACGACCACCAGCGCCGTCAGATTGTATATGTGTTCCCCTTCCGGCACTCCGAGGTTTAATACCAGCAGCGAGTAAGCTATGCAGGCAACGCCCTTGGGCCCGAACCAGGCCATGAACAGCCTCTGCGCCCGGTCTAGCCTGGTGCCGATAAGCGCCGGCAGCAGCGCCAGCGCCCGGGCGAGGAAGAGCACGAACGCCGCGAAAAGTAACCCCATGGCTCCATCCTCCAGCAAAATGCTAAAGGTAATCAGGCTGCCAAATATTACAAAGGTCCCGAGTTTAAGTATCTCACCCAGATCGCGGCTGAAGCGGGACATGACGGCAGCGTCGCTTTCCGCCATCCCGGCCATGACAAGCCCTGCCACATACACCGTGATGAAACCATTGCCGCTTAAAAGTATTGAAATGCCGTAAAGGGATAGCGCCACCGCAAAGGCATATAACGAACGATAATGAGGGACAAGAGCCAGCCGCCCCCGGAAGAGGCCGAGCACCTTGACCGCGAGGAAAGCGCCGGCGATGCCAACGGCGGCGCCGAAAGCCAGGTCATAAGTGAGAAAATGCCACCAGGGGCGTCCGCAGCAATTTGCCTGCAGGGCTAGCGCAAAAATCAAGACGGCTGGCAGTGCCAGACCATCGTTAAAGCCCGATTCCAGGTTGAGGCTGTTGCGGACCGCGGCCGGAATCTTGCGATTGGTGACCACCGATGAGGTAAGCACCGGGTCCGTCGGACTGAGCAGCGCTCCCAGCAGCAGCGATTGCGGCCAGGACAAACCGAGTAGATAACGGGCTGCTACCGCGGTCACGCCCGCGGTCAGAGGCATGGCGATCAGTAGTGAGCGCAGCGGCACGTGCCAGCCTCTCCTGACGACGCCCCTTTCAACCTCGAGCCCATCCACAAAAAGGATAACCAGCAGCGTCAGTTCGGTAACCCGCTGCACGAATGCCGAGGTGGCGCTCTCATCAATGACGCCGAAGCCCTGGCGCCCCAGGATCATTCCCGCGGCCAGAAAGAAGATTGCCAGGGATAGAATGCTGCGATGAACAAGACCGGAAAGCAGGGCTCCCGCCACCAGGAGCAGACCCAACAGCAGGAGATATATTTCGAAAGTTTCCACGGGATTTACCGGGAGTGAAACCCAGTCTGAAACCGGGTTTTATCCCAGCGTCATCCTCGCACCGGGGGTTGCGTCCGCGCTCGGCGCCACGACCACCGGGCAGGGCAGATCCCTGCCTACCTGACGGACAACACGCTCGGCGGTGCTGCCGATGAGCTGGCGCCCGAAGCGGCGGCGTCCGGTTGCGCCCAAAACGATCATGACAACGTCGTCGTTTTCCTGGGCGTAACGGATAATCTCGCGGGATGAGTCTCCATGGCGAATCTGCAGATCGATGGCAAGGCCGCTCCTGGCGGCCTCTTCCCCCAGATCGTTCAGGATCCGTTCGGCGTGTTCCTGCAGCTCCTGGGTAACGTTATCGCGGACGGCCTGCCATTCCGAAGCGTAGCGATCGACGTCGACAACTCGCAGGCCGATCAGTTCCAGGCCCATCTTCGCCGCTATCTGAAATGCGTAGCGGGCAGCGTCCATCGCCGGCTCAGAACCATCAGTCGCTATGAGTATCTTTTTTGCCATTACACACTCCCGGCGCCGGACGGTTCTGTTGTATAGCTCCGGTCAGCTACATGACACCAGAACCGCGCATTTGGAATGCCCGATTACCCGCTCGGTGGTACTTCCCATGAGGAGCTTACCAAGCCCGCCCCCGCCGTGACAACCAATAACGATGAGGTCGGCGTTTTTGGCGATTGCGGCCTCGACTATCTGTACGTAGGCCTTGCCGGTCGCGGTTGCCGTCTCACAGGCAATACCCTTGGCATCGGCCGCTTCTTTGACTTTTTGCGCGTTCTCTGTCGCCTTCGCTGCCTTGTCCGCTGAAGATGCACTCGAAAAAGCGATCAGCGTTCCGCCGACTTTCTTGGCAATCTTGACAGCCGAGGCCGCCGCTGACTCACCATTGGCCGAACCGTCCGTCGCGACCAAGATGGTTTTGAAATCCTGCGGGCAATCGCGGGGAACCACGAGCACATCGCAGGGAGCATGGCCGACGACCCTGGCGGTGACGCTGCCCATCGCGACCTTCTTGATGCCGGTCCGTCCGCGGCGGCCCATGATGATGAGTTCAGCGCCATTGCGCCTGGCTTCGTCAACGATAATCCTGTAGGGGCTGTCACCGGTGTGGACCTCAGTTACACAGTCGACGCCGGCGGTGTCGGCCGCGGCCTTGACGGCTTTGAGGTTTTCGGAAGCCCGGGCCTCTTCTTTCTCCACCAGATGCGGCGCTTCGGAGGCATATTCCTCGTTAGCCTCAACAACCGCAATGGCGACGACATGGCTCGTGCATTTAGCCGCGATGTCGATCGCTTCCTTGACGGCGCCTTCACTGTACTCGGAACCATCCGTTGCCAGAAGTACTTCCTCCAGGTTGTTAATCGGGCAGTGTCCACTCATATCAGTGACCTCCCGAAGGGAGCACACCGGAAGCGGCCAGCACGAGCACCAGCACTTCAGCGAGCACCAGCCCGGTATAGATAAAATCCTTCCGCTTGATAAAGATCGGCAGGATCGTCAGGTAACAGATCACGGTGACGGATGCCAGAAAAGCGATCGGCGCAAAGGTGAGGAAGTCGCTCTTCCCCAAATTCTTCGCCCAGGACCAGCCTTTCTCAATCTGTGTCACTTCGAGATATTTATCAACTTTCAAACTCCAGTTGGCTGATACATCCCCAACGGGAACGTGTGGTTTTGGCGCCCCGATAAGATAGAGGACGAAAGTAATCAAAAGTACCAGCAGCCCTACTTTCATGGCTACATCCAGCACCGCTCCATATCGTTTCTGCTCCGGGCTTGCGCCGGGAGTCGCAGTTTGTGTCGCTTCAGCCTTGCCTTCCAAGATTCCTCCTTTGCGGATTACTTCCCTTATTTCCAGATTCCCGTACCCTTAAGCAGGGCACGCACACCGGCGAATACAAGCATGGTCAATACCACGGCCCGTACGGCCGATGGTTTGGACTTTGCGAGGATCTTAACTCCTACCAGCGAACCCATCATGATACCGATAATTGAAGGCACCACGATCATGGGGATAACCGCGCCGGCGTTCAGATACATCCAGGCTGCCGAGGTATCTGTTGTGGCCAGCAGGAACTTGCTGGTGGCCACCGAGACCTTCAGCGGCGCGCCCATGACCAGATTCAGCACCGGAACGTTAGCCCAGCCGGCGCCGAGCCCGAACATGCCGGCCATGAAGCCGATGCCGACGAAAAGGATCAGGCCATGGATGGTGCGGTGAATCTTCCAGTCGATGTCTTTACCGGATGAGGGCTCGTGATAAACGCCGTTGATCCTGAGCGCCGAGGACAGGGCGTCTGCCTTTCCGACCTCGGGGTATTCCGACTTCTTGGCCAGAAACATGATGACCACAATAGCGAGAATGGCTATGCCCATGGCCGTGTTGATAATGGCGTCCGATAAAGCGAGACCCACCATGGCGCCCATTACAGCAGTGGTTGAGGCGATCAGGGCAACTGGCATCGCCAGACGTAAATCAGCAAGTCCCTTCTTAAGCAGGCCCGGACCGGCAGCCAGCGATCCCGCCAGGGCTACAAACAATCCGGCGCCCCTGACAAAGTCCATGCCGAAGGGGAAGAAACCGCCGATTATCGGCGTATACAGAACGGCGCCACCCACGCCTCCGAGGACCGCAAGAATTCCCATGAAAAAAGTGACGACCAGCAGAATCAGCGGCCAGCCCCACCAGGGTATGGCGGAGTCGGCGCCGCCTGGATTGGCCGGCGAGGCATCACCGGTCCATGCCTGGACCATTCCCGCCGCGAAAATCGCCATCAGAATAAACAGGGCGATAATAAAAAAAAGCGTACATCTCTTGGACATGTCCCTCCTTTAACTCTGAAACGGAAGATATATGCGGGCGCCGAAATCCACGGCGCCGATCAATGGTTGGCGTGGCGCTTGCGGAGTAAAACGAGGACCTGCCGGCCATAAGGACCGGCATTCGGGGTAGTTTCCGCCCGCGTCAAACTCCCGGATGATAGCATAATTCTTGTGAATTTGTAGTTACAAAACGCAACATTATCAAACTAAATGCAACACTATTGTTGCTTTAGCCGCGGGCAACTACCTTTCGCACCATTTTCCGCCAAAGCATTTCTCAGCTTTTTTGCGGGAAATCTCAGAAAAGCGGTCGTCCTTGGTGCAAATCCAGATATCGCGGGCGGTGCGATACTTGGCAGAGTCTTTATAGAGGTACTTGCAAGCCTTCTCGGGCTTGGCGGGGAGTTCGCGATCGATTCGGCTGGTCACTCCGAGCCTGCCTTGACGAAAGTCATCTGCATGCTCGAAAGGGCTCCGGCGAGCGCCTGGGCATCCTGCTCCGGCAGGTGCTTCTTGACAGTTTCCAGCAATGTTTTATAGGCATCGATAGCGAGGCTTGCCTGCGCGAGATCCTTGGCATCTTTCGTCTCGTCGGTCAATCCCATCTTGATGTAAGCCAGGTTGGTGAGCGTCAGCAGAAACTGGACCAGCATCTCGTCGACTTTCTGCTCACGAAAATGTTTCTCGAACTCGGCGCGCAGATCTTCCTCGGTCATCTGGTCCGGGTTTACTTTTGCCTCCGGCGGCGCTTTTTCCTCACTGGTTTCGGCGGTTTCGATTTTCGCTTCGGCTGCCTCTTCGGCCGCCTCTTCGGCTGCGCCCCTATCCTTGGTGTCGTCAGCGCTCATGCTTCCTCCCGTTTAATCAACAAATTATCCGCGTGTATTAATCACCCTTCATAGCAGACCTCATAGATAGACCCACTCGAATCATCCGTTATATACATTCTATTATTCGCGAACAGGATATCAACTCGGCGGCCCCAAACTTCTCCGGTTTTTTCATCCAGCCAGCCGGTGATAAAATCGCTGACTTTGCCATTCGCGTCGACGCGAACTACTTTATAGCCGGTGGGAACCGTGCGATTCCAGGATCCGTGAAAGGCGATGAAGAGGTCGTTCTGGTAAGAAACCGGCCAGGAAGGATCGCTCAGGAATCGCAGGCCCAGCGCCGCTGAATGCGCCTGGAGCGCAACGGCCGGCGGCTCGGTGCCGGCACAGTACGCAGCCCGGGCGTTATCATCCTGGAACTCGGGATTGACCGCCCGGTCACCGTAACAGTACGGCCAGCCATAGTTCTTGCCTTCCTTGATGATGTCGACCTCGTCCGGCGGGATGTCATCGCCGATGTTGTCGCGGCCGTTATCCGTGGCCCAAATCTCTCCGGTCACCGGATGCCAGGTGAAACCGACGGCATTGCGAAGGCCGGAAGCGATGACCTGGCCATCCGATCCGTCGCTGTTATAGCGCGACATCGCCGCACGGCGCGGGTCCGTTTCTTCGCAGACATTGCAGCTGCTGCCAACGGTCAGGTAGAGCCTGTTGCCGGGGCCGAAACCGATCGTGCGAGTGTCGTGCCCGCCGGCGGGAAGATTGGGGATGATCACCTGGCCGGGGCCGACGGCGCCGTTGCCCTGGTATTCGTAGCGCGTCACCCTGGTTGTTTCGGCAATAAAGAGATACTGGTCATGCAGGGCGATCCCCGATGTAGACGACAGACCCTTGAGCACCGTAACCGGTTGCGGGTTGGCGTCGGCCAGACGATAGCCGAGGACGTCGCCCCGCCCCATCTCGGTCACCAGGAGCAGGCCGTCATCGGTGAGCGCCATCATCCTGAGGCCGTCACGTCCCGAGGCCAGGCGGCTGATGGTAAAACCGTTGGGGAGCGTCAGGGAATGGCCGTCGATGGCGACGGTGTGTGTGCCAGCGGGCAGGGCTGTTGTGGGAACCGTTGTTGGCGTCAGTGGCGTCAGTGGCTGCTCCGTGATAGTAGCGGTGTCGGGGTTGCCGCAGGAAACTAATAAACTCAATAGCATCAAGGTAATAGATAGCCCTGCGATATTCACAAGCTTTGAATTCCCGTGATTCATGACGTTCCTTGAGTATTTATCGAATCCTGTTTAAGACTTGCCGGATTGCGGGTGAATTAAACGAGTGCAGGCTCCATTGACAAGTTATTATCAGCAATGGAGAATTTGCCCGACCGGTTTGAGTACTAACCGTTGCCAGCATTTAATGCAGCAAACATTATTACTGCCTAACATCATTCAGGAGGAAAAAGTGTCGAAAGGAACATCTTGGTTTTCAATGGTTGTTATTGCTTTGCTAGCCACAATCTCAATAGGGGGTTGCGGCGACAGCGCGGGAAGTCCCACCCAGAAACCAGTGACTTCGGGAGCAAGCACCGCGAGCACCACGCCGGTGGCAACCAATTTGAAAATTGAAGACCTGGTCGTCGGCACAGGGCCCGCGGCCAAGAAGGGCGATCGCGTGACCGTCGACTACACCGGCTGGCTGACGGATGGCACAAAATTCGACTCATCCCTGGACAGGAACCAGCCGTTTACTTTCACGCTGGGTTCGGGACAGGTCATTGCCGGATGGGACCAGGGAGTTGCCGGGATGATGGCCGGCGGCAAGCGCAGGCTGACGATTCCGCCAGAGCTTGGGTACGGCGCCAAAGGCGCCGGCAAGACTATCCCGCCGAACGCCACACTCGTGTTTGAAGTGGAGATGAAGAAGATCAACTAGCGATTTGGGCCGCCCACTACCGCTGAGCTGGTGCTATAATTTTCGTCATTCCCCGGGAGGCTTCCCGGCAAAAGTCATTTCCATACTAAATACATAGGTGCAGGAGGGTCTAATGGCCTCAGGAAGAATTGGAGTCATCGGCGGCTCTGGGTTTTACGAGCTGCTTGAAAATCCGAAGATCGAACGAGTGACTACTCCTTTTGGCGACCCCAGTGACGCCATCACCATCGGCGAGATCGCCGGCCGGGAGGTCTGCTTCCTGCCAAGGCACGGCAAGGGACATCGCATCATGCCCACCGATCTGCCCTTCCGCGCCAATATCATGGCCATGAAGCAGCTGGGAGTCGAGTGGATTATCTCGGCCAGCGCCGTGGGCAGCATGCAAAAACATATCGAGCCCGGCCATATCGTCATCCCGGACCAGTTCATCGACCGTACCCGCCAGCGCCGCTCCACTTTCTTCGGCGACGGCTGCGTGGCGCATGTCTCCTTTGCCGACCCGGTCTGTCCGGATCTGTCGAAGCTGCTGGCCGAGGCCGGCCGTGATGTCGGCGCCAGCATCCACGAGGGTGGCACCTATCTGTGTATGGAAGGCCCGCAGTTCTCCACCCGGGCCGAATCGAACCTGTACCGCAGCTGGGGCGTCGAGGTGATCGGCATGACTAACCTGCAGGAGGCCAAACTGGCTCGTGAGGCTGAGATCTGTTACGCCACGATGGCGCTTTCCACCGACTATGACTGCTGGTACGAGGGTGAGGAAGAGGTGACCATGATGATGGTGATCGAAACCATGGATAACAACGTGTCTACCGCTATCAAGATCGTGGAGGCGGCCGTGCCGCTCATTCCCGAGAAGCGTGAATGCATCTGCGCCAGCGCCATGGAGTACGGCATCGTCACCGCGCCAGAGGTTATTCCGCCGGAGACGAAAAAGAAGCTTAAGGACATCATCGGGAAATACGTCAAATAGCCTTTATTGGGTGTTCCTTATCGCCTCGTTAGGTTGCTCAAAGCGGGCACATCAATAAATTGTTTTACCAATTGGATTTGGTTATACTGAATATGAAAAGTAAAACTTACTGACAGCTGGTAAAAATGTATACGGCAAAAACATCCTCCAAAGGGCAGATCGTGATTCCCAAGGAATACCGCGACAAGCTGGGGATCAAGGCTGGTGACCGTGTGGGGATAAGTGTGATCGGCGAGCATGTGGAGATTTATTTGCTGCCGGAGAATCCTGTTGAGGCCTTGTGCGGTATCTTCTCTGAGGGATCGTCACTTGTGGATGCGCTGATGGAAGAACGACGGAAAGATAAAGAACATGAAGACCGCCTTCTGGGTTCTTGACGCTTCGGCACTGCTGGCCTACCTGAAAAAGGAAGAAGGGTTCAGGAAAGTGATGGAAGTGCTGGCCGCAGCTGATGCGGGTAGTGCAGAGGTTTTTATTAATGAGATCAATCTTGGCGAAGTATATTCTGTTATCGCCAAACAGCGCTCACCTTCGGCGGCTGATTCCATCTTCAGCGACTGGCTTCCCTTGATACCATTAACACCAGTCTCCAACACCATGACTGATATCCTCACCGCAGCCGGGCTTACAGTGCGCCTGGACCTGCATTACGCCGATTCCTTTGCTGCAATTACAGCCAGGCAAAGAAATGGCGTCCTGCTTACGACTGACCGCGACTTTGAAAAAGCCACCGGTGAAATCAAGATCCACTGGCTACGATAGCCTCTGCGGGTGACAAACCCTCCCCCGGTCTTTAGAATGTGGGGCGTTGATCTGGAAGCGTCCATTCCCTGAGGAGGCACATTGTCAATTCTCGTAGTCGGCTCCATCGCCCTCGACTCCGTCGAGACCCCGTTCGGCACGGCCGAGGAGGCGCTAGGTGGCGCCGCGGTCTATTTTTCCTACGCGGCCAGCTTCTTTAACCGGGTGCGCCTGGTGGGGGTCATCGGCAAGGATTTCCCCGAGGAACACCTGAAGCTGCTGGAGGGGCGCAATATTGACCTGGCGGGCCTGGAGCGGGCTGACGGCGCCACCTTCCGCTGGAAGGGCCGCTACGATTACGACCTCAACGAGGCGCACACGCTGGACACACAGCTTAATGTCTTTGAGACTTTCGCGCCCAAGATCCCTGATTCGTTTAAGGACAGCGATTTTGTCTTCCTTGCCAACATCCAGCCGGGGCTGCAGCTGCAGGTGGCCGAGCAGGCTTCCTCGCCGCGCGTGATCGCCTGCGACACCATGAACTTCTGGATCGAGGGCGCTTATGACCAGTTGCGGGAAACGCTGAAATCTGTTGATATCCTTATTATTAACGATGCCGAGACCCGCGAGCTGGCCCGCGAGCCCAGCCTGGTGAAAGCGGCGCGCAAGATCCTTGAATGGGGCCCGACCACCCTGGTGGTCAAGCGCGGTGAGTTCGGCGTGCTGATGTTCCACGGCAGTTCGGTCTTTTCGGCGCCGGCTTATCCGCTGGAAGATGTCTTCGATCCCACCGGCGCCGGTGATACCTTTGCCGGCGGTTTCATGGGCTTTCTCTCCACCCAGGAGGAAATCACCGAGGCGGCCATCCGCCAGGCGATCATCTTCGGCTCGACGCTGGCCAGCTTCAACGTCGAAGACTTCAGCCTCAACCGGATGAAGACTCTGGAGATGCAGGAGATCCTCGACCGCTTCGCCGAGTTCAAACTGCTGTCACATTTCGAAGAGGTTGAAACGACGGGTTAATGCTCTGGAGCAACCTTAAATTCTGGAGGATCGCCGCGATCGGCCTGTTCATTGCCGTGCTGGGGCTGGCCTACCCGCTGATCAAGACCGGCCCGCATTTCATGCTGGAAGACTCGAACATGCGGATCGTGGAGAAGCCCGGCCATGGGGCGCTGTTTACTTACACCATCACGAACGATGGCGATGCCGGCGGTGAGACCTTCGTCAATTTCCATGCCTATCTGTATGACCGCGGCGGCGATTCCGAGGACGACTACAAAACCGTGGGTATCAATGCCGGTGAGACCAAATCGGGTGAGTTCTTCATGGAGCTGCGTTCGGGACAGACGGTTCATGACTGGCGGATAGAACTGACCTAGCCTGACCCATGACTGGCGGATAGAACTGACCTGGCCTGACCCATGACTGGCGGATAGAACTGACCTGGCCTGACCTAGCAAGGAGATGCTGAATCAGATAATTTAGTATTGTGTCCCCGAAATTGTTGAGGTTGGGAGAGTCGCTTGCCGCTGGTGAACGCCGAAAATCTGGTAAAGAAATATGACAAGCTCACGGCCGTCGACGGCGTCAGTTTTCATATCGATGAAGGTCAGATCTTCGGCTTCCTCGGACCCAACGGCGCCGGCAAATCCACGACCATCTCGATGCTCTCCACCTATCTTGAGCCCACGTCGGGCGACGCCGTTATCGATGGCTTCAGCATCACGCGCCAGACCGCCAAGGTTAAAAGCATCATCGGGGTGGTGCCGCAGGAAATCGCCCTGTATCCAACGCTGACCGCCATCCAGAACCTAAAATTTTACGGCAAGATGTACGGCATGGGCGGCGAGGAGCTGGACCAGCGATGCCATGAACTATTGGACCTGGTCGAGCTTTGGGAGCGGCGCGACAGCCGTGTCGAAAACTTCTCCGGCGGCATGAAGCGGCGCATCAACATGGCCGCGGGACTTTTGCACCAGCCGCGCTTTCTGCTGCTGGACGAACCCACCGTCGGCGTCGATCCGCAGTCGCGCGAACATATCTTCGATACCATCTTCAAAATCCGGGACGCGGGCACCACCATCCTCTACACCTCCCATTACATGGAGGAAGTTGAACTCCTGTGCGATTACATCGCGATCATGGACAAAGGCAAACTCGTCGCCGGCGGTACCCTCAAGCAGCTGTTGTCGATGCTCGGCGAAGGCGGAGTCATCGAGATTGAAGTAGTGCCGCCGGGATGTCCCGGCGGCCTGGTCGAGAATATGAAGATGCAAAATGGCGTCACGGCGGTCCGGCATGAAGACAGTCAGTTGACCATCTCCTCGAAAAACAGCGCCCACTCGCTTCCCCCGCTCCTTAAGGTCCTGGAGGACTCCGGCTGTGATATCGAACGGCTGGAGATTTATACGCCCAACCTGGAGAAACTCTTCATCCGCCTGACCGGTAAGGAGCTGAGGGAATGATCATTCGAAGCCGGAACATCAGCGGTAAGGAGCTCAGGGAATGAAGCAGATGAGAAAACTGCGCGACATCGCCCTCAAGGACCTGCTGGTTGTGGGCAAAGACAGAGGCTCCTGGATCCTGTTGTTGATCACCCCGCTGGCGATCATCATGGTGGCCTCGTTTGCCCTGGGCCCGGCGTTTAAGGGAGAACTCAAGTCACAGCTTCTGGCCAGCAACCTCGACCAGGGGCAGATTGGCAGGCAGCTTACTGATGCCCTGGGCGGCAGAGAGGGCCTGCAGATAGTCGAGGCGACGCCGGAGGAGTGCCAGGCTCTCAGTGTCGGCGACAAGAAGTACAAAACCGCCCTGGTCATTCCCGAAGATTTTTCTTCACGGATTTTAACTGGCAGCGATACCTCCCTGCAGGTCTATGTAGATCCCACGGACAACGTCAACCGGCCCTTTATGGTGGGCATGATCGACGGCGCCGCCAGCCGCCTGTCCGGCATGGTCAGCGCCGTGCGGGTCGCGGTCAGCGAAGTGGTCAAATTCGCCCCGGAAACAGAACCGGTTACCGTGGCCGCGGACGCGGCGCCGGCGGCGGTTCAGCAGATGAGCCAGGATCCGCCGGTGGCTCTGCGGATCGACAGCGCCAGCGGCATGCGGGAGGTCAACATGTTTGACACACAGGTGCCCGGTTACTCGGTGATGTTTCTGCTCTTCGGTGTAATGCTGGGGGCGGAAATGCTCCTGGGCGAGCGGGACGCGGGCACGCTGGGGCGGCTCCTGGTAGCGCCGGTTTCCAAATCCGCGATCATGGGCGGCAAGCTGGTAGCCCAGTTCTGCATCGCCATGGCGCAGATGGCGATCCTGTTCGGCGTCGGCCATTTCGTCTTCGGCATGCACCTGGGCAACTCGATCCCGGGCCTGATCCTGATGATAGCGGTTACAGCCTTCACGGCCACAGCTTTCGGACTGCTGCTGGCAAGCGTGGTCAAAACGCGGCGGCAGGCGACTTCGCTGGGCACCCTGATCGTCATCCTTATGTCGGCGCTCGGCGGCAGCTGGTGGCCGCTGGATATCGTGCCCGGCTTCATGCAGGTCCTGGGGCACATAACCATTACCGCCTGGGCTCTTGATGGCATCAACGCGCTTATCATCAAGGGGAAAAACTTTACGGATATCCTGCCGGATATGGCGGTGCTGCTGGTTTACGGCTGCATCTGCTTTATCGCCGGGATCAAAATGTTCAAATTCAGGAATGCCTGATGAGTAGGCGGCAGGCAAACCGGGAAATAAAAAATGGCGCATCGCCGCGGCGCCGGGAGAGCCGGAAATATCAATTCGGAGGATCGCCGCGGCGCCAACTGATCGGCATTCTCACCGGCGTTGCCGCGATCCTGCTCGCGATTATTATCTTTGGCTCTTCCTCAGGGAAGTCCGGCATGGCCGCCGGCGGCGGTGGCGGCGTCCGCGTCATACCGGTCGCGGGTGTCATCGACCCCCAGATGGCGGACTATGTGACCCGCGGCATTGACGAAGCCGAACATGACGGCACCGCGACCGTGGTCATCCGCCTCGACACCCCCGGCGGACTCGACCAGTCGATGCGTGACATCATCAAGAAGATGGCGGGAACGCCGCTGCCTGTGATTGTCTGGACGGCGCCCGCCGGCGCCAGGGCCGCATCCGCCGGTACCTTCATCACGATGGCGTCGGATGTAGCCGCCATGGCTTCCGGCACCAACCTGGGCGCGGCACACCCGGTGGCTATCGGCGCTGACCCCTCGACCGAGGAGGGCATCAAGGTCACCAACGATGCCGCGGCTTACATCCGCTCGCTCGCTGAAACCAACGGCCGCAATGCCAACTGGGCAGAGCTTGCCGTCCGCCAGTCGGTATCGCTCACGGCCGACGAGGCGCTCAGTAGCGAAGTGATTGAGTTCGAAGCCGATTCCCTTGATTCACTGCTCACCCGGATAGACGGGTATACGACCAAGGCCAAGAACATCACTCTGAATACCAAAGGCGCGACGGTAAATGAAACCGGCATGAATCTCAAGGAGAGTTTCCTGCACCTGATCATGAATCCCAATGTCGCCTATCTGCTCTTTATCTACGGATTGATCGCGCTAATATACGAATTCGTCCATCCCGGCATCGGCCTCGGCGGCGTCAGCGGCACCATCTCCCTGGTGCTTTCCCTCTATGCCCTTTACATGCTGCCAATTAATTTCACCGGCATCGTCCTGATCATTGTTGGCATGGTCATGCTGGCAATGGAGCTCTACCTGCCTAGTCATGGTGCGCTCAGCGTCGGCGGCGTCGGCAGCCTCATCCTGGGTTCATTTTTCCTTTTCGATTCATCAGCTCCGTTTTTGCGGGTATCGTGGCCGGTCAATGTCGCCCTGGCCCTTCTGGCTCTTGCCTTTTTTGTTCTGATTGCGGGGAAAATTATGAAAGCCCGGCGGTTGCCGGTCCGTTCAGGCCAGCAGGCGATGATCGGAGAGGTTGGCTACACCCGCAGCCAGCTTGATCCACTGGGGCAGATCTTCGTCCACGGTGAGATCTGGAGCGCCGAAGCCCCCGAGGGGGAAACTATTGAAAAAGGGGTAGAAGTAGAAGTAGTCGATGTACGGGGGCTCATGCTTAAAGTCAGGAAGGCTACCAACTAGATACGGAGGTAACGATGGCTGTCGCGTCGATCATTATTGCGATTGTGGCGTTTTTCATCATCCTGGTGCTGCTATCTTCAATCCGCATAGCCCGTGAATACGAACGGGGTGTTATCTTCCGCCTGGGACGATTGATCGCCACCAAGGGCCCGGGGCTTTTCCTCTTGATACCATTTGCCGACCGGATGGTCAAAGTAGACCAGCGCATCGTCACCATGAGCGTGCCGCCACAGGAAGTCATCACCCGTGACAACGTGCCGGCCAAGGTTAACGCCGTCGTCTATTTTCGGGTGATGGAACCGCAGAAAGCCATCACCGCGGTGGAGGATTTCATCGTCGCCACTTCACAGATCGCGCAGACAACGCTACGAAGCACCCTCGGTCAGTCGGACCTCGACCATCTTCTGGCCGAGCGCGACAAAATCAACCAGCGGCTACAGCAGATCATCGACGAACAGACAGCCCCCTGGGGCATCAAGGTAGTCACCGTCGAGATCAAGGACGTGGAGATACCGCAGACGATGCAGCGGGCTATGGCCCGCCAGGCTGAGGCCGAGCGCGAACGGCGCGCCAAGATCATCGCCGCTGAAGGCGAGTTCCAGGCCTCGGAGAAGCTGGCGCAGGCCGCCGAAGTCATCGCCGCCGAACCGGTTACCCTTCAGTTGCGCTATCTGCAGACCCTTGTTGAAGTTGCCTCGGAGCATAACTCGACCACGATCTTCCCGGTGCCGATCGACCTGATCAAGGCGTTCATGGGCAAGGCCGAGTAACCGTTGAATGGCACAGAAAATTCCGGCGGCGGCTCCTGGGACCTGCTGCAAGGAAAGCCGGAATTTAGGGCACCGGACGCCGACGCTTCGGACGAGGTGCCCTGGTCCGGCAAGGACGTGTTTGTGATTGTCGGCCTTGTCGCCCTGACCCTGCTGGCCTTCGCGCTCTTCTTCATCCCCGCCATAATCGCCCTGATTGTGGCTATCAACCCCGGCACAGACAGAACCACACTGGCCAATTCTGATGTGGTCGTGACCCTGCTGCTGCTTTTGCAGTGGGCGATAATGCTGGGCGTTGCTTTTACCTACCTTAAAAACAAGGGGTACCAAGTCAACCCGAGGACTCTGGGTTTCAAGGGAACCAGGCTTTGGCGAGCCGCCGGACTTGTGTTACTTGTCCTGATTGGCAGCAACATCTTCGACATGGTTTACGGCGCCCTCATCGAAAATCTGTTCGGATCGGACAAACTCCCCTCGCAGGTGCCCACACAGAATGTCACCGACCTCTTCGGAACATCCATCTTCGCCATGATCCTTACTTTCATCGCCGTTGCCATTGTGACACCCATGGTTGAGGAGCTTTTCTTTCGCGGGATCGTCCATCGGGGGCTGGAGCACCGCTACGGTTTCATTCCGGGCGCGCTCATGTCATCTTTCATCTTTTCGCTGGCCCATGTCGACTACCGGCTCTTCATCCCCATTTTCGTGCTTGGTTTTGGGCTGGCCTTCCTCGTCCACAGGACCGGTACCATCTGGAGCTCGATCAGCGTCCACTTTCTGGTGAACAGCGTTGGTGTTATCGCTCAGTTCGTCAGTCCCGGAAACAGCTAGCGGCAGCTCCGGAGCGGCTGGCTTCGGGGCATTTTCCCGCCCTTGAACCGGGTACTCCCCCGGGTATACGTGAAACTGGACAAAAACCATTATCTACAAAGCCTTTTCCTCCCGAAAATCCAGTTTGTATTTCTGCCGCCGTTCCAATATAGTTAGCCGCGAAATTTAGAGGTTTTCAGCTTGTATCTTTGGAAGCCTATTCACGCCAGCCGAATTGCGTGCGCCCGTAGCAGGAACGGGATATTCAAGGCTTCCTTCTTCGTGTCAAGGGAGCAATTAAGACCCGCGTACCAGACTGGAGCCTGGCTTGACACCTGATTATACATATGGCTACTTGTCTGTGGCTGTCATGAGCCTTCTGGACTTTGTCTTTGTCCTGGGGCTTCTTGGTGTTTCCCGCCTCCTGCAACGCCGTCACGTCTACCCGGAAAAATTGACCCCGTATGAGTGCGGCATTCCACCGGTCGGTGACAGCCGCACCCCCTTCGCCGTCAAGTACTATATTTTTGCCCTCCTCTTCGTCGTCTTTGATATTGAGGCTGTTTTTCTGTATCCCTGGGCGATGGTCTTCCGGACTCTGGGTTCAACCGGTTTCGTGGAGATGATGATCTTCTTCGCCGTCCTGCTTCTGGGGCTTGTCTATGCCTGGGGCAAGGGCGCCCTGGAGTGGGTCTGACATGTCCGTTCTGGAAAAATTCGAGCATCCGAACATCCTCACCACGACCACGGACTGGCTTTTTAACTGGGCGCGGTCTAATTCGCTCTGGCCCTTCACCTACGGCCTGGCCTGTTGCGCCATCGAGATGATGGCTTCTGGCATGCCCCGCCACGATATCGCCCGTTTCGGCATGGAGGTCTTCCGGGCCTCTCCCCGGCAGGCCGACGTCATGATAGTTTCCGGAACCATCACCGACAAGATGGCGCCTATCATCAGGCATCTCTATCACCAGATGTCGGAACCCCGCTGGGTGGTGGCCATGGGAGCCTGCGCCTGCAGCGGCGGCATGTTCTGGGATTCCTACAATGTGGTCCAGGGGATCGACCTGCTGGTGCCGGCCGACGTCTACATCCCCGGTTGCCCGCCGCGGCCCGAAGCGCTGATATATGGCATGCAGCAGCTTCAAAAGAAGGTCCGCCAGGACACGCAGGTCGGCAAAGCCAAACAGCTCGCCGGTGGTCCCTTAAGTGATTATTCCAGGATGAAACCGGAAAATGGCGGTAAGAGTTGACCGCGGATATGGGGAAGCTTGATGCCACGGTCGCGCTTGCTCTTGCCGGGGAGCTTCTCGGCAAGCTCGCTCGCGACCTTTCCATTTCCGACTGGCACCTGGTAATCGAGGTCAGGCCTGACGACTTGCCGGAAGCCGCCCTGCGGTTGCGTGACGATGAAAAGCTGTCCTGCAAATATCTCAGCTGTATCATTGGGGTCGACTACGTCGACTGGATGGAAGCGCTCTACCTGTTGCGATCACAGGACCATTCGGTGCCGATCCGGCTGCGGGTGCGTCTCGACCGCGAAAAGCCCGAGGTGCCCTCGGTAACATATATATGGAGCGGCGCCAACTGGCATGAGCGCGAAGCGTACGACTTTTTCGGCATCAAGTTTTTGGGGCATCCCGACCTCAGGCGCATTCTCACGCGCGAGGATTATGACACCCACCCGCTAAAAAAAGACGCCTGGCCCCACCGCGTGCGCCGCACCGAGTGGGCCTGGGAAGGCGTGGGGAAAGCGCTTCGCCTCCCGGGTGAGCCGGACCGCCAGGAGAGATCATGAGTTCGGCTGAAGAGCTGACAGGCCCGGGGCATCCGGCCTTCCATCTCGACGAGATGGTCCTCAACATGGGGCCGCAGCATCCGTCGACGCACGGCGTGCTCAGGCTGGTCTTGCACCTGGATGGGGAGCTGGTTGTCAGCGTCGAGCCACAGCTCGGCTACCTGCACCGCGGCTTTGAGAAGCTGGCCGAGAACCGGACCTACCTGCAGTATCTGGCCATGATCAGCCGCCTCGATTATCTGTCGGGCTTCTTCATGGAGTGGTCTTACGTGCGCGGTGTCGAAGCCCTTATGTCCATCAGGGTGCCCAAACGGGCCGAGTATATCCGGGTTATCATCGGCGAGCTTAACCGTATTATCAGCCATCACATCGCCTATGGCGATTTCCTCATGAACCTGGGAGCCTCGACGCCGTTCGTCTGGGCCTTCCGCGACCGCGAAGATGTCTACGATCTGCTGGAAATGGTCACCGGCCAGCGGATGATGTACAACTACATGCGCATCGGCGGCGTCCGCTGGGATCTGCCCGGCGAGTTCGAGGCCGGTTGCCGCAAGTTCCTTAAAAATTTCCCCGCCAAGATCGACGAATACGAGAAGCTGGTGACTGAAAACGAGATCTTTCTTTCCCGCACCCTAGGAATGGGTATTATCAAACCGTTTGAAGTGCTCGACTACGGCCTCTCGGGCCCTAACGCGCGCGCGTCCGGGGTTGACTGGGATCTGAGGCGCGAGGTGGGCTACTCCGTCTATCCGGAATTTGATTTCAAAGTACCGCTGGGGCAGCATGGCGACTGTTATGACCGCTATAAATGCCGCATCGAGGAAATGCGCGAGTCGACCAAAATCATCGAGCAGGCGCTGGATGCCATCTGCGGCGGCCCCGTGAACATCAAGATGCCGCCGATGCTAAGGCCTCCCGCCGGCGACGTCTACCGCGCCGTGGAAACACCGCGCGGCGAGTACGGTGTCTACCTGGTCTCCAACGGCGGCCTGAGGCCGTGGCGGCTGAAGCTGCGCGACCCGACCTTCTCCGCCATTTCCATGATCCCCAAACTGACCGCGGGCAACAAGATCGCGGACCTGGTGGCAATTGCCGGCAGCCTTGACCTGATCATGGGAGGTGTCGACCGGTGAGCAGCGTCACCGATTTTCTCGTCAACTTCCTGCCGGGCTTCGTCCTCGCCCTAATGGTGATCATCTTGAGCGCGGTTATCTTCCCCTTCGCCGCGAGGCGTATTCTGGGCTTTATGGGCGACAGGCTCGGCCCCAACCGCGTCGGGCCGCAGGGGCTCCTGCAACCATTCGCCGACTTTCTCAAACTTTTTATCAAGGAGGACGTCACCCCCTCCCAGGCCCACCGGATGCTGTTTCTGTTGGCTCCAGCCGTGGCGCTCGTAACCCCGATGCTGACACAGGTGGTCATCCCCTTTGGTGAAGATTACACTATCGCCGACCTGAACATCGGCCTTATATATATAGTGGCGGTCGGCGCCTTCAGTGTCCTGGGAATGCTGATCGCGGGCTGGGCCTCCAACAATAAATATTCGCTGGTCGGCGGTCTGAGGTCGGCGGCGCAGATGATCTCCTATGAGATACCGCTGATCCTGACAATCGTGCTGGTGGCGATACTGACCGGCTCCCTCAGCCTCAACAAGGTCGTAATCGCCCAGGATTCGGTGTGGTTCGCGGCCATACAGCCGCTGGCTTTTATCATTTATGTCATCGCCGGTGTGGCGGAACTCAACCGCACGCCTTTCGATCTGCCGGAAGCGGAATCGGAGCTGGTCAGCGGCTACATCACCGAGTACGGCGGCATGCGTTTTGCCTTCCTGTACGGCCTGGTTGAGTGGGGCAATGTGACCGTCTGGGCTATGGCCGGATCCACCCTGTTCCTCGGCGGCTGGCGCGGACCGTTTTTCAACAGCTCCATCTGGCTGGCGGTCAAGGTCCTGGCTATGGTCCTGGTGATCATCTGGTTCTGGGCAACCTTCCCCCGCCTGCAGATCGACCAGCTGATGGCCTTTGCCTGGAAGGTGCTCATCCCCTTAAGCCTGCTGAACCTGGCGGCGACGAGCGCGTTTATTTTAATCTGGCCTGACAATTTCCTGCTGCCGACGGCTATCCTGAGCTGGGCTCTGATAGCCCTCTTTATCCTGTTCTTCCCGCGCATTGTCCGGAGGATCCTGCTTAATACCCGGCTGAAACTGCTGGCAACCAGGAGGATGACGACGGTTATCTCCGGAACCGGTAAAGGCGGTATCCGCTCATGATGTGGCCGGCTGTAATTGCCAGAAGGAAGCAGGGCGCCTAGATGCTGGGCCTCCTAAAAGGACTGCAGGCGACACTCGGCCACCTTCTCACCAAGAAGGTCACGGTCCAGTACCCGGAAGTCCGCCGTCAGTTGCCGGAACGCTCGCGTGGGCTGCTAAGGTTGCGCCTGAAAGAAGACGCTGTCGAACCGCGCTGCATCTCCTGTACCTTTTGCGAGCAGGTCTGCCCCTCGGTGGCAATTAAAGTCATCTATGGCAACAAGCAGCCGGACAAGGTCTGGAGCCTCGACGCCGGCGCCGGACCCATGCTCTCGTATTTTAATCGCGGCGAAAAACCGCTTGGCCTCGAGCCATGGCCCGAGAAGGCCGACGCCTTGCCCGCTCCCGACCGCGACGGCTGCCTGGCCAGCTCGTTGCTGGATGCGCGTGGGCTGACACCTATGGTCCTGGCCAAGACAGCCAGCCGCAACGGAGTCTGGCTGTCGCAGGCATTTGGCGTGGCGACTTTCTATGACCAGCTGCGGCCTGGGGCGCCAGAGGCTCCTCCCGAAGCAGATCTGCCGGCTGCGTCAACTGTCGTCGGGAGCCCTGCAATTTTTCTGGCAAACCACGACGCCCTGGATCCGGAGGATATTGAAGCCTATGCGGCGGCCGGCGGTTACACAGCCGCGACCCGCGCCCTTACTGAGATGAGCCCCACTGAGATTATTGATGAGATTGCCGCCAGCTCCCTGCGTGGACGCGGCGGCGGTGGTTACTCTACCGGCGATAAGTGGAAATTGGCCGGCGACACTGAAGCGCGGCAGAAATATGTAGTCTGCAACGCCGCCGAGTCTGACCCGGGATCAATCAAAGACCGCTCCCTGCTCGAAAACAATCCCCACGGTATTATTGAAGGCATGATTGTTGCCGGCTACGCCGTCGGCGCCACCAAAGGGATCATTTACGCAAGTATTCACAACCGGCTTGCTCTGGAACGAATCCAGATCGCGGTGGATCAGGCCGCGGAGAAAGGATTTCTCAACGGCGAGATCCCCGGTACGAATTTTTCTTTTTCCATCTCGGTGCTGGCCGTGCCGGAAGCATTCATAGGTGGCGAGGAAACGTCCGCCCTGAGCGCCCTTTCCGGCGGCAGGCCGATGCCCCGGGTGCGCCCGCCCTATCCGGCCGAAAAAGGGCTGCGTGGCATGCCTACCATCGTTGAGAATGTGGAAACGCTGGCGGCGGTTCCGTGGATCATCGCTAACGGCGCGGGCGCCTGGAATCAGATTGGAGCCCCACACGCTCCGGGCACCAGACTTTTTACATTGACCGGCGCCGTAGCCAATCCGGGCATTTACGAAGCCACCCTGGATATCACCCTGAAGAAGCTGGTCGACGCGGCCGGCGGTTTCACGGGAGAAGCCAAGGCGGCGTTGGCGGGTTCAGCCGGAGGCGGCTTCCTCTCTCCCGGCCTCTTTGATATTCCGCTTGATTATGAATCCATCGCCGAAACCGGCGGTGACATCAGCTCCGGTGTCATCCACGTACTGGGCAGTGACGAGTGCGTCGTTAATGTCATGCGCGAGCGCCTGCGTTTCTCCGCTTCCCAGTCCTGCGGCAAGTGCGTACCCTGCCGGCTCGGCACCTGGCGCCTGCTCGACATCGTCGACAGAATCTGCGCCGGCGAGGGATCCGAAGACGATCTGACGCTGGCGACTACCCTGGCTGAGGATATCGCCGACGGGGCTCTTTGCGGCCTGGGGCGCGGTTCGGTCAAGCCGTTTTTGACCGGTCTTAAATTTTTCAATCAGGAATTCCTGGACCATTTGAGCGGCGACAAGAGCTGCTCCGCGAATAAATGCGTGACCGGATGAAAGAAAGAATGGATACATTACCGCCGCTTAGAGGCGCCAGGGGTTCCCTGGTCAATCTCACCATCAACGGCCAGCAGGTCCAGGCCCGTGAAGGTGACACCATCCTCGAAACAGCGAAATCGGTCAAGATCAAGATTCCGTACCTGTGCATAGTCAAGGGGCTTGAGCCCCACGGCGGCTGCCGGCTCTGCATCGTTGAGGTCGAAGGCGAGGACCGGCCGGTTCCTTCCTGCGCTACTTACGTCAAGGAAGGCATGAACGTCACAACCGAATCGGAGCAGCTGACCCGGCTGCGCAAGACCTACCTCGAGCTGCTGCTTTCTGACCACAATGCCTATTGCCTGCCTCCCTGCAAGTATGGTTGCCCCACCCAGGTGGACGCGCCTGGCTTTCTCGGCCTGATTACCGAGGGCGATTACGATGAGGCGCAACGGGTGCTGAAGCATAATCTGCCATTTCCCGCGGTTGTGGGGCGCATCTGCCCCCACCCCTGTGAATCACAATGCCGGCGCAGTGAAGTTGAGGAGCCAATCTCCATTCGCGTTTCCCACCGTTTCGTGGGTGACATCGCCATTGAAAAAGGCTTCCGTCCCGAAGAACCGGAGCCGGCCAGCGGCAAGAAGGTGGCCGTCATCGGCGCCGGGCCGGCCGGCTTGGCCAACGCCTATTATCTGGCGCTCAAGGGGCACGCGGTCACCATATTTGAAGCGCTGCCGCATCCCGGCGGCATGTTGCGCTACGGCATACCTGAATACCGGCTGCCCAAGCGCGTGCTCGACGCCGAGCTGGAACCGCTCTGGGACATGGGCGTAGAGCTGAAGACAAACCAGAAGCTCGGTCCTGATTTCAGCCTGAACAGCCTGCTTGATGAGCAGGGATTCGACGCCGTCTACCTGGGAATCGGCGCCCACCAGAGCATGGACATGCGGGTCGAGGGCGAGAATACCCCAGGAGTAATTACCGTCGTCGATTTCCTGCGCGAAGTGGCCCTGGGCAATCCTCCTGACATCCATGAGAAGGTCGCGGTCATCGGCGGCGGTTTCTCGGCCATGGACGCGGCCAGGGTGTCGGTGCGCCAGGGAGCCAAAGAGGTAACCGTTATCTATCGCCGCACCGAGAAGGAGATGCCCGCCCACGAGATCGAGGTGCGCGACGCCCGCGAGGAGGGCGTGAACTTTGTCTTCCTGGCGGCTCCGGTGAAGGTCGAGGAGGAGAACGGCCGCGTCAAGGGCATCGTCCTGCAGAAGATGGAGCTGGGAGAGCCGGACGCCAGCGGGCGCCGTCGCCCGGAACCCGTGGCCGGGTCCGAATACCTGATGGAACTCGACACAATTATCCCCGCCATCGGTCAAAGGCCAAAGCTGACTTATACGGAAAGCGAGGGCGGCGAAGAATGCAACTTCGTGGAAGACGGCACCGGGGTCACCTGCAGCCGCTGGCAGACCGTTGAAGTAAATCCCAAGACTTTTCAGACCGGGAAGCCGGAAGTTTTCTCCGGTGGCGATGCTGTTACCGGCGCCGCCACGGTGGTACAGGCCATCGGCGCCGGCAAGAAGGCTGCCTGGGCAATGGATGCCTTCCTGCGGGGAGAAGATCTGGCGGCATATGAAGCCGGCCTTCCTGAAATGGAGAAACCGCCAATGATCGCCATCCCCGCATGGCGCCCTGAAAAACTTGAGCGCCAACAGACCGGAAACGTCGCCGCCGCCGAGCGCAAGGACAATTTCCGCGAGGTCGAGCAAGGCTTCCCGGAACAGGCGGCCAAAGCCGAGGCCAACCGATGCCTGCAATGCATCTGTGAAGGCGTCGAGAGTTGCAAACTCAGGCGCTACAGCATCAATCACGGGCTGATGAAAGAGGATGGCAACCGCTTCCAGGGCGAACAGCATATTTACGGGAGAGACACCACGCACCCCTTCGTGCAGAGGGATCCCAACCGCTGCATCGATTGCGCCCGCTGCGTGCGGGTCTGCAAATATATAACCGGCTCCGGCGTCTACGAGCTTGCCAACCGCGGCGCCGATACCATCGCCACGCCGGCGTTCGACCGCTCACTCAATGAAACTGACTGTGTTTCCTGCGGCCGCTGCGCCAACATCTGCCCCACGGGCGCTCTTTTCCTGCGCGAGCGGGAGCTGACCGACTGGCATCTGGACACCTCGCGCTGCATCTTTTGCGCCGATTGCGTCGAGGTCTGCCCGCAGGAAGCGCTGGCGACGACGCCGGCGTTCGAGCTGGCGTCCTTCGAGCACTCGGACCTGCGCTGCCACTTGCTGGAGCGCGCCAGGGGAGCCGACCTAAACCCGGGCGGCTGGGGCGAGAAAGACCGTCCCAAGAAGGGAGGCGACAGCTGATGGGTGATTTCAACCAGTTCTTTTTCATCCTGCTATCCGTCGTCATCCTGGTTTCTGCCGCCTGCGTGGTCCTGTTCAAGAACCTGATCTACAGCGCCCTGTCGATGATCGGCAGTTTTCTCGGCGTGGCGGGCATCTATATCCTGCTGCACGCCGAGCTGGTTGCCGCCGCACAGGTGCTCATCTATGTCGGCGCTATTTCAGTGCTGGTAATTTTCGCCATCATGCTCACTCATCACCGCACCGGCGATCTGAGTCTTTACTTCCATAAACAGGCCTGGATCGCCCTGCCTGTATGTGCCGTAGCCGGAATTACCCTGATGGTCATCATGGGCTCCGCCGCCTACAACGCCGTCGGCGAGGCCCAAAACCCGACCGACGAAAATATCGCTTCACTGCTGTTTAACGAATACGCTTTCCCCTTCGAGCTGGTATCGCTGGCTCTGCTGGTCGCCATGATCGGCGCTGTCATCCTCGCCAAGAAGGAGAAAAGCTGATGACGCCGCTGCAGGAATATCTGGCTCTTTCAATGGCGCTCTTTTTCATCGGCACCTGGGGCGTGGTGGCGCGCCGCAATATTATTCTGGTGGTAATGTGCATCGAACTGATGCTCAACGCCATCAACATCGCTCTGGTGGCATTTTCAAATTATTCCCCGATCGGCGGCGGCCGCGGCGAGGTCTTTGTTTTCTTCGTCTTTGCCCTGGCGGCGGCGGAAGCAGCCATCGGCCTGGCGATAGCGATTGCCATGTACAGGCTCAAAGAGAAACTTTCGGTTGACGACCTTGACGAGATGAAGGGATAGATGGGTAGTTAAATGATGAAGACTGCCGTCCTGCTCATACCACTGCTGCCGCTGGCCTCATTTATTATCACGGGGCTGTTCGGCAAACGGTATTTCAAAGAGAAGAGCCAATATCTTTCCGTGGCGGCGGTCGCGGTTTCCTGGCTGCTTTCCATCTATCTGATCATCCAGGTCGAGCGCGGCGAGGAGTTGAGCTGGCAGGTCTATTCCTGGATCGCGGCGGGCAAATTCAAAGTCGACATCGGCTTCCTGGTGGACCAGCTGACAGCGGTTATGCTGCTGGTGGTTTCCACCGTCGGTTTCATGGTGCATGTCTATTCGATCGGCTACATGAAGGGCGACGGCGGCTACTACCGCTTCTTCGCCTACCTCAACCTGTTCATGTTCTCGATGTTCATGCTCATCCTGGGCAATAACTTCCTCATGCTCTATGTCTTCTGGGAAGCTGTGGGACTTTGCTCCTATCTGCTCATATCATTCTGGTATACCAAACAAAGCGCCGCCAACGCCGGCACCAAGGCCTTCCTGGTCAACCGCGTCGGCGACTTCGGTTTCGGCCTGGGGATCATGCTCATTTTCGTCACCCTGGGAACGCTGAGCTACAGCGGCGTTTTTGAAAACGCCGGACGCATCGGCTCCGGCACCATCACCGCCATCTGTCTGCTGCTGTTCATGGGCGCCATGGGCAAGAGCGCCCAGTTCCCGCTGCATGTCTGGCTGCCGGACGCCATGGAGGGCCCGACACCGGTCAGCTCGCTGATCCACGCCGCCACTATGGTCAATGCCGGTGTCTATATGGTGGCGCGCTCCAGCCCCCTGTTCCATCAGTCACATACCGCCATGTTCGTAGTAGCGTTGGTGGGAACCTTTACCGCGATCTTCGCCGCTTCGATCGGCCTGGTTCAGAACGACATCAAGAAGGTGCTGGCGTATTCCACTGTCAGCCAGCTGGGCTACATGTTTGCTGCTCTCGGCGTCGGCGCCTGGGCCGCGGGTATGTTCCACCTGGTCGCCCATGGTTTCTTCAAGGGGCTTTTATTCCTCTGTTCCGGCTCGGTAATTCACGCCGTTTCGGGAGAGCAGGACATGCGCAAGATGGGCGGGTTGAAGAACAAGATCAAGATTACCTACTGGACCTTTGTTATCGGAGCGCTGGCGATCTCAGGCTTTCCGGGACTCGCCGGTTTCTGGAGCAAGGACAGCGTTCTCGCCGGAGCTTTTAACGGCGGTTACTGGTACTTCTGGCTGGTTGGCCTGATCGCGGCCTTCATGACCGCCTTTTACATGTTCAGGCTGATCTTCATGACCTTCCACGGCAAGCCCCGTGACGTAGAACTGTACTCACACGCGCATGAGTCGCCGCGGAGCATGACCATACCGCTGATCGTTCTGGCGATTCCATCGGTTTTGATCGGCCTGGTGCTGGGACTGCCGCCGGAGGACGGCCATATCGACCGTTTCCTGGAGCCGGTTTTTGAAGCCGTCAAGGGCGAGGCTCATCATTTCGGCGCTCTCGACGTGGGGCTGATGGCGCTGTCGGCGGGGATCGGCCTGGCCGGCATCTTCCTGGCCTGGGTTTTCTATATCAAGCGTCCCGAACTTCCAGAGAAGGCCGGAGCCCATGTCGGTGTTCTCTATAAAGCAGCGCTCAACAAATACTGGATCGATGAGATTTACTTCGCACTCTTCATTAACCCGGTCCGCGCCTTGGGCCGCGGGCTCTGGCGGTGGGTGGACGTTGGTATTATTGATGGCTTTGTCAACGGCTCCGCCAGGTTCTTCCGCGGCGTGGGCATGGTGCTGAGGCCGGCACAGTCGGGCAAGATCCAGGCTTATATGTTCAGTATGCTGCTGGGCCTCCTGGCTCTCCTGCTCGTTTATCTGGCGTTAACGATCTGAGGCTATGTACGAATTTCAGGAACAGATAGGATTTCCCATACTGACGGTGATTACTTTCCTGCCGGCGCTTGGCGGCCTGGCGGTTCTGTTTGCCCGTGGCAAACCCAATGTCTACAAGGGCATAACCCTGGCGGTTACGGGCGTGAACTTCCTGCTCTCGCTCGTGTTGATTCAGTATTTCGACCGCTATACCGCGACCATGCAGTTCGTGGAAAAGGTGCCGTGGATCAGCAGCCTCGGCATCAGTTACCACATGGCGGTCGATGGCATCAGCGTGCTGCTGATCATGCTGACTACGCTCTTGTCGCTGATCATCGTTCCGGCATCCTGGAATTACATCAAGGACCGCGAGCTGCAGTTCTTTGCCGCCTTCCTCTTCCTGGAAACGGGGCTCATCGGCGTCTTTTGCGCCCGCGACCTTTTCATGTTCTATGTCTTCTGGGAAGTCATGCTCATCCCCATGTATTTCATCATCGGAGTCTGGGGCGGGCCGCGCCGTATCTACGCCGCCATAAAATTCTTCCTGTTTACTTTTGCCGGCAGCCTGCTGATGCTGATCGCCATCGTCGCCATCGCCTATCTGGCGCGCTCCAATCCTTTCGCGACACCGGTATTCGACATGGACCTCCTCGAAAATGCCACCTTCTCCTACCAGGTGCAGGTGCTCGCCTTCCTGGCGTTCTTCATTGCCTTTGCGGTGAAGGTGCCGATGTGGCCGTTGCATACCTGGCTTCCGGATGCTCATGTCGAGGCGCCCACCGCCGGTAGCGTCATCCTGGCGGGCGTAATGCTGAAAGTCGGCGGTTACGGAATGCTGCGCCTCTGCATCCCGCTCTTCCCCGATGCCGTGGTCGCCATCGCCCCCTATATCCTGGTGCTGTCGATCATTGCCATCGTCTACGGCGCCCTGGTGTCGCTGGTACAAAAAGATTTGAAGAAGCTGGTTGCCTACTCCAGCGTCAGTCACATGGGTTTTGTCACGGCCGGTATTTTCGCTCTAAACATAGTGGGCATCGAGGGCGGGATCATGGTCATGTTCAGTCACGGCCTCCTGACGGGCGCCCTTTTCCTCATGGTGGGTTTCCTTTATGAGCGGCTGCATACCCGTGAGATCTCTGAAATGGGCGGGTTGGCCGGACCGTTCCCGGTGATGGCGGCATTCTTCTCGTTTTTCGCGCTGGCGTCGCTGGGACTGCCTGGACTCTCGGGATTTGTCGGGGAATTCCTCAGCCTGGTCGGGCTGTTCACCTACAGCAAGCCGATGGCGGCTGTCGCATCGATCGGCATTATCCTGGCGGCTGCCTATCTCCTTTGGATGTACCAGCGGGTGATGTTCACCGGGCTCCGCGATCAAAAGTGGTACAAGGTTCCTGATTATTCATTGCGGGAGATCGTTTCGCTGGCGCCTCTGGGGATCCTGGCGGTTTGGGCCGGGGTCTATCCCAATACATTCCTGCAGCTGATCCAGCCGCCGGCCGCCAGGCTGACGGAAAAGATGGCGCCTTACATGGCCGAGAGCGGCAGCGTCGTCGAACGCATATTCGCATCGTTGGGAGGACTCTTCTAGATGAAACAGGACCTTCTCGCCATCATGCCAGAAATAATGTTGATCGCAACCGCGGTCGTGATTCTGCTGGTCGACCCCTTGCTGCCAGTCGACGGCCGCCGTGGACTCAGCTGGCTGGGCATCGCCGCCAGCGTCACAGCCGCGATCGCCACCTGGCAACTTAGGGATGAGGAATATTCCGTCTTCAGCCACAGCATCGCCGTCGACAAGTATTCCATTTTCTTCAAAATACTGTTGCTGGTTGTGGCGGCGCTGGCGATGCTGCTCTCCGAGAAATATCTCTTTCTGAAGAAGCGGCTCCTGGGCGACTATTACGCCCTGATTCTTTTCGCGACGATCGGGATGATGGTGATGGCCGAGGCTGTCGATCTGATCACGTTCTTCGTCGGGCTCGAGCTGATGGCGCTCTGCTCCTACCTGCTGGCTGGTTTCTTCCGTTATCAGGAAAGGTCGGTCGAGGCGGGCATGAAATATTTCCTTACCGGGGCGTTTGCTTCAAACTTCCTTCTGTTCGGCATGGCGATCCTTTACGGACTGGCCGGATCCACCAATTATCAGGAGATCGGCGATGCCATCCGGCTCGGCCCGGTGCCGTCCGGGCCGCTGGTCATCGCCATCGTGCTGGTGTTGGCAGGCTTTGCCTTCAAAGTCGGCGCGGCGCCGTTCCACAATTGGGCGCCGGATGTATATCAGGGCGCGCCGACGCCGGCGGCTGCGTTTCTTGCGGTCGGCCCCAAAATTGCTGCCTTCGCCGCCATTTTAAAGTTCTTTACGATCATGCTGGGAAGCCAGGAATCGACGTGGGTTCCCTTGATGATCGCGGTTGCGATTTTGACCATGATCGTGGGCGCCACTATGGCGCTGCTGCAGAAAGACCTCAAGCGGATGCTGGCTTTCTCGAGTATCGGCCACGTTGGTTACCTGCTGCTGGCGGTCATCGCCACCGGCAGTAGCGGGCGCAGCATCGGCATGTCGTCAGTCCTTTTCTATCTGGCTGCATATACCTTTATGAACATGGGCGCCTTCGGCGTTCTCGTTCACATGACTAATCATTCGAGCTTTGGCGACACCCTGGATGATATCGCCGGGGCCGGTAAAAGCTTCCCGTGGGCGGCGGGCATCATGTCCCTGTTCATGCTTTCGCTAACCGGCGTGCCGCCGACCGCAGGTTTCCTTGCCAAGTTTTATCTGTTCTCGGCGGTTGTGGATGCCGGTTATGCCTGGCTTGCCGTTGTCGGAGCCCTCTTTAGCCTTGTCTCCGCCTTCTTCTATCTGCGCGTGATTGTCTATATGTACATGCGTTCACCGGAGCAAGAGCTGGAAATGTCGGAGGATGGCAAATCTTGGGATCTCGGTCTGGGATTGGGAATAGCCGCAACCGGCGTCATCGTGCTCGGCATCCTGCCGGCGCCTGTGGTCGATGCGGCCCAGAACGCTGTCGTTAAGCTGCTGGGTAATTAGTTAAGCTGGCGGATCAGTCGCGATGCGGATCAGTCGCAGCAGGGATCAGTCGCAGCAGATGCGATGCGGCTGAGTGGAATCATATTTTTATCGAGTCATTTTTGGGCGTTTCATATTTTTGACGTTAAATGGGCGGCGCTGCCTACGGCAGCGCCGCCCATTTTGTTTCCTTTTTCTTCATTCGTCTCTTAACGGACTATCTTCCCAACTGCTTCTCTCGTTTGCCTTGACTGGGCCGGTCCGGTTCCTACTGACGAGGGGCCGGAGGTACGCCTACACCACCGCTTGACGGATAGTTATAGGTGTCACCGCAAGGGCTTTCAGCCGTAGCCACGGGATAGGTTCTGAAGGAGCTGAGGCCATCCGGAACATCGAACTTGACAGGCACGGTTGCGGCCTTGGTTGGGCTAAGATCGCCAACCATGATCGGCATGTCAGTTTTAACAGTAACGCCGTTGGTTGCGCTCATGTCAGTGATGGCCACGTTGCGGGCCTCTACCGAGCCGTTAACGCCTACGTTGAAGTTAACCGTGAGTTCGCGCCTCTGGTAGGCATCATAGTCGGCCCAATAGGCGCCGCTCTTGTTCATAGTCAGGTTCGGCTTGTCGCACTTGCCGGCGGCGCGGTAGTAGTTCTGCTTGTCGGAGATCGCGTAGGTGCCGCAGGCATTGGGATCGAGACCGCCTTCAAGGCCACCGATGAGCTTGGGCGAGTTGAGATCGGTCATGTCGACGACGTAGGTGCCTGAAGGGGCGCCGTCAGCGGTGACGTAGACGATGTTCTCGTTGCCCGGAGCCATCTCGACGCCGTGGACCGCTACGCCGTGGCCGATCATCGAGTTGATGTCGATGTGGCCCACCAGTGTGTTCAGGGTCATGCTGTAGATGGCGATGCCGTCGCCGCCGTCAGCGGTGACGAGCAGATCGCGGCTTTTAGCCGAGGTCGACTGGTGCTGGGTGCTGTTCTTATAGGGAGTCGGCGGCAGGATCTCGCCGTTGACGGTCTTGGTGTTCCAGTTGATCGTGTCGATCAGCGGCTCGAACATCTGGGAGGCAAAGGCCTTGTCGCCAGCTGCGTTCCAGGCAATGCCGCAGGTCGAGGAGGCGCCATCGGCATTATAGTCGGTGGCGATGTAGCGGGTGTTGGTGCCCGTGGCCAAGTTCTCCTCGGAGATGCCGCCCACGCCAGCCGAGAGCTGGTTCTCGACGGTATTGGTCAGGCCGCCCAGTCCCAACATCGGCAGGAGGCCGGCTACCGGGTCCTTGAGCTGCAGGGGCAGGCCGGTCAGCTGAGCCAGATCGGCGGGGCCGGTCTGCATGTTCTCAGCGTAAAGCACGCCCGAGCTCTCATCGTTTAGGTCGTACTCCAGGCCGCAGTAGCCCACCACTGATGGAGCCAGGGGGATCTTGCGGTTGGTGTTGTGGGTCTTGGTGCTTACCTGGTACATGGTGAAGTCCGAGTCGGTGCCACCCAGGGCGCCGATAGCGTAGACGCTCTTGCGGTCGGCTGAGGGAGCTACGCCGTGAACTTCCCAGTAGAACATGTCAGGTACGTGTACCGGCAGACCGGTGCCCAGGCCCTGCATGGCTTTGTCCAGAGTTGCCTGGAGCTGTCCCGCTGGAGCCATGGTGTTGATTGGTGAGCGCGGCACCGGGATATAGTCAACGATGCTCATGGTAGCTACATCCACCACCGCTACGTTGCTGGCGCGGCCGTTAGCGATAAAGAGCGCATCGTTTTCGAGGCCGTACTTGTAGATGTCGATCGGTT
>JAJYOG010000024.1 GCA_021785935.1 Actinomycetes bacterium
TACACGCAACTACTGCGCCTAAATACGGCCTAAATCAGAGGCCGGAAGGCAAAAAGAGGCGCACGGACAATGAAATCAAGCAAAAGACGGAGCAGGCATCAACCAGAATTGCAGACAAATGCCGGTAACTGATAGATTTACTGAATTGTTAGAGGTTCCCACCGTTTATATCCGCCGCTTCCGTTCCATCCTCCTAAAAGATATTATTCCCCTTGTCAATTCCACGGCAAACGGAGGATTCTCTCATGGCGAAGAAAGTAGCTATTCTTACCGGCGGCGGCGACTGCCCCGGCCTCAATGCGGTCATCCGCGCCGCGACGCTCAAACTTACGCGCGCGGGGTACGAGATGGTCGGTGTCCGGCGCGGCTGGCGCGGCCTGCTCGACAACGATTACATCCCTCTTGATCTGACACATATTTCTGGTATTTTGCATCGCGGCGGCACGATCCTCGGGACTTCGCGCACCAATCCCATGAAGGAGGAAGGCGGCGTCGACCTGCTGGTGGACAACCTGCGCCAGAATGAGATCTGGGCCACTATCGCTATTGGCGGCGACGATACCCTCGGCGTCGCCAACCAGCTGCGCGGCAAGTTCGCCCTCAACATGGTGGGTGTTCCCAAGACGATCGACAACGATCTTTCCGGCACCGATTACACCTTCGGTTTTGACACGGCTGTTCAGATCGCGACTGAAAATATTGACAGGCTGCACTCGACGGCTGAATCCCACGACCGCGTCATTGTCGTCGAGATCATGGGCCGCCACACCGGCTGGATCACGATCATGGCGGGCATCGCCGGCGGCGCCGACGCCATCCTCATCCCCGAGTTTGATATGTCGGTAGAAGAAGTTTGCGAGGTCGTGCGCAAGCGTCACGACCGTGGCAAGGATTTCAGTATCATCGCTGTGAGCGAAGGCGCCAAGCTCATCACCAAGGAGGGCGAGGACAAGATGGTTACCCAGTCCGACGAGGTCGATGCATTCGGTAACGTCAAACTGGGCGGCGTCGCCAACCTCCTGGCCAAGGAGATCGAGCGCCGGACCGGCTTTGAGACCAGGTCGACCATTCTGGGGCACATCCAGCGCGGCGGCACGCCGACCGCCCATGACCGGGTGCTGGCCACCCGCTACGGCGCCAAGGCTGCCGATATGGTGCAGAACGAGGAGTTTGGCCTGATGGCGGCGCTGCAGGGTGACGAGATCGTGGCCGTGCCGCTGGAAGTCGCCGTCGGCGAGCGCAAGCTGGTGCGGCAGGAGTTCTGGGATCTGGCGCAGACTTTCTTCGCCGGGTAGACGGCGGGGCGCTCAGTACGGCATTGCCGCGCGGCATAGAATAAAACGCGACATCGGGGCGCGGCAAAGAGTTAGCGTAGTGCGCCCCCGAGGTTTTCGCTTCCCTTGTTTCCAAAAAACATGTGTTCGGGCATTTTGCGGGTATATATAGTAAATGCGGCTGGTTCCGGCCGCGCCTTTTTCAATAATTAGGAAACATAGGAAACGTACGTCCCTGATGAATATTGCTGAAATCATAGTCACGCACGCCAATACGGATTTTGACGGTTTTGCCGCTGCCGTGGCGGCCGCGCGGCTTTATCCGGAGGCGAAGATCTGCTTTCCGGGATCCCTCAACCGCAACGTCCGCGAGTTCTATAACTTGCACGCGGACGAGATCGACACCGTCGATTCATCCATGGTCGACATGTCGAAGGTGCGGCGCCTGATTGTCGTCGATACCATTCATTGCGGACGGTTGGGCGAGTTCGAAAAAATCTGTCCTTCGCCTGCGGTCGAGGTCATCGTCTTCGATCACCACCGCCTGGGCGCGCCTTCGGAGCAGCCACCCTTTGTCTCCGATGAAAACTATGTGCTTTCGCGCGACGGCTCGCTGGTGACGACCATGCTAAAGATCATCCATGACCGCAAGTTGGAGATTTCGCCGCTCGAAGCCACCATCTTTGCGCTCGGCATCCATGAGGATACGGGCTCGCTCACTTTTCCGACGACGACTCCCAGGGACGCCGAGGCGCTCGCCCTCTGCATGCGGCTGGGCGCCAACCAGAGCCTGATTGGCAAGTATCTTCATAATCCCTTAAGCGAGGATCAGCGCGAGCTTATGCTCAGGCTGATCGACGAACTGGAGCAGACGACCGTTGGCGACGTCGATGTTTTCATTGCCACCGTTTACAGTCCGCACTATGTCGACGGCCTCAGCGTGGTCGCCCACAAGATGCTCGACGTCACCGACTGCCAGGCGATCATCGTATTGGTGGAGATGGAGGATCGCATCTTCGTTGTCGGCCGCAGCAAGAGCCGGCTGCTGGATGTAGCGAAGGCGCTGGCGCCGATCGGAGGCGGCGGCCATAGCCAGGCGGCGGCGGCAATCGTCAAGGACAAAAGCCTCGAGGAGACGCGCCGGATTCTGATCGATAGCCTGCCGGGAGTGCTCGAAGAGCCGCTGCGCGCGCGCGACATCATGTCGCATCCGGTCTATTTCGTCGAGGCGCACATCACTATCGGTGAGGCGCTGCTCAACTGCCAGCGTTACGGCCATAGCGGCGTCTGTGTTAAGGATGAGGGCATGCTCGTGGGTATCGTTTCGCGCAAGGATCTGGACAAAGCCGTGGGCCACAAACTCAAGCACGCGCCGGTGAAGGGCATTATGTCACGGGGCGTCCGGACGGTCAGCGAGGAAACTACGGTCCATGACCTCAGGCGGATGATGGCGGAAAGCGCTGTTGGGCGCATTCCCGTAGTCGCGGCGGCCCTCGCTGGCAAGAGCCAGGTTCCCGTCGATCAGGTTATGGGTATTGTTACTCGCACTGACGTTCTCAGAACCCTGCACGGTACCTCGGCTGAGGAGGATGTGGGGGAGGCGGTGCTGCGCGAGGCCGATTTCCGCTGGCGGCTGGGGGAGATGCCGGGGCTGGCGCCGGTGTTCGGGGCGGTGCAGAAACTGAGTACTGACTATCGCGGCGTCTATCTGGTGGGCGGGTTCGTTCGTGACATGATCCTGCATGAGGTAAACTATGATATCGATATCGCTGTTGAAGGCGACGGCATCGATTTCGCCGAGCACCTGGCCGGCGAGTTGGGCGGCCGGGTGAGGACGCATGAGAAATTCCGCACGGCGGTTGTCATCCTCAACCAGATGAAACCGGAACTGCGCGTCGATGTGGCCACTACCCGCACTGAATTTTATGATTACCCGGCGGCGCTGCCGACGGTAGAGCACGCCTCGATCAAACACGACCTTTACCGGCGAGACTTTACCATTAACGCCATGGCGGTCTCGCTGTCGGCTCATGACTTCGGGCGGCTGCTGGACTTTTTCGGAGGCCTGCGTGACATTGAGAACAAGGTCATCCGGGTGCTGCATAACCTGAGCTTTATCGAGGACCCGACGCGCATCTTCCGGGCCATCCGTTACGAAAACCGGCTGGGTTTCATGATGAACTCCCATACCCTGGGGCTGGCGCGCGGCTGTGTGGAGATGAACCTCGTGGGCGACTTGTCATCGGCCCGGCTTCGCGACGAGCTGGTCTGGCTGCTCTCGGAGCCGAGGGTCGAACACACAATTTTACGGATTGGCGAGCTGAACATCGCACCCTCGATCCATCCCGCCTTTGCCGCGGATGCCGAGACGGTGGAGCTGGTGACACGCGCCGACCTGGCGGTGCGGGAACTCGGCATGCGCGAAGAGATCAGGCTTTGGCGGCTGCGGCTGATGTGCATGGCCCGCAAACTCGACCCCGAACAACTCACCGCCTGGACTGAGCGGCTGAAGCTGCGCGGCGCCGACGCGGCGGTGATCGCAGGAGGAGTGGTCCTGGCGCGCAAGGTGCTCGAGCGTATGTCCACGGCCAAGCTGACCCGCGCTGCTATCTATGAGCTGCTGGTGCGGCTGCCAGCCGAGGGGCTCCTGCTGGCCTGGGCTCAGGCCGGTGAGGGGCCGGCGCGCGAGGCGCTCGAACTTTTCCTCGGCGAGCTGCGCTATACTTCTATTAGTATCACCGGCAAGGATCTGCTAGCGCTTGGTCTGCGGGAATCGCCTCAAGTAGGACAGGTGCTCGACCAGTTAAAACTGCTTAAGCTCGAAAGCAAGGTCGATGGGCGCGAGTCTGAGATGCGCGCCGTTCGGCAAATCCTGAACGGGTGGGCTAAAGCGGGGACAACGAGCGGAGACTCGAGTGGAAAGAATGGAAGCGGCGATAACGGAAGCGGCGATAGCGGAAGCGGCGATAACGGCTTCTAGGGAAACGCTTCCAGGGAAACGATTATGAATTATCCGGAAAGTTAATTGGGCCAACTATTAATACAACTGGCGGTTACCGCGCCGGTGTTGCTCTTATCGATGGTCATCCACGAAATCTCCCATGGCTATATGGCCTACCGCCTAGGAGACGATACGGCCATGCAGCGCGGCAGGCTTTCACCCAATCCGATCAAGCATCTGGATCCACTGGGATCGCTGGTGCTGCTGTTGACCTTCCTGGGTTCTCAGGGCGCCATGATGTTCGGCTGGGCCAAGCCGGTACCGATCAATCCCGGCAAGTTCAAGTCGCACCAGAGGGGGATGGCCTACGTGGGCATCGCCGGCCCGATGGCGAACTTCTTGCTGGCATCATTAGCGGCGCTCATCCTGCGGACGGCTTATCCGCATATCGGCGATGTCGAAACCGGACTGCTGCCGATCGCGATCTTCCGCATCTTTCAGCTGAATATCATCCTCATGATCTTCAACCTGATTCCCGTGCCTCCACTTGATGGTTCGCGCATAGTCGGCGCCTTTTTACCTCCAAAGTCATATATAAAGTGGATACAGCTGGATCAGTATGGAATGCTCTTCATCATGCTGCTTCTGTTCGCGCTGATAAACTTCGGCAACGGACTTTACAACGTCATCCTGCCGATTTACCGTTTGTTCCTACCGACGTACGGATTTTGATTGGTATGGTTGCGGGCGGATTATGATGGGGCTTTGTTAAACGGATCATGACGGATGCCGTGCGGTGGATTCTGACGGGAATCGTTTTGGTAATATGAGAGAAGTTTCTTTTCACGGGCTACTCTTAGGAGGGCAATGAAACGCATCGCGGTGGTGACCAGTGGCGGCGACGCGCCGGGTATGAACGCTGCCGTGCGGGCAGTTGTCCGCATCGGTACTGACATGGGTCTGGAATCAATCGGCGTTCGCAATGGCTATGAAGGCCTGATTGGCGCCGATTTTATCCGTCTGAATAACCGTGACGTCAGCGAGATCCTGCATCTCGGGGGAACCTTCCTGGGGACGGCGCGAAGCCGCGAGTTTGAGGAGAGCGAGGAGGCCAGGCGCCAGTGTATTGAGAATCTGCGGCGCGATGGCATCGACGGACTCATCGTCATCGGCGGCAACGGCTCGCAGGCCGGCGCCAATGCGCTTCACCGGTTGGGCTTTCCCGTGGTCGGCGTCGCTTCGACGGTTGACAATGACCTTTACGGCTCGGATATCACAATCGGCGTCGACACGGCGCTGGATATCATCATCGAATCGATTGACCGCATTCGCACCACCGCTGAATCCCATCATCGCGCTTTCTTGATAGAAGTTATGGGAAAGACTTCGGGCTATCTGGCTCTGGCGGCGGGCATCGCCGGCGGCGCCGATGTCATTGTTACTCCGGAGTTTGATATCGGGCCGGCCGAGGTGCGGCAGCAGCTGGCGGCGGCGCATGCGCGCGGCAAGCGTTATGCCATGGCGGTCGTTACCGATGGCGCCCACAATAATGCTCAACGCTGTATGGAGTATTTTAAGGCGAGGCAGAATGAGATCGGCTACGAACTGAGGGTGACTATCCTCGGGCATGTGCAGCGAGGGGGTTCGCCGACTTCGTTCGACCGGATTCTTGCCAGCCGTCTGGGTGCGGCGGCCGTTGAGCTGATTGGCTCAGGCGGCAGCGGACAACTGGTCGGATGGATCGATGGCGCCATCGCCCATACTCCTCTGGATGAGGTCGCCGCGAGCCGCAAGGTTATCGATCCGGGAATGTGGAAACTGCTGGGCGTTCTGGCCAAGTAAAAGCCGGCGCGGATGCTGCCGGCGGTTACTTAACTCAAAGTAAAAGCCGGCTCAAAAGCTGCCGGCGGTTACTTAATTAAGTATTGTGTCCCCGAAATTAGTCCGAAATTAGGGTCCCCGAAATTAGGTGCGCGTGGCGCCCATGGTTTCGAATTCCTGCATCAGTTTCGTGTAAGGCACATCCCACATGGGGGAGAGTTTCTCGCCGATCTTGATCGTGCCAGGCTCGAGGTCGCGGTCCTCAACGACGCGCTTTTGCACATCGGGGTACTCCGACAGCTCGTCTGAATCGAAATCGACGTAGCGCAGCCTGGCGCTGCCGCCGAAATCCCTGTCCAGCTGGTTATTGATCGAAACGGTGATCTCTTCCAGAGACCAGCTTGGGCCTCAGCCGCTCGAGCAGGAGTCCAGGTAACGGGATCCGAAAACGGGAATTTCCACAGTTTTTGTAGTAGACATAGTACGTCCTCCTCAATATTTAGCGCTCCGCTGGAAAAGTTATCTGTTCTTTCGGAAGGCGCCGCTATAACCTTAGATACCCTCCCGGGTAAAAAGATTCTTTCTGCCGATTTCTTTTCTACTCCCGTCTCAGTGACTCGGCCAGCTTCCAGCCGTCGGCGGGGGAGGCCATCAGGGTACTATGTTCGGCGGAATCACCGCCGGCGGGCCACCAGGCTACGGTCACACTTTTCTCTTCCCGGCCCTGGCCGTAGCGCGCCGTTAGCGCCGCGGCTTCCAGCAGGGTGGACTCATCGATATCGGCGCCGCTGGCACCGGCCTTACTGGTTGCTGCGCTACCGCTGGCACCGGCCTTACTGGTTGCTGCGCTACCGCCGGCATCGGCCCCACTGGTTTCGCTGCTGCCGACGTTCTTGATGACCGCGGTCGGTCCCATGTGGCCTTTAGCTTCCATGAACAGATCGCCAGGGCGCGCCAGAGCACTGAGGCGTTTGGATTCTTCCTCATCGCGGGGGATCATGATCCGCCTGCCCGCGGATGAATATAACAGCCGGCCCAGTTTCAGCGACTGAATCTCCGCGATGGCAGGATGCGGGTCCTCGGCCAGCAGGCTCTTCAACCGCGCTGCGAAATTTCGGTCGCAAAGCAGGCATCCGCCGGCGGGACAGGGATAATCGTTTACACCAATCTCGGCCGCGAGCTGCATCTGCGGCTTGCGGGAGCGTCCCTCGATCGCCATCATCTTCTCACGATCGATCCAGCCTTCACGCTCGGGAATTGTCGGCTCGAAAAGATGCGCCGAAAGTGGCCTGACAATCAGCCCGTCGAGGCCGGATTCCTTCTCGATAGTCCTGAGTGCGTCGGGCCGCTGGGACATGGGTCGTTCGCCCCAGACCTCGCCGGTGATCAAAAAGCCGGCGCCGGTTTCCTCCATATATTTGCCTGCCCGCCGGAACATACTGATACGGCAATCGAGGCAAGGATTGAGGCCGCGGCCGAAACCGTGCCTGGGATTACGGATGGCTTCGAGGATCTCATCCGTGGCATTTAGCACCTTGAGTGAAATGCCATAATCTTCGGCGGCTTTTCTGGCCTCGCTCTTGCAGCTGCTTTTGGCGGTGCAGGTGCAAAAGACGGTGACGAAATTAACCGCCTCGACTTCGATGCCCTGATCGAGCATCATCTTGACCGCCAGGCGGCTGTCGAGGCCGCCCGAAAGCAGGGCTATGGCTTTACGATTTTTCTTCATATGGATGGAATCCGCGGTAGTCGACGGGATTATCAGACCGGCGGTTGCCGGCTGGACCGAGGGATTGCTCCTATAAAAAATAACAGATTAAGCGCCAAGATTGAAAGCGGACCGGATCTGGCTCCAATAGCTCCATGTAATTATTGCGTAAAACCTCTGGAAACAGACTAATACTGTTTGGTATACTCCGTCTATTCGTTCCGGTTCCGGCAAGTCCTCATCACGCCGCTGCCCGGGGCGGAGGCGTGCCCCAGCGACGTGGTTAGCGCATCACCTCCTGCGGGTACTAGAAAAGACAAGTGTCAATGCAGGAAGACCACGGGACGGTAACGCTGGGCAGGGAAGCCGCAAAAGAATTACCGGCGCCACGAATAAAACCGCTGGCATCACGAATAAAGCTCGCAGTCATTATAGTGGGCGCCGCCGTCGCGCTCGCAGTGGTAGCGACGCTGCTACTTGTGGTTGTGCTGCCGCCACGCATCTCTGTCAGTCCCAGCGACGGCGCTTCCGAGATAAAGCCTGACGAAAGCTGGCTCGAAATTTCCACCAGCCGTTGGGGCGCCAGCCTGTCGACGGTTGCCGTCAAGCAGGCGATAGTTGCTCCTGACGGGACACGCATTAACGAGCGCATGCTCGACGGACGTCTGCAGGACGGCCGTTTTGTTTTGAACGATGGTTCCAACCCCCTGGTATCCGACGCCGAGTACACGGTAACGGTGACAGGAACGGTAAAGCAGTTCGGACTCTCCGGAGTTTCAGACATGCCCACCGAGCAGACGCTCACCTTTACTACGGTCACCACGCCGATGCCGATCGTCCCCACTGGCGGACTCAAGGTCAAATATGGCGAAGACCTCACAATCGATTGGAACATTCCGGTAAGCAAATTTGAATATCAGCTTGATGGAATCCAGAGCACGATGAAGCTCGATGCGGATGGGCGCGCCGCCCACATCACCCTGGCGAAATTCGAACAGGGCAAGGAGTATCCGCTCAAGATCACTTCGGCGACATCGAATAACGGACGCGAGCTTAAGGCGCCGATTGTCACCACGACCGCAACGGCGCCGGCGCTGGGGCTAGCTTTTGAGCCGGCCGATGGCGCTATCAGCATGAGCATCGAATCACATCCGACCATAGTTTTCAGCGAGCCGGTCTCCAATCCCGATCTTGCCAAGACGCTGGTTACCGTCGATCCGCAAGTACAGGGTACTTTCAATTGGCCCGCACCCAACAAGCTCGAATTTGTTCCGGCTAATCCCTGGGACCATCTGCAGGATGTGACAATCCGCATCAAGGGAGGTCCGCAGGGTCTCCGTGGAATCGGCGGCGGTTTTGTCGAGGCCGATGCCTCCAGCACCTTCACCACCGCGCCGGCCAAGGCGGTCGATGTCGATGTGACGGCACAGAAGGTGACTCTTCTTGAGAACGGAGTAGCGATTGAGAGTTACGCCTGCTCTACAGGGGCCGTAGGCACCGACACGCCGCTGGGGGATTACACCATTTACGCCAAGATGCAGGCGATCGACATGCGGGGTCCGGGTTATTTTGCCCCGAAGGTTCCTTGGGTTATGGTCTTCAAGGGCGACTACACCATGCACGGCAATTACTGGGCGACCGCCTTCGGCCAGCGTTCGAGCCACGGTTGTGTCGGCCTGCCGGTTGAGACCGCCCATCACGTCTATAACTGGGTCGATATCGGGACACCCATCCACATCCATGAGTAATGCGCCGGCCGGCGGGATACGACCACGGTTGCGACTGTGTTGTCAACTATGAAATCGTCAGGCTAGTTACGGTTTCAGGAACAGAATTTGATTATCCGGCCCGGCATCAGCCGGGCTTGTTTGTTTCCATTCAATTCTTCTTCAGGCGGTGATGACCATGCAGGCGCTGGTATGCTCCTCCAGGGAAAAAGGGGTGATGGCGGTTTCTTCGCTCGAAGAAGCCAGGAGTAAGCTGGCCGATCCGGCGACGCTGGTATGGATGGATTTCAATGGCGCACTAACTGACGCCGATGCTTCACTGTTGCAATCGCTTTTTGGCTTCCACGACCTGGCTCTCGAGGATGCTACCCGTCCGGGCAACGGCGATATCCACCGGCAGCGTCCCAAGGTAGAGGATTACGACGACTATTTCTTCCTGGTGATGCAGGCGCTGACCGCGCACCGTGACGACAAAACCCTTTCACTGACCCAGAACGAGATCGATCTATTCGTGGGTGCTAATTACGTTGTTTCGGTACACCGGGGAGAGTCCGGCGAGATCAAGAAGGTCTGGAATGACGCCCAGAGGCGTCCGGGCTTGATGGCCTGCGGCTCCGACCGGCTCTGCTATCACCTGCTTGACGCCGTTGTTGACAATTACATCGATTTGGTCGATGACGTCGAAGATCTGCTTGACGATCTCGAGGACGCGGTCATCGACGCCAAGGCTGGCCGCGACGCCGTGCGCGATATCTTTACCTTCAAACGCCAGATGATCGGCTTCCGTAAAGGGGCTTCTCCCTTGAGGGAAGCGGTCAATGAAATGACCTCACGGGAGTTTCCCCATATCCATGAAGAAACACTGCCGTATCTGCGCGACGTCTACGATCACCTGGTGCGGTTGTCCGACATGCTCGATACCTATCGCGATATTCTCACGGGCGCTCTGGACGTTCATCTGTCGGCGGTTTCCAACAGCCTCAATCTGGTCATGAAGCGGCTGACCGTGGTGGCGACGATCTTTATGCCGCTGACCTTCATCACTGGTTTCTGGGGGATGAATTTCGAGGGATTTTTACCGCTGCAGAGCCGAACCTGGTTTTGGGGCAGTAACGCGGTCATGGTGTTGCTCACGGTCGGGATGGTTATATATCTGTCCTATTCCTGGCTGCGGAAGTGGATGTAGGGCGGGCGACCGAGGCTAATGGATTGGATCGGATGACGGCTTGACGGAGACCAGGATAAAAATTTGCGGATTGACCCGCGCCGGCGACGCGGCGCTCGCGGCCGAACTGGGCGCCTGGGCGCTTGGTGTCATCTTCGCTCCGGAGAGTCCGCGGCGGGTAACGGCGGAGCAGGCGGCCGAGGTGCTGGCTGATGCGCCGGCCGGGGTCGAGCGTGTCGGGGTTTTCGTCAATACCGATCCGCTGGAGATTGCGGCAGCAGTTAATGCCTGCGGGCTCACTGCCGTGCAATTACATGGAGAGGAAAGCGAGGGTGAATGCCTCGAGGTGCAGAAGGCGACGGGAACGCTCGTCATCAAGGCGGTGAGGGTGACTGGACCGGGATGGCTCGATGGTGTTGTCCAGTTTGACACCGATTACATTCTGCTGGATACTTATCATCCCGGGCGTCATGGCGGAACCGGTGAAACCTTCAACTGGGATCTGGCCGCCGAACTATCCGGGAGCGAACGAGCCGCCAGGCTGATCCTTTCCGGCGGTCTTAATCCTGAAAATGTGAACCGGGCGATTGATACCGTAGCGCCGTTTGCGGTTGATGTGTCCAGCGGCGTCGAGTCCGTCCCGGGTTTAAAGGATCCGGAAAAACTGAAAAAACTTTTTGAAAATATAAGGAAAGAGGGTTCATGACCATTCCTGCGCGTTTTGGTCCATACGGTGGCCGCTACGTGCCCGAAACTGTCATCCCGGCGCTCGATGAGTTGACCGCGGCGTACGAGCGGCTGAAGGGCGATCATGGCTTTCAGGCTGAACTGGAGCTGCTGCTGACGGACTTCATCGGGCGGCCGACACCTCTGTATTTTGCCGGACGGCTCACGGAAAAACTTGGCGGACCCCGCATCTATCTCAAGCGGGAAGACCTCTGTCATACAGGCGCCCACAAGATCAACAATACCGTCGGCCAGTTGCTGCTGGCGGTGGAAATGGGCAAGAAGCGGATAATTGCTGAGACCGGAGCTGGGCAGCATGGAGTGGCCACGGCAACGGCAGCGGCCCTGTTCGGCATTCCTTGCGCCATCTACATGGGGGTCAAGGATATCGCCAGGCAGGAGTTAAATGTGGTGAGGATGAAGCTGCTCGGCGCCGAGGTGGTGCCGGTTTCATCCGGGAGCCAGACGCTCAAGGATGCCATGAACGACGCTATCCGCGACTGGGTCACCAACGTCGAGAACACATATTATGTCATCGGCTCAGTGGCGGGTCCGGCGCCCTACCCGGCGCTGGTGCGTGATTTTCAAAGCGTCATCGGCCGCGAAGCCCACCGGCAGGTCCTCGAAGTCGAGGGCAAACTGCCCGCCGAGCTGGTCGCCTGCGTTGGCGGCGGCTCCAACGCCATGGGTCTTTTTGCCGCTTTTCTGGATGATGATGTTCCCATGACCGGCGTCGAAGCGGCAGGGGAAGGGCTCGACACCGGCAAGCACGGCGCTTCCATCGAGCGCGGCCATCGCGGTGTGCTGCACGGATCGATGTCTTATGTTTTGCAGGATGCTTACGGGCAGATCCTCGAAGCTCATTCGATATCCGCCGGTCTCGATTACCCGGGCGTGGGGCCAGAGCATTCCTGGCTGCACGACGAGGGACGCGTCCGCTACGACTCCGTGACCGACGCCGAGGCCCTGGCTGCTTTCACGATGCTGTCGGAGACGGAGGGGATCATCCCGGCGCTGGAGAGCTCCCATGCCATAGCCTGGGTCACCAAACACGCCGGTGATTATGGGAAGGATGACGCCGTCATCATCAATCTAAGCGGGCGCGGCGACAAGGATGTCCATCAGGCGGCGCGGGCACTGGGGATCATGGAATGAGCCGGATCGAAGAGATTTTCAAGAACCGCAGCAAGAAGGCGCTGCTTATGCCGTACACAACAGGCGGCTACCCCACCATGCATAATTGCCGGCATATCCTGGATGCATTCATTAAAGGCGGCGCCGACATGATCGAGATGGGTGTGCCGTTCTCCGATCCGCTGGCCGACGGCCCGGTGGTGCAGGCTTCTACCCAGGAGGCGCTTGAACAGGGTGTGACGCCGGATGATGTGCTGCAGCTGGCGTCTGAGTTCAGCGGCAGAATCCCGGTTGTGCTCATGGTCTATTATAACTGTGTTTACGCCTATGGCCAGGACCGTTTCATTGAAGCCGCGGCCAAGGCCGGGGTCGATGGTCTAATTGTTCCCGACCTGCCGGTGGATGAAGGCGGCGAGTTTATCGAGGCCTGCCGCTCCCGGGGTGTGGACCCGATTCTGCTGGTGGCGCCGACCAGCCCCGACGAGCGTATTGAGTTGATAGCGCGTAGTGCTTCTGGTTTTATCTATTGCGTATCCGTGGCGGGGGTCACCGGAGCGAGGACGTCTCTTTCGGATCAGCTACCCGACTTTCTGGCTCGCGTGCGTGCCCGCACCAAGGCGCCATTGGCGGTAGGCTTTGGCGTCTCCACTCCGGAGCACGCCGCAGAGGTCGCCAAGCATGCAGACGGCGTCATCATTGGCAGCCGGCTGATCAATCTAGTCAGCGATGCACCCGACATCGACAGTGCTTGCCGCGCCGTGCAAAACTTGCTGTCATCTGTTAACAAGGTGCTCGTTTAATGATATCTGAAGCCAATAAGGAAATTCCTCACTCCACTCGTCCGTTTCCGGAGGCGTTGCGTGAGCTGATGGAGCTGCGCAAGATCAGTTACCGGCGACTGGCGACTCGCACAAAGCTGTCGGCCGGCTATCTCAATCATTTGGCCTGTGGCACCAGGCCAGTGCCAATCGATCAAGTTATTAAAGTTATCGCGCGGGGGTTGCGGGTGAAGCCGGAACACTTTTTTGAGTACCGGCAGCGCGGGCTCCAGAAGGAGCTTTACCGGACCCCCGAACTGGCGGACACGCTCTACGATTTCATCGTCGCCGACAAGCCTATTCCTCGCGATCTTAAGGCCGCGATCGAGGCCGCACGCGGCAAGAGCTGAATCTTTTTTCAGCGGTGTTAATCCCCTTTCCCTGGACTGTCAGCAGCGGCTTCGTCTTGCCGTGACGCAGCGGGAAAATTTTAATTTAGGTGCAGAAATATGGTGAAAACGGCCGCGGGCCATTTCTTTGATAAATGTTTAGAAACAAGGTGGTTATCAGACTGTGACCGCAGGTGGAGGATATTTTTCATCGCCAGGAGAGCCGTACAGCGTCAAGGACTGGAAGGTTACAAAAACCCCTACAAGGCCGGAAAAATCATCTAGGGGAATTCCCCTATATTTCAAATATCGCTTGAGGCGCTGACCTCAAGGAAAGAAGGTTGTGCCAGTGTCGGAATCGCGCATTCTGAAGGCCGCGGGTAACCCCGGGGCTTCGAAAACCTGACAAGAGTGGTAATAAAAGGATTTGCCGCAAACTAAGGCTTTTTGAGAAAGAGGCAATTTTCGGTCAGGCCCGCCCGGAGCCATTAAGTAGCAGTTGTTAAAAATGAATATTTGGCGGCAGACCAATTAAATAGGGGGGAAGAATGGCGCCGGCGCCGGGTGGGTACCAGAAGCGGTATTTGTGAAAGTATTTACATAAAAAGCCAGAAGCGCTAAAATCAGCTACATTTTTATACCCCCCCAGCTATAAAAAAACGAAAGGAATACGGGTGAAGGCAAAACAGCATGACTACAACTATGCAGTAAAAGCTTTTCTTTCTCTTAGTCTTCTCGTACTGGCCGCTCTCCTCCTCAACCTCGCGTTTGTTCAAAACGCACAGGCGGCAAACGCAAAAGTTATCAGCGCTAACGCAACCGGTGGTGACTGCACGACTGTAGGAACGTGGGACCCCGCCACGCTGACCTGTACGCTCACAAGTGATATCGCCGCGGGAGCCAATAACGGCATTTCGATTACCGCTAACGGCATTACGCTCGATGGTAATGGGCACGCCGTCAACGGGTCCGGAGGATTCACTACCGGCGTAAGCATGACAGTCAGGAGCAACGTCACGATCAAGAACCTGACGGTCAACAATTTCAACTACGGGTTTTACCTCTCGGTCTCCAGCAGTAATCAGATCTTCAATAACAATCTGACGGCCGACAACATTCCCGCCTATGTTTCAGGGGGCAGCGGCAATGTCTTCAATCAGCCAGGCCCGGTCGGTGGTAACTACTGGAGCAACTACACCGGATGTGTCGATGGGAACGGCGACAACATCTGTGACGCGGCGTACGTCTTCACCGGCGGCCAGGACAACATGCCCTGGACCACAGCCAACGGGTGGTTGGTTCCGCCGGCGCCCGACGTAACGGCTCCGGCGATATCCGGCGTTACGCCGTCGGGTATCGTTGCCACAAATTCACCAACTATAAACGTGAGCTATTCTGACACGGAATCTCACGTTAATACCGCGACGGTCGTAGTCACGTTAGACAGCGCCCCCCTTTCGGGTTGCACGGTAACGACAACCAGTGCCAGCTGTCCCACGTCAGGCCTCGCCTTCACCGCCCATACCATCGGCGGAACGGTTTCCGATAACGCCGGCAATGTCGCCACCATCAGCGGTGGCTTCACTATTGCCGATAGCACGCCGCCGACAGTAACCAATGTTCTCCCCAGTGGAGCGATCAGCACTACATCGACGACGGTGAGCGCGAGTTACTCTGACGACCTCTCCGGAATCAATACAGCCACAGTGTCCGTCAGTGTCGACGCAGTTGCCGTTTCCGGTTGTACTATTACGGCAACCGGTGTTAGCTGCCCCACGACCGGTCTGGCCCAGGGCAGCCACTCCATCAGCGTTTCCGTTACGGATGTCTCCGGCAACACTGGTGCCGGAACCGGTTCCTTTGTAGTAGATACGATGGCTCCGGCGGTTACTAACATTCAGCCGGTTGGAACCATCACCACCTCGAGCACTACCATCAGCGCCAGCTACTCTGACGGCGGCTCCGGAATCAATGTGGCATCGGCCACGGTGACGCTAGACGGCGTGGCCATGTCCGGATGTTCCGCCACGGTTACGGGCGTCAGCTGTCCGGCAACGGCGCTAGCTTCGGGTACGCATAATATAGGTGTGAGCGTCCGTGACGCCGCCGGTAACACGGGAACAGGCTCAAGTTCGTTTCAGGTGGTTGCTCCCGATACAACGCCACCGACGGTCAGCAATATAACTCCGGCCGGCGCGATCAACATTACCAATCCGACGATTAACGCCGATCTGGCGGATCTCGGTGGCTCGGGAGTCAATGCCGCTTCGGCTGCCATTAGTATTGATGCTGGCGCCGCACTCACTGGTTGTACCGCCACCGCGTCTCATATCAGCTGTCCGACAACGGGCCTGGCTGTCGGTGGACATACGATAGCCGTTAGCGTTTCCGATGGCGCCGGCAATGCCGGTTCCGGATCGGGTTCATTCTCCATAGATACAACTATTCCGACCGTGAGCGCCGTTGCGCCGGCCGGCACTATCAACGTTAACTCGACCACCCTCTCCGCAAATTACGCAGATGGCGGTTCCGGTATAAACAGTAGCAGCGCGGTCGTCAAGCTCGACGGCGCAACAGTGCCGGGCTGCACGGCGAGTGCCGGCAGCGTCAGCTGTATGGTATCGGGCCTGCCCGACGGTCTGCACGCTATTACAGTGAGCGTCAATGACAACGCCGGCAACAACGGCAGCGGCAGCGGCTCATTCACGGTTGATACAACGGTGTCACCGAAGATCACCACCAACACCAACTACATTACCAACGACGCCACTGGCGGCAGCTGTACAGCGATCGGCACCTGGAACCCAGCGACTCTCACCTGTACGCTGACCACCGATATCGACGTCAACACCGGTAAAGCCGGTATCTCCGTGACCAGTAATGGCATTACCATTGATGGCAACGATCACAAGATCACTAGCCTTGGCGGTTACGCCAATGGTGTCGCCGTCACCGTAAAGAGCAATGTCACGGTCAAGAACCTGACCATCAAGTCGTTTAACTATGGCATGTACCTGACCTCCGCCACCAGCACGGTGGTTTATCACGACAACTTCGTAAATAACACCACGTCGGCTTATGCCAGCGGTGGCTCCGGCAACGTCTTCGATCAGCCGATGCCGGACGGTGGCAACTACTGGAGCAGCTACAGCACACCAGCCCAGGGTTGCGTCGACGCCGCTATCGATGGCCGTTGCGATGCCGCAAATGTATTCACCGGCGGCCAGGACAATAACCCCTGGACTGCCGTGAACGGCTGGAAGGCACCGCCGGTACCGGATACAACTCCACCGACGGTGAGCAGTGTTTTACCTTCAGGCGTGATTAATACCCGAACGACTACAGTCAGCGCCGACCTGTTCGACGGTGAATCAGGCGTCAATACCGCTTCGGTGGTTATGAATCTGGAAACGGGCACGTTGCTTGGCTGTACAGTGAGCACCACTCATGTGAGCTGCCCGGTTAGCGGGTTGAGCGTGGGTCTGCATACTATTAGCGGAACGGTGCGTGATATGGCTGGCAATCCCGCTTCGATTAGCGGCAGCTTTAACGTTGTCGATTCGACAGCACCGGTCGTTTCCGGCCTTCTGCCGACAGGTTCGGTGAACTCGACCTCTACTACTATAAGCGCGAGCTTCTCCGACGATCTGTCGGGCATTAATTCCGCTACCGCGACAGTGACCATGGATACCGTAGCTGTCGGCGGCTGTACGGCGACGGCATCGGGCGTAAGCTGCGCGGTCTCCGGAATGACTCAGGGAACCCACAACGTCAATGTCAGCGTCCAGGACAACTCCGGCAATACCGGCACGGCCGCCGGATCGTTCATCGTGGATACAACTGCTCCGGCGGTAACCAACGTTCTGCCCGTGGGCACGATTACAACAAGCACGGCCACAATCAGCGCCGATTACTCTGACGCTGGCTCGGGCATTAACGCCGCTTCGGCGTCAATCCATCTTGATGGTGCCCTGCTGCCGATGAGCAGCTGCACGGCCAATGCCATCCATATCAGTTGTACGGCGACCGCGCTGGCTTCCGGTACGCACACCATTTCGGTGAGCGTCGCGGATAACGCCGGTAACGCCGGAACAGGCACGGGTACGTTCGATTCAATAGCTCCAGATACGACACCGCCGACGGCAAGCAACATTACTCCGTCCGGCTGGATCAACGTTGCCAATCCCACCATTAACGCCGATCTGGCAGATCTGGGCGGTTCCGGCGTTAACGCCGCTTCCGCTACGATCAAGATCGATACCGGCGCGGCGCTGACTGGTTGCACGGCTAACGCCACTCACATCAGCTGCCCCGCCACCGGCGTACCTGCGGGTGCGCATACCATCACAGTTAACGTTTCTGATAATGCCGGCAATGCCGGTTCCGGAACTGGGTCGTTCAATGTGGATCAGACGGCGCCGACAGTTGGCGGACTTGCTCCCACTGGTACGATCAATACGAGTTCGACGACCCTGACGGCGACATATGCCGACGCTGCCGCGGGCATTAACAGCGCCACCGCGACGATCACACTCGATACCGTCGTCGTCACCGGCTGCTCGGGAACAGCGACCGGCATTGATTGCCCGGTTACCGGTCTGGCCAACGGCACGCACAACATGAGTGTCAGTGTGGCCGACAATGCCGGGAACACCGGCACCACTACCGGCTCATTCATTGTCGACACGGCCATATCTCCGAAAATAACAACCAATACCAATACGATCAGCAATAATGCTACAGGTGGAGACTGCGCGACGATTGGTACCTGGAACGCCGGCAGCCTCACATGTACGTTGAATACTGATATCGATGTCAACTCCGGTAAAAATGGTATTTCCATCGCGAGCCCAGGCATCACCATCGATGGTAACGGCCACAAGATCACCAGCTTGGGCGGATACGCCTCCGGCGTTTATGACTTGGTCAAGAACGACCTCACGGTCAAGAATCTAACCATCGGGTCGTTCAACTATGGTGTGTATCTGCTGTCAGTAAATAATGGCCAGGTTTACCATAACAACTTCATTAGCAACAACACGCAGGCTTATGTTAGTGGCGGATCCGGCAATTTATTCAACCTGCCGCTGCCTACAGGTGGAAACTACTGGAACAGTTTCGACACTCCCGCAAAGGGTTGTTCCGATATTAACGCGGATAGCTTCTGCGACGCTGCTTACACTTTCACTAGTGGCAGTGATATGAGTGCCTGGACTTATAAGAACGCCTGGATCGGATCCGATCCAACACCCCCGTCGGTGACCAATGTACTGCCGACAGGCACAATCAATACAGGTAGCACGACGATCAGCGCCAGTTACTCAGACACTGGGTCTGGCATTAATCAAAGCTCCGTGTCCGTCTCTCTCGACGGTACGGTCATAACAGGCTGCACCGTCAATGCTACCGGAGTCAGCTGCCCGAAAACGGGTCTGGCTCTCGGCTTGCACACGATCAGCGGCAGTGTAGCCGATAGTGCTGGAAACGTAGCGCCGATAGGCGGTACCTTCACAGTCGTGGATAACACCGCCCCGGTTATCAGCGGTATTATTCCGACCGGCACCATCAGCGGCACATCGACGACGATCAGCGCCAATTACACAGATGATCTCTCCGGTATTAACAGCTCGACTGTTTCCGTATATCTGGATGGAGCCAGGCTGAGCGGTTGTACAGCGAGCGCGAGCAGCGTCAGCTGTATGACTAGTGTGACCAACGGGATCCACTCGATTGCGGTGAATGTTGCGGATAACTCCGGCAATAACGGCGTCGGAAACGGTTCATTCACCGTATCTAATGACGTTACGCCGCCGGCAATAACAAATGTTCTGCCTGCCGGCTATATCAGCACCACTAATGTAACGGTGAGTGCCAATTACAGTGACGCTGGTGGAATAAACACGAACAGCGTTGTCGTGAAACTCGACGGCGTTAATATGACCGGCTGCGTAGTAAACTCATCCGCGGTCAGTTGCTTGGCTAATAGCCTTGCTCCTGGCGCCCATACAATAACGATCAACGTATCTGATTTGACCGGAAATGTTGGGACAAATACCGGTTCATTCACAATCGATACAACAGCACCGGTTGTCAGCAACATCATGCCGTCCGGCGCGGTTAATACACCATCTGTAACCCTCAGCGCCAGCCTTGCGGACGCTGGTAGTGGCATTAACTCCGCTACCGCCGCGGTCTATCTGGACAGCGTCAAGGTTACGGGTTGTACGGCAACCGCCACCAGCATCAGCTGCCCCGGCGTTACCGTAGTCGATGGCAATCACACAGTGCTGGTGACTGTCGATGACAACATTGGCAATCACGGTTCGAACAACGCCACGTTCACACTAGACAGGAGTGCGCCGGTTGTCGGCAGCATTACGCCGTCCGGCTCCACGACCAATGCATCACCTATACTGGCCGTAACCTATTCGGATGTAGGCAGCGGTATAAATACAGCAGCTGTGTATGTATATCTCGATGGGGCCACGGTCAGTGGTTGTGTGATTGGTCCGAACAGCGCCAACTGTCCGGTTTCCGCACTTGGCCAGGGAAGCCACAGTATTTCCGTGGCTATTCAGGATCTCGCCGGTAATAACGCAAGCGGAGCCGGTTCGTTTACGGTAGACTCGATCGCGCCGGCGGTAACGAATGTACAGCCTGGTGGTTGGCTGGCAGGAACTTCAACTACCGTCAGCGCATACTTCTCTGATACTGGTTCCGGAATAAACAGCGCATCGGCAAATGTCTATCTGGACAGCGCGGTTCTGTCTGGTTGTACCGCAACCGCGACCTCAGTCAGTTGTCCCGTTTCCCTACTGGCGCAGGGTAGCCATTCCGTATCTGTGAATGTGAAAGATAATGCCGGTAATATCGGCACCGGAACGAACACGTTCTCGGTTGACACAGTGGCGCCGAGCGTGACTGGCATCCTGCCTAGCGGTACGATTTCAAGCGCCTCGGCAACCGTCTACGCGTACTTCTCTGACGCGACCAGCGGCGTTAACACCGCCACCGTGGCCGTCAAGGTAGATACGACCACGCTTACCGGCTGCACTGTTGGCGCCGGCACCGTATCCTGCCCGGTTACAGGCCTCACGCAGGGCGCGCACACGATCACGGTCACAGTCAACGATAACGTGGGCAACGTGGGCACCGGCACCGGCTCCTTCACGGTTGATACAGCCGCACCGAGCGTAACCGGCCTCTCGCCGACCGGATGGATCAACTCGGCTTCGCCGACCATATCCGGCAGCTACTCAGACACCGGCACCGGCATTAACGCGGCTACTGCGGCGATAACGCTCGACGGAACGGCAATGACAGGTTGCACCACAACCGCAACTTCAATCAGCTGTCCGGCTACAGCTCTGGCGCAGGGAGTCCATAACTACAGCGTGAGCGTCAAGGATACCGCCGGCAACACCGGCTCGGCCTCGGCC
>JAJYOG010000042.1 GCA_021785935.1 Actinomycetes bacterium
GAGGCCGGAAGGCAAAAAGAGGCGCACGGACAATGAAATCAAGCAAAAGACGGAGCAGGCATCAACCAGAATTGCAGACAAATGCCGGTAGCTGATAGATTTACTGAATTGTTAGAGGTTCCCTATAATTAATATTACTATTTCCTGCCCTGCCGCGGGTTTTTATCGAGTCCGTATCCTTTATGGCCTGCTTACGCTCTCATATCCAGAAAGATGGACATGCATAATATTTTCAAAGGGAAATCATGGGCCAGGTTAACCGGCGCCACGGATGGCTTTTTATCGCATCCGGCGGCAACGATTGCCGTTGTCGGAGGGCTGTCGCTGATAACATTGACCGCTTCTCTCTATCTGTTTGTTTTCGCCGGCCGCGGGCTTTTACCCGCACCACCGGTCTCAGACCTTTCCGCTCCCCAAACCCTGGAACCTGTGCCGATCGTCCCGATAACCATCCCCCCGGCTGTCCCGCCTCCGGCCGCCGCTCCAGCAGTTCCATCCAGCCCGGCTCCGGCCGTTCCGGCCGCGGCGCCCCAGCTTTTTGCATCGCCTTTGCCGGCCGCGCCGGCCTCCCCATCCTCTTCAGCTGATGTTGTCCCGGCAAGGTCGGGCCGCGGTTCTGGCGGCAATTCCGGTGGCAACTTTAACGGCAGGGATTTTGAAGAGAGTGACAACAACGAAAGCCGGAGTTATGGGTATGGTTATGGGTATGATAAAAAAACCGGCGACGATTCAAACCATCATAACAATGCAGCGCCGCACGAAACCAGGCACAGTGGTAACGGCGGTAAATGCTGATCAGGCAGGTGCTGATCAGGCAGATATGCTACGGTTCTTGCCGGCCTGTTTGGCCAGGTACAACACTTCATCGGCCCTAACCAGCAGATCGGTTTTTTCTTCCCCATCCTCAGGGAACCCCGCGACGCCGATGCTGGCGGTGACATGAAGGCCAGGATAAGCCGGCAGCCGGATTGCGTCTATCCTCAACCGCAACTTCTCGATAACCTTCATCGCATCCGCCTTGATTGTTTCCGGCAGGACTACTGAAAATTCTTCGCCGCCGTAACGGGCCACCATGTCGGCCTCGCGCACTCCGTTTGCCAGCACCTCGCCCACGGCTCGCAGAAGCTCATCCCCCGCCTGGTGCCCGTAAGTATCGTTGACCGCCTTGAAATCATCCAGGTCGATGATCGCGACTGAGAGCGGATGATCGTAGCGATGGCTTTTACTGATCTCCTTATCCAGGCAGTTATACAGATAGCGAAAGTTGAACAGGTTGGTCATGGGATCCGTTGCTGCCAGAAGCTGCTGCAATTCCCCAAAATTAACATTCTCGACAGCCCTGGCTGCCTGTGCTGCCAGAGAGCCCAGGATCTTGCGGCTTTCCTCAATCGAATGACCACGATGAAAGACGGCAATCATCGCACCCAATGCTTTGCGCTCATGAACCAGAGGATAGGCAACGGCCTCGTTTTCAGGCCCGAAATCCCGCGGCTCACCCGCGGTTATAGCTCCCGACGCAACCTCTTCCGCCAGTTTTTCAGCCTGCCGCTTGATCGCGTTATCGAAAAAATAGACGGGGACCCCTGCCGATACCGCGTCCTGCCCTGGTACGCGCCCGCTCGGAAACAGTTCTACCCAGATGCCGGCCGCGCCGGTAGCCAGGCGCGCGGCTTCGGCGGTTGTTTTCATCATGCGGTTGCGGTCGGAGGTCGATCCCAGGATCTCACCTGCGTAGGAAAGCGCCAGCAACAGTTGGGTGCGTGATTCCTCCAGCTCGGCGATATAGTCATGAATGCTCGCCTGCATCAACCCGAATGAATGAGCCAGGCTGCCGATTTCGTCCTTGGACTTTACCTCGACCCTACGCTCCAGATCGCCCTCGATGCCGGCCGTGGCCGCGCTCGTCAGTTCGCGCAGAGGGCGGGTGATATTGCGGGCGAGGAGCAGGCCGAGCACACCAGTCAGAAGCGCGGTGCCCAGCATGAGCACCAGCCCGGCGAAGAGCGCTTCGCGGGAAGCCGCTCCCACTACGTCAGCGGCAACGCCGGCAAAAAGTATTGTGTCACCATTGGTTATATCACCAGGGATGGAAACCGCTGACGCCAGCGCTTGAGTGTCGCCCACACTTGCCTGCAAAGATGTTCCGGGATCGGGGAGATCGACTGGTAATAAAGCTGATCCGGAGGCATTACGCACCTCTGTCCCCGCGGTTAGCGAGCCCGCCCGCACGACGCCGTCTTGCAGCAGACCCCAATCAAGGCCTTCCGCGGAGAAAATCCTGAGCATGTCAGCGGTGTCGAGCCTGCTTAAGAGGGTGATGCTCCAAAGGGCGCCATCCGGCTGCGAAAGTCTGATGCTCGAAGAAATCAGCGGCCCGGAATTGCCCGATGTATTGCCGGCTTGCGCCACGACTGTACCCGCTGGATCGCGTAACACAACCCCTTCGGCTCCGGTCTCAGTCTGGATATTGCTCATGGCGGCGTTGCGTCCAGCAGTATCGCCGGTTAAAAGCGAGGCGGTGTCAGTACGTTGCAGGGAAGCCTGGAGATCGCCCGTGAGCACGCGGGCCTGCGCCGTAACCATCGCCGAAGCGGCCACTATCCCGCTCTGCAGCCTGCCTTCATAAGTCTGGGTTCCGGAACGGTCCAGAAGGATGCTGGCGGCAACCGTCACCGCCAGCAACGGTAAAAGCACGATACCGGCAAAGAAAAGGTATAGCTTGGTATGCAGTTTCATACGCTCGTGGGTAAGTGAAGCCAAGGGGAAACCCCAGCCCTGAAAGGAGCTTCTAATTGTCTAGCGCGGAAGAAGCCTGCGGGATACGCGGTGATTTCGGTTAAAGCCTGCCGGAACGCAGGATGCCGACGATCAGCCATAATCCGAAGAACCCAGCCGAGAGGAAACCGCCAAGGGCGAAGACCGAAATGCCAAGCACCCGCGGCCCTCCCTGAGCGAACAGGCCGATGATCGAAGACCCCAGGATGATAGAAGCCAGCACTATCGCTATTACCAGCCGGTTGGCGACAATCGTGGCGCGCCTCATTGGTTCCTCAAGGTTCCGATGGATGAAATTGATTTTCAGCTCTCCCCTGGTCACCTGCTCCAGCGAATCGTGAAGCTGACCGGGAAAATCCCGCAGAAGATTGAAATAGCCCTGGATTTCGCGGCTGCCACGGGCGATGACATTTTCTGGCGAATAGCGGCGCCTGAGAAACTCCCTGGTGTACGGCCGGGCAAACTCAAAGACATTGAACCCCGGATAGAGCTCGGTGCCTATTCCTTCCAGCGTCGCCGCAGCCCTCTCCAGCAGGAGGTACTGCGTTGGCAGTTTCAATTGCAGCCTGTAGATGGCGCTAAAGACATCCCGCAGGACGACAACCGGATCGAGTTCATCAAGGCTGGCGCCGTAATAACGGGCGAACATGTCGCGCGTCTCGGCCACGAATTCAGCTTCTTTATTAAGCGGAAACTCCACGCCCAGAGCCATTAACCGCCGCGGAATGTTCTCTATCCTCTCATTCATGATGTCCAGGAAGAGATCGATGATGCTGTGGCGGTCGCTCTCACTCAGGCGGCCGGCAATGCCGAAATCGACCAGGCCGATGGCGCCGCCTTCGAGCACCATGATATTGGCTGGATGGGGATCACCGTGGAAGAAGCCGTCTACATATATCTGTTTCAGCCAGCACTCGGCGATAGTCGTGGCGAGCGCCCGCCGCTCACCCATATCCATCGCAGCGGTGTCGACATCAGCCAGCTGAATGCCATCGATCCACTCCAGGGTCAGCACTCGCGAAGTTGAATACTGCCAGTAGACCTTGGGGACGTGGACGGTGTGATCGCCGCGGAAATTTTCCTTGAAGCGCTCGGCGTTCCTGGCTTCGACCCGGTAATCCAGCTCGTTGCGAATTCCGCGCGCAAACTGGTCGACGATTCCCACCGGATCGATAAAGAGATCCCGGGGGCTGTGATCGCGCAGTAGCTGAGCGGCCTGGTAAAGCAGATCGAGATCGGCACGGATCCTGGCTTCAGCTTCCGGCCGCTGCACCTTGACGATTACTTTTTCGCCGTTGGGAAGCACCGCGCGGTGCACCTGTCCAATGGAGGCGGCGGCAATTGGCGTTTCATCAAATTCGAGGAAGAGGCGCTCAATGGATAACCCGAGTTCGTTCTCGATAGTTTCCTCGGAGATTTCTATGGGGAAGGGCGGCACATCGTCCTGCAGTTTGCGCAACTCAACAATGATGTCAGCGGGAAGCGCATCGGGACGCGTGCTTAAGAGCTGGCCGAATTTAACGAAAGTCGGCCCCAGTTCCTCGAACATCTTGCGCATATGTTCGCCGCGCGTGCCCATTGGCTTGGGCGTCCCGCGCCAGCCCTTGGGCAAGAGATTACGAAGCTGATGGCGCTCAAACCAGTAACCGAATCCGTGCTTGACCGCGACTTCAGTGATGTCGCGTATCCGGTCGACATTGCGAACGCTGGTTGCCAGACGCATGGCTCCCTACCCCTCCTCGTCCGGTTCCTTGCCAGCCGCTTCGCCAACAACCCCGGCTTTCCCTTCCTGGGGCGCTTCCGTTGCCGAAGGCTCTACTTCTGCCTGTGACGCTGCCTCTGCCGCGGAGGCTTCATCCACCGGGAGCTTATCCCTTTTGCCTTCCAGCAGGTTCAGCCGGTGTTCCAACTGAGCCACCTTGAGCTTGAGCTCATCTATATCTGTGTTTTGCGCCAGCCCCAACTCACGAAAATTACGCTGGATGGTGTCATCAAAACGAAGCCGAAGTGATTTTGTCTCATCCTTGGCCTTGGCTACCGCCTCATCTATGGCTTCACGCCCCGATGCCGTGGTATCTTCGCCTTTCTGCGTCAGGCTCCCCGCCAGCGATTCGGCTATTTCCTTGGTCAGCACCGCTGCGCCCAGCGTCATGAGGATGCTTCGTTCCAGCAGGTTGGTCATTTGGATCTCCTCCCAAAGCATACGCTGAAATTATATTCATCAGCGCGCCTGTAATTATTCCTGATAAAGCGCATAATCAATCGGCAGCGGCCTAGTAAATAATGAACGAGCAGCTTTGAGGCCGTCCATCATGATCGTCTCTTGTGATGTTCCTACCCTTTACAAACTCGATTTGAACCTGGGATGCCATCTCTAAAATGAGGCACCTGCACGCGCGTGATGTCTGCCTTGTTTTTTATCTATCATTTTTACACCTTTTTATCAACATTTTGTCTCCTGTTTCTTTATACCAATTATCTTCTCTCTAACCTTGCTGGTTGTATTAACTAAACTTGTCATTTCGATGTTTCATCGCTATAGTCATCTTGATTGTATTAGCTATTTTTGTTATAGTCATATCAGTGATTCTGGAAGCCGGT
>JAJYOG010000043.1 GCA_021785935.1 Actinomycetes bacterium
AGAGGCCGAGCTTAAGGAGTGGGAGCAAAAAAGCGCTGAGATCATCCTTGGGGACAAGGGGCGAAAAGCCTAGTTATGCAGGGGGAAAAATTGTGAGAAAGTGGGTTGGCGATGTGCGGAATGTAAGCCGGACGAATCTTCGGCAGGGCGAAGAACATCACTACCAGCGCCATGATACCGAAGGGCACGTTGATGTAGAAAATCCAGCGCCAGCTGAAACTGTCGGTAAGCCAGCCGCCGACCAGCGGCCCGGCGATGCTGGCGATGCCGAAGACGCCGCCGAAAAAGCCCTGCCACTTCCCCCGCTCCGCGGGCGTGAACAGGTCGCCGATGACAGCGATGGCGTTGACCATGATGGCGCCGCCGCCTATACGCCGACCATCGCTATTACCTTGGAACTCTGTTTCTCATCGGTTGCGGCCGTGCCCATGCTCCCAGTCTATATATAGTTCAGGCGGAATTAAATCTGCTGATTACAAGCGCAATGTCGTCCCGAAGATGCCCTCCGGAAAAATTCACCGCTGATTCGACCAGATCTTCGGCCTGCCCCTGAGCTTTCAGGTTGCGGCATGCGGCCAGGGCATCGAGAATCCCCCTTTCCCCGAACGACTCGCCATCGGGCAAGCGGACGTCGATAAGGCCGTCGGTGTACATCAAGAGCGAGTTATCGGGAGTGGCGATCGCCTTGGTAGTTTTGAACTCGTAATCGGTGAGAACTCCCAGCGGCACAGCCTGCTGTATGGCCAGCGTTTTGGCGCTGCCGTTACGGAAGAGCATCGGCGCCGGATGCCCAGCCGAAGCATATTCGAGCGAATAGTCGGCAGGATTTAAGAAGGCCACACCCAGCGTGACGAATTTCTCCATGGCGATCTGCCTGGCAACCGACCGGTTCAACTGTGTCAGGCATTCGCCCACGGTCAAGCCGTCGCCCACATAGGCCCTCAGCATATATTTGACCATTGCCGTAACCGACGCCGCTTCCAGGCCTTTGCCACAGACGTCTCCCACGGCTACCACAATTCTGCCGTCGTCCAGCTCGATGAAATCGTAAAAGTCACCACCCAGCCTGCTGTGACCGCCGGCGGAGCGGTACACCAGGCCAAGCTCCAGATCCCTACGTGTCGGCAACTCGGGAAGTAGCGCGGTCTGCAGCGTCTCGGCGACTTCGTGCTCTTTTTCAAAATTCTCCGCGCTGATAAGCGCCACGGAGCTTTGGGCTACCAGTAGCGAAATGATCTCTTCGTCCTCGGCGCTGAACTCCGAGCCGCCCGCCTTGTGGCTGAGCATGAAATAACCCACGGGATTTCCGCGTGTGTCCTTGATCGCTCCGATCAGCAACGATCCCGATAAACCGGGGTGGCCTTCCGGGAGGTTGAGGGATCTGCCGGAAGCGTCAAGATTGATGCGGGTTGCATCCTTATCCCGCAGACCTGCCAACCGGTCGATCTGCTGGTGCGCCATCGACTCGCCGCTCATGACGGTGCACCTTTCGTCATACCAGGGAGCGTAGTACATGGAAACCACATCGGTCTTGCCTTTGCTATCCAGGATCATCGCCCCCACCCCGGCGAGCGTCAGCTCGGCTGCTCCCTTGAGGATCGTTCCCAGCAACCGGCGCTTATCGGTTTCGCGGTTCAGGGTGAGGCCAATGTTGTGTAGCAGCGAGAGCCTGGAAGCAAATCCCTGAATCTTGGCGCGAGCCTCAATTTCCTTCTGGTAAAGGCGGGCGTTATCCAGGGCCATCGAAATGGCGGCAGCCAGCTTTTCCACGAAATCAATCTCCGCCTGGGTGAACTCCTTGGTCCTGGTATGGTATCTGAAGGCAATGACCCCGACATTCATGGTCTTCATGGATAACGGGGCGGCCAGGGAAGAATAAATGCTCAAAGACTTTAAAATTCCAGAGTCGAATCTGCTGTCGTCGAAGGTGCTCGGGACCGCCATGGTCATACCGGTTTTCAGAACCTCCACCGCTACCGGGGCGACCTCCGCCGTCAGGACGGTCCCAACCGAAGCCTCACCGGCGGTTCCCTGCGTGTATCTGACGACGAAGCCGCTACCACGAGCTGCCTGCCGGTTCGCGGTAGAGTCATCATACCCAGGAGCCGTTGCCATGATTGCCGATTCGGAATGCAAAGCCTTAGCCGCCAGCGACATGACCTCATTCATGATCTCATCGAAGTCCAGCGTGGAGCCCAGCTTCAGGTTTATTTCATTGAGAGCCTCGTTCAGGCGCCAGGTCAGCATCAGCTTTTCTTCGGCTGCTTTCTTGTCGGTGATGTCGCGGCAGATGCAGTACAAAACCTTGCGATTACGGAGATCAACTACCTGCGCTAACACCTGCATATCACGTAATTGCCCATCCTTGCGGCGATGCCTGGTTTCAAAGGAATCCCATCCTTTTGCCAGTATCGTCTTCGTGACCTCGTCGATTTCCACGGGGCTTAATTGAGCCTCGTAATCCTGGATGCGCATATTCGCGAATTCCTCGCGGGAATAGCCAAGCTGCAGACAGATTTTGTCGTTGAATTCCAGTGGCAGGCTGGTTTCCGGATCGACGATAATGATGCCGTCGGGCGACTGCTCAAAAAGAGTGCGATAGCGCAGCTCGGCATCGCTTATCTTCCTCTCCGCCCGCTTGCGTTCGGTGATGTCCTGAATCGTGATCAGCACCTGCGGCTCTCCACGCACGCTGAGTTTTGACGTTGACAGCAGAAAAGTGACATCGACGGCCTCGCCATCCATAACCAGCGGCCTGCTGACTTCAACCTGGTTGATGCTGTTTCCGGTCTTGAAGGTCTCCGCGATGCCCTGGCGCACGGGGCATTGTTGACAGTGCGGTCCAAAGCCACATCCCTGGGGGTCGTCTGTAGAATTGAGGCAACCCAAAGCCTCACCCGCGCGTTTATTGAGAAGCTCCGCAGCAGCTGTCCCGGCGAACCGCTGACCGTATTCATTCATCTTGCGAACACGGCGCTCCTCGTCTACCAGCATCATTATCAGCGGCGCATGATCGTAGATGGCCCGGAGCTCTTCCTCGCGTTCCTGGATTACCTGCCTGGCGAGCAAATTTTCCGTGGTTTCCAGCGCCTGCCATGAACCTTCCCGCTTGCTGAGGGCAAACTCATGGTTCTCGAGGACATCCATGATTTCGGAGGCCCCGCAGGCCTGGAGGGAGTAAGTGCAAAGCACGGCCAGCTTGTCGCGCATGGCCTCATTGATGGCCTTCTCGTAATCGACAAAATCCTGCCACTGCGAGTGCTCGAGCCAGGCTGTGTTCCCGGTCACGCGCATGCCGTCATAGCCGGAACTCATGGCCTCCTCAAATTTGGCGACCCAGCCCGAGAGAACCCTCTCGGCGTCAAAATGGCCATCTTTCATGTACCAGTCCGTATAGGGAAAGATTTCTATCTTTCCGCTCTCCAGATATTGGTCGAAATCGGACATCCCGGCTCGCATCGCCGCGACGGCGTCATCCACAGTGAGGGGGTCCGAGGTTACCCAGACGCAGAACTCGTTGTTCTCCAGACCGAATTTGAAGAAGGGAACAAGGGCTTCGAGGAGGTCCTGACCGGTCTCGAAAAAGAGACAGAAATGCTCACCGCCGGCAGGTGTTAGCAGACTGTTGCTGCCGGATATGTGTTCGTGTTCGCCCATGCTGCTTCCGGTAGGTTCTTTCGACGGTACGAAGCCGTGTTGGTGTGATTTTAAAATGATATCACGTAAAACCGGCTTTTTAATATTTCCACCATTCTTTCTTTTATTTCAAAGCGGCCGCAATTTACAGACTTTTTACACAAACTTAATAACCGGGCCGGTAGTGCGATGCTAAAATTAATGTGTTTGAGAAATCATGAAGGTGCGGCCCCGCCGCGCTTTCGAGGAGGTAGGAAGACATGCTGAAACGACGCAAATTCCCCCTGTGGGGCCTGCTGGTCGCGGTTGCGATCGTGATCGGCAGCATTGGTAGCTATGCCCTGGCGCAATCCGGAAGCGACTCAGGGTCGCCGGCTGTCCCAAGTGACGGGCCTTCCAGGCACGTCGATTACAACTTCAACCTGCAGGTCAATGGCGACCTGTCCGCGGTAAACCCGAAGCTGCAGGGGTTGCTGCCGCTGAATCTTAGCGCCCAGGGCGGCGCCGATGTTGAGAAGACGGCCAACGGCCCCGCGGTAAAGGGCGACGTGCAGCTGGGCGGCTTTGACGCCATCGTCCAGAAACTGACCGCCGGTGACGGCACTAACGGCGGCAGCGGAGCGCTGGGATCAAGCCTGATCAACAGCCTGCTCTCCAATGTTCAGTTCGTCGCGGTCGATAAGGACATCTACGTCAAGCTGGGCGGCAGCTGGTATGACACCGGCACAATGTCGGGTCATAAGGGCGAAAAGCCCGGCGGCGGCGGCACCAGCGGCAATGCGGCTGAGAAAGATAAAGCCAGGGCCGGCCTGGCCGGCGCCTTCCCTGATGGTCCCAAAGCTCTCCTGAAGGATGTAAAGACCGTGGGTACGGAAGACATCGATGGAACCGCAACCACTCACTACAGTGCCTCGATTGACGTCGACAAGGCGCTAACAGACGCAGCGGCCGCTGCCAGGAATAGCGGCAATACCGATGAAGCCGCCAAGATCGATGCCGCCAAGGGCCAGATCACGGGCGCATTCAAGACGTTTAATGTGGAATGGTGGATGGATGGCAGCAACGAGGTACGTCAGGCCAAGCTGGCAGTAGACGTAAATCCATCGTCTCTGGCGCCGCTGGTAACGCAGATGGCCGCTGGGCATGCACCAAAGGCCGGACAGACGACCGACAAGCCCAAGATCGACCCAACCGCCGTGCTGAACGGCATTACGTCGGTCTCACTTAACGCCACGGTCAAGTTCTCGCACTTCAATGAGGACTTTCAGATCGCCAAGCCTGATGGCAACATCCAGCCGCTGAAAGACCTTATCGGCTCCTTCGGCGGCCATAAGGGCGGCGCGGATAACGCCGGGCATAAGAACAAAGACCGCGACAGCGATAGCGGCGGCGGCGATAGCGGAACCGCAACGACTACAGAGTAACACTGCATCCGGATGCGTCCGGTGACGTTCCGGGTGCAGATCGGGTGGAGTTCC
>JAJYOG010000025.1 GCA_021785935.1 Actinomycetes bacterium
AGCCGGGGGCTTCCTTTGGAGGTACCGTCACCCCTTACGCTATTAACGCAGGTGGCTTCGTCCCTCCTGACAGAGGTTTACAACCCTAAGGCCTTCTTCCCCCACGCGGCGTTGCTGCGTCAGGCTTTCGCCCATTGCGCAAGATTCCCCACTGCTGCCTCCCGTAGGAGTCTGGACCGTGTCTCAGTTCCAGTGTGGCCGATCACCCTCTCAGGCCGGCTACCCATCGTTGCCTTGGTAGGCCGTTACCCTACCAACAAGCTAATGGGCCGCGGGTCCATCCAGGAGCAGAAGCCTAAGCTACCATTTTCTACGAAACCATACGATTCCGCAGGATATCCGGTATTAGCCATCCTTTCGAATGGTTGTCCCGGTCTCCAGGGCAGGTTACCCACGTGTTACTCACCCGTTCGCCGCTTTACTAACACCCGAAGGTGCTTTCTCGCTCGACTTGCATGTGTTAAGCACGCCGCCAGCGTTCGTCCTGAGCCAGGATCAAACTCTCCATGAAAGAGTTGCTTCGCGAGTTACGAGGGACATGACCTAAACATGACCTAATTTCCAAAGGAAATTAGGATCGTGTCCCGGCAAGTAACTCGGGAATGTCAATCGTTATGAGCTTGATCTTTGGATGGTTTGAAGTTTGACCGGTGACACGAATGATTATGTCCCCGGTAAACAACGCAACCATCAAAGAAATTGACTGGCTTTTAACAGGTTAATAATCGAACCTCGACGGGATTCCCGCCGTAGTCCGATTCGCTGTCTCATGCTGTTTAGTTTTCAAAGACCGTTTGCGCCCCCGAAGGCGTGCGCAGAGGGAAGACTAGCAGTGTGATACTGCTTAATCAACCCGGTTTCTATCCTGTCCGGCAATCCGGAAAACGAAACTGCCAGAATGTGAATCATGGCATAAAAAATGCCACCGGAAACCACGGTAGCACGCCACAGCGCTCTATTTAGAGCCGCCGCTCTAGCGTGTCCCTCCGTATTTAGAAGAAGTACAATAATCGTACAAGTGCTACCTTCTCCCTTTCCGAATGAACAGTATAGTCCCCCCCGATAGCAGAGTCAAGGCAATTTCAGGGGGAAATTTATTGCCGTTTTTTGGCTTGTTTATGCCGGTTTCAGGGTTCAATGTCGATGGTCCCCGAAAGGAATGTGACCGCATGGCCGCCGATGGCTACCCGCCCGTCTAAGTCGGCGCAGAATAGCTCTCCCCCACGCTCTGAGAGTTGCAGGGCATAAAGCTCTTTCTTCCCCAGGATCTCCGACCAGTAGGGAATAAGCGTGGAGTGGGCGGAGCCGGTGACCGGATCCTCAGAAACGCCTGCACGGGGGGCAAAAAAACGCGAAACAAAATCGCTTTTTCTGCCGGTCGCCGTAACGATGACCGCGAAATAATCAAGCTCCTCAATTGCCCTGATATCAGGAGTCATGTCACGTATCTGTTCCTCGTTGTCAAAGATAACCATCAGATCTCTGGCCTTGAGCGTTTCCCGCGGAGCTGCCCCCAAAATTTCCGCTATTCCTTCGGGAGCCTCGCACGGCTCGGGATGCCTGGATGGAAAATTCATGATCAGCAGGTTATCCTTTCGGACGACGGATAAGTCGCCGCTTTTGGTGCTAAACAAGACTTGCCTGGCATCCGGGTCAATATATTCAAAGACGGCGTGCGCGCTGGCAAGCGTTGCGTGGCCGCAAAGGTCAATTTCCATGGATGGGGAAAACCAGCGCAGTTCATAGCCATCGCCGGCAGGCGCCAGGAAAGCCGTTTCCGACAAGTTATTTTCAGCGGCGATCGCCTGCAGCAGTCGTTCATCCAGCATTTCATCGAGGAAGCAGACACCGGCGGGATTGCCCGCGAAGATGTTAGAGGTAAATGCGTCGATATGGAAAAAGGGAAATTTCAAAGACGTCGTCCCAGGGGACATTTAATCCGCAGCGATTATGACTCCGTGAAACTTGGTTGACTTCCCTGCCTTGATTGTGGATCCGATCAGTCCGTTGATGCCGATCTTCTCGGAGATAACCTGGCGGTCGGCAATTGATATTCCGCCCTGCCGTATGCGGCGGCGGGCCTCGCTGCGTGTGATCCCGAACCAGCGTTCGAGGAGCTTGGGGAGATAAACAAGGCCGTTCTCGTCGTCGCCGGGCTCCAGCAAGCATTCGACCAGCGCCGCGTCAATAGTCAGTTTCTTGTCCCGGAACAACTCGTTAAAGTGTTTCTCCGCAGCCGCGGCCGCGGCATCATCATGAAACCGCGCCACCAACTCGCCCGCAAGCGCCGCTTTTTGATCGCGGGGATGCAGCGATCCGCTGCGCAGTCCGTGCTCGATGGTTTCGATCTCTGCGACCGGACGCGAAGTCAGCAATCTGTAGTAAGTGATCATGACCGAGTCGGGGATGCTCATGACCTTGCCGAAGATCTCATCCGCGGGCTCATCCACCCCGATGTAATTGCCTACCGATTTGCTCATTCGGTCAACACCGTCGGTGCCGGGCAGAATCTCGTTGGTCAGCACTACCTGTCCCGGCTTGCCGTAATATTCCTGAACCACCCTGCCCATGAGCATGTTGAACTTCTGATCGGTGCCGCCGAGTTCGATATCGGCGTCAATAGCCACGGAGTCATATCCCTGCAGCAATGGATAAAGTGTTTCCAGCATCGAAATCGAACGGTTCTCGTTGAAACGGTTGGCGAAGTCGTCCCTTTCCAGAATCCTGGCTACCGTGGAGGCAGACATCAGCTTGAAGATGTCTTCAAGCCGCATCGGCGCCAGCCATTCGCTGTTGCGGCGAATCTCGAGCTTCTCGGGATCGTTGGCCAGAACCTTGGACGCCTGCTCCTGGTAGGTCTTGGCATTGGCTTCGATAGCTTCTGAGAAAAGCTGAGGCCGGGTTTTTGATACACCACTGGGATCGCCGATCCGCGCGGTGTAATCGCCGATAATAAGGACGGCGCGATGGCCGGCATCCTGGAATTGCCTCAGCTTGGTAAGAACGACGGTATGCCCCAGATGAATATCGGGCGCGGTTGGGTCAACTCCCAGCTTGACGCGCAACTGGCGGCCCTTCGAGGCCGCCTCTTCAAACTTCTTTTCGAGGCCGCCTTCGGGAAGTGCTTCAACACACCCTTTTGTGAGGATGGAAATATCTTTCTGGTCATTGGCCATAACGTTGCCAATGATACCAGAAATGGAACGGAGGTTGTGCCGCCACGCCAGTCAGTCTTTCTTGATCATTTCGCTGATGGACGACAGCAATAGGTCCCCGGAGTAAGGCTTGGAGATAAACCTGAAGCCCTTCTCCCTGATCGCATCCTGTTCTGGGGATTCGTGATAACCACTGGCTAGGAGGATGGGTACTTCGGGGATCTGCTCGAACAGTTTTTCTGCCAGCCAGATACCGTCTTCACCTGGAAGCACCACGTCGCTGAAGACAAGATCGAACCGGCAGTTTTCACGTTTGCAGAGGCCAAGCGCGTCTTCAGCGCTGCCCGCATCCAGAACCTGGTATCCATTTCTTTTGAGAACCTTGGTAGCAAATCTTCTTACCTGATCCTCGTCCTCCACCAGCAAGATCCGTTCACCATGGCCGCCCCCCGCTCCCGCCACGGATTCAAATGCCAGAGGCGCACGGGCGACAGATGAAATTGCCGGCAAATAGATACTAAAGGTCGAACCCTGACCGGGGGCACTCTTTACCTCCACCCATCCGCTATGTTGCTGGATGATTCCATAGACTAGCGACAAGCCCAGCCCGGTACTTTCAATTCCTGGCTTTTTGCTGAAAAACGGTTCGAAAATATGAGACTGGGTTTCTTCATCCATCCCGAAACCTCTATCCCGTACACTAAGGTTTATGTGCTCCCCGGGTTTAGTATTCTGTCTGGATGCGTGCTCCTCCTTAATGAAAACGTTTTTGGTGCTGATATATATCTCGCCACCTTCAGGCATGGCATCCCGCGCGTTTACAACCAGGTTCATGATCACCTGTTCAATGTGACCCGTATCGCCATTCACGCGTGCCAGCGATTCATCCAACTCAGTGACGATTTTGTACCTTTCCCCGATCAGTTTGTCAAGCATTTTCAAGAGTTCGCCAACGATGACATTAAGATCCACAGGCTTGAGGTCCATTGACTCCCGGCGACTAAAAATCAGCAGCTGGCGCGTAAGGTTTGAAGCCCGCTCCGCCGCCTTGCCGGCTTCAACCAGATCTTCCCCGGCTTCACTGCGCGGCGGCAGTTCGCGACGAGCCAGATCGACGTAGCCTCTGATTGCGGTAAGAAAGTTGTTGAAATCATGGGCTATCCCCCCAGCGAGACGTCCAACGCTCTCAAGCCTTTGGGCGCGATAGAGCTGTTCCTCCAAGCGCCTGTATTCAGTTACATCATGAATAATGCCGCTGTAAAAGCGGACCTGACCACGGTCATCGCTGATCGAGGTCGCGCTAACCAGAACATTCAGATCCCCGCCCTCATGCCGTCTGAGATGAACTTCAGTATCCTTGACGAAGCCCTGCTCTTCTATGGCTTTAATCATTTTTTTCATATCCGATGGTTTTAGCTTGAGGTCGCGGCCGAGGTCGATCGCGGACATTTCTTCCCTGGTGATATCTCCAAAGAGTTCAATGCCAGCCGGATTAATATCCATGATTTTTCCATTGGGCGTGATCATGAAGATGGCGTCCTTTGATTCCTCGAATAGAACGCGGTACTTGGTTTCGCTCTCGATCAGCGCTTTTTCGGATACTTCTTTCTCTTTGCGAACACGAAGTGATTTGACGCCAAAAGCGATATCGCTGACCAGTTCCGTAAGCAGAACCATCTCCTCCGTGCCAAAGGCATCGGTATCATCTGAATATACGTGCATTGATCCAATCGTCTCGTCACCCACGACGAGCGGCAATACGGCCATCGATTCGCAGCCCTGATCGAGATTGTCCGCCAGCCGCGGAGAGAGCTCTTTGATCTCGTTCGAATTACGGCAGACGATGGGATGTCTCTCTATCAATACGTCCCTGGCGTGATCCCGACAGTCCTCCGCCTCCGCCCAGGTAAGCCGCAGGCTCTCAAGCAAGACCGAATCGCAACCGGCATGAGCAACAGGTTCCATTCCGAGAACGTTGTTTTCCTCGCAAAAACCGATCCAGGCGCAGTAATAACCTCCGGTCTCCACCATAATTCGGCAGGCCTCGTTGAGAAGGCTGGACTCGTCGCCGGCGCGAACCAGTACCTGGTTACAATCGCTAAGTACTTTCAGCGCCCGGTTGGACCGTCGCATGGCTTCTTCAGCCCGCAGACGTTCGGAAATGTCACGTGCGGCCGCGAACACGCCAACAACCTTGCCGGCCTCATCCCGGTAAACCGAAGCGTTGTACACAACCGGAGTTATCTGGCCTTTCCGATGACTGATCTCCAGGGCATAGTCCTTGACCATGCCTTCCCTGAAAACCTGCTGGTATCCATCCCGGGCTTTCTCGGGATCGGTGAAGTAATCTGAAAAATCGGTGCCGATCAGCTCGGATCGCTTATGGCCGGTAACCTTTTCAGTGGCTATGTTTACATCTGTGATTTTGCCGGAAGCATCGATGGTAACCAGAGGATCGAGGCTGACTTCGATCAGGCTCCGGTTATAGGCGCTCGCAAGTTTGAGGTTCTCTTCCGCCTGCATCCGCTCCGTCACGTCAAGTAATGACAGAATCAGACCGGTGACATTGCCCAGGTCATCCTTGATTGGCACCAGGCTCCAGTCCCAATAGCTGGCGCCGCGCTCGGGATGCTCCTCATAAGTGAAGACTTTTGCTATGGCAAAGTAGGGCTCGCCGGTCGTCACCACTGCCTCGAAAATACGCTGATTTTCCTCGTTGGGATAGAGATCGAAATGGTTTTTTCCAGCATAGAAAGAAGGTTCCCGGCTGTCCGCCCTGGCGTAAGCGCGATTGACCCTGATGAAGTCAAATTGGGGATCCAGGTAAGCGAGCATTAAATGAGTGTGTTCGAAAATGCTTTCGAGCAGCTGAAGCGCATCCCGTAATTTTTGCTCGGCCTCCGCGCGTTCGCCGTTGGCGCGATCGACCGAGCCTCCCACCGTTCTCGCTATCCAGGAAATAACAAGACTCGTGCCTGCCAAAATAACAATCGCGGTAACCGATGATAGAAGCGCCGGATTCAGATCGGACTGCTGCTGGATGATTATGCCGATTAACCATCCTTCAAATAGAACAACAATTATTCCCAGAGGCAAAAAGACCCGCATCAATTGCGCGCGCAAAGATTCGCCCGCGAGCAACCTGATCGGCCAGGAGTCCTTTTGCCCGGCCAGAATCAAACCGCAACCCAGGAAGAAAAAAGCTATTGCGGTTGGCAGCGCCATCGGCACAGTGGTTCCTCCATACAGCAAAGGTGTGTCATATAAATAGCCTACGGTCACAATCAGGGCCAGCGGCAGAACCGCCGCTGCGAATGTTGCCGAAAGATTTTTTTGCTGAATGATTAGAAACGAAGCGGCTATGGCCAAAAAAGCCAGGGCTGTCAGGGGAGATGCGTGGCCGACCGGAATCTGTCCAATGTGTTGCCTGGTGTGAAATAAAAGGTTATCGATACCCCAGTCATCGTCCAGCAGATATTGAATGATGGTTAATAAACTGAAAACGGAGATTACCGCCAGGGTGATTCGTATCAGCCATGCGATCGGGCGGCTGAGCGGATTGCGAGCGTAGGCGATCAGGCATATCCCCGACAGGATGAATTCAATGGCGGTGTTGGGGGCCATCGGAATCTTGTCGTTGTAATCCCCGCTAAGCAGATGAAAGTCGGCAGCCCAGCCTGTTAGCGCCGCGGCTCCGAGTAAAACCGCGCCCGCCCCAAATATTGATGCCGCCAATAAATAATGTTTGGCAGCGATATTCTCGGTTTCCGGCATCCCTCTCCACCACTGGTTAGCCTCGACGTTTTCTTATACCGGCCCTGAACGCTTTCAAAACCGGTTGCGAGAGGTTGATGCTGGCGCCGACCGGATCGGGCGTTTTCTATTCGTTGGGTTTTTTGCCCAGCGCCGAGCGCTTCACCGTTTTTTTGATCCGCTTCTTGCGAGTCTCTTCGGTCTTGGCGCTGAGTACCCAATACAGATACTGTTTCCGGTGCGAGGGGCTGAGCGAGGCAAAGTTTTCGTTGGCCTTGGGATTGGCGGCAAGGGCGGCCTCCAGATCGGGCGGCATCTCCAGGTTTTCCACAGGCGTCAGTTCGTCCCAATGGCCGCCGTTCTTGGCGGCGAGGACGGAGGCCATGCCTGCCTCGGTCATGCGCCCCTGCTCGATCATCCGTACTACCCGCTCCTTGTTGCTCTCGGACCAGGCGCTGTTCTTGTTCCTGCGGGAGTATCTCTGCATGTAACTGTCCGCATCGATCGTATTCACCTGGCTGTCGATCCAGCCAAAACAGATAGCTTCCTCCACGGCCTCTTCATATGACACAGACTCTTTGCCGGTATGCTTCTTGTAGTACATCAGCCAGATTTCATTTTCCAAGTCGTGATTTTTTCCAGCCAGGCGCGCCAGGCGTCGCGGGTTTTAAACAGATGGGGTTCGCGGTCGGGCATAGCTCAATTTCTTTCGGGTTTGCCCACTTATACCCCGGCGGAATAATAACTTCAATATCTAATCTCAGGTTTGGCGCCAGTCCGGAATCCACGTATTGATGGGGAAAATCCACGAATTAAGTATTGTGTCCCCGAAATTGTGGAATAATTTAGTATTGTGTCCCCGAAATTATCAGCCATGTCCTCAGTATGAGCTATAAGAGCCGCCAGAGAAGAGATCGGCGCGGTAGTTTCCCCCGGGCGCGAACCGTCCTTGCACTCATGATGCTTGTCATGTTGGCGGCATCCCCTGCGATTTCGAGAGCCTGGGACTCGGTGAGCGAGAGCCTGCCTTCCCTGGACAAGGAAGAGGTGTACGTCGCGACCGACGATACCCTCATCTACGATTCCAGCCCCACCCCCATCCTCATCGGTGTCCTCAATACCGGCGAAAACCGCATCATGCTACAGGCACGGGATATCCCCGAGCAGATGAAGCAGGCACTGGTCGTGATCGAGGATGACCGCTTTTACGAACATCACGGGGTCGACCCTGTGGGAATGCTCCGCGCCATCATGACCAACTTTACCGAAGGCAAGCTGGTTGAAGGCGGGAGCACCATAACCCAGCAATACATTAAAAACACGTATGTCTCCAGCGAGCCCACTGTCAACCGTAAGCTGCGGGAAGCGATCTTTGCCTATGAGCTGGAACAGCGCTGGTCCAAGGACAAAATCCTCAGCGAGTATCTCAATACGATCTATTTTGGCAATGGCGCCTACGGGCTTCAGGTGGCGGCGGTCACATATTTCAATAAGACTGCCGGGCAGTTGACCCTCCCGGAGTGCGCCCTGCTGGCGGCGATACCAAAGTCGCCGGTACAGTTCTCTCCCTTTACGGAGCCGGACGCCGCCCGCGAGCGGCGCAATCTGGTGCTGGCCAAGATGCTGGGTCACGGGATGATCAGCCAGGATGATTATGATCAGGCGATTCAGGCGCCGCTGCCGACACAGCCCTTCGAAGTCGGTCCGGCAAACGGAATTGCCCCATATTTCATTGAATATGTCAAAGAACAGCTAATCGCCCGCTATGGGACCAAGACCACTTTTGAAGGCGGGCTGCGCGTCTATACTACTCTCGATCTCAACAAGCAGGCGTCGGCGGAAAAAGCCGTGGCGTCTGTCTTGAACCAGCCGGGGGATCCCAGCGCGGCACTTGTTTCACTGGAACCTGGGACCGGTTATGTGCGCGCCCTGGTCGGCGGCAGCAACTTCGCGGCGCAAAAGTTTGATGTAGCCACCCAGGGACACCGCCAGCCGGGATCGGCGTTTAAACCGTTTGTGCTGGCCACCGCCATGAACAAGGGGATTTCTCCGGGAACCACTTTCGTCTCCGAGCCCAAGCACTTCAACCTCGGCGGACCCAATTCAGTCTGGAATGTCAGCAACTTCGACGACCTCTACCTGGGAAAGATCAGCCTCGAAAAAGCGACCGTCTACTCCGATAACGCCGTCTATGCCGAACTGATGATGCGTGTCGGCGCCGGCGACGTCGCGGACATGGCTCATAAGGCCGGCATCAAGACATCCTTCAGCGCCCAGCCCGCCATTGCTCTCGGCGGCCTCGACAACGGCGTCACACCCCTGGAGCTGGCTTCAGCCTACGCCACCTTTGACAATAACGGCGTGCACGTCACCGGTAGCGTGGATTTCATGAGTAACGGCGGCGATCCTATCTCCATCTATAAGGTCACCGATTCCCAGAGCACGGTAATAGACGAAAACAAGGCCGTACCCGCGCAGACGATCGATCCGGTCATCGCTTATCACGTCAACAACACCCTGAAGAAAGTAGCGATGCAGGGCACCGGCCAATGGAGCAACCTCGGCCGTCCCTGTGCCGGCAAGAGCGGCACTACCGAGGATCACGTTGACGCCTGGTTCTCGGGCTATACGCCCGACCTGGTCACTACCGTCTGGATCGGCTATCCCGAGCAGCGGACTTCGATGGTGGATATTCGCGGTGTGCGCGTTACCGGCGGCGCCTGGCCGTCGCAGATATGGAACTCCTACATGACCGACGCGCTGGCCGGCACCGAGGCTCATGATTTCTATAAGCCGCCCAACTCTGATTTACAGAATGTGCAGATATGCGTGGATTCGGGTCAGATCGCTAACCCGTGGTGCCCGAAGAAGGAGACGCGTTCATTCTTCCCGGGCAAAGTGCCTACCGAGAAGTGTACTCAGCACAGGGCCCAGGACGTTACCATGCCGAATGTGGTGGGAATGAAGTTCAGCGATGCCTGGAAGGCCATACGGGCCATGGGAATTGATGTAGACATTGCCTACAAGTCAGACAAGTCGAAGCCGGCCGATGTGGTAGTGGATCAATCACCCAAACCGGGATCCAAAATCACTCAGGGCGCCGTGCGTGTCACCATCGTCGTTGCCGGCTCCCCGGGTCAGGTGCCAATCCCCCAGGAAGCCGATCAAGGTTCAGGCTAGTAGTAATCGGTAGCCCGAGTGGCTATCGTCGCCTACTTTTTCAGCCGGGTCGGCCGGGCGTTTTTTCTGTCGCTTACTTCTTTTTCTTGATGCGGCTGAAGCGGTAAAGACCGGAGCAGGGAATTATCTCTACTCCCTTCTTCTCCAGCTCGTCGAGAAACAGGTTCAAGCCAATCGAGTCGCTCGAGTCATGGCCGGCAATGACGACGTTGATCTTGTGCTTTTCGGCCTCTTCCCTGTTCTTCTCGCTGATATGCATACCGATGAGAGTGCCGACACCAGCTTGCGCCAGCTTCTCCAGCGATTCGGAAGGCCCGCCGGTGCCACCGGTCATGTCAATGAGGATACGCCCGGCGCGGCGCTTTTCGTTGCCGACGACTATCGTCGGACCGGCATTATCACGAATGGCGCTTTTGTATTCAGGATATTTCTTGAGTTCGTCTACTACTTCCTTCAGAGTCAGACCGTCGCCCTTGCGGTCGAAGTGCTTCTGCAGATGACTGGTGACAAGATTGTCGCAGGGAGTATGTACACACATAAGCGGGATATCAAGTAGTTCCGCCGCCTGCACGGGGCGCTGGTGATTGAGCGGCAGCATCAAACGCATGACTTCACTGATACGGCCTTCGAGGACGGCCTCGCCCACATTGATGGGCACGCCGGCATTATGCCAGACGTCCGCCTGCACGTGCATGACTTCGGAGAGAGCCGCCAGAGCCTTGCCCTCGGGATGATGCGCTATGACCAAGTCGATCTTGCGGCCCTTCTCGCGCAGGCGGTCGGCAAGCAGGATCTCCTGGGCCTCCATGTCCACGCCAACAATCAATGACTTAACTTCCGTATTTAGATCGCCGTAGAGAACACGGGTATCCGCGAACGGATTGGTCAGACGGTCCTGATCGTAATCTTCCTTATCCTCTTCACTAAGCTTTTCAAAAGCTTCTTTTTCCTTCGCAAGAAGTTTTTCGACATCACGTTTGCCTCGTGGATCGGCTTTGACTCCGGTTGCCACTGCGAGCTGATAAATTTCTCCAAGTTTCACTTTTCTGCTCCTTTCGCAGTCAGTTTCCTCGAGAGGTACCTGCTATCGGCGGCGCAATACCGCCACTTGCGATTCATGCCCACCCTGATCCCGATGCGGGATGTTGACACAATCTTCGGTCTTTGCCAATCGGCGCCGCGGCCGAATATCTTGAGGTCGCCGCGGTAAACAGGCCGACCGTACTGTTCCAGGTTAACACCCAGCGCCTGGGCCAACTTGCCGGGACCATTTGTCAAATCGTGCAGATCGCGGACCGGCGCCCGGCGCGAACGCATCGCCTCGATACCGTCTGTCGGCTCAATCGCCCTTAGCAGCACACCAGCCGGCTCCCCCTCCACCTCGCAGACGATATTCAGTAGATGGTGCATCCCATACGTGAAGTATACATAGGCTCTGCCCGGCGGGCCAAACATGGCGCGGTTGCGCTCGGTGAGGCCGCTGGCGGCATGGCAGGCGGGGTCTTCCCTGTTGTAGGCCTCCGTCTCGACGATGATGCCGCCAACCCCCTTGTGAATGATCTTGCAGCCGATGAGATCGGGCGCCACCTTGTGAACGCTCCGCGAGTAGAATGATTTAGGCAGGGCTCGCGGCACTGCTGCTACTCCAGCTCGTTCACCGTCTGCTGAAAACCTTCCAGCCGCCGCTCGGCTCCCGCCAGCTGTGTGGCAACCTGCCGGGGCGACGTGCCGCCATATGAATCCTTGCGCACAACCGCTGCTTCAATGTCAATTGCCTCGAAACAGGATTCATCAAACTCAGGCGCAGCCCGCTGCAGCTCCTCCAGGGAAAGGTCGCTGAGGCCTTTTTTCCCATCGATGCAGCTGCGAACCAGACCGCCGACTATTTTATGAGCCTCCCGGAACGGCAGTCCTTTTCCCACAAGATAATCCGCTACATCCGTGGCCAGGGCAAAGCTTTCACTGGCGGCGGCGAGCATGCGCTCCTTCTTCACCGACAGGGTGGCGATCATCTCGGCCATCACGGGAAGGGTCAGCAGCAGGGTGTCGGTTGTGTCGAAAACGTAAATTTTGTCTTCCTGCATATCCTTGTTATACGCCAACGGCAAGCCAATCATCAGTGTTGTCAGCCCCTGCTGGTTTGCCGCCACCTTGGCTGCCCGGGCCCGGATGAGCTCGCAGGCGTCGGCGTTCTTCTTCTGGGGCATGATGCTCGAGCCTGAGGTGAAGGCATCGGCAATCTCGACAAAACCAAACTCGGCGCTGCTCCAGAGGATGAGCTCCGTTGCCAGCCGCGAGAGATGAATGCACAAGGTTGAAGCCGCAGCCAGGTAATCGAGTGCGAAATCCCGGTTGGAGACGTCGTCGATCGAGTTGGCGCCAGGCCGTTCGAAACCGAGCTCGGCGGCGGTATCTTCCCTTTTAATGGGATAATTGACTCCGGCCAGCGCTCCCGCCCCCAGCGGCATGACCTTGGCCGCATCAAGCGCCCGCCAGAAGCGCACATAATCCCGGGAAAACATCTCGAAGTAAGCCAGGAAATGATGTGCCAGCAGTACCGGTTGGGCGCGCTGCAGGTGGGTGTAGCCGGGCAAGATGGTAGCCTCATGCGCGCGCGCCTGCGTCAGAAGCGACTCAAGCAGCCCGGTAATGTCCGCCAGGTGCTGACGAATATGGTCCTGAACAAAGAGCGCCAGATCGGTGGCCACCTGATCGTTGCGGCTGCGCGCCGTGTGCAGTTTCTTGGCGCCATCTCCCATGATGGCGATCAGCCGTTTCTCGATTGCCGAGTGTATATCTTCATCCGCAAGCATAAGCTCGAATTCACCCTGCGCTAACTCAGCCATGATCTGGCCGAGGCCGTTTTCGATCTCGCTGAATTCCTCACTGGTGAGGACGCCGATATCCTTGAGCATCCGCGCGTGGGCGATCGATCCCTGTAAATCATAGGGAGCCAGGCGCCAGTCGAAACTGATGGATGCGTTCAGCTGCTCGAACAGCTCATGCGGCGGCTGCTCGAACCGTCCCGACCAGAATTTTTCGTTATCGCCGCTGCCTTCCATTACACGTCCAATATCTCGATTACTTGCCGGTTCATTTGCAGTGGCTCACTTGCTTTTTTTCGCCCAGACTTCGAGCGGCAGGCCCCAGAGTTCGCAGAAGCCCGTGGCGGCGTCGTGGCTGAAGGCATCTTCGCCGCCATAGGTAGCCAGACCAAAGTCGTACAGCGAGTTTGGCGATTTGCGACCGCTGACGGTGCATGATCCCTTGAAGAATTTTAGCCGCACGTCGCCGGAAACGCGCTTCTGGGTCTCGGCCATGAAAGCCCGCAGCGCGTCCATCAGCGGATCATACCAGCCACCGTTATAGGTCATGTCCGCGAACTTCTGCTCCAGGGGCCGTTTGAAATGAAGCAGCTCGCGCGGCAGGGTTATATCCTCGATCTCCTTGTGAGCCATGATCAGCGCCAATGCGCCGGGTGTTTCGTATACCTCGCGCGACTTGATACCAACCAGACGGTTTTCCATCATGTCAACACGGCCGTAGCCATGGGCGCCAGCCAGCGCATCGACAGCATTGATGAGGTCAACCAGCGGCAACTTCATGCCGTTGAGTGCCGCGGGCACACCGGCCTCAAAGGTTATCTCCATGTATGCGGGCTCGTCCGGCGCCGCCACCGGGGCGGCCGTCACCGCAAAAGCATCCTCGGGAGGATCCAGCCATGGGTCTTCCAGAGGGCCACACTCCACAGTCCGCCCCCAGAGATTCTCGTCGATGCTATAGGGGCTGTCCTTTTTGAGGGGAATGGGGATGCCCCGCTCGGCCGCATAATCGAGCGCCTGCTCGCGGGTCATGTTCCATTCCCGCGCCGGCGCCAGTATCTTCAAGGATGGATCCAGCGAACGTATCCCCAAATCGAAACGCACTTGATCGTTGCCCTTGGCCGTGCAGCCGTGCGCGATGGTTCCGGCGCCGGATTCATGCGCGGCCTCCACCATCTTCTTGCAGATGAGCGGCCGCGACAGTGCGCTGACCAGAACATACTTATCCTCATAGAGAGCATTGGCGGCAAGCGCCGGCAGAATGAAATCCTGTGCAAATTCTTCTTTGGCGTCAACGACGACCGCTTCGACGGCGCCGATGGTCAGGGCTTTTTGACGATGCTCTTCGAGACCGGCAGCCCGCCCGGCATCGATCAGCACAGCAACAGTTGAGAGGCCGTATTTTTCCTTGATCCAGGCGATCATAACCGATGTATCAAGCCCGCCGGAATAGGCGAGCACTACTTTCTTATCTACCGCGTTTGTCGGCCCTTTTGCCGCGTTTGCCGATGCGTTTGCCGCTTTATTCATTGCTGTTCACAACCCTTATTGTTGATATTCTGCAGTTACCGATGTGATGAAATCCTCAATTCTCCTGGCCGACTGCGAATCCTCCATCACCAGCAGGACCGTATCGTCGCCAGCGACCGTGCCGACTATTTCCTCGTTTTCCAGCTCATCGAAAGCGCGCCCCACGGTCGGCGCCGTTCCAGGCTCCGAGCGCACCACCACCAGGTTCTGCGCCGCGCGCACCGTGGCCTCGGATTCACCGAGCACTCGCGCGAGCACCGCAACCGGATCCCGGCGCGCCCGTGCCGGCGGCATGATGTAACGCACCCTGCCGTCGCGGTCGGTCCCCTTACGGACGCCAAGCTCCCTCATGTCCCGCGATACCGTTGCCTGTGTCACCGGGCAATCGAGCCGTTTCAGGGCCGCCGCCAGCGCCGACTGGGTCGATAACCGTTCCTGCCTGATCAAGGTTTCGATCAGCTGTAGGCGATCACGCTTTCGCATCGCTCATCAACTTTTTCAACAATTCCTTCTGCGCATGCAGACGATTTTCAGCCTGCTGCAAGACGATAGACTTCGGCCCGTCGAGGACATCCGCTGCGATCTCTTCACCGCGATGCGCCGGCAGGCAATGCATGACCTTGCACTCCGGATTGGCATTGGCCAGAAGCTCATCGTCGATCCGGTACGGCTCGAGCTGCTTCTGTTTGTCCGGTACCCGTTGCTGCCCCATGCTGAACCAGACGTCAGTGTAAAGAAAGTCCGCGCTCCTGGTTGCTACGGCGGGGTCAGTCATGAACTCGGTGGTGCCGCCGTTTTTTTCCGCCAGCTCCCTGGCTTCATCCATCGCCCATTGGGGCTGCTCGAGCTCCGGCGGCGTGCAGACTACTATGTGCATGCCCATCATGGCACAGATGTTCGCCAGCGAATTGGCGACGTTATTGCCATCACCAAGATAAACGACTTTCACATTCGTCAAGTCGTCCCTCAGCTCGGAGATGGTCATCAGGTCCGCAAGCGCCTGACAGGGATGCCTCTCATCGGTGAGACCGTTTATTACAGGGATGGTCGATGCGGCCGCATAGCGGTCCAGATCGGCCTGGCTGTAGGTCCGAATGACGACACCATCAAGATAGCGGGAAAGCACCCGCGCGGTATCCTCAACGGTCTCGCCACGGCCCAGTTGCATTTCGCGCTCGGAAATAAACATCAGGTGGCCGCCGAGCTCGTAGACTCCCACGGTAAAAGATACCCGAGTGCGGGTTGACGGCTTGGCAAAGATCATTCCCAGCGACTGTCCGGAGAGCACATCGGAGTGTTCACCCTTGTTCGCCTTGGCCGCCGCAATCAGGTCGGCGACCTCCTGGGGAGAAAGGTCCATTACTTTTAAAAAGTGACGCATCGTTACCTCGGTTCGGATTTAGACAGAGAGGGCGGTCTGCAGAAATTCGACCACCGCTTCTATCATTCCTTCTTCCACAACCAGCGGCGGTAAAAACCGGATGGTCTTTTCGGAAGTATTATTGAGGATAATCTTGCTGGCGAGCGCCTGCGTGACCACCGATGCCGCCTTGGGTTCGGGCAGATCCACCGCCAGCATCAGGCCGGCGCCGCGCACTTCGGTGACAAGACCATCGCTCTTCAGCTTTTCCAGAAGGGAGCGCATGAAATCGCCCTTGGTCTCGACGCTTTCGAGAAATCCCGGGGCGGTCAGCTCATTCATGACAGCAATGCCGGCGGCACAGGGCACGGGGCCGCCACCGAATGTGGTGGCGTGCATGCCGGGAGTGAGTACGTCCGAGTAAGCCGGCGCGGCAACGGTTGCGCCTATGGGGAGCGCGCCGGCGAGGCTTTTGGCCAGGGTCATGACATCGGGTTTAACTCCCGAGTGCTCATAGGCGAACAGCTTGCCGGTGCGGCCGAGGCCGGTCTGGACCTCATCGAAGATGAGGAGGGCCTTGTGTTTGGTAGCCAGCTCGCGCGCCGCTTCGAGAAATTCTTTTTTTAATGGATGGACGCCGCCTTCACCCTGCACCGGTTCGAGCATGATGGCGCAGACGTTGTCATCCACAGCCGCCGTGAGGGCGTCGATGTCATTGGCCGGCACGTAAGTGAATCCGGGAAGGAGCGGCTTGAAAGGTTCCTGTTTGGCCGGTTGCGCGGTCGCGGTCAGCGTCGCCATGGTCCGCCCATGAAAGCCATGCTCAAGGGTGATGATGCGATATTTTTCGTTGACGCCTGAGGCGCTGCCATTCTTGCCTGTGCCACTGGTATCGTAGCCGTACTTGCGCGCCAGCTTGATGGCGCACTCATTGGCCTCGGCGCCGGAGTTCGCGAAGAAGACCTTGCCCCCCAGGCTGGCATCCGAAATCAGTTTGGCCAGCTCGCCGCCGGGTTTGGTGTAATAAAGGTTGCAGGTATGGATCAGCTCGGAGAGTTGAGCCTGCGCCGCCCTGACCACGGCGGGATGGCAGTGGCCGAGGTTATTGATCGAGAGGCCGGCCGTGAAATCGAGATAAGCCACTCCCTCTTCATTGTAAAGATAGCAGCCGTTTCCCCGAACGAACACGACCGGCTGCCGCCCGTAAGTTGGCATAACGTAACTTTCGTATTGTTTGATGATGTCGCTCATGAGGGACGTACGTTTCCTATGTTTCCTAATTTATTCATAAATGATCCTGACGGTTCACTCATCCCGCTCAATCCTCAATTTTGCTGCCGATACCCGACCGGGTGAAAACTTCAAGTAGCACCGCGTGCGGAACCCGGCCATCGATGATGTGAGCGCTTTTGACACCGCCGGCGAGCGCGCGGCTGACGGCGCGGAGTTTGGGGATCATCCCCTTGGAAACGCTGGCGTCTTCGATGATTTTATCCACATCAGCCAGCGTGCACTGGGAAATGAGAGAGTCGGGTTTATCAATATCCGCGTAGAGCCCCTCGACATCAGTAAGGAAGATCGCCTTTTCAGCTTCGAGTGCGACCGCGAGCATCGAAGCCACCTCGTCGGCGTTGATATTGTAACTGGTGCCGTTTTCGTCCGCGCCGACGGATGCGACAACCGGGATGAAATCTTCGCCCAGACTTTCCAGCACTTCCGTATTGATGTCTACGATGCGGCCGACCTGTCCCAGGTCGATCTCCTCGCCGCCGTCACCGGGCACGGTGCGTTTCTCCGCCATGATCAGCTGGCCGTCATCGCCGCCAAGGCCGACTGCGGGAACGCCGTGCTGGTTGATCAGGGCGACAACTTCTTTGTTGACCTTGCCCATTAGCACCATCTTGGCCAGCTCCATGGTCGCCTCGTCGGTGACCCGCAGCCCCTGGACGAACTTCACTTCCATGGAAAGCTTCTCCATGTAGGAGCTGATATCAGGACCGCCGCCGTGGACAATCACCGGGTTCATCCCCACGTATTTGCAAAGAGCGATATCGGTGGCAAACCCTTCTTTGAGCTCGTCACTCTTCATGGCGGCGCCGCCGTACTTGATAACGACAGTCTTGCCGGAGAACTCCTTGATATAAGGCAGCGCTTCCAGGAGGATCTCGACCCGCTTTTGCTGTTGATGTTTGTCCGTCATGCCAGTCTCCATGATACATATGGGGACACATAGAATTCGCTTGCGAATTCTATGTGTCCCCTAGCTAAGTCGTGTACTCCGCGTTCAGCGTCACGTAGTCGTGGGTCAGGTCTGAGAAGTACATGGTATGGCTGCCGGTGCCCCGGTGTAAATCTATGGTTACTGAGATCTCCGGCTTGGCCATGATATTCTGCAGTTGACCGGCATCGACGGGATCGGGGCTAACCGCGCCGCCCTTCGCCAGGCAGACTTTCTCGTAATATATATCCGCGAGCAGCTGTTTCTCACCCGCGAGAGCCGCACCCGCCGAAGCCATGATCCGGCCCCAGTTGGCGTCGCGGCCGAAAAATGCCGTCCGCACCAGGGAGGAGTTGGAGACCGCCCGTGAGACCAGCGCCGCCTCGCCGTTATCCTTGGCGCCGGTGACATTAAGTTCAACCACCTTGGTGGCGCCTTCGCCGTCAGCGACCATCTTCAGAGCCAGGCCCTTGCAGACAGCAGCGAGCGCGTCACCGAAAAGAGCAGCGTCACCGCTGTCCTGATCGACCGCGATACCACTCTGGCCACTGGCGAACACCAGGATGCAATCGTTGGTGCTCATGTCGCCGTCGACGCTCATGGAATTAAAGGAAGCAGTGACCGCCTGTTTGAGAAGGTTCTGCAGGAGGCTGGCGGGAACCGCGGCGTCGGTGGTGATGAATGCCAGCAGGGTCGCCATGTTGGGAGCAATCATGCCGGCTCCCTTGGCGCAGGCGCCAACCCGCACCGTGCCGCCAGAGAGCGCCACTTCGATAGCGCCTTCCTTGTCGATCTTGTCGGTGGTGCGGATGGCCTCGGCAAAATCACCGCCGCCGGTTTCAGTAAGAGTGTCAGCCACTGAAGTGATGCCGGATTCGACCAAGTCCATCGGTAGAGTCACGCCAATTACCCCCGTGGAAGCCACCGCCATGTTCTTGATATCGATGCCCGACTTGGCCGCGGCTTGAGCCGCCATCGCCCGGGCATCTTCCAGACCCTGGGCGCCGGTGCAGGCGTTGGCGGAACCGCTGTTGACGACTACTCCCTGGAGGGAGCCGTTGCTGGTTTCATCCCGGCAAAAGGTTATGGGAGCGGCGGCGGCGGCGTTAGGTGTGTAGAGAGCTGCAGAGGCGCAGGGCTCCTTGCAGATGAGCAGGCCCAGGTCCAGCTTGCCGGATTTCTTGAGGCCAGCGGCAATGCCAGCTGCCTGGAAGCCCGTTGGCGTCGATACCGAGCCGGGCAGTTCGGTCACGTGATCGGGTTTTTGTACAAACTTTGATGTAAATAAGTGCATGATTCCTGTTTCGTTTTGATCCGTTTATGGGGATGTTCGAGAATATTATGCATCCTGATTGTATATTTCGGCAGATTTTAGAATAATTATACATGTTTGTCAAGGATTCGAATTGCCTCACCTAAAATCTACTCCAAAGCGATTCGTTGCCTCATTTAAAAATCTACTTGAAATAATCCCGGTTTTCGGGGTGTCCTTATAGCAGGGACAGGACCTGC
>JAJYOG010000009.1 GCA_021785935.1 Actinomycetes bacterium
GCTCGTCCAGATCGAAAAAACCAGGCTGACCCATCTTCGCCTCCCGTTATATATTGATGACGAGCGGCATACTATCATATTTATGCTTTATTGTCAAGTATTAAATTGGGTATTTTTAGAGGTGCCCCGGTGTTCTGAGTAGCTTCGCGAGCTGTGGGATAGAACCCGCCGGCCGCCCCGGGCCAACGGAATCTAGCAGAGGGTGAGCTGCTCCAGGGTCATGTCGTTACGCCGGGCGATGATGGCGGCGTCAAAGGTCTTGAGGCAGTTCTCACAGATGAAGCACTGACGCTTCTCCGACCAGTAAATGGCCGCCTTTTTGCGGCAGCAGTGGCAGGGGTAGCGCTGGTGGCTGGAGTGATTTTCAGTGGCTGATGGGTTCATGGCAGTAACTATATGATATTCTGTGGCAGGCGGTTTTTCCCTGTATTTTGGCCGTTCGCACCCGGGAAGAGCAGAAACTCGCTGAATATCGCAGTTCAGTCCAGCATGACTCAAAACGGTCATTTATTTCGTGATATGACTCTTTCAATTGCCTTTATCGCCTCATTCGGGACCGCGGCATAGCCGATCTCCTGTAGCACTCAGCCCCTTTTGGATGTCTGGCTACACCCCCATAAAATGGTTTATTTTTATCCATCACCTCCCAAACAGCAAGTGTCTCAGTGCATCGGCGCTTACAAGAGCGAGGTCGCGTTCACGTTCACGTTCAAGGAAAGGCCGCACGCCTTCGCGGGCCTCGTCCCACTCCAACGCCTGCAGCAGCTTCCACGCCTCCCCGCGCCAGTTCGCCTCTGTCATCTTGGACCCGGTCCATCCGGTCTGCGCTAGCGCGGCGTTGAGCAGCGCCAGATTCGGCCCCGGCCAGGTCCTCTCAGCCAGATACCAGGCCAGATCATAGAGATCGCGGCATTTAGCCCAACGCCGGCACAGAACCGTGTGCAGCTTCCCCGCTAATAGTGAGGCTCTGTCGTAATGATGAAGATTCAGGGTAACGTAGCGGCGAATGACATTTGTTTTAAGCGCGGCGCCTTCAGGCGGATTTGTGTCCAACTCAACTCTGACCGCCAGAGTTGGCCTCGCATGAGGCGACAGGCCAAGTTCATACAGCAAGCCCGGAACGGACTAGTTGACGCAGATGCTCTTTCATAGCGGCTTTCCTTTCCCGGTGGATAAAAGCGGCTTAATGATCCCCGCGGTCCGGATCAGTTTGGGCTTGCCACTTCGGGCGGTCAGCTTCTTAAGCGTCTCCATATTAAGTGCACCGGCATCCTGAAGACGCAGCTCCAGTAGGTAATCGGGCGAACTCGCTCCCGGCGTCAAGTACACCAGATCGAGCAAGGCTTTTTCCGCGGCAGCGACGAAGGCCAATTGTCGGGGTGCGACCTCCGTAAGCGAATAGCCGAACAGCTGCAGCCGCACTTGGCCAGCTGATTCATCTCCCGAGAGGAGTAGGCCGGACGAAAAAGCGTGCCTTTCTTCCCACAGGCCGCGCGGTGTGGAGTCAAGCCTGAGTCTCCGGATCATCCTTTTGCCATAGTCTTCCGTGGTCAAAAACTGGCTCCCCACAGGAACGCTTCCACCTCAGTCGCCAAGTCCCAGCTCGCGCCTGAGAGCGGCCACATCCGGCCCGATCTGGCCGGGCGGCAAGCCCTGCGACTTTCCCTCAAAGTCGAGCAGCAGCGCCTCCAGGCGCTCCCTGCCCAATGGCGTTCCGGCGGCCTCGCGCGGAGTCTGCCCCTCCAGGGCCGGCACGGGAATGTCCGGCCAGGTCGCCCAGTGGCGTTCCGTCATCTCGCGCATCTGCTCCTGCACCTCGGGCATGGCCATCAATTCCTCATTTGTTTGCTCCGCTTCGGGCCGCAAGGAGGACGCTTCGGAAAGCATCGCCTCCAGCGATTCGAAAACAGTGTTCGTTAGATTAGCCCTCCGCCCCAGCCGGCGGGTTATTTTGCGTTTGATGGTCTCGGCTCGCTCCCTGGAGTTGACCTCGATGACCAGCTTGTCGCCCTTGATGTCCAGCATCCCCAGGATGGTGTTATCCCAGGTCTCATGTCTGCGGTTTCCTTTTTTCAACCAGGGAAAGCGCACGGCCTCAAGTTCGCCGCGGCTGTCAAACACAGCATCCATAAGCAGATCCTCATCGCCCTCCCCCAGGGACAGCGACTTGAGGGCGCCAAACGCCTCCCGAGCAGAACAACCCAGTGTGTAATGCAGGTTGACAGGCTGCATCTCATCGCCATCGGTGTTGCGCAGTTGGGGAAAACTGCTATTAAATAGCTCGTCGCGTAAATTGAAGTACATCTCACGCAACTGAGGCTCGCGGTCCAGAAACAATTCGGATAGCAGCTCCCGAGTTATGGAGTCAACTTCTTCCTGCCCCAGACCGAATTTTTGCCAGTCAACACCGGCAAGTTTTTCACTTAGCGACTCCCGAAAATCCAGCAGGTCGTTAAAGAACGCCGCCGGAATCGGCACCGGCGCGCAGCCGGCCATGATCGAGACGCCGTCCATTGTAAGCACGCGGGTGTAAAGTATCTGGCCTTTGACCAGCGTTTGCGATGAAGTGCGCTCCAGAACACAGATATCAAGCTGGCGCAACAGGTCTTTAAGGAACAGGTGACTGCCCGCCTCGGCGCCGGTGACCATGAAGAAACTATAGGGCTGCGAACAGATCTCCTCGATGAAGCGGCGCTGGAAGGGCTCGACCCGCTCCGGGTGCTCCTCAATAAAGGACATTGCGACGGGCATCTCGGGGAAGTGCCCGCTTTTCTTTCCCGGTGGGCTATCGCTTTCTTTTCCCGGAAGCCGCCTGGTCTCTTCTTCCGGGGGTTGCTCCCTTTCCCCTCTCTGCGCGCTACCGAGAACGCCGCCGGGCGTCCAGCAATACAGGAACCAGGGGAGAAAGGAAGCATCCAGCTCCGGCTCGCTTTCGGGATCCATAGGCGCGTCTACCCAGAAAGTGTACTCATCCCAAGCCTCGTTCACCGAATCCGAGCCGAAGCGATGAGCAGCAAACTCCAATAGAATGTGAGTCAGCTCGCCCTCGGTCTGCCGCATCTTCCGCCACGTGAAATCCGCCATCTCCGCGGCCGGTCCGCAGCATTTTTTATATTTTCTGCCGCTGCCACAGGGGCAGGGATCGTTTCTGCGTGGTTGGGTGATTCTGATTGCCTTTTAATGTCTCGGCTGCTTCATTGGAAAAACGGACAGGAAAAAGATATAGGGTACTGCCAAAGATTGCAATAATGAGCCAGGAATGACCGAGATTAACCCACTACAACCTCGAAGAGGCGCACGTTGATGCGCTCGTCCTGCGAGGTGGTCTTGAACATAACGTCGGTACTTGCAAATAACTACAGACGTTTTGTTAAATACGGATACGATGAAAGACGCGATATCGAACAAGCAAATTATGGAAACCATCAGGCGTCTTGGTATTGTACGGGTCACCGAACTGGAAGCGTATGGGATTCCCCGAAGCCGGCTCTACCGTCTTGCCAGTCAGGGCGCCGTGGTCCGCGAGGCAAGAGGAATCTATGTTGCCAGTGATCATCCCTACACGGCCGAACATACGCTGGCGGAGGTCGCAAAGCGCGTGCCCGGCGGAGTATTCTGCCTGCTTACCGCGCTTCGCTTCCACGAACTTACCACCCAGAAACCTCACGAGGTATGGATTGCGCTGCCAACGAAGGCCCGAAGGCCAAAACTCGATTATCCGCCGCTGCGGGTGACGCATTTTTCGGGACCGGCCCTCACGGAGGGCATCGAGGTGCATCAGATTGAAGGGGTTGATATCCGTGTCTATTCGGCAGCAAAAACAGTCGCTGATTGTTTTAAGTACCGCAACAAGATCGGTATCGATGTGGCGGTCGAAGCCCTGCGTGACTTTAGCCGCCGCTACCGCGGTGGAGCCAACGAACTGGCCCGCTTCGCGCGCATCTGCCGCGTAGCGACGGTGATGCAGCCATACCTGGACTCCATATCGTGAACGGGGGGAATCACAATCTCCCCGCTTCCGTGACGGCCAGGCTACTGAACAGGGCCCGCGAAACCGGCCAAGACTATCAGAACCTGCTTACCGATTTCTGCCTCGAACGTTTCCTGTTTCGGCTCGGCGAATCCCTGGTCAGTGACCGCTTTGTCCTCAAGGGCGCCATGCTGCTGCGAGTCTGGTCAGACCGGCCGTACCCGGCGACGCGCGATCTTGATTTACTGCGCAATGGCGACGGGTCGGCTGATGCTGTCCGTGATGACATCCACACAATCTGTGCCGCAAAAGTGAAACCAGACGCGGTCACATTTGATCCTGTTTCAGCGCAGATCGAGCCGATTCGTCCAGAAGACAGTATGCCGGCACGCGCATCATCATGCCTGCCCATTGCGGAACCGCGCAGCTCCGGCTTCAGATCGACACGGGCCTGGGAGACGCCGTCTGGCCGTCTCCCCAAATACACACTTACCCGGCGCTGCTGCAGTTTCCTGCACCCAGGGTGCTCACATACCCGCGAGAGGCGGTCATCGCCGAAAAGCTTGAGGCAATCGTGGTCCTCGGCGACCGGAACAGCCGCATCAAGGATTTCTTTGATCTGCACCACCTTGCAAGCAACTTCGAATTTGAGCAGCCCGTTCTTGTGGAAGCGATACGCCGAACATTTGACCGGCGCGACACGCCTGTCCCCGCCGAAGAGCCCTTCGGGCTGACCCACGCATACTGGGAAAATCCATTACGGGCAACGCAGGTTCGCGCGTTCTCGCGGCGCGCCGGCTTGCCGGTGACGACTGATTCCGGAGCGGCCCTTATGCGAGCTCTGCGAAGATTTCTGCTGCCCGTCCTTGACGACGTGCGTGAGGGTGAGGCGAGACCTGGGACCTGGCAGCCGGGCGGTCCTTGGCGGCCGTGACCAGATTAGGACGATTAGGACAGGAATGCCCCGTGTGATTTCGCGGCCCCATCCCTCCCAATCCAAAACCTGAGTGTTTTTATAAGGATTTACGATGGCCCCGTTCACACTCCCGAATACCCTGCAAACACAGCAAGTATTGCAATGTAAGCATTTACGCGTACAATGGTTGTATTAGAGCCTCATCGAAGGGTACAGCTACCTTCCCTGAGGACGATTCATTTATTGAGAGCAGAAACAGTTGCGAACGGTTTCTGTTTTCGCGATTTGCTCGTGTGGGTAAGAGAGACCGACGCAGCCCGACAGCCATGTGCCGTAAAATGTCTTCGACTGCGCATCCCGCCCTCCACAGGTGGACGCGCGAGCAAGCCATTCAGGGCCGCCCGTAAGGGCGGTCCTTTTTTTCCTGCGCAGCCTTACGGCGCATAGCCTTACCGCGCAGTCTCCCATCAAAGCCTGCCCACGATCGCGTCTACGTCCATGCTCTCCTCGATCAGCTTCGTGATCAGCTCCAGACGCCCTGTTTCACGGATGCGCATATGGCCGAAAAGCTCGCGAATATCACTGGCCGCGGTCATGGTGTCCTGACCGGTCAGGAGCAGAGGTACGCCCAGCTCTTCGGCCCTGCCGATTACCGACGGCGCCGGATGCAGGTGGCCGGTCAAGACCACCACCGAGGTCGGGGTCTCCAGTGCCGCCAGAATGATGTCCGACCGGTCGCCGCCGGTGATGACAGCCTTGTCATTAACCCTCTGGAAGTAACGAAGCGCGTGCTCCTGGTTCATGGCCCCGACCAGGATTGATGTGACCGTCTTCGCCATGCCGGCATCGGCGCTCAAGACTTCAGCTCCCAGCCGCTCACGGATGTCCCCAACCGAAACAGCCGAAAGCCGTGGTTCCTCCCGGATAACGCCAAAAAGATCGACGCCTCGCGCTTCGAGAAAGGGATGGTAGCCGGTCTCGACGCGCTCCAGGCGCGTCTTTGGCACCCGGTTGATAACAGCGGCCATAAACCGTTGCCCCAGCAGCGCCCTGCCTGCCAGTATCCGGTCGAGCATGGCGGTACCGCCATAGCCGGCCACAAGAAGCGCCTGCGCCTGGGTCAGTTCTGCGATATCGGCGGCGCTGAGGCCAAGATAGGCGCCGCGCCCGGGATCTCCCAGGGCTTCCATGACGACGACATCCCTTTCGCCTGACACGCGCGCAAGCGCCTTGCTGATGGCGGCGGCATGGCTTTTCACCTTCTTCCTTCCCAACAGCGCATCATCATTCACCTGAGCTGTGATTGTCACGGGGCAAATGTCGTCAAGGTCGTCATCCAGTTCCAGCACTTCTTTCGCTGCCAGGGCGTCGGCGTCAGTACCGTCCGCATGTCCGCCCAGCATGCCAACCGGTTTGAAATATCCGGCGTTATAACCCTTGCGCCTCAGAGCCAGGCACAAACCCAGGGCGATGGCGCTTTTGCCATCGTGCTCCCCGGCGGCGGTTATGTACAGCGGCCCAAGCGGCCGGCGCTTCTTAGCGCTCATGGCATCCATCTCCTTATATTTCGGGGACACAATACTTAATTCTTCACGCGGGAATTCATTGGCGCCAGTGTCCATGCAGGTTCCGCTCATGGATTGATCACCAGCCTGGCATCGGCAACCCAGGCGCCGCCACCTTTCACATCGCCGCGCCGCAAACCACCGCCTTTCACATCGCCGCGCTTCACGCCACTTCTTTTCTCTTTAACAAGCAACGGATTTATGTCAAGCTCGACGATCTCAGGAAAATCAGTAACAAGTTGCGAACACCGTCCGAGGGCATCGACGATTGCATCAATATCGGCCGGCCGCTCACCGCGGCTGCCGGACAGGAGTGAAAATGACCTGATCTCGGTAATCATGGCGCGGGCTTCAGCAGGGGCGATGGGAGCGATTCGGAAGGACACATCCTTGAGGATCTCGACATAGATCCCACCTAACCCGAACATGAGCATCGGCCCTAACTGGGGATCACGCGCCGAGCCGATGATGACTTCGCGGGTGCCGTCAACCTGTTCCTGCACGGCGATGCCGCTTAAAAGCGCATCCGGCATGTGTGCCTTAAACGATGCGGCGATCTCCTCGTAACCACGCCGGACGGCTGCAGCGCCGTCGATATCGGTGAGCACTCCGCCGACATCAGTCTTGTGCAAAAGTCCGGGCGAAACAGCTTTCATAACCACAGGGAAGCCAATGTCAGCGGCGATTGCAGCCGCCTCTTCCGGCGTGTGCGCCAATAACCCCCGGGGAACCTTGAACCCATATGCCTGAAATACTTCGAGGACCTGCAGGCCACCAAGCTTGAGATCGCCATCCCGGCGCGCCCGGTCGAAGATTCGGCGAACCTTGCCCCGATTAACCCGGTAGCTGCGAGGCTTGTCAAATTTATCATGACGGCGGCCGGCGTACCAGGTAAGAGCCGCCAGCGACTTAACAGCCCTTTCGGGGAAGGGAAAGTCCGGCACACCTCCGCGCCTCAGGATTTCAACGCCTGCTTCGATGTCCCTTCCACCAAGAAAACACGCAGCTACGGGAATGTCCGAAGCGCCGGCGTGCTCGACTATCGCGACAGCCGTGCCCTCAATGTCCGTTACTGCCTGGGGAGAAACAAGCACCACAATCGAACCCACGTTCCTGTCCGCCGCGATAATTCCCAGCGCTTCGCGGAAACGATCGGCGCCGGCATCGCCCATGAGATCGACGGGATTATAGATACCGGCCGCGGATGGGAGCACGGCGCGCAAGCGATTGATCGTCTTGCCGAAAAAAGAGGCCGGCGCCAGGCCTGCCTTCTCGCAGGCATCAGCCGCAAGAATACCGGGGCCGCCGGCGTTGGTTACTATGGCAACACCCTGGCGGCGCGGCAGTCCCTGCCGCGCCGCCAGATTCACCAGATCAAAAAATTCCTCCATGTTGGCTGCCATGATCGCATTGGTCTGCAGCACCGCGGCCCGGTAAGCCTTTTCCGATCCCGCCAGGGATCCGGTATGCGAAGACGAGGCGCGGGCGCCGGCATCGGTCACGCCCGCCTTGAGAATGATGAAAGGTTTTTTCCTCGTCGTTAGCCTGGCTTCGCGCAGAAAGCGCTGTCCATCGGAAACCTGCTCGAGATAAGCAGCAACCACTGTGACATCACGGTCCGTTCGCCAGCCGCGCAGAAGATCAGATTCATCGACGCCGGCCTTGTTGCCCATGCTGACAAAACGGCTGAATCCCACCAGCTCGCGTGCCGACCAATCCAGGATCGAAGTACAAAGCGCTCCCGACTGTGACATAAGGGCTACTCCGCCAGGCGCCGGCATCGAACGCGCAAAGGTGGCATTTAGATGTGATTCGCTGCAGATGAGCCCGAGGCAATTTGGCCCGAGAAGGGCCATGCTATGACGGCGCACAGCCGCGGTCAGTTTCTTCTCGAGGAGCATACCCTCCTTGCCGGTCTCGCGAAAACCGGAGCTGATGACGATGACCGCGCGCACTCCGGCACGGCCGCAATCCTCGATGACATCGGGGACCAGTGCGGCAGGAAGAGCGATAACAGCAAGATCGATCCGGTCGGAATGCGGTGTGCCACCGGCAGCGCCACTTCCGTCAGAACGTCGCGACTGCACGCCGGACCCTTTGCCGTTGGAACCAAGCGACCGCGCAGCGGCTGCAACCGTGGGGTAGCACTTGAGCCCCAGGATACGCCGGGCATGGGGATTAACAGGAAGAATCGATCCGCGAAAACCGCCATCCTTGAGGTTTGCCAGGATGACGTGGCCGACCTTGTTCGGCTCTCGGGATGCGCCGACAACGGCGACCGAGCCGGGGAAGAACAGTGGGGTCAGGCGCCCCCCGCCCACATTACTCCTCGAACGAGATTACTTCGCGGCCCTTGTAGGTGCCACACACCGGACAGACCCGGTGAGGCTGCTTGGGGCTATGGCACTGCGGGCAGGTATTGATCGACGGCGCAGTGAGGCTGTCATGAGCCCGGCGCTGGTCCCTGCGCGCTTTCGAAGTTTTTCTTTTGGGTACGGCCATGTTTGATTACCTTCTTTCTTATTACCAAGGATGTAGGATAGCGAAACCCGGCTCCAAAGTAAAACGGCAGCGGAATATCATGTTCCTTCACCCGGTAACCCTCCGTCTTCACCCAAGCGGCTGCCGCCTTCAACCCGGTTGCTCCGGGCGCCGCCCGCCCGCTACTCCGGTTTCCACTCCTTGAGCTTGTCCCAGCGAAAATCTGCAGGCGGCTCGCAGCCGCATTCCACCTCATTGCGATTGCCACCGCACTGAGGACAGAGCCCCTTGCATTCCGGCCGGCAGAGAATCTTCGGCGGCAAGAATTCAACAACGGCATCGCGGGCCCAATCGGATAGATTCAGAACCCCGTCCTCCTCGTACCAGAGCGTCACCTCGTCCTCCTCGCCAAGCTCAGCCACCGGCGGCAGCTCGGCCTCGAAAAAATCCTCAACCTTCACGTCGAGGTCGAGGTCGGCCGGCTCCAGGCAGCGCCAGCAGGCTCCCTCCAGCCGGCAGGAGAACGCTATCCCGACCGTGTAACCGCGGACGACATCGGTAACCTTGACGATTGCCGGCACAACATCAGGCGCGAAAACGTAGTCCTGCCCCGCCAGATGGATCGGCGGCAGCCAGATTTCGCGCTCAAAAATCAGGGGATTGCCAGGCTCCAGCGGCAGGGAATCAAGCTCTATGGTGGTGGGTTCGTGACCGGGCATCGGAAGTCTCCTGTGATGCAGGCGCATGTGTTTGCAGCCAGATTGTTTAAAGGGGATTATTGACCGGGGCGCCGCGCGTTAAACTTCGTTTCCGGCCGCGTGGCCGGTGTTGTTGCCGGCGAGCCGCTATGCGGCGAGCCGGACCGGTGACACAAGCTTACTCTTCGGCGCGAGCCTCTTCGCCCTCTTCAAGCTCTGGCTTGCCCTGCAGGCGCTCACGCCCGCGCTGAACCGCCGCCAGGAACTTGCCCAGGTTGGTCTCCAGGGTCTCCAACACCTCATCAGCGTAGTCCTCGGCGCCGAGGCGGATCTCACGCTCGCGCGCCCGCGCGTCCTCCATGATCTGGGCGGCGTTACGCTCGGCCATCTTCACGACTTCTTCCTCTGAGACCAGCCGCTCTGCCTGCTCGTTGGCCTCCTTGACGATACGGTCACTCTCGGTCTTGGCCTCCGCGAGCATTTCCTGGCGCTCCTTGACGATCCAGCGGGCCTGCTTGATCTCTTCCGGGATGGTCGTACGCATCTGATCGAGGATGTCGTAAATTTCCTCACGGTCAATCATGACCTTGTCGGTCATCGGCATCGGCCGGGCGTTATTCACTATTTCATCAAGCTTGTCTATCAGTACCAGTACGTCCACTTTTGCCTCCAGTGTTCCTGGTTTTTGTTTACGCGCCTAAGGCGCTGTTCTCTATTTCAATAACTCGGCAAAGCGCCTGGCCACCGCTACGGGCACCAAATCGTCCACCTTGCCGCCAAATCTTGCTACCTCTTTGACCCCGCTTGAACTCAGGAAGCTATATTCAGGCGATGCCATCAGATAAACAGTTTCTAGGTCCGGAGCCAGTTTCCTGTTCAGTTGCGCCATCTGAAACTCGTACTCAAAGTCGCTGATGGCCCTTAGCCCCTTAACCAGAGCCTTCGCGCCCCATTTGTGCGCGAAGTCCACCAGCAGTGTATCAAAAAGATCAACCTCGATATTACCCAGTTCCCCGGAAAGAGAGTCCTTGAGGAAGAAAACGCGCTCCTCGGCGCTGAACATGGTGTCCTTGCGGGGAGACGAGGCAACGACACCGACGACAACGCGCTCGAAAAGCTCCGAGGCCCGCCGGATGATATCCAGGTGACCCTCTGTAACCGGGTCGTAGGTCCCGGGGCAGACAGCGATGGTTTTTGCAAGATCAGTCATTGTTTGGTCTAAAGGATTTATACATCGGATTGAGCCTCGTCCATGGCTGACTGGAATATTCTGATCCGCGTATCGCCATAGACCCTGTCGACAACCAGTTCGAAAGGCAGGGAAATTTCCTCGCGGGAGCCGCTTTCGATAATAACCCGCCCTCCGGGCGCGATTATACCAGGAAGCCGCCGCTGCAGCTCCGGCTCGATAACGCGGTGCATTCTATAGGGAGGGTCAACAAAAATCAAATCATAGCGGCGCTGCTTTTTGGCTGCATCTTTAAGTATTACCAGGTAATCACGCTGCACTGCGCGGGCATTTTCCAGTTTCAGCTTTGTTATATTCTTACGGATGGCTGCCAGCGACGTGGCGGCGCTGTCCGCCAGCAGCGCCTCGCCGGCGCCACGGCTGAGCGCCTCCAGTCCGAGAGCGCCGCTGCCGGCGAAAAGATCGAGCACCGTGAAGCCGGATACATCCCCGAGGATGTTGAAGATGGCGCCGCGCACCTTGTCGGCGGTCGGCCGGGTACGTCCACCCCTGGGAGCGGCTATTGTCGTGCCTTTGCATGTCCCGGCGATTATTCGCATAACTTCAGAACTTCAGGGACGTACGTTTCCTATGTTTCCTAACTTCAGGGACGTACGTTTCCTATGTTTCCTAGTTTCCTATTGTTCCCTCAATTTCCAATTTCCGCTTCATACCCGGTCCAGCCATTTCACCGAATCACCGAAAACCCGGCGGATTTCATCTTTGAGAAGCGCATTTTCGGGCTTCCCCAGCTCTGGATCAGCCGCAACGAGGCCTTCCGCCTTTCGCCGCGCCATCTTGAGCACCTCCAGATCGCGGATGAGCCGGGCAAGTCTCAGGTCGGGAAGCCCGGACTGGCGCGTGCCGAACAACTGGCCCTCGCCCCGAATCTCCAGATCGATATCGGCCAGCGCGAAGCCATCCGCGGTTGTCGTCATGGCCTCGAGCCGCCGTTCGGCTTGCTCCGTACGTGGATCGCCAAAAAGCAGGCAAAAGGACTCGTGGAGCCCCCGCCCCACACGCCCGCGCAACTGATGCAGCTGCGCCAGCCCGAAACGATCAGCCTCCTCCACTACCATCACGGTGGCGTTGGGCACGTCTACCCCGACTTCTACCACAGTCGTGGTCACCAGCACCTGCGTATCGCCGGCCGCGAAAAGCCGCATAGCCTCCTGCTTGGACGCCACCGGCAACTGTCCGTGTAACAGCCCTACCCGGTAACCCCTGAACTCGGTCGCCGCCAGGCGTTCGGCCTCACCCTCCACCGCCTTTACCTCCACCGCCTCCGACTCCTCGATCAAGGGACAGACAACATAGCACTGCCTGCCGGCATCGAGCTGCTCACGGATGAAACCATAAGCCCCAGCGCGCTTGGCCTCAGGCACTAACCATGTCTTTATGCGCCGGCGGCCAGACGGCATTGATTCAATCACACTCACATCAAGGTCCCCGTAGAGCGTCAGCGCCAGGGTACGCGGAATCGGCGTCGCCGTCATGTGCAGCACGTGCGGGGTGACACCGTGCCGCGTAGCCTTCACGGCCAGCTCTTCGCGCTGCTCGACGCCAAACCGGTGCTGCTCGTCGACAACCACCACTGCCAGCCGCCTGAAATCGACATCCCCCTGGATGAGGGCATGAGTGCCAATAGCGATGTCGATAGAGCCATCCGCCAGGCCTTGCAGCAGCTCGGCCCGCTCAACGCCCTTGAGCCTGCTCGATAGAAGAGCCAGACGCATTCCGGATCCCAGAAGCATCTGTTCCAGACTGAAATAATGTTGCTCTGCCAGAACTTCGGTGGGCGCCATCAACGCCGCCTGCCGGCCGTCCTCAACCGCACGGAGCATGGTATAAACAGCAACGACTGTCTTCCCCGAGCCGACATCGCCCTGAAGCAGCCGTTGCATCGGCGCGGCTTTTTGCAAATCGCCTGAAATCTCTTTGCAAACACTTTTCTGATCAGAAGTCAAAGAAAAAGGAAGCCCGCGGATGAAATCACAGGTAAGCCGGCCTGCCGCGCCTAACGCCGCGCCTCGGCGCTCCTTCTCAAAGTGCCGCCGGTGCGAGAGCAGCCCCACCTGCATCAGGTACAGCTCCTCAAAAATAAGCCGCCGCTCAGCCAGCTTGAATTCGTCAAGCGTTCGCGGAAAGTGCATTGCGTCTATGGCGTCCGCACGCCACGGTAAACCGAGCTCGGCCCGCAGTGACGACGCCAGTGGGTCGGCCAGCTGCGCCATCAGCGGCCGCATCATCCCCAACCAGCCGCGCAGCCTTTTTACAGAAATCTTTTCCGTGGTGGGATAAACGGGAACGTAGCCAAGTGTATGCAAGCCACCCGACTGCTTGCCCAGGAGTTCATGGCTGCGCACTTTGAAAACACCGGTGCCGCCCTCATAGGTCCCGCGCAAAATCAGCTCATCACCCGATGTTAATTGACCCGCCAGGTAATCCTGGTTATACCAGACCGCCTCCATGTAGCCGGTTCCGTCCCTGACCATCGACTTTACCAGACGCAGATTGCGCCGGCGCGTCTGTAGGAGCGCCACCTTTTCCACGCGGCAACGAACGGTGGCTTCCTCACCCCACTTGAGCTTGCCGATCTCTTTTTGCACCGTAAAGTCTTCATGACGATGGGGGAAATGAAAGAGCAGGTCACCGAGGGTTTGCAGCCCGAGCTTGTGCGCCGCGGTGGCCAGCGCCGGACCGACTCCAGGCAGCGTGATCAAGGGATCGCCAAGTTCTCGAGGATTGAAACCAGACTTGGAGGTTCGGGGGAGTTTCCTGATTTGAAGTGGGGCCATCCCGGCAAAAACAGTTAGACACCGGGCTTTGGTCATGGCCTCTCCTTCTTGCAATTCCGGAGCGGCTATAGCATAATAACGCCTTGTGTAAAAAGCAAGGAGTGAGCGTGCGCCACAAACGGCGCCGCCGCCGGTGAAGCAAGGAACCCAGATGTCAAAAGTGTGTACAGTTTGCGGCAAGAAACCCGGTTATGGCAATAACCGCAGTCACTCCAACCGGGCAACCCGGCGCCGCTTCAATCCGAATCTGCAGAAAATCCGTATCGTTCAGAACGGTTCGCCGACTCGTGCCTACGTCTGTGCCAAGTGTATTAGCGCCGGCAAGGTGCAAAAGGTGGTTGTCAACAAGCCGGCACAGACGGCCTAACCGCACCCGCCAAAGTCAATATTGTAAGCCAAGCCCCCGCAAGGGGGCTTTTATTATGCCAGAATCAGGATTTTCCCCCATAACAAATTTTGTGGTTCAGGTCTACATAAACCCTCCCCGAGGCCGACTTTATTTATAAGAAATGCCATCCCGGCAAGTTCGAATCTCGAAAAGGAGAAAACAATGGAAGTTTCAACAACTTTTTCTGGCGGCGCCTTAGTGGCCTTGTTCCTTGTCTCGATCGCTGTATACGTGTATTACGCTTATTCGTTGATGACAATCGCGCACAAGACCGGAACCGAAAGCGCCTGGATGGCCTGGATTCCCATCCTGAATGTTTTGCTCATGTGCAAGGTAGCGGATAAGCCCTGGTGGTGGCTGCTGGTAATCATGTTTATCCCCTTTGTGAACCTGGTCCTGACGATCCTGCTCTGGATGAGGATTGCCGAGGTCAGGGGATTCCCAAGCTGGTGGGGGATCCTGATGCTCGTGCCAGTCGTCAACTTTATCGTTCCCGGATACCTGGCGTTCGCAGAGCCGCACGGGATGCCGACAGGCCGGCCGATTCATCACTGACGGAAGTACGCCAACACGCAATAATGAGAGACCCCCTTCGGGGGGTTTCTTTTTTGCTGGAGTGCGGCAGGTAAACTGCATCGTACTGCGAAAATAAGAGTAGCTTTACCATATTATTACCTTCAAAGATCGTGAGAGGAGTATTTATGAATGTTTTTGTCTCAGGTGCGCCGGCCCTCATCATCGACCTTGCCATTTACGCTTACTTCGCATTCGCGCTGATGACCATCGCCAACAAGCTCGATGCTGAGAACAGTTGGTGGGCGTGGGTCCCGATCCTTAATATCATTCTGATGTTAAAAATCGCGGATAAGCCCATCTGGTGGTTGATCCTGTTTATCATCCCCATCGTTAATATTATCATCGCAATCGTCATCTGGATGCGCATCGCCGAACTGCGCGGCTTCCCCAACTGGTGGGGAATCCTGCTCATCGTTCCCATTGTTAACCTGATCGTGCCCGGCTATCTCGCTTTTGCCGAGCCCTCCTGACCAGACAATCTGTTCTTAATTGAATTGAGGCGAAACCCCCCTCCGGGGGGTTTCGCCTCTTCAACCTTCCTCCCACGACGGCGTTTTCCTTCTTGATGCCCCGTGGCCAGAGACGGTCGACAAGCACTCGGTAACCGTCCGCGGTGACAGGTTTCTCGTATGTTCTTTTTATCTTGATCATGCTTCAAGATTTCCCGCTGCCCCAGCAGCAAAACCCCCTGCCGGGGGTTTTGCTTAAATTCCCTTTTCGTCCCGTTCCCGGAATCGTTTTTGGAGCGCCGGTTCCAGGAGCGCCGGTTCCCCGGCTTCAGTCTCCGTTTGGTTTTACTTCCATGCTTTGAGCAGCTGGGCCATCTCAATAGCCCCTGCCGCCGCCTGCCATCCTTTGTTGCCAGCCTTGGTGCCAGCCCGCTCGACGGCCTGCTCGATTGAATCGGTTGTCAGAACGCCCATGGCCACAGGGACCTTGGTGTTCATCGAGATCTTGGCGATGCCCTTGGATACCTCGCCAGCGACATAGTCAAAATGAGGCGTGCCGCCGCGGATAACCGCTCCCAGCGCGATGATGGCGTTATATTTGCCACTCTCAGCCATCTTGGCGGCTACCAGAGGAATTTCGAAGGCACCGGGAACCCAGGCAACCTCTACGGAGCCCTTGGCGGCGCCATGCCGGATAATGCAATCGACGGCGCCGTCCAGCAGGCGCGTGGAGATAAACTCGTTGAAACGGGCGACCACGATGCCGAATTTTAGTCCCTTGGCGTCGAGCATGCCCTCATAACTCTTGTAATTCTCTGCCATCGGCTGATCCTTTCTATCGATATTGGCACTCTCTTCTTTCCTTGTCCGCGACCGGGCGCCTCAGACCGAATCCCGGCTCACGAACCAGGGTCGTTACTCGCTGGACTTCTCCTCTTCCTCAAACCTGAGATCCTGATGGTGCAGGATGTGCCCCATCTTGGCTTTCTTGGTGGAGAGGTAGGCAACGTTCTCGCACTGGGGCGGCATTTCGATGGGCACTCTTTCCACGATCTTGAGTCCAAACCCTTCCAGCCCCTTGATCTTCTTGGGATTATTGGTCATTTGGCGGATAGTGGTCAGCCCCAGGTCCACAAGTATCTGGGCGCCGATACCGTAATCACGCAGGTCTGCCGGGAAACCAAGCTCCTCATTGGCCTGGACTGTGTCCATTCCCTGCTCCTGCAGCTCATAGGCACGCAGCTTGTTGAGGATGCCAATGCCGCGCCCCTCCTGGGACATATACAGGATCACGCCTTTGCCTTCTTCCTCAATCATACGCATGGCGTGGTACAGCTGCTCGCCGCAGTCGCAGCGCATGGATCCGAAGACGTCGCCGGTGAGGCACTCAGAGTGCACACGGATAAGAACATTCTCCGCCCCGTCGACATCGCCCTTGACCAGGGCTACGTGTTCCTCGTTATCCAGAAGGCTGCGGTAGCCGATCGCGCGAAAGTCGCCGAATCTCGTCGGGAGCCTGGCGTCGGCCACCCGCTGCACCAGCTTCTCGTTCTTGCGGCGGTATTTGATCAGGTCGGCGACCGTGACCATCTTCAGATTGTGTTTCTTGCAGAAGGGGATGAGATCCGGCACGCGCGACATGGTGCCATCCTCATTCATGATCTCGCAGATGACGCCGGCGGGCTCCAGCCCGGCGAGGCGGGCGAGATCGACTCCGGCTTCAGTCTGGCCGGTACGCTCGAGAACCCCGCCCGGTTTTGCCCTGAGCGGGAAGACGTGCCCCGGCTGGACCAGATCTGACGGCTTGGCGCCCGGTTTAATCGCTGTCTGGATGGTGTGCGCCCTGTCGGCCGCGGAGATACCGGTAGTAACGCCGTGCCTGGCCTCAACGGATACAGTGAACGCTGTGCTAAAGGTGGCTTCATTGTTCTGGACCATCTGGGGCAGATCCAGCTCGATGCACTTCTCCGGAGTGAGGGTCATGCAGATAAGCCCGCGCCCGTACTTGGCCATGAAATTGATGGCCTCAGGCGTGGCGAACTGCGCCGCCATGGTCAGGTCGCCTTCGTTTTCCCGATCTTCGTCATCGCAGACGATGATGATCTTGCCGGACTTGATGTCCTCGATGGCGTCCGCGATGCTGCTAAACGGAGAGTCCGCCGCTCTTTGCTCCTGGTTGTCTTGTTCTTCTGCCATTTTTCCTTCCTGCCTATTGTTTTGTTGATACTTGAATAAAATTTATTATTTTACGTGATCTCTTCGAGCCGTGATCTCCTCATGCCTTGATCTCCCTCGTGCGCCCCCTTCTACAAGAAGCCCCCTTCCGCCAGCTTGTCGAGAGTCAGGCCGCCTTCCCCCTGTCCTCCGGGAAGTCCGCCTTTCATGATCTTGTCCACGTATTTTCCGAGAACGTCCGCCTCCAGGTTGACCTGATAGCCAACTCCGTTATGTCCCAGTGTTGTCACTTTCACTGTGTGGGGAATGAGCGAGACGCTGAACTGCTCTCGCTCGAGGCGTGCGATCGTGAGGCTGATGCCATCGATGCCGACCGAGCCTTGTGGCAACAGGTAACGGCGGATCTCTTCCGGCGCGCTAAAAGTGTAGAAAATTGCATTGCCCTCGGGGCGGATCGACAGGATCTTGCCAGTGGCGTCGACATGGCCCAGCATCAGATGGCCGCCGAGACGGGCCGAAAGCGTCAAAGCCCGCTCGAGATTGACGAGGCTGCCGCGCTTGAGGTTCCCCAGATTGGTCTTTCTCAGCGTTTCCGGCATGACATCGGCGGAAAAAGTGCCGGAGCCAAACTGCCGCGCCGTCAGGCAAACGCCATTGACGGCGATGGAATCGCCCAGCTGGCATCCTTCCAGAACCTTGTCTGCTTCGACGGTGATAACGCCGGAGTCAGATCCCATCTCGAGGCTGACCAGCTTGCCCAGTTCTTCAACTATGCCGGTGAACATCTAGTGTCCCTCCCTCATGTCTACCATTCCTCCTGGGTAGTGTAGGCGGTGATGAGGACGTCATCGCCGACCGCCCGGTGCCGGACGCGGTAGAGAGGCTGCGCCTCGCCTACCAGCCGGAAGCCGCGGCCCTCGACGGGTGTGCGCGCCGACTTGCCGCCAATAAATTTTGGCGCAACGAAAGTCATGACCTTGTCGATGGCGCCGGATTCCACAAACGAAGCCGCCAGCGTCGGTCCACCTTCGAGAAGAAAACTGAGAATGGCGGGCTCACGTGAACCGAGATGAAGCAGGGCCTCGCCAACGTTTACCTGCCCGTCAAGTGTTCCCAGCTGCACGACCTCGACGCCGGTGCTTTCCAGTGCCTTGATGTTTTCGGGAGGAGCGGCTTCGGTGACAAAAACCAGCGTCGGTGTTTCCTGGACCGTCTTCACCAGTTTGCTGTCCAGCGACAGGCCAGCCTTCGAATCGAAAACAACGCGCAGGGGCTGCCTGTAATCTCCGGGGATGCGGCAGGTGAGCATGGGGTCGTCCACCAGCGCGGTACCGCTGCCGACAGCGATGGCGTCGACTTCTCCGCGCATCGAGTGCACCAGCGCCCGGCTCTCCTCGCCGGAAATCCATTTGGAGTCGCCGGTCGAGGTAGCAATCTTGCCGTCGAGGCTCATGGCGCTTTTGAAGATGACAAAGGGTAGGCCGGTGACGGCATGCTTGCGAAAGGCTTCGTTCTGGGAGCGGGCCCGCTCCGCTAAAAGTCCCTCGAGCACCTCGACTTCGATGCCGGCCTCGCGCAGCTCTTCCAGGCCCTTGCCGTTTACCTTGGATGAAGGATCGAGGGAAGCAACCACAACGCGGGCAATTCCCACATCGATAAGCGCCCCCGAGCAGGGCCCGGTGCGCCCCGTATGGCAACATGGCTCCAGAGTGACAAAGATGGTGGCGCCCCGGACGTCTTCCTTGGCGGACTTGATTGCCGCCACTTCGGCGTGATCCTCGCCGGCGCGTTTGTGATAACCCTCGCCGATCACGGTATCGCCGCGGGCGATGACGGCGCCTACAGTGGGATTGGGGCTGGTCTTTCCCTGGGCCAGGTCGGCCAGGTTGAGGGCCCGCTGCATAAAACTTATATCCAGTCCGGAAACCATATGTGAATCAATCCTTCGGTTTCAGGCTTCGGGAAGTTGAGGAAAAGGACCGCGCGGCGGCGCGGCGCACACCCATATTCACGCTGGGAGGCGCCCATAAAAAAACCCGGGCATCAACTCCCAGGGCGACGGATAGCATTATCTTCTCCCATCCAGACTTTAACTGTCGGCCCAGGGATTGCACCTGATCAGCCTCACTGGTGAGGGTCGCGGGCTATAACCGCCGGTGGGGAATTTCACCCCGCCCCGAAGACATTGTGCTGATAAACAGCTATTTAATTTGTGCTTCTGTCGATCGTCCGGTCGCTTAAGACCGTACGCGAAAATGATACCACATTAGTTATTGCGAACGAAGTCGTATGTTATTACGAGCGAAACCGTTACCCGAATCCGCATTCCTGAAAGTTTTTGGTGATGTTGCCTGAGTCAGGCGCGCGCCGACATGGCGCCCATCAGCTGTCCAGCCGCGGCGGCCGGATCGGGAGCCCCAAAGACCGCGGAGCCGGCAACAAAGAGGTTGGCGCCGGTGTCGAGAACGGCTTCGATAGTATCGGCGGCGACACCCCCGTCCACCTGCAGCCCGACCTCCGGGGGCAGCAGATGCCGAGCCCGGGTTATTTTGGGAAGGACCGAAGCAATAAACTTCTGACCGCTAAAGCCCGGATTCACCGTCATCATCAGGGCAAAATCGATGTCACCGATGACTTCCTGCAGCTCATTTAGCGGTGTGGCTGGATTAAGCACGGCGCCCGCCTTGCATCCGGCGGCCCGAATCTGTGAAAGGGTCATATTGAGATGCCTGCAGGCTTCAACATGGACGGAGATCCAGTCGGAACCAGCGCGGGCGAAATCCTCGATGTAACGTTCGGGCGCATCAATCATCAGGTGTACGTCAAGGACACCGCCGGCTTCATGCACCAAATCGCGAATGCCCTCGACGACCACGGGCCCGATAGTGATATTGGGAACAAACTGGCCGTCCATGACATCGACATGGATAACACGCACGCCGGCATCCATCACCTTTTTGATATCCTCACCAAGATGGGAAAAATTCGCCGACAGGATGGAAGGGGCCAGTTGGTATGTATTTATCAGATCATCGCTCACGGGGGTGATTTTAACACAGATGCACCGGGCTGGGCAGTTGTGCCGAACCGGGCGGTTTTTCCCGGCAGGGCTGCAGAGGCCCGGTCAACTCTGAGCGCCAAACTCGAAATTAAACCCGCCGGTCGAAATGAGATAAATCCAATAGGCCACATCAAGCAAGATGGCGACGATGGCAATGATGATGGCGGCGCGGGCAATCCCGTATCCCTTGGCCGATGACCGGCCGTTCTTGATGTTGTTTATCTCCATGAAGCCAAGCGCCAGGCCGACGATGGCGGGGACGAAACAGCAGATGCCAACTATCGACAGTATCAGAGACGCGATTGCCATGCCGCCGGTCTTTTCCGGTGGTCCTGCCAGGCCAGGAGGGTTAGTCCCTTCCATCAGTTTCCCCCAGTCGCAATAAAGCTCACGCCTCGGAAACACCAACTACTAACGCCATGATAATGAACAATACGATTCCCAGGACTATGAAAGCCGTAATCACCGCACCGATTATGGCTCCCGCAAGGGCCAGTCCTCTCCCCTCCGCTGGGGACCGGCCCTTCTTGATATTGTTGAGCTCGACGAATCCCAGAACCATTCCCGGAATCGCGGTAATGCAGAACATGAAACCCACAGCCGAAAGCACCAGCGAAGCAATGGCCAGCCCTCCCGGATCCTGCCGTTTGTTCAAGCCGGCGCCGGTTGTAGCGCAGGAACGGCAAAACCGGCGCCCGTCCGGCGTTGTCAGCAGGCAATCGCCGCAGAAGGTTAGTCCGCAGCCTTCGCAGGTTCCTGCCCCAGCCTTTCCGGGATGATTGATGCAATCAGCCAATTCGCTCTCCGCTCTTTTCCCGTTTAACAGCTATGGCGCCAACAATCTATAGCTGTTTCGCTACGGAAACGGTTATTTCTCTATAGCGCGGTTTCCGCTACGGCTGCAGAATCGCCTGGACCTGCTCCTCCCACATGGCGTGGCCATCAAAATGCTCGTTCGGATCCTTGATCAGCGTGTACATCCAGTAGATTCCGTAGATGCCGCAGGTGACGATGGACAGGATAATGTACGTGACGAAGTTCCGCTCCGGAAGCACCATGGGCGTCACGATCTGATTCTCGGTGATGCCGATCTTGTTCATGACTTCACTCGCCTTGAGCATGAATGCGTTCTCGTTGGCCTCGTGAGACCGAAAATCATCGTTGAGGAAATAATAGACGTAATAAACAACAACGCCGACGACGATGCTCAGGACCAGCCACAGAACCGGGGATTTCTCCCCGTTGCGGTCTCGGGTGGTGGCGTCCAGATCCATTCCCTCGAGCTCCGACATCTCCTGGGCGACATCAGCCGTCTTGCCCGCGGCCTCTGCTTTTTCCTTCAGCACTGCGATCAGATGGGTGCGAAAGGAGACCATCCTCTCAAAATGCTGCTCATGCCGTTCCAGAATTTTGTACAGCACGTAGAACCAGTAGATACCACAGGTCACAATCCCCAAAACAATGGCGGTGCCGGGAGCCGTTTGCCAATCCGTAATACTTCGCTGACGGATGTCAGCATCCAGTAACGTCAGGTCGTCCACTGCTGCCTCCTTGTATCGTTATCAATGATTGGAACCATTCTTTAAAGCAACCCCGTTTGCCGCCATACGAGTACCTTTACAATCCAGGAAGCTATCAATATGGCTACGCCAACGGTTAACAGATTCTTGCGGAGCGACTGTCCGATTTTGACAGATAGCCGCCGCCCGGTTATTAGCGATACAACCGAAACGGCCGCTATCACCAGCATGAAGATGTAGAGGAACGGACCCAGAGGATGATAGGTAAATGCCTGGCCGGCATCGAGGCCGCCCATGGCCATGAACGAACGCGTTATGCCGCAAAAGAGACAGGGGATGCCGGTAATGGCGAAAAAGGGGCAGGTCACGAAATTGGGGAGGCTGAGCCCGGTAGCCCTAAGTTCAAAGTCCGGCGACACCAGGACCGAAATCGCTATTATCATTGCCAGCAGCGCCAGCAGCGGCAGTTCGACAACGGCCAGGCTTTGCCAGGAAACTTTCTTTATGCGAAAAATGATGCCTTGAACCTCTGGAAGTCTCGTTGCCGCCGAAGTTCGGGGCATGATAAATCCAGTATCGTAATCGCGTGTACTGTCAGAACTGAATGCGATGATCGCCGTCCTCGTGATTGATTCTTACGAATTGGCTGTGTGCGCTGTTTATCCTGCCTGAGCCGGTTTTAAACACGTGATATAAACACGGGGATACTCGCGCAAGAGGATATCTGACAAAACGAATGGGGCGCGGGCCTTCGGCCCGCGCCCCATAACATTCAATTAAAAACATTCCTGCTACTTAAGCTACTGTTTAACCTTTTACCGCTTGCTTCAAAGCACTGCCGGCGCTGAACTTCGGCACCTTGCTTGCCTTGATCTGGATCTTTTCTTTTGTCTGAGGGTTAATACCCTCACGGGCTGCGCGGTTCTGAACGCTGAACTTGCCAAACCCAGTGAACTGAACCTCTTCGCCTTTCTTCAAAGAATCGGTAACAACGTCGATGAAAGCATCAACGGCAGCGGCGGCCTGGGTCTTGTTCAGATCGGTCTTGGCTGCAACGGCGCTTACAAATTCAGATTTTCCCACTTCCATACCTCCTGGTTTTAAGGGTTTCAGAAGCTGGCGGTTATCGACACTATCAGACGCAATTGCCCTTGGCAAGGCGAAAAACGACTAATTTTCATTTTCCGCTAACGGTCATTTCTCCCACGAGAAGGGAAGGCGCATGGATGCTTCCCCCGAAGGGAACCCAACGATTGTCGTTACCGACCATGGTGATATTCTTCAGAATCGCCAACAGATTGCCGGCGATGACAACCTCGCGAACCGGTTCTGACAAATTTCCGTCACGTATCAAACGTCCCGAGGCTCCCACGGAAAAGTCTCCGGACACCGGATTGGCGCCGGAATGAATGCCGCTGACATCCATGACATAAAATCCTTTGTCAACCGAGGCGATCATTTCCGCCAGCGTCCGGTCGCCGCCGGTGATCCGCAGATTGGTCGCCCCGACGTGCGGCTGAGAACGGTAGGACCCCCTGATGCCATTTCCCGTGGAAGTACGCCCATCTTTGCGAGCCGTATAAGTATCATAGAGAAATGCCTGCAAAACACCGTTTTTGATCAGCTTTGTCTCCCCCGAGGGCACACCCTCACCGTCAAAGGGAGCACTTGCCAGCCCATCAGGGTTGATGCCGTCATCGGTCAGCGTGAAGATAGAGTTCGCCACGGTATTACCCAGAAGACCCGAGAACATCGAGCGCTGTTTTTGCACGGATTCACCAGTCAACACCGAGCCGATAACTCCCGCCAGGCCCGCCGTCACGAAAGGATCCATGACCACGGGACAGCTCATGCTCTCACATTGCGTCGCGCCCAGAAGCGCCAGCGCCCTGTCGGCCGCCTCCAGACCGCTGGCAACGCCCGCCAGTTGTTCCGGATCCCTTCCCGTGGAAAAAGACATGCCGGTCTGCATCTGGCCCTCCGCCTCGGCGATGGCCTGGAGAAAGGCGTAACAGGTATTTTCCCTGTACCCCCGGGAAAATCCCAAAGAATTGGCGATCGCGACCGAGCCTTCACCTTCGGCATACGTGGCGGAATCCACCTGGGAGATACGGGGATCGCGGTCCAGTGCGGCCTTTTCCATTTCCTTAGCCAGCTCAATCTTCCGCGCCAGCGGCACCTGATCAAGCTTCTCGGAAAAGAGGTCAAGCTCGGGAAAAGTCTGGGCCGGCCGCGGTAGCCCCATGAATTTGTCGCCAGCGGTCACCTCGGCGTTTTCAGCCGCGGCGCGCGCCGTGGCGGCCAGAGCATCATCCGAGATTTCACTGGTATAGGCATAACCAACCGAATCGCCCATGAAGACCCTGATTCCCACACCGGTGCCGGTGGAACTGCCCAACTCCTCCACTTCCTGTTGGTAGATCCTGATACGGGTAGACCTGGTATCCAGCGCGAAGGTTTCAGCCTGATCCACTCCCGTGAGCGCAGCGTGTTCAAGTGCTTTTTTAGCGACATCAAGCATCAGACCTCAGTACCCCCAACTGTCATGTCCAGTATCCGCAGTGTCGGCTGGCCGCTTCCTACCGGAACGCCCTGCCCATCCTTGCCGCAGACACCGATGTGCATGTCGAAATCGTCAGCGACCATATCGATGTTATTCAGAGCTGTCAGGCCGTTGCCGATGAGCGTGGCTCCCCTGAGCGGTGTCGTTACCTTGCCGTCCTCGATCAAATATCCCTCAGAAACTCCAAAGACGAAATCACCGCTGGCCGGCTCAACCTGCCCGCCAGACAGCGTCTTGGCATAAAAACCCTTTTTCGTCGCGGCAATAACCTCTTCGGGCTTGTTGGCGCCCGCGAGGATAAAAGTATTGGTCATGCGAGGAATTGGCGGATGGCGGAAGGACTGGCGCCTGCCATTGCCGGTCGATTTCGCGCCCAGGTTCCTGGCGCGAAGGCCATCGTATAAAAACCCGGCCAGCCTGCCCTTGTCGATCAGCACTGTGCGCTGCGTCGGTACGCCTTCATCATCGAAGGCATTTGAGCCCCATTCACCCGGGATGCTGCCATCATCGATCAGCGTCACCAGTTCGGAAGCAACCTTTTCCCCGATTCTGCCGGTGAAAACACTGGTGCCCTTTTCGATGGCGTCGGCCTCGAGGCCATGCCCGCAAGCTTCGTGAAACAGAACGCCGCCAAAACCGCGGTGCATTACCACCGTCATCTTGCCACTCGGCGCAGGCTGTGAATCAAGCATGATCAGCGCTTTTTGCGCCGCCACCAAACCCACGTCGGCGGGCTCCCTGACCCCAAACAGCTCCATACCGTGGTGAGCGCCCATACTGTCCGAACCGGTCTGCATGATGTCGCCGCGAATGCCGACGGCACGCGCCGTGAATCGCACGCGCGTTCTTTCCTCGCCCGCCAGCGTGCCCTCTGAATTGGCGATCATGATCTCGCTGAACTCGTCACTAAAACTGATCGAGGCCTGTACTATCTCGGAACCGGCGCCACGAGCCGCTTCATCGGCAGCGCGCAGCATTGCCGCTTTTTCGGTCGCCGCCACAGAGGCGGGCGGTATTTCGATGACATGTGGGGAGGGATGATCCACGAGCTTGAGTTTTTTCACGTCCGGCCCACCATCCGCAAGCCCCTCTCCCGCCAGACGGGCAGCCGCCATTAGCCGCCCTTTTCCCAGGCTGTCCGTTGAGACAAAAGAGATGGAACGGCCGCGGGTCACCCGGATGGAAACGCCAGCGTCAAAACCGGTGGAGCTACGTTCCAGCCGGCTGTCTTCGAGGCTTAAGGAAGTCGAACGGCTTCGCTCGGCATAGAGTTCGGCAAATTCGCCGCCCTGTTTCAGGGCGGCCTCCAGTACTTCATGCGCAAGTTGCTCGTCCAGCAGCAATAATATCCTTCCAGGCGTCAACCGGTCCGGGTAAAAAATGCCGGTCTTTCCAAACGATTAAAGTTTATTCTGACCGGCAGCGCCTATCTTATAACACCCAAGTCGTAAAAAAGAGCGGTTCGACCCCCAAAAGCAGGCTTCTAATGGCTGCCGCCCAGGGTCCGATACAGTTGAAAGAGCGGCGTTTAGACGTTTTTTCCCTGCGTAAGTACAGTAGCCGACATTTTAATCATTAAATTTGGGGCGGTCATGAAAGAAAGCAAATGGGGAGACAACCTTGCCCGCGATCTGCGCGGCGAGCTTTTAACGAATACCGATAATCCACTTAGTGCCTTTGCCGAACTTTCCAGCATATTCGCTCGGCTACATAAAAATATTGCCGGGGTAATCATCGGCAAGGACGAAGTTATAACGCTCATCCTGGCGGCGCTGATAAGCAGAGGGCACGTGCTCCTGGAGGACATCCCCGGAGTCGGTAAAACCACACTTGCCAAGAGCATCGCCCGCTCGATCTCCTCCAGTTACTCCCGTATTCAGTTTACTCCCGATCTGCTGCCATCGGACATCACCGGCAGCACAACCTATTCACCCAAGGAAGAGCGTTTCTACTGGTCGCCGGGGCCCCTCTTCGCCAACATCGTCCTGGCGGACGAGATCAACCGCACCAGCCCGCGCACGCAGGCGGCTCTACTCGAGGCAATGGAAGAAAGCCAGGTTACCGTGGATTGCACGACCCATCCCTTGCCTGATCCCTTTTTTGTGATAGCCACCCAGAACCCGTACGAAGTTCACGGCACCTTCCCCCTGCCGGAAGGCCAGACCGACCGCTTCCTGATTTCGTTGTCCGTAGGATTACCCGATCGTCAAAGCGAAAAAAAGCTAATGCGGGATCAGTTGGTGCGCCATCCGCTGGAGCAGATGAAGCCGGTCGCGGACGCCAGTCAGATCGTAGCCCTCCAGACCGCGGTGCGTGAAATCAAGGTCGCTGACAGTATCCTCGGCTATATCCTTGATATCGTCGATGCGACCCGCAACCATGCCGATGTCTCACTGGGAGCATCACCTCGCGCCAGCGTGGCCTTGGCGCATACATGCCAGGGGCTCGCCTTTTCGCAAGGCCGGTCGTACGTTATCCCCGATGACGTTCAGAAAGCCGCAGCGCCGGTGCTGGCCCACCGCATCGTCCTCAAACGCAGGTCGTCGCTCAAGGGGGAAGACGCAGCCGGCATTATCTCAGGCATCGTCGCTTCCCGCCGGGTGCCGGTCTAATCCCCGGCTACTCCTGAGAAGCTATGCCGACGCGAAAGACACTTTACTGGGTCGCCGCCGCGGTCCTGCTCTACCTGATCTCCTGGAACGTCGGCTCCGGCTGGCTTTACTTTGTGACCGTGCTGCTCCTCGCGTTTCCGCTCGTATCAATTGTGCTCTGTCGTATCAACACAGGCAGAATTGATATCAAGCTCGCTTCTCCCGCGTCAGCTACCGCCGGAGAGCGGCTTCCGGTAATGCTAAGTGTAATCAACAGTTCATTTTGGCCCCGCTTTTGCCTTGAGCTCAATCTTGAGTTTGCAGGCGCACGGAAGCTGGTGTTTATACCAGTTTTAGGACCGAAGGAAACAAATGCGATAGAACTTTCAATTGATGATCCACAGCGAGGCGTCTATACCGGAGCCGAGGTCAGACTTTCCAGCGCCGCCCCAGCCGGCCTGGCCCGCAGCCGGCGGCGCTTCAATGTCGATAGCCCGGCCGTAGTTTATCCCGGCTGGCAACTGCTTGTGTCTGACTGGGCCACCGGCCAAAAAAATGCCGGATACATGGTATCGAGCGCCATCCCGACGCGAAATACGGCCAGCGACTATCTGGGCGTGCGGGATTATCGCCCCGGAGACAGCCCCCGCTCTATTCACTGGCGCACCTCCGCCCGCACCAACAATCTGGCGGTCATTGAATATGCCCGTCAGGCGGCCATGACACCGGTCTTTCTCATTGATAAATTCTGTGAAGCGGAAAGGGGTACTGGCGCGGCGTCAACCTTTGAGGCCGCAGTCACGATTGCAGCCTCATTAGCGCAGCGGGAGTCCCGCCAAAATCGCAGGTTCGGCCTGGGTCATTCACCTGATGATGCAGGCGCCTGGGGATTGGGGCACCGGTTCGAGGAAGCCATGTTCTGGCTGGCGCAGGTGGAGGCCGACGCCAAGGAACCGATGGACCTTGCCGGCGCCATGTTTCCCTGGCCCGAGGTGACTCCGGTTCTCATTCTGACCAGCCACACGGCTTACAGACAGCTGGACTGTTCGGAATTCCTGCGTGACTTTCCCCACTCTCTTGTCATCATGCTGGATGGAAGAGGGTTTGAGAAAGAAAAACGATTGTCCTCGGCTTTAATGGATGACGGCCAGCTCGAGAAACTCGCCGGCCGCCTGGAATCCCTCGGAGCGGAATTGTTGCTGATTTCCTCCCCCGGCGAGGCTGCGATATGTTTGATGGATTTATAAAAGCCTACGGCAGGATTAATCCCAAGCGGGTACCCGAGGAAAGCATCGGCCTTCGGCTTAGTGTAATGACCGCTATCCTCATCGCCGAGATATCCATCCTGGCCATGGGCTATTACGACACTTTGACCGTCGTCGCCGTGCCCTTGCTTACCGCCGCCGGGTTTGCCTATAGCTGGCGTTTCCGCCGTCAGAGCAACCTTCGCCTCAAGCTGGTGCTGTCATTGCTCGTCGTGGCGGTAACCGTCCTCTTTGCCCGCGAACTCGCCTCCAGCTTTTATGATACGCGGCTACCGCTGATAAAATTGCTGCTCTGGCTGCAGGTACTGCATTCATTCGATGTGCCGGCGAGGCGGGATTTAAAGTTTTCGCTGGCCAGCGGTTTGACTCTGATCGCCGCCGGCGCCGTTCTCTCCACCGGCATGTTCTATCTCGTCGGACTGGCGTTTTTTAGCATCGCGGCGGTCGTTTCCCTGGTTTACTTCCATATCTCGGAGTCAACACAGAATGCGGATCACATAACCGGAGCCCGGCCGCTGAAGATCATAACCTACGGGTCTCTGGCGTGGCTGGCGGGTATCGTCCTGGCAATACCGCTGCTTCTGATCATGCCTCAAAGCACCCATGCCAGTCTTCATTCGTTGCCTATCTCCAACATGCAAAAAATACTGGGCGATTTCTCGCCCGGCGTGGTCAATCCTTCATATCCAAGCGGTGACAATCCCTTCAATGAAGCACCACGGTTCAGCCCAAATTCATACTTCGGATTCAACCCCTATATGGACCTGAGGTCCCGGGGAAATCTAAGTGATGACATCGTCCTGAAGGTGCGTTCCGAAGGTTACGATTATTACCGCGGTATCGTCTTCGACCTGTACAACGGTAAAGGCTGGGAGATGAGCCAGGAGGATGCCGAGGATGTAATCACGGACTCGGCCCCCTTCCTGCTCGATATCCCAGGGCGTGCGGTGGTCAACATGGAAACCAGGGTACAAAGTTTCTACGTCGAGTCCGACCTGCCCAACATCATCTTTGCATCCTGGAAGCCCGAGCAGCTGTTCTTTCCCGCTGACAGGATCAAAGTAGATGGCTTCGGCAGTCTTAGAAGCCCGTACGAGCTTACGGAGGGGACTGTCTACTCCGTCATCAGCGAAAAGCCGGTGCACAATGCCAGTTTACTGCACGGTTATCCGCGCAGTACAGACGCCAAGGTCGCCTCCCAATACACCAGTCTTCCCGATAACCCCGAAATGCCCGAAATTTCGACTCTTGCCAAACAGGTTACCTCACCCTATGCAAACCGGTACGATCAGGTTGTCGCCATCGAGAAATACCTGAAGGACAATTATATCTACGATCTCGATATTCCCATTCAGACCGAAGACACGGATTCTGTAGCCTACTTCCTTTTCGAAGAGAAGCGCGGTTACTGCGAGCACTTTGCTTCGGCGATGGCCGTAATGGCCAGAAGCGTCGGCATTCCGGCCCGTGTTGTTACCGGTTACAGCGGCGGCAGTTACAATCCCTTTACAGCTCTTTGGGAGATTAAGCAAAGCGACGCACACGCATGGGTCGAGATCAACTTCGGTAACGCCGGCTGGGTGCCGTTCGATCCCACTCCCGGGTTCGACGTTCCCGGCGCCGATAACCAGCAGCAAAGCCCCTGGCTTGCATCCAAGCTGTTTTCATACCTCAGAGAAACGCTCGGCAGTGGTCCTGTCGGTAGTGCCTTTGGATATTTAGGCTCGGCTTTGCGCAGCGTTATCTCGGTGGCCGTTTCACTGCCCCTGGCTTTTGTGGTGGGTTTTGCCCTGGTGATCGTCGTGCTTGCCTGGGGCTTACCCAAGGTCCTGCGCCTGCTACTCCGCGAAAGGCGGCGCCGGCGGCTGATGGCGGCCAGCCTCGGTCACGAATACCGGAGCAATGAAATTTTGAAGGATTATTTTGAACTTGTCATGCTTCTGCGAAAACGGGGGCTCTGCCGGCGGCCTGAAGAAACCTTAAGGGCATTCGCGCGCCGGGTTTCCTCCTGCCTGGGCGCTCGCGAATTTACCGAGCTGTCAATGCTGGTGGAGCGCCTGCGGTACGAGGAGCCACAACAGAAGCCGTCTTCGCGTGAAGCACGCGATCTGGCCGGCAAAGTGATGGATGAAATAAATGATCAGGAACGGAGAAACCGCGGGCCTGCTACAGGGCTTTCTTTACCAGCTCGTCGCCCATGGCGGTAAGTTTGCGTGAAAGCTCTGATGTCTTGTTATTGACGGCCAGCATCGAACCATCATCGAAGTAAAGTTCGACGCGCGCCTGATGGCGGATGCGCCTGAGCAGCCAGGTCAAGCCCAGCGCCGACGCGATCGAGAGCATGAACCCAAAGAAGAATCTGCCCCTGGCCATTTTCCCCCTACTTTCCATAGTCGCCCTCGTCGGCTTCACCTTCCAGGGCCGTTTTCAGGGCAGTATTGACGTCATAGAGCACCAGGCCAACTGTGGGATCGGTGCCGGTTGTAGCGGCGAGCCAAGTGTCTTTCTCGCCGCTGACGATAAAGACACATCCCGAGGTCGACTCGACATACAGCTGGGTCAGAGCCGGGCGGTCCATCTCCTTCGCCTCCATGCGCGCTTCCTCCAGCATCCTGCGGCCCAGCGCCACCATTGCCGCTTCGGACTGGGAATTGGCAAAGGTGCTGGCCAGCACCTCGCTCTCGCCGCGCACAAGCACCGCATGGCGAATGCTGGCGGACATCTCGAGTAGTTCCTGTATGGCTTCCTTGGCTGTCGGCAAGTCTTCTCCCGAGTCGCTCACACTAATTTGTAAGAAGGGAAGCTATCATAACATGTAGCGCTAGACAAGAATTTAAACAGAAGCGCCAAAGTCGTCCTGCATTTCCGTCAGCCTGGATCAGGCTGGCATGCCATCCCTGCTGAGATTGACGCCGCGTACCCCCGCCAACCCTTCGATACGGGATAAAAACTCCTCCGCCGGCTGCACCTGCTGGCCCAGTTTCAGCCTGCGAACGCCATCAGTGGTCATCATGTTGATAATTACCAGTGTGCAGCCTGGATAGCTGCGGCAGAGATCTTTCATGTCGCTGATAACGTCCGGATTGAAATCGTCTTGATTGAATGAAAGTTGAACGATCCCATCGCCACCACTTTGACTGCTTTCACCGCCCTGGCGTACAAACTCGGAAATCTCGGCAGCGATGATCTTGATGTCACGCTTGCCATCCTCATCGATCCCCTTGAGATCAAGACGGCCCTTGACGACGATGACTTCATCCTCGACCAGCAGATCCTTGCATTGATTGTAGAGATCGCTGAAAACGACCACCTCGGTATTGTTTTCGAGGTCCTCGAGGTTAACGAAAGCCATGGGATCGCCCTTCTTGGTCGTCAGCCGCTTGATCTTGCCGATCATCCCGATCACCGTGACCGAAGTACGGTCCCGGACCTCCTGCAGATCGGTGATGGTCCTGGCGCCGCAGGCGGCGATGTCGCCCTCGAGCCCGATGAGGGGATGGCCGGAAACAAAGATCCCCAGAGTTTCTTTTTCCAGCCGGGAGAGCTCCTGCGAGCTGTATTCATCCGTGGGGATCACCGGATCGTTTTCATCCTGAGAGACGGTGTCGTTAGTAAGGTCAAAAATGGAACCCTGTCCCAGCATGCTGTCCTGCTGGCTCTGTGAACCCATGGCCAGTGCCTGCGCCATAACCGCCAGCATACCTTTACGGGTGGCGCCGGTGGAATCAAGAGCGCCGCATTTGATCAGACTCTCTAGCGCGTTCTTCTTCAGCTGCTGGGAATCGACCCGGCGGCAGAAATCAAAGATCGAAGTAAAGGGACCTTCTGCCCCGCGGGTCTCGATGATGGAGTCGATCACCTTGGAGCCGACGTTCTTGACGGCGGTGAGCCCGAACCTGATGCGGCTATCGACGACCCTGAAATCGCTGCCGCTCTCGTTGACGTCCGGAGGCAACACCTCCACTCCCATGCGCGAACAGACATCGACATAAAACGGCACCTTGTCCTTGGTGGACATGACGCTGGAAATGGTGGCCGCCATGTATTCGACCGGATAGTTGGCTTTCAGCCAGGCTGTCTGATAGGCAACCATGGCATAAGCGACCGCGTGGGATTTATTAAAGGAATAGTCGCCGGCGTCATCCATCAGCTTCCACAGCTTTTCGATGGATCCGGCCGCAACCTGGTTCTCCTTGCAGCCGGCGACAAACTTGCTCTTGAGGCTGGCCATCAGGTCGCGCTTCTTCTTGGCGATGGCCTTGCGCAGATCGTCAGCCTCGGAGGGAGAGAAACCGGCAAGTTTCTTGGCGATCTCCATCAACTGCTCCTGGTAGATGGCCACCCCATAGGTGGGCTGGAGTATCTCTTTCAGTCGCGGATCCAGATATTTGACGCCTTCCGGATCCCTCTTATTCCTGGCGTAGGTGGGGATGTGCTCCATCGGTCCCGGGCGGTAGAGGGCTACCAGCGCGAAAATATCCTCAAAACAGGTGGGGCCTACGTTCCGGAGTGACTCCTTCATACCTGAGCTCTCCAGCTGGAAGACACCATCGCTCTGGCCCTGACGCAGCATTTCATAGGTCTTCTCATCATCGAGAGGCAGCACCGAAAGATCGATCTCGATGCCGCGGCTGTCATATACCAGCCGCACCGCGGCCTTGAGAATATCGAGGTTCCTCAGGCCCAGAAAATCCATTTTGAGAAGGCCCAGCTTCTCCACGTGGTTCATGGTGAACTGGGTAACAACCTCGGCGTCTCCCTTTTGCTGCAACGGCACATAATCGGTAAGCGGCCTGTCTGAGATGACCACGCCGGCGGCGTGGATCGAATCCTGGCGGATAAGACCTTCGAGCGGGCGGGCCAGATCAATGACTTCTTTGGTCTGGGAATCGCTTTCGTAGGCTTCGCGCAGCTCCTGGCCGGGTTTAAGGCAATCCCCCAGGGTCACGCCAGGACCTTCGGGGATGAACTTGACGATCTTGTCCACAACCCCATAGGGAAGACCCATGACCCGGCCAGCGTCCCTGGTTGCCTGGCGAGCGGCCATGGTGCCGAAAGTAATGATCTGGGCCACATTCTGGCGGCCGTAGCGATCGGTGACGTAAGCCAAAACTTTTTCGCGGTCCACCGGTGAGAAATCGATGTCAATGTCGGGCATGCTCTTGCGGTCCGGATTGAGGAAACGCTCAAAGAGCAGATCGTATTTAAGCGGATCGATATCGGTGATGCCAAGACAGTAGGAGACCAGGCTGCCCGCGGCGGACCCGCGGCCCGGTCCCACGGCGATGTCGTTGTCGCGCGCGAACTTGACAAAATCCCAGACAATGAGGAAATAGGAAGCAAAACCCATCTTCTCGATTGTCGCCAGTTCGAACTCTAGCCTTTCACGGGCGCCGGATGGTTCTCCCTGCGGGTAGCGTGCCGCCATCCCCTTTTTACAGAGGCCGCACAGAAATTCATCCCCGCTTGTATTGTCTGGCGTATCAAATCCGGGAATGAGCAGATTGCTGAAGTCCATGGTGACGTTGCAGCGCTCGGCGATCTCGACGGTGCTGGTGAGCGCTTCGGGATTATCCGGAAACGCCTGGGCCATCTCATCGGCGCTCTTGAGAAAGAACTGGTCCCCCTGGAATTTAAGACGCTTTGTCTCAAGCAGGGTGCTACCGGTCTGGATACAGAGCAGGGCGTCATGGGAAGAGGCATCCTCGTGCAGCAGGTAGTGAACATCATTGGTGGCCACCAGGGGCCGGCCGGCTTCGCGCGCCAGCTCCGCCAACAAAGGATTAACCTTCTCCTGTTCGGAGAGCCCCTGATACTGGGTTTCTATATAGACATTCTCGGATCCAAAAATATCCTGCAAATTAACTACTTCTGCAGCTGCGCCCTCTTTGTCGCCAGTAAAAAGCATGTGTGAAATGCGGCTGTTAAGACAACCAGTTAGGCAGATAATTCCCTGGCTATGTTCGCGCAATACCCGCATATCCACGCGAGGCTTGTAATAGTAGCCTTCAAGGAATCCCCGCGAGCAGATCCTGATCAGATTTTGATAGCCCGTGTCGTTCTCCGCCAGCAGGGTGAGATGGTAGCGGTCTTCCCGCATCTTGGACTTGTCCAGGCGGTCTGCGACCACGTATGCTTCCAGACCGATGATCGGCTTGATGCCCGCCTTAACCGCCTGGCTGTAAAAATCCACGGCGCTGGAAAGCACACCGTGATCGGTTATAGCGACGGAGGACATCCCCAGCTCATGACAGCGGTTGAGAAGCTTCTCCACCTTGACGGCGCCGTCAAGAACCGAATATTCGCTGTGCAGATGAAGGTGGACAAAGCCGGACACCGGCGGGGTTGCCGGCGAGGCGCCAACAGGATTGGCGTGCTGCTCACTCAAAAGTTCTCCCTTAACCTCACGACGAAAGATTCTACTCCCGCCGTTCGAGCTGTTCAACAAATAAGCTGCTGATTAAGATCTTACCGTAGCCCGCGCAGGCGACATTTCCTGCCGCCGCCCGCGCGGGCTGCGATTATTAACTTGCTCCCGCCGGTTTTACCCTGGTCAGCATGACCACGCCAATGGCGAAGGCTACTACTGCCAGACCGGTGCAGCCGACCTGCATGCCGACATGTTCGGCGCGCGCCGCTAGCCCAATATGGCATAGTCCCGTGAGAATGATGGGGATGCCCATAATCTCACTGGTAGCAAACCAGTAGACGGCAATAAGAATACCGGCCACTCCGAGGATGTAGCAGATAAGTTTCATGGTGTCGTGCTGATTCATCTCCATGAACAGGCAGATGTAGGAAGCGGCGCCGTAAATTGACGCCAGCGCTCCGTTGGCTAACCCACCCTTAAATTGCATTTGATACTCCTTTTTCCGGGCTTTTCGAGCGGCGGGAGCCTCCTGGCAGCGCCGTCGCTCCTCCAGGTAAAATTCGATGGAGAGCAGGCAAATTCCTTGTCCCAATTTCGGGGACACAATACTTAATTATCCGGTTCGGCTCCGCCCTTTCCAATACCTGAGACTACCCTGTTTTTCAACTTCCCGATGCCGGCGATGCACACAGCCACTTCATCCCTGGCCGTTAGTGGCCCCACTCCTGGCGGCGTCCCTGTGAGAATGACGTCATGGGGCTCGAGTGTCATGATGCCGGAAATGAAAGCCACCAGCTCCAGGGGAGAAAAAATCATATCGCCAATGGCGGCGCTCTGTTTTACCTCCCCATTTAGCAGCAGCTGGACCAGTGCATCCTGCTCCGGAGGTTCGGTCTCTACCCAGTTTCCCAGCGGACAGAAGGTGTCAAAACCCTTCGAGCGCGTCCACTGCCCGTCGCTGCGTTGCAGATCCCGCGCGGTGACATCGTTGGCGCAGGTATATCCCAGGATGCAGTCGCTGGCCTCCTCCACCTTGAGGCCTTGAGCGGTTCTCCCTATTACGACAGCCAGCTCGGCCTCGTAGTCAACCTGAATCGAGGCCCCAGGCAGAACAATGGCGTCACCCGGTCCGATCACCGACGAAGGAGGTTTCATGAAGAGCACTGGTTCCTCAGCCAGCTCCATCCCCAGCTCGGCTGCATGTGACCGGTAGTTCAGGCCGACGGCGATGATCTTGCCGGGAGGTTGTAGGTCGAGGTGCGCCAACAGGAAACCGCCAAGTAGCTCTAGCGGCGCCGGTGGCGTTTGATCAGCCCGTATTCAATACCATCCACCAGGGCTTCCCAGCTCGCCTCGATGATGTTTTCCGAAACGCCGATCGTGCCCCAGGTGTCCTGGCCATCACTGGAATCCAGGAGCACGCGCGTAACGGCGCCGGTACCTTTATGCTCGTTTAAAATACGCACTTTATAGTTGATCAGATGGATGCGCGACAGCTCATCCATAAATTTCGGAAACCTGGCCGGTAAAAGTTTTCTCAACGCGATATCCAGGGCATTGACGGGACCGTTGCCCTCGGCGAAAGCGATCGGCAGCTCGCCGCCGCCGTTTCCCTTGAGGACGATTTTGGCTTCGCTGATGACGGCGCTCTTTCGTTTCTGAACGATAACGCGAAAGTTGTCCAACTCGATGATGGGTTTATGCAGCCCCAGTTCACGGCGCAGGAAAAGTTCCAGGGAAGCATCCGCGACTTCATAATGATAGCCGGCATGCTCTTTCTCCTTGAGCCGCTTGAGCAGGCGGCCCAGCTCACTCCCGCGTCCTTCCGCGGAAAGGTCGATGCCCATCTCGGCTGCCTTTTTAAGTACGGTGGCCTTTCCGGCAAGCTCGCTCACCAGAATGCGCTGCTTGTTTCCCACCAGCGCTGGGTCCACATGCTCGAAGGTCCTGGCGTCCCTGAGGGCCGCGCTCACGTGCAGCCCACCCTTGTGCGCGAAAGCATTCTCACCCACGTAGGGCTGATGCGGCTCCGGGCTTATATTGGTAACTTCAGCAACGTAATGAGAGGTCTCGGTCAACTCCGCCAGCCGATGGTCGCTGACGCAGTCGAGCCCCATCTTGAGTTTAAGCGCCGGCATGACGGAGATCAGGTTGGCATTGCCACAGCGCTCGCCATACCCATTGACGGTTCCCTGAACCTGGGCCGCACCAGCCTCGACCGCCTCCAGTGTTACCGCCACCGCGCAATCGGCGTCATTATGGGCATGTATGCCGACCGGCACACTCAGACTCTCGACAACATGCCGGACCACTTCGGCGGCCCTGGAAGGCAGCGTGGCGCCGTTGGTGTCACACAAAACGACCCTGGTCGCTCCGCCGCCAACCGCGGCTTTAAGCGTGCTCATAGCATATTCGGGATCGTCGTTGAATCCGTCAAAGAAATGCTCGGCATCATAAAAGACCTCGCGGCCCTTACCCGCAAGATAGCCAACAGTCCCTTCGATCATCTTTATATTTTCCTCAAGGCCAACCCTCAGCACCTTTTGTGTGTGCAGCTTCCAGCTTTTGCCGACGATCGTGACTACCGGCGTATCCACCTTGAGCAGCTGTTTGAGCAGCGGATCCTGATGCGGCCTGGCGCCCCGCTTGTGCGTCATGCCGAAAGCGGCCAGCCTGGCGGTGCGCAGCCTGCGGTTAGCCATTTTTTGATAAAACTCCACATCCTTGGGATTGGAGCCAGGAAAGCCGCCTTCAATGTAATGCACGCCAAGGCGGTCCAGCCGCAAGGCGATCTGGATCTTCTCATCCACGGAAACGCTCATGCCTTCTCGCTGCATGCCGTCCCGCAGGGTCGTATCGTATATTTCAATGCGCTTTTTCGACATCTTTCCTGATTACGCTAAGAGTCTTTTTTGCCAGGATATTATGCATCGGCCTGACAAATAGCCAATAAAACCTCTGTGCCATATTGGGGTTATCGGAGGTCAACGCCAACGAGAGCCTGGAGCCGCGCCCTTCCGAATCCATCAGATAACCCGCATTCAGGTTGAAGAGAACTGTTCTCAACGAAAAGAAATATTTACGGCCAACCTCAGCTTCGGTGAGCACAAACGGGCCAAACGAGCCGCCGATAGCCAGCGGCTTCTTCATGTTACTTATGGCCATCCGATAGTAACTTTTGGAAAACAATATCTTGATCCCCCGCTTGAAGCCGCCGATCAAAAAGATCCTCACCGCCAGCAGCGGCCACCTCTCGAGCGCCCTGAAGACCGGGAACTTATTGGGCATGCTCTCGATATGCCCATATACCTCTTCGGCGCTTGCGTCTATCCAGATTGAATGGCTGCTCTCAATCACAAAACTGAGCCGGTTAAGCTACTCCAGAGCCCCGGCTGATCACACCCATTCCAGATAGCTGCCGTATTTATCGTTCTCACCCTTGATAATCCCGTAAAAGATCTCCTGTATCTTCTTCGTGATCGGCCCCGGCTCGCCGATGACGCGGTCATCGACCTCGCGCAGCGGCACGATCTCGGCCGCCGTGCCGGTCAGAAACGCTTCATCGGCAACATAGAGATCGGAGCGCACCATGATTTTCTGCTCCAACGGTATACCCTCGTCCTTGCAGATCGTGAATACCGTATCCGCGGTGATGCCCTCAAGGACGTCGCAGGACGTCGGCGGCGTCGCCACGACGCCGTTCCTGATCACAAACAGGTTTTCCCCCGATCCCTCGGAAAGGTTGCCATCATCGTCGAGCAGGATGGCCTCCTCGTAGCCGGCCTTGACCGCCTCCACTTTGGCCAGGCTGGAGTTCAGATACTGCCCTGTGGCTTTGGCCGCGGGCGGCATGCTGTTGGGGCCGAAGCGCCGGAAAGATGAGATCTTGGCGCGGATGCCGTGCTTGATCCCGTCATCTCCCAGATAAGTTCCCCAGGGCCAGACAGCAATGGCGACGTCGACCGGAGCATGCAGCGGGAAGAGCCCCATCTCACCATAGCCGCGGTAGACGATCGGCCGGATATAACAGCTCTCGAGATCGTTGGCCTTGATGACGTCCTTTGTCGCCTGCACCAACTCCTCGACGCTGAAGGGAACATCCATCAGATAGATCTTGGCGGATCGGATCAACCGCTCGATATGCTCCGTCAGTCGGTAGACATGAGTCCCTTTTTTGGTGTCATAAGCCCTGATACCCTCAAAAACTCCCGAGCCATAATGCAGCGCATGGGTGAGCAGATGCACCTGGGCATCCGCCCAATCAACGAGCTCCCCGTTCATCCAGATTTTTGAAACTTCCGTTATCGGCATGAGACTCCTTTCATGGGCGGCGGTATCCCTTAGCCCTTGCTGACTCTCTCGGCCACCATATCGCCTATTTCGATTGTCGAGTAGCCCGTCCTGCCCACCGCCAGGCTTTCCAGTTTATTCGCGGTTACATCGGTGATGGCGGCTTCAACCGCGGCCCCGGCCTCATTTTCGCCCAGAAACTCGAGCATCATCTGCGCCGCCGCGATGGCCGCCAGCGGATTGATTACATTTTGGCCGGTATACTTCGGCGCCGAACCGCCGATCGGCTCGAACATCGACACACCTTCGGGATTGATATTGCCACCGGCGGCGATGCCCATGCCACCCTGGATCATGGCGCCGAGATCGGTAATTATATCCCCGAAAATGTTGTCCGTGACGATTACGTCAAACCATTCCGGATTCTTGATGAACCACATGCAGATAGCATCAACGTGCGCGTAATCGGGAGTAACGCCGGGATAATCCGGCGCCGTTTCGTTAAAGGTCCGCATCCACAGATCCTGTGAATAATTAAGCACGTTGGTCTTGCCGCAAAGCGTCAGCTTGTTGTCCTTACCGCGGCGCTGGCAATAATCAAACGCATAGCGAATACACCGCTCAACGCCCTTGCGCGTATTGATACTCTCCTGGATCGCCACCTCGTCCGGCTTTCCCTTTTTCAGGAAGCCGCCGGCGCCGACATACAGGCCTTCGGTGTTTTCCCGCACCACGACGAAGTCGATATCTTCCGGGCCCTTATCTTTCACCGGTGTTTCCACACCGGGAAAAAGCTTCACCGGCCGCAGGTTGATGTACTGGTCCAGCTCAAAACGCGCCTTCAGCAGGATGCCCTGCTCGAGTATCCCCGGTTTGACGTCGGGGTGGCCGATCGCGCCCAGAAATATCGCGTCATGCCCTTTTAATTCATCGAGAGCGGAGTCAGGCAATGTCTCACCGGTTTTCAGGTAACGCTCGCCGCCGAAATCGTAGTCGGTGGTTTCATATTCGAAACCAAAACGCGCCGCGGCGGCCGCCAGAACCTTGAGGCCCTCGCGTACTACTTCCGGCCCGGTGCCGTCGCCGGGCATGACAGCTATATTATGCATTCGATCCTCCGAATCGTCTTAAATCAGGCATTGGCTCCTCCGCTTTGCTTGCGTTTTTTAACATGATTCATCAGGCCTCCTGCCGCCACTATCTCCTGCATGAACTCCGGGAAGCGGTCGGCCTGATAGCTCTTTGACTTCGTCAGGTTGACTACTTCGCCTTTCTCGAGATCCACACGCAGCAGATCGCCACTCTCGGTCTCGCGAGCCGCTTCAGGGCAGACAAGTATTGGCAGTCCAATATTGATGGCGTTGCGGTAAAATATTCGCGCGAACGATGTCGCCACTACACACGAAACTCCGGCCGCCTTGATTGCCACCGGCGCCTGTTCCCGCGACGAGCCGCAGCCGAAGTTTTCCTCGGCGACGATGATGTCGCCCGGCCGCACCCGGCTGATGAAATCGCCGTCAATGTCCTCCATACAATGGGCCGCCAGCTCGTCCGGATCATGTGTATTTAAGTAACGCGCCGGGATTATGACATCGGTATCAACGTCACGCCCGTATTTGTGCGCCGTGCCTTCAAAGATCATACCGCCGCCTCCTCGTAGTAATGTCCGCATTCATTTTTCATGCGGTCACCTCCTCGGGTACCGCGACCCTGCCGGCAATGGCGGTTGCCGCCGCTACGTACGGCCCGGCCAGATAAACTTCGCTTTCGGTATGGCCCATGCGGCCGACGAAATTGCGGTTCGTGGTCGAAACGCACCGTTCCCCCGCGGCCAGAATGCCCATATGCCCACCCAGGCAGGGACCGCAGGTCGGCGTGCTCACGGCCACCTCGGCATCGATAAAGACATCTATCAGCCCTTCCTTCATGGCCTGCTTATAGACCTGCTGGCTTCCGGGAAAAACCAAAGTCCGCACATCGGGATGAACCTTGCGTCCCCGCAGCACTTCAGCCGCCATGCGCAGATCCTCGATACGCCCGTTGGTGCAGGAACCGATGACAACCTGGTCGATTTTCAGATCCGCCAGCGCCGATGCCGGCACGGTATTCGAGGGCAGATGCGGTTTTGCCACCTGCGGCTCGATCGTGCTCACGTCGATATCGATCACACGCGCATACCGCGCGCCGTCGTCACTCTTCATCATTACCGGCTCGCGCAGCGCCCGGCCGCGGCAATATTCCGCCGTTGCCTCATCGGGCTCGACAATACCGCTTTTGCCGCCCGCCTCAATCGCCATATTGCAGATGGTGAAGCGGCCGTCCATGGACAGGCTGCGAATCGCTTCACCGCCGAACTCCATGGCTTCGTACAGCGCACCGTCGACACCGATCATGCCAATTACATAGAGGATGTAATCCTTGCCGGTAACGAAACGCCCCGGCTCACCCTCAAAGTTGAACCTGATCGTTTCCGGCACCCGCAGCCAAACCTCACCGGTGGCCATGCCGGCCGCCAGGTCGGTGCTGCCTACGCCGGTAGCGAAAGCACCCAGCGCTCCATAAGTGCAGGTATGAGAATCGGCGCCGATGACAACGTCACCCGAAACCACTAACCCCTTTTCCGGCAGGATCACATGCTCGATGCCCATGCGCCCGACGTCAAAAAAGTTGGCCAGGCCCTGCCGCCGCGCGAAGTCGCGCACCAGCTTTGCCTGTTCGGCCGACTTGATATCCTTGTTGGGAACAAAGTGGTCGCAGACAAGCACGACCTTCTTCGGATCCCAGACCTTCTCAATCCCCGCCGCCTCGAATTCCTTGATCGCCAGCGGCGCCGTAATGTCATTGGCCAGCGCCAGGTCCAGGCGGGCATTGACGAAGTCGCCCGGCCGCACCTCGTCCTTGCCACAGGCGCGCGCCAGTATTTTCTCAGTTATAGTCATTTCATTGGCCATCTACTTCACCGTCCCGGCTCTATAAGCATTGTTCAGGGCGCGGACATAAGCCTTGGCGCTGGCTTCCACCACGTCGATTGAAAGCGCCGTGCCCGCGTACGTTTTGTTATTTACTTCCACAACAACGCGAACCTCGCCCAGCGAGTCCTTGCCCTCCGTCACCGAGCGCACCTGATAATCCTTCAGCTTGCCTTTGGTGCCGACGGCATCGTCGATGGCCTTGAAGATCGATTCCATCGAACCGCCGGAGAAGCTCTTGCCGCTGAGTTCCTCGCCCTCCTTCTCGATCACAACCTGGCAATTGGGGATGAACCCCGAGCCAGCAGTCACCTCATACGACTTCAACTCGTAGATATCGGTGAGTTCGCGCATCTCTTCGCTGACTAGATGTTCCAGGTCGACCGCGGTGATCTGCTTCTTTTTGTCCGCCACCTTCTTGAAGTGGACGAAAGCCTGGTTCAGATCTTCTTCGCTTAAGTCGTAGCCCAGCTCTTCCATGGCGGCCTTGAGGGCGTGGCGTCCCGAATGCTTGCCCAGCACCAGATCGCTTCTCCCTCTGCCGACACTGGCGGCATCCATGATCTCATAGGTAGTGCGCTCCTTCAGCACTCCGTCCTGGTGGATACCCGACTCGTGGGCGAATGCGTTCTTGCCCACGATCGCCTTGTTCGGTTGCACTTCGTAACCCGTCAGCTGACTCACCAGGCGGCTGGTACGAGCGATCTCAGCTGTCTTGACGCCCGTCTTGCGGCCCAGGCTGCGCCAGCGCGTCTCCAGGATCATGACGATCTCTTCCAGTGAAGCATTGCCAGCCCGTTCGCCCAGGCCGTTGATTGCGCACTCCACCTGCGTGGCGCCGTTCTCCACCGCGGCCAGGGAATTGGCTACCGCCAGGCCCAGATCGTTGTGGCAATGAACACTGACGGCCACATCCTTGAGCCCGGGGGCCTTCTTAAACTGTTCCCAGATGAAATCGCCAAACTCAGTGGGAATGGCATACCCCACCGTATCCGGGATATTGATTGTACGGGCGCCTTCGTCAATGGCCGCCTGCAGCACCTGTGCCAGAAAGTCCGGGTCGCTGCGGGTGGCGTCCATGGCGGAGAACTCGACGTCGTCGCAGAGGCTGACGGCCAGGGCAACCATACGCTTGGCCATCTCCAGCACCTCTTCCCGCGACTTGCGCATCTGGTGTTTGAGATGCACGTCGCTGGTGGAAACAAAGGTATGTATGCGAGGCCGTTCGGCCTCTTTGATGGCGTCCCAGGCGGTGCGGACGTCGTTCTCGATGGCACGCGCCAGGGCGCAGACGGTGACGCCGGAGACACCCTTGGCAATCTTCTCTACTCCTTCGAAGTCACCGGGAGATGAGATCGGAAAACCGGCTTCGATTACGTCAACACCCAGCCGCGATAGCTGCTCGGCAATTTCCAGTTTCTCAAAGGAATTGAGGCTGATACCGGGGGATTGTTCACCATCCCTAAGCGTTGTGTCAAATATGATAATGCGATGAGGATCCATTGCTTCTCCTAAAACCATCCAAGGTTGGATAAAACAGAAAAAAGATGGCGGGTTTGCCGCACGGGCAAACTACTAAATAATCTCCCCCACTTGGGGGAGGAGAAGCAAGCTCAGGAGGTTAAGGGCGGCGGGCAGCGCAATACTGCCTCCCGCTGGGGAGGCCTGTTCCCGGGACGTGCGATTGTCCAGAAATGCAGAGGCCATTAGGGGACTATGATATTGAAGTTCGCGCAAGATTTCAACTAATGGGAACTCGGGGTGACAATTACCCCGGGCTTTGATGACGAGAGCGGCAGCCGGGTTTTGCTGGAAATGATCAGCCGGCGCGGCGGAGCTCGATATCATCGGAGCCCCCAACCAGCTGCACGAATAATCCGACAAGCTCCGGATCGAACTGGGTGCCCGCTCCCTTGCGCAATTCCTCGAGCGCCTGCTCGGGGGTGAGCGCACGGCGGTACGGCCGGTCGCTGAGCATGGCCCGGTAGGCATCCGTGATGCCGATGATGCGCGCCATGACCGGTATTTCTTCTCCCTTGAGCTTTTCGGGATAGCCCTCGCCGTCCCAACGCTCATGGTGATAGAGAATGGCCTGGATCAGATCCTGTAGCTGCTCGGCTTCCTGCAGCAGACGCTGCCCGATCTCGGGATGCTGCTGAACTAGGGAAAGCTCCTCGGGAGAAAGCTTGTCCTTTTTTCTCAGGATGGAACTGGGAATCCCGACTTTGCCGATGTCATGAAGCTTGGTGGCGAGAGAAAGGGCGTCCGTCTGCTCCTGATTCATGCCAAGATTTTTGGCTATGGCGATAGCGACGTTCGTCAGTTTGGCGCTTTCAGCGTCCGTATACTCATCAGTGGCGTCCACGGCCTCGGCCAAAGCGCGAATCGTTTGCAGGCTGGCTCCTTCGAGACGGCTATGCAATTTATCGAGATCGCCAGCGCGCAGCTCGGTATCGGACAGATCACGAAAATAAGCGACGCGGTCCCGGCCTTTACGTTTGGCAAATAACAGCGCCGAATCGGCCGCAGAGATCAGGCTGGCGGCGTCACTGGCACAATCGGGCATGTCGGCGACGCCGAAGCTGCCGCCGACAAATCCTGAAGGAAGATTGACTTCGGCTTCAACGGCTTTCATCTTGCGGCGCATGTTGTCGGCTATCCCCATTGCAGCCTCAGCAGAACAGTCAGGCAGAACAACTGTAAACTCCTCGCCACCGTAACGGGCCGAGTAACCCAGTTCCCCGACCTCCTGTCGAATCAGGTTGCCAACCCGCTGAAGAACCTCGTCACCTTTCTGGTGGCCAAATCGATCATTTACTGATTTAAAAAGATCCAGATCAAGCATGATCAGGGAAAGCGGACGATCGGACCCCCTGGTGCCGTCGACCTCCTGTTGCAGGTGATGCTGAAAATGAGCGTGATTCCTGAGGCCGGTGAGCATGTCGGTATCAGCCATCTCCCGCGCCTGCTTGTGCAACAGCTCCAATTCCCCGTATTGTTTCTGAAGCTCCAGGTTGGTCTCAGCCAGCATCTCTTCTTTTTCCCTCAGAGCCCACATCAGGCTATTGAAATTCTCACCAATCTCATTAATTGGGTCGCGCTCGATAGAGGCCTTATAGACTTCACATTTTGCACAATCTCCCAGTTTCTGTGCAAACCGCCCCTGCACCTCTCCCCGGCAATAGGTGCCGGCGATCAACCAGCAGCGTACATGATGACGACCATATGACGGACAATCCTGCGCCTTGCAGTTTTTTACCTCCCAGCAGGTAGGAATGGCTGGATCCTCGAAACTGACATTCCAGTCCCGTTGAGTGATGGCATCATGGGTAAGAGTGGAGAAATTATCCTTGGCCTCGGCAAGCATGTCAGACTGCTGATTAATGCGATCCGCTTCCCGGCCAATGATGTAAGAGGCAACCCCTGCCAGAACCGGCGCCACGCCTATATGCATAGCCCCGTAATCGGAGCCGAGTTTCATTTCGATGAAATAAGCGAAGACCGCATACGTAAGGCCCGCAGCCGCCCCGGCAATACAGTAAATGAAAGCCTTCCTGCGCAAAACTGATGATGATTTCATGACCGCCCTGTTCCTCAAATCGCCCCAAGTACCTAAAAGTCAGCTGAAGGTCAGCTATAACTGTGCCATCGGTCCACGCAAGCAAAGCTTTAGTAAAAAAAGTGCGAATTGCAGGTGTTCGGCATTGTGGCTTGAAACATCTTGGTGGAGACCTCGTAAAAAGGCAGAAATTTAGACAAATCACCGGAAGGGTACGGGGGATGGTTGCAGAATACGAAAGGGTATCGCTAAACAGCGAATATCCTGGCGCGGCATAAGCCGGATAGTCCGGAAGGGACTGACTTCAGGATGAAAATTAATATAACCAGACTATTTCCAGGTCGGCGTCAGCTGGCAATCCTGGCAACCGCAGGTGTTTTTACTCTGATATTACTGCTAGCGCTAAGCCTTTCGGCAAGCTTTGCCGCGGCTGAGCCGGACCTGGCCTCCAGTCAGGCCGAGGTTGACCGCATCAGCGCCGAGGTTTCTTCCATTAATGTCTCCGCCGAGCAGGCAATCGAACGATATAACCAGGCAAACTCAGAACTGGAGGAAACCCGCCGGCAGATCGCAGAAAATGAAAAAGCCCTGGCGGAAGCCAAGGTCAAGCTGACTGACTCCCAGGCACGGCTGGACAAGAGGTTGGAAAATATCTATCGCCAGGGATCCCTGAGCTTCATGGATGTCATGCTCAGCACCTCATCGTTCAACGAATTTATGTCCCGGTTCGACCTGCTGGGAAAAATCGGCGCCCAGGATAAGTCCGATGTCGACGAGGTTATCCAGTACAAGTCAGAAACAGAACAGGCGCAGGCCGACCTTGAACGTACGAAACAGCGGCAGGAAGAGCTGCTCGACACGGTTTCCTCGGAAAAAAACCAGATTGAGTCTCAGCTGGCAGCGAGGCAGGCGGTACTTTCCGGAGCCCAGGGCGAAGTAGCACAGATTTTGGCACAACAACAGCAGCAGCAGCAGTTTGCAGGACCGGTTCCGGCAGCGGCACAGAACGGTGGCGCTCAAGCCCCTTCCGATTCTCAACTCTCCCCGGCGCCAGCTCCAGCCCCAGCGCCGGATCCCGAACCGGATAGCCCCGCCCCGCCCCCGGTTTACGGCAACGCCGCCTCGATCGCTATGCAGTACCTGGGAGTCCCCTACGTCTGGGGAGGAGCTTCTCCGTCCGGTGGTTTCGACTGCTCGGGCCTGGTCATGTACGTTTATGCCCAAATGGGAATCTATCTGCCCCATTCAGCATCCGCACAATATTATTCCGGAACCCCGATCAGCTTCTCCGAGCTTGCTCCTGGTGACCTGGTATTCTTCGGACGCCCCATCTATCACGTGGGCATCTACATTGGCGGCGGCAGCATGATTCATGCTCCCACGGAAGGCCAGGTAGTCTCCATCACCGGCATCAGCGGCGGCGGTGGCTACTCCGGCGCCTGCCGGCTCTAGCTTCCCTCTCCAGCCTTCTCCTGATAACATTTGGCCTTGTCCGCCATTTCTGGCGAATGTACGCCTTCAATAAGTTTGAGGAGAAAATTGTCAGCGGCTGAATCGGGCGCAAACAAAATATTCATCGGTCTGCTTGGCTACGGCACCGTCGGCTCCAACGTCTACAACCTCATCCAGGATCAGGCTGTTGAGATCGCCCAGGCAACGGGGGCCACTATAGTCATCAAGAAGATCCTCGTGCGCGATATCACCGTGCCCAGGCAGGATGCGCCGGCCGGCCTTTTCACCGACAACTTCGGCGACATTCTCGACGACGCTGACATCACTGTAGTGGTTGAGCTGATCGGTGGTATCGAACCTGCCTTTGATTACATCACCAGCGCCCTCGAAAAAGGAAAGGCTGTTGTCACTGCCAACAAACAGCTATTGTCGCAACAGGGTTTTTACCTCTTCCGGCTCGCCCGGGAAAAAGAAACGCAGATCCGTTTCGAAGCCAGCGTCGCCGGCGCCATTCCAGTTATCAGAGTATTACGGGAATCAATGGTCGCCGCCGATCTCACTAGCGTTTACGGTATCGTCAACGGCACCACCAATTATATCCTCACAGAAATGCGCCGTACCGGCGCCAAGTATCAGGATGCCCTGGCCAATGCCCAGGAATGGGGCTATGCCGAAGCTGACCCAACCGAGGATATCAACGGCAATGACGCCGCCGCCAAAATGGCGATCCTGGCTTCGATGGCCTTCCATACCGCGGTGGTGCTGGACGACGTGGCCTGCATTGGTATCGAACACATCAGCGCGCTGGATATCTCCTATGCACGCAATCTCGACCTCACAATCAAGCTATTGGGAGTCGCCAAACTCTACGACAACAAGATCAACGTCCGCGTCTATCCGGCGTTGCTTAAAAAAGACCATCCGCTGGCGAGTGTCAGCGGCGCCTACAACGCCGTGTTCCTCAAAGGTAATTCCATAGACGAAATTATGCTTTCCGGCCCTGGCGCCGGCGGCATGGAGACAGCTTCCGCTGTAGTGAGCGACATTGTATCCATCATCGCCCGGGGAACGCCCGGCGTGCTGGAAGATATCGCCGCCTGGCGAGAACTCGAATTCTTCCCAGATGATGAGGTGGTCTCCAAGTTCTACCTCCGGCTCGAAGTTGAAGACGAACCGGGTGTGCTTGCCACAATCGCCCAGGTTTTCGGCGACCATGATGTCAGTGTGGAAAGCGTCATTCAACAGGGCCGAGGCGCCCATGCGGAATTGGTCATGGTTTTCCATCCGGTCAAGGAAGCAAGCTTCAGGGAAGCCCTCGAGAAAATCGGCGAGCTGCCAGTCGTCAAATCGATCCCCAGACCGATCCGGGTCGAAGGAGACGGATATGAACAATAAAGGCCCCAGGGATCAATATCTGATCGAGCGGTATCGCCGCTTTCTTCCGGTTAGCGACGACACACCGGTAATCAGCCTGGCTGAAGGCTCGACGCCTCTCCTTCCGGCTCCCAGGCTGGGCGAACAGCTGGGTCTTGAACTATATTTCAAGCTTGAGGGATTAAACCCGACAGGCAGCTTCAAGGACCGCGGCATGACGCTGGCGGTCTCCAAGGGAATCGAGGAGGGCGCCGGCGCTGTCATCTGCGCCTCCACCGGCAACACCTCAGCCTCCGCCGCCGCCTATGCAGGCCGGGCGGGGATCCGTTGCATCGTCATTATCCCCGAAGGCAAGATCACGGCCGGTAAGCTGGCTCAGGCGATTACGCACGGCGCCGAAGTACTGTCAGTTGCCGGCAATTTCGACCAGGCCTTGAATATCGTCCGGGCCATCGTCGACAAATATCCGGTTCAACTGGTCAATTCGATCAATCCTTACCGCCTCGAAGGCCAAAAAACAGGCGCCTTCGAAATCGTCGACTCGCTCGGCAAAGCCCCCGACTATCTTTCGATCCCGGTGGGCAACGCTGGCAACATAAATGCCTACTGGAAAGGCTTTAACGAGTACAGGGAGGCCGGACTGCTTGATAGTCTTCCTCATATGATAGGTTTCCAGGCGGCAGGCGCGGCGCCGCTCGTGCTCGGCCACCCGGTCGATAACCCCGAGACGATCGCAACGGCTATCCGCATAGGTAACCCCGCGCGCGGCGACCAGGCGCTGGATGCGGCAGCCGCGTCCGGAGGCCTGATTGAAGCCGTCACCGACGATGAAATAATCGCCGCCTATCAACTGGTTGCTTCCAGCGAAGGCACTTTCTGTGAACCGGCCTCCGCCGCCAGTCTCGCCGGCGTGATCAAGAAACAGTCCGAAGGCTACTTCGAGGAGGGTGATATGGTTGTTTGTGTCCTTACCGGACACGGCCTCAAAGACCCCGACACCGCAATCAGCAAAGGCCGGGAGGTCACTCATGTCGCCGCCGACCTCGACGAGGTTGTCAAAATCCTCGCCCTTTAGGGAACGGCTATGAAGTATCTGGTACTCATCCCCGACGGAGCCGCCGACGATCCCAGGCCTGAACTCAACGGCCTGACTCCGCTCCAGGCCGCTTCGACCCCTAATTTCGACCGCCTGGCCCGCACCGGCACTGTTGGCCTCACCCGCACAATACCGGACGGTTTCGCACCCGGTAGCGACGTGGCCAATCTCTGTGTCCTGGGTTATGACCCCCATCTTTATTACACCGGCCGGGCGCCACTGGAAGCCGCCAGCCTTGGTATCGAATTGAACGGAGACGACGTCGCCTTTCGCTGCAACCTTGTCTGCGTCGAAGACGGGATCATGCGGGATTTCTCTTCCGGGCACATTGATACCGAAACGGCGACTGAGTTCATCGCTTTTCTGCAGAAAAATTTGGGATCGGATGATGCTTCCTTTTTCCCAGGGCTTAGCTACCGCCACATCATGGTTTCCAAAGGTAGGTCTTTGAGGGCCTCCTGCACGCCGCCACATGACATCACCGGTAAACCGATAGGGCCGCATCTGCCTCAGGGAGAGGGAAGTGAGTGGCTTCGGGAACTTATGGAAACATCTGCGCGACTCTTGATTGACCATCCGCTCAATCTCAAACGAGCCAGAGAGGGCAAGGTTCCCGCCAATATGATCTGGCTCTGGGGCCAGGGGACTGCCCCGTCAATGCCTTCCTTTACCGAACGCTTCGGTCTTAATGGCTCCGTCATTTCAGCAGTGGACCTGGTTAAAGGACTGGGCAAATACGCCGGCCTTGAGATCGTTGACGTGCCGGGAGCCACCGGCTGGCTGGATACCGATTATGCCGCCAAAGCCCGTTTTGCCCTGGATCAGCTGAAAGAAAAAGATTTCGTTTACGTTCATGTCGAGGCCCCTGACGAGGCCTCCCATGCTGGTGAGTCAGCGGCGAAAGTCGAGGCTATCGAGCGGTTCGATTCCCTGCTACTCGGGACACTTTTGAATGGGTTGGCCGAGTTGCCGCAATACCGTCTTTTGATCCTGCCCGATCACGCCACGCCGCTTGCCATCAAGACCCACAACTCTGAACCGGTACCCTTCCTCTATTATCAACCGGGAGGGACAGATGAAGCCGATCAGGCCTTCGATGAAGTGTCGGCGGCGGCCACAACTATCAGATTCGATCGCGGCTGGGAATTGATGGAGTGGTTCTTGCGTAAAAATTGACAGAGTTGTTCCTGCATAAAAATCGTGGAAAATAGCGGCGGGGACTTAAGCCCTAGTTTAAGTCCCCGCCGAGCCTCCCCACATGCGGCGACGCCCTGCTGAACAGGAAAAAGATCCCGTTCACGTGCCGCAGTTGTGAGCTATATAGGTATAGTGGAATACTTTCTATCTGTTACCCATTTTCCCTGCAATGTTAACTTTGGTGTAACAGGCTTGTGGAATTTACGCTGAACGGAGTCTCTTTCCCTCAGGCCCGCCCTTGCGTATCTCTTGGATGGTGTGGCGAAGATTGAGGTTATAAACCGCCGTGCCGATACGGGCCGCCAACCTCGTAGCCAGTTCTTTTTCTCTTTCGATTGTTCCGCCCGGCAACTCACCATTGCCCGGCATCATGACCAGCACTCCCAAGGTTGCTCCCACTGCCCGCACCTGAACGCAGATGCTGGGATCATCCGCACTGTTGTGCCGGCATTTCATCCCGGCCTCCGGGCCTGAAAATACGTGGACGCGGCCCAATCGGAGCGACCAGCAGTCCGCCGGCGCAAACTCCTGTTCAAAAAGCCCATTCTCCCCCCATGAAACCGCTAAATGAAAACGTCCGTCGGCATCGTTGAGAATGTATAGAGCCCCCGGCCTGTCACCTGACAACTCGCCGGCAAATCGTGCCAGGACAGAATAGGCTTCATCTAATTCAAAGCAACTCTGCAATAACTCGTCCATCCGGTTAAGGATGACCGCTTCATCACTCGCCTTTTCCAACTGCATGGTTACGGCCTCGAGTTGTTTGACAGTTTCCTCAAGCGCCTCCGTCTTTACCAAGGCCTCATCCTCCAGCTGATCCTTGACTTCCAGTAACCTCTCTTCGCCGCGCTTGCGCGCAGTAATATCCAGCCACATTCCCACAATATAGTCCTCTTCACCATTGGGAGTCCGCACCAGGCGCAAAATATCCAGAAACCACTTGTAAGAGCCATCCGAACTGCGCCAGCGATATTCATATTCATGCAAACCTCGCTGGAATACCTTCGGCAACTCTTCAAAAGCGCGAGGCGCATCATCCGGATGGATGTGATCCACCCAGAATGAAGAATCGCTGGTTAGCTCCTCTGGTTTATAGCCGGTAAAGGTCGTCACATTTTTGCTCACATAGGTGATGCCGTAATCCTCTGCCGCCTTGCCGGTGTAGAAGATAATAGGCAGCGATTTCAGAAGTAGTGAAATCTGCTCACCAGTTCTCCTCAGGGTGACTGCCTGCTCGTCACGTTCGCCGCGCGTGCGCAGGGCGATAATCCCGTAAGACAGATCGCCGGCCAGCTCGCTAAGGAGCTTGACCTCTTCTTCGTCGAATGCGTCCGGCTCAGCTGCATAGATATTGAGAGCACCAAAGGTCTCGCCAGCACCTGACAACGGCAGCGATACCATCGAAGCAAAACCGCGCCTGGTGGCCTCTCCCCTCCATGGCGCGTAGGCTTCGTCGACCAGAACATCCCGGATCACACTCGGCGCTCCCGAGCGGATTGCCATTCCGACAGGACCGCCTCCGAGGTTACTCATCTCGCTCCAGGAGACCTGGACCGATTCAAGGTAGCCGTTCTCATAACCGGCCGATGCAACCGGACGCACAATTTTTTCCCCTTCCCGGTCCGCGAAACCAACCCAGGCAAAACGGTAACCGCCTACATCCACTACCGCGTTGCAAATCTTGCGCAATAATTCAGGTTCCTCCTTGGCCCGGGTAAGAGCCTGGTTAGCGGCCATTGTCGTCCGCAGTGCCCGGTTGACGGCCTGCAGGCGCTCCTCGGCCAGTTTCTTCTCGTCCAGCTCCAGCTTCAGACGCTGGTTTACATTATTTAATTCCTCTGTCCGCTTGGCGACCTTGACCTCGAGGCCATCCTTGCTCTCCTTGAGTTCCTCTTCCACCTGTTTGCGCTCGGTAATGTCACGCGATATGCCCAGCACATTGTCAAACCTTCCATTTTCCTCGAGAATGGGCACCAGGGATGTTCCCAGCCAGGACTCTCCGCCTCCCAGCATTACTTTGTTCTCAACATATACAGGCTCGCCGTTGAGGAAAACCTGCTTAAGCTCGTGGTCGCGCCACCGCGCCATTTCAACGGGAAAAACCCGGTCCATGTGCACGCCTGTAGAAATATCGGGGCGTTTTCCCAACCTGCTGGCGGAGTAACTGTTCAGATACTGTATCAACCCCCGCCGGTCAACAATGAAAATGAAATCCTGGGCGGCCTCGGCCAGCGTCCGGTATCTCTCTTCGCTGCCCCGTAATGCCTGCTCGATCTGTATCCGCTCCGCGATTTCTGTCTCGAGGTCCCGGAGGCGTCGCATGGCAAAAACGCTTAGCGCGGCAGCCAGAATGGCGAGGGCAACGATGACTTCATCATATTGGAAAGGGCTGTCCTTGAACTCAACTGATGCAGCTTCGAATGAGCTGTGAATGTCCAGGACCGAGGTGAGGACAAAAGTGGCTGCGAAGGCTAGGAAGACAAAAACAAGATCGCGCACAACCCGCATGTTTTTTTGCCAAGCACGCTTCGATACTTCAGGTTCGTTCATTCTGGCTCCCAGCTTCAAACCGGCTGCTCACCCGCGGCAAGCATTCTGACCTGACTTCTTTCACAAGTACTTTCGGCCTTGAAACGGCCGAAGCTTACTCGAAAGATATGCGGGCGCCGCCGTCGGCCTGGCCGACAAGCCTCGTAAACACGCCAAGCATACCGCCTCGCCCCAAAGGCGGCTGCCATGGTTTGATACTGGAAAGTCTCCCTTCCAGCACCTCAATTATTTCCTGGACTTGTCTGGAACAACCATTAGTTCCCGTGATATCGATCGTGCCCGTTTCCAAATCGATAGTAACCAGGTCGCCATCCTCCAGGAGCGCAATCGGGCCGCCCTCAGCCGCTTCGGGACATATGTGCCCAACACATGGGCCCCTGGTGGCGCCTGAGAAACGTCCATCGGTAATAAGGGCCACGCTTTTGTTGAGTACCGGATCGGCGGCTAGAGCCGCCGTCAGGTAAAACATCTCAGGCATTCCGGTTGCTCTTGGCCCCTCAAATCTGACGATTACCGCATCTCCTGGCTTTATGCCGCCGTTCAACGCAGCCGCCAAAGCTGGTTTCTGGCCATCGAACACCCGGGCCCTTCCTGTGAATTTCATCATTTCGGGAACTACGGCCGACCGTTTGCAGACGGCGCCCCTCGGCGCCAAATTTCCGCTAAGGACCACCAGGCTTCCACGTGGCGCCAGTGGCGCCCCAGCCGGAAATATTATGTCCCTGGTGGTGAGCCCCTGTTTTTCCAGAATCGCGGTCTTTTTTTCAAAAAAGCCATCATCATGCAACTGCTCCAGATTCTCACCCAGCGTCTGGCCAGTCACGGTAAGAACGCTCAGGTGAAGCCGGTCGCGTAGTTCCCACATTAGGCGCGGTACGCCTCCGGCGTGCCAGAACAGATCGGCGGTATGCGCTCCCGACGGCCTTAAGTTGAGCAGCCAGGGAGTGGCATCGTTTATCTCCCTCACCCGCCGCCAAGAAAAAACAATCCCCAGTTCTGCCGCGAGCGCCGGCAAATGCAGCATGGCGTTAGACGATCCGCCCACAGCCGCATGAACAACAAGCGCATTCTCAAGCGCTTCGGCCGTGATGATATCGCCAGCAGTAACGCTATTTGCGACCAACGCAGACGCAGCCGCGCCGGTAGACCGGGCAAGTTGCCGCTGCTCGGGAACATCCGTCGGACAGCAGGCGGCAGATGGCAGCGAAAGACCCATGGCCTCAGTCAATATCTGCATGGTCACTGCCGTTCCCAGGAAATTGCAGGCACCAGAGCAGGGGGCAGCGCCCAGGCTACGGCGATGGTATTGCTCCTCATCGATCTCTCCGCGCTGAAAACGCGCAAAGAGCTCGGCCACGCGGTCGACAGAGACATCGCCTGGCCCAGTTCGCATGACACCCCCAGGAAGAAAAATAACCGGGGCGCCCAGGCGCGCCGCCGCGATAAGGTGAGCCGGAATAGCTTTGTCACACGAGGAGACCGCCACCCAGCCATCGAAGTGGCCGCTGCGGTAGTGCAGCTCCGCAGCCATTGCCAGAAGCTCGCGTGAGGCCAGGGAATAACTCATGGCTTCGGTGCCCTGCGCGATGCCATCGCACATGTCGGTACAAAAGTAACGTCCAACCGTCAGCCCCACCTCCAGAGCACCCTCACGCACAGCTTCAACGAGCCGCCCCAGGTCCACACTTCCTGGATGAGAATCGCCAGCAGAACTTTCAATCAGCAGCCATGGCTTTCCCAGATCACCCGGCTCCCAGCCGCAAGCAATCCTCAGGGGATCGATTTCAGGACCCCAACGCATGGCCTGACTATGAAGGTTTGAAAGTTTCATGATTACAGGAACGGCATCCGATAGCGGTAACTCAGGTAACCTAGTATGCCATGGAAGTAAAAGGTACAGAAACATTTTAAGGCGGCCAACCGGGAATAAGAAATGGGTCTGCGATGATCCGTCGAAATGATAAATGATGAAAGGTGCTGCTTGAATGTTATGCTACAATACGCCAGTTCCAAACATTCTCTAACAGAAGGCCATGACCAGTCCTGACGTAACCAACGGCCAACAGATCAAAATCGGGGACGAATACTTCCAGGTTCTCACCGAAGATTCCAGCCGTGTCCTGGCGCAGGGTGAGCCCTTCGTCATCGTGGACGTCAAGAAGGAGAAACTGGTCGTCAAAGAGGGAGAACTCTTCCTCTATAGCGACATCGAAGGCAATGTCGCCCGAGAAGACACTTCCGGTCTGGGCCTTTATTTCCAGGACACCCGTTTCCTCAGTACTTTCGACATGACCCTGTTCGGCTCAAACCCGGTCCTTTTGTCTTCCACCGCCGACCGCGGCTTCATGAGTCAAATAGAACTCACAAACGCCGACTTCATGACTGCCGACGGTACGGTGGTGCCGCAGGAGACCATTAACATTCGGCGCATTCGAGTTGTCAATGGCAAGCTCTACGAGCTTGTCCGCATCAAGAATTACAATCATTTTCCAGTGGATATTTCTCTGGAATTTGAATTCGATTCGGACTTCGCCGACATGTTTGAGGTCCGCGGCACCAAACGTACCAAATACGGTACCCGTCTGGCTCCCAAGGTGACGGAGGATTCAATCCTGCTGGCCTACCACGGCCTGGACGCCATCCTCCGCAAGACTGATATCAGGCTGGAGACACCGCCAACCGCCATAGAAGGCACAACCGCCATTTTCCGCTTCCAGTTGAAACCACGGGAGCGCCGTGTTGTCAAATATAGCATCGAACCCATTCTACCTACGACAGGGCCGCCAGTCGCCACCGATTTTAACAAGGCGATCGGCGATGTTAGAAAAAGCTACGAGTCCTGGTTCAATGGATCAAGCCAGATCGAAACCGACAACGAGCTTTTTACGGCGGTTCTCAGGAGCAGTCAGCGCGACATCCGTATGCTGGAAACCGAAACCGAAATGGGTTATTTCCTCAGTGCTGGCGTCCCCTGGTTCGTCACGCCGTTCGGAAGGGACACGATCATAACCTGCCTGCAGATCATGATGCTGGACGCGCACCCGGCTACAGCCACCGCCAATGTTTTTACCCAGCTCCAGGGCAAAGTGGTTGACCCCTGGCGCGACGAAGAGCCAGGCAAGATCTTCCACGAAGTGAGAAGGGGCGAACTGGCCAACATCCGGGCTATCCCTCATACGCCGTATTTCGGCAGCGCCGATTCCACTGCGCTCTACCTGATAATGCTTTCCGATATCCTCAAGTGGACGGGCAACCTCAAAATACTCGAAGACATGGTGGAACCCATCAATCAGGCTCTCCTTTGGATCGATGATTACGGCGATCTCGATGGGGACGGTTTCATTGAATATCAGACTAAGTCCAAGCGAGGTCTGGTCAATCAGGGATGGAAGGATTCAGGCAACTCGGTGGTTCATACAGACGGTAACCTCGCTGAGACCCCCATAGCCCTTTCAGAGGTACAGGCCTACGTTTACTATGCCAAGAGGCGAATGGCTGATCTGTTCGCTCTCAGGGGCGACCACGAACGTTCCGAGGAGCTTGCAAAACAGGCCGCCATTCTCAAGCAAAAATTCAATGATGCTTTCTGGATGCCGCGCGAAGGCTTTTACGCCATGGCGCTGGACAGGGATAAAAATCAAGTAAAGACCATTACCTCTAACCCGGCGCATGGCCTATGGGCACGGATAATCGACGACGACAAGGCTGCCCAGGTTGCGGACCGGCTAATGCAGCCCGATATGTTTTCCGGTTGGGGAATCCGGACGATGAGCAAATCATCGATCAATTACAACCCGATGAGTTACCATAACGGTAGCGTCTGGCCTCACGATAATGCCATTATTATCCGCGGCCTGAAAAAGTATGGATTCAACCAGGAAGCCTCCCGCGTGGCCAGCGGCCTCTTCGATGCCGCCCTCCATTATGATTATTACCGCCTTCCGGAATTGTTCTGCGGATTTACCAAGCGCTCGATCAGCCGGCCGGTGAGCTATCCCGTCGCCTGTAGTCCTCAGGCGTGGGCTGCGGGCAGTATCTTCATGATCCTGCAGGCAATGCTGGGCATAGAAGCCGACGCTCCGTCCAACACAGTTTATGTGAACAGCCCGGTGTTGCCGAAATGGCTAAACGAAGTGGATGTTAAAGGCATGCGGGTTGGCAAGGCGGCAATATCCCTTAAATTCCGCCGCGAAGGCGACGTGACATCTTTCGTGGTAACCGAGAAGGTGGGTGCGGTCCGAACTATCGTGACCGAGTAGGTTCAGGTTTCGATCAGGATCGCCCGCGCCGGAGCACCGTCGCCGTCCCTGATCTTGAGCGGCAGGCAAACCAAGTCATAATTACCAGGATCCACCACTTCCAGATTTATTCCCTCCAGCACAATCACTCCCACCCCGAGCAGGGCATTATGAACCGGGTACGATTTGGATCTAAACCGCTCCACGGATAAATAGTCGATCCCGACCAGGCGTACCCCGGTTTCGACCAGGTACCTGGCTGCTTCCCCATCAAGAGAAACATAGCCTTCTGTAAAATCAGGGAGCGACCATAGACGGGAGTTGTCAGTCTTAAGCAGAAGCCGGGTAACCCCCTCGATCCCGGCCTGCTCCAGGTGATCGCGGGAGACAGATGATACCCCTACCACCTCTACAACCCGCGCTGGCCCCATGAGCACATCCAGGGGAAGCCGGTCGACAGTCATTTGACCGTCGGCAAAATGGTGGGGAGCGTCGACGTGAGTACCGGTATGAGAACCCAGGCTCAGTTCGGAAATGTTGGCGATATCGCCACGCGAAATCTGCTTGTACGGCGCAATCTGGGCGCCAGGATCACCGGGAAAGAAAGGCATGCCTGCGTAGATCGGTACTGAAATATCGATTATTTTTTTTATAAAAACCTCCGGAAGTCCAATCGCGGAAAAAACCTCACTGCAGGGCTTCCATCAACTGCTGCTCGTTCTGAACTGAAGTAACCGCGACCAGATCATCTTTGGCCAGAAGTTGCGTCTGACCACCGGGGATGATCACTTCCCCTTCGCGCATAATGGCTACGATAACCGAACCATTCGGCAGCGTCATGTCCTGGAGATATTTGCCCGCCGCCTTTGCATCTGCGCCAAGAGTCATCTGAACCAAGGCCACCTCCCCGCCCTTTAATTTCAGCAAAGTTACCAGATCTCCAAGCGACATTTCCTCTTCGATGATTTTGGTGATGATATCCGTGGGCGAAACCGCAACGTCAACGCCCCACTCCTTGGTATAAAGCCAGTTATTGCGAGGATTGTTCACTCGCGCGATCACCCGCGGCACTCCGAAATGAAATTTAGCCAGTTGCGCTATCACCAGGTTGTCTTCGTCGTCACCGGTGGTGACGACGACCAAGTCGGAATTACGCGCCCCGGCTTCTTCCAACACCGAAGGATCGCAGCCATCGGCCCAGATCGCCCTGACTCCTTCCGGCCTTAACACGCCGGCGCGTTTTTCATCCGCCTCAACAGCCACTACCCGGTGCGTGCCGGCCTCCGCCAAGGCTTCGCTTAGATGGGTTCCGGTCCTGCCCAGACCGACAATGAGGACATTCATGAGAACCTCCTAGTAACCAATCATGGATCGGAATTTGCTAAGGAAACTCGTAGCCACGCAAACGAATACAAGATCGCCTTCCTTGAAAACAGTGGCTTCTGTCGGCACCATCGACTGGCCAAGCCTGACCACACAGGTCACCAGCGCCTGTCCTTCGACCGCAAGATCATTGACGGACCGGCCGACTAATCGCGCCGGAATTTCCATCTCCATCAACTCAACCTCGCCGCTACCGAAACTGAACTCGCTGTTTAGCTCCCGGAAAAGCAGATGCTCGCGCAAGCTGTTCGCTCCCCAGACAGTCGAAGAAATTGTGGGGATACCGAAACGCTTGTAGATGTTGGCGCGCATCGGATCATAAATCCGGGTGACGACGCGCGGTACATGAAAAACACGTTTGGCGATGAGCGCGGAAATGATATTACTGTTGTCGCCATTCGTGACCGATGCGAATCCGTCGGCCCTTTCGATCCCGGCTTCGACCAGGACATCCCGGTCAAAACCGATACCGGAGACTGTTTTGCCTTTGAAAGACGGGTTGAGCCGGCGAAAAGCCTTTGGTTCCTTGTCAATAATAGATACTTCGTGACCCTCTACATCAAGGGCGCCGGCAAGCTGTGAACCAACCCTCCCACAGCCAAGCACTACGATTTTCATTTCGTCCCTCCCGTGGCAGTTCTTTCAGAAAACATGCGGGAAAACATCTTCCGGACTTCATCGGCGAAAAACATGATCGGCGGGAACGTGGCCAATAACACCCATTGCTGCCAACCAAGTCCCGTGGTTTGAAAAACACTCTGTAATGGCGGTACATACACTATCAGGAATGTCAGCACTATCTCGAAAACGATCCCCCATAGCAACCATTTGTTTGTCCAAAAACCAATTCTGAACACGGAAGCACGATTTGTCCGGCAGGCAAAGGCCGTGCCGACCTGCGTGGCAACAATGCCGGCCCATGTCATCGTGGTCGCCTCCAAATACAGATGATCATTGACATCAAGTCCATCACCCCAATGCCACCCGCCTGAATACATTACCCAGAAAAAACCAATCATCACCAGTGTCGCTTCAATAATGCCAAGGAAGACCCACGCATGAACAATCATGTAACCATTCACCAGTTTATCCTTTCGAGACCTCGGAGGCCTTTTGAGTATGTCGGGTTCGGCCCGCTCGACGCCCAGCGCCAGTGCCGGCAGGGTTTCGGTGCCGAGGTCAATGGCAAGTATCTGCATTACTGTTAAAGGCAAGGGAACATCAAAAAGGACAAAAGCGACGAATGGCACTACCTCCGGTGTTAGGTGCGCGAAGATGTAGGCAAGGAATTTCTTCATATTGTCGTAAACCACTCGGCCTTCTTCGACTGCACCGACAATACTGGCAAAGTTGTCATCGGTGAGGACGATCGTTGCTGCTTCCTTGGCGACATCTGTGCCGGATATTCCCATCGCGACCCCTATATCCGCCGTTTTCAGGGCCGGTGCGTCATTGACTCCGTCACCGGTCATGGCGACGATCTCGCCTTTTTCCTTGAGGGCGGCGGCGATTCGCATCTTGTGTTCGGGTGATACGCGGGCAAACAGGATATGCTGCTCTTCAACCACCTCCGCCAGCTTTTCATCAATCATGCTCTCCAGATCGACGCCATTGACGATATGAGCCGCTTCCGCTCCCAGAAGACCGACCCGGCGCGCTACCGATTCGGCAGTGAGGCCATAATCACCGGTGATCATAATCACGCGAATACCAGCATCCCTGCATGCGCTAATCGCTGCTTCGACTTCGGGACGCGGCGGGTCCATCATCGCCATCAGCCCGACAAAGGTCAGGTCTGTCTCGACCGTTTCCGGCTTCATTTCGGTATCAGGTGGAAGCAAGCGGTACGCCATCGCCAGCACCCTTAGGCCGGCTCGGGCCAGATCATCGTTCCGGGCAATGACGCTCTCGCGTATGTCGTCCGAAAGGGGTATCTCCTTGCCATCGATGAGTATTCGGGAGGCAAGCGATAAAATTTCCTTGGGAGCACCTTTAACGTATGCCACGGGTGAAACCCCTATGCTTCCGGCCCCAATGTCCGATCCTACAGTCCCGCTGCTGCTGCTTGCCGCTCCACTAGATCCGGGAAAACCATCAAGGTGTATTACACTCATCCGCTTTCGGCGGGAGTCAAAAGGCAACTCGTGGGTCCGTGGGTTGCCGCTAGCCGCCGCCGTCCAGTCGTAACCCCATTTACCGGCCGCAACCAGTAGCGCCGCTTCTGTTGGATCGCCGACGATGCCCCAGCGGCCGTTTTCTTGGTCCGGCTTGGCCAGGCGGGCATTATTGCAAAGGGAAGCGATTTGCATTAACGGTTCCAGCCGTGCCAAGGAGTCACTTCCCAGTGAAGATCCGTTCGCGGAAAACTCGCCAACCGGCTCATAGCCAACACCGCTTACATCAACAGTCTGGCCGTTAGCCCACAGGTGCCGCACAGTCATCTCGTTTTGTGTGAGCGTCCCCGTCTTGTCAGTGCAAATTACGGTAGTACTTCCGAGGGTTTCCACACCGGAAAGCCTTTTGACCAGGGCATTGCGGTGTACCATGCGCTTTACCGCCATTGCCAGGGAAAGTGTAACCGTAGGCAACAAGCCTTCGGGGACATTGGCCACCAGCATGCCAATGGCAAAGATTGCCGCGGTTCCCAGGCTGAGAGGAGTCAACAAAGTGGCGACTCCAAAAAGCAGGGCGCCCATAACAATGGCAACACCGGCGATTATCAGAGCCACCCGGTTAACCTCTTTTTGCAGCGGGCTCAGCTCTACTTTAACGGTCTGGGTAAGGGTGGCGATCTTGCCAAACTCAGTATTCATTCCGGTAGAAAAAACCACTGCCTTGCCTGACCCAAATGCGACACTGGTTCCCGCCAGCACAAGATTGGGGATCTCGCTCGCGGTAAGGCCCTCTCCAGAGACCGGTGCCGCCATCTTGCGCACCGGCTCGGATTCACCTGTCAGAGTCGCAGCGTTCACCCTGAGTTCGCTTTCCTCCAACAACCTTCCGTCAGCGGAGATGTTGTCGCCTTCCTGCAAGACGATAATGTCACCGGGCACCAGATTCTGAGCCAGCACCTCGATCATTTCGCCGCCCCTGATCACTCTGGCCTTCGCAGGAAGAATGCGCTTGAGTGCTTCCACCGCTTTTTCGGCCTGGAACTCCTGCCAAAAACTAAACAGGGCATTGATGACAATGACAGCGATAATCGCCCATCCTAACTCCGGCAATCCAGCCACAAATGCCAGGATACCCGCGGCCCACAAGAGCAGTGCAAAAGTGTGATAAAAATTAGCCGCGAGCCTTAAAATCATGGGGGTCTTTTTCGCCTCGGAGATTTCGTTGGGCCCGTATTTCTCGAGGCGCTCTGCAACTTCTTTTTCATAGAGGCCGGCGGCTCGCGTCTCCAGCTCCTGCAATAGGTCGGAATTGGATAGTTGGCATAAGCTCATCTACACGCTCCAGTAAAGAAAATCATCCGGATGGAGAATGACCGTGTTGATTATCTGGTTCATCCGCTCCAGCTACTCTTCGCATTTTTTCCCCTTATACCTTCGCCAGTAAACTATTTACATGAAACAGGGATTGAGGCCAACAAACAGGGGGCGGCGCGCCTTCGGCGCGCCGCC
>JAJYOG010000026.1 GCA_021785935.1 Actinomycetes bacterium
CATCCTGGTTCGCTATGACAAGAAACCCGAGAACTACAAGGGTCTCATCCAGCTCGCCTGTGCGCTGCTATGGTGCCGACGACTTCATCGCCTCAACTGGGGAGAGGGGTTTTGAGATAGTTACTAAGGACAGGACCAAACACCGCCGCTGGCAAGGCGGCCATTATCGAAAGCAACAAGCGCCGGGCAGCGCTCATGCGCGAAGCGCGTATGACAATGAAGAATCGCTGATTTTCTAATGAAACGGACACGCGCAATAACAAAAAAAGGAGGAAAGCGTGAGTTAAAACTGCGAACCCTAAAAATGGAAAGGCCCTAGGGGCGGGTTTTTCTATCTCTGGAAAAATGTATAGGCGTGAAAGAGTCCGCAAGTTCCTGTGAAAAAAATTATCTTATTTGTGGGGTTGTGTTATCGAATGGGGAGTAAAAAAAGGAAAGGCTCCCACTTCAGGAACCCTCCCCGAGGTCCTTAGAAGCCGTCTTAGGCTTCCGTCCGGCGAGCCACTGTGCTAGACGAGCCTTCGGTAACATAGTATTGGATAGCGTCCGATGCTATGTTTGTAAATTCTATCATTCGGGAGGTTCGGCACATGGACAAGAAAGAAATCAGGTACGTCTCGAAGTCCGCTTCGGTTCGTCTTTCCGATCTCGCGCCAAATTCTGCCGAGCGTACCGAACAAGTGAAAAAAGCTGTTGGCCGTGCAATTGCCCAATATGGCGAAGCTATAAAGCGGCTTGCAGACGAATGACGAACAAGAAGACCTAGTTCAATATCTCACAGCGTTTCCTAACCCTCTATTCCAGCAAAGCCTTCGCCCGCTTTTCCACTTCCTTGATCCGGTCGTAAAACTCTTTTCGATTACCGACTTTCAATATCAGCACAATGAGTTTGCGGGCTCTCACTATGTAGGCTATGCGGTAATCGCCACTTCTTATCCGGTAAATCTCCGCGCCTATCAGTTTCTTGGCACCTTCGGGGTAGGGATCGTCTGCAAGGTCTTCAATACATCTCACAAGCTTTCTCTTATCGCGCTTGCCGAGCTTCGGGGATAACTTCTTCAGTTCACGTTCGGCGGCGGGTGAGAACTAAACGGAGTACTTCACGGCAGGTTAGAGGCCCAGCTCTTTCTTAAGAGCGCTCCAGGGTTTGGTTCCCTTCTTTTCGGTCTCTTTAAGCGCCGCCAGCGCGTCTACCAGGTCAAGCCGGTCCTCCAGCTCTTCCAGAAGCTCGATGTCTTCCATCGGTACTATGGCCGCGACTTCCTTGCCCTGGCGGGTGATAACAACCCGTTCCTTGCGATATTCCGCAAGGCTCAGTGTGTCGGAAATGTTCTTTTTCATTGTAGTGGCCGTAACAACGTTCATGCCGATCCTTTCACGCTTCTTTCATTATACCCATAATGGCCATAGTTCTCCTTTTGTCCATTATGTCCCTTATTGTACTTGTCGGTCCCTGTAAGTACAAGTTTATCCACAAAAAGAAGGCCCCCATGGGTAGAGGGCCTTCTTAAGCGTTCCGTCCGTCGCGTCTGCTACACTTCTTCGAGCGTTATCCCCTCAAAGGCTGTGTCGTTCTCTGCCGCTGCCTCCAGTGCCTCTTTAGCCATATTGGATATTCCGCTGTTTCCCTCTTCATCTTCCCATTCCAGTAACTCCAGGACCGCTGCTGCCGACTCGCAGACTTCGGCGCGGCGTGAATCCTCTTCCCCTTGCCACCGTGTGCGGAATACTTGAGCGACAACGTACCTTCCGGAGTCGGTCCGGAAAATGTCGATCTCTGACCACCGGCTGTTTTGCGGTCCCTGGTGTTCGTGATCGGAGCCGGAGCCTATCTTGACGCCGGTAAACTGTAAATCCTTTTTCCCGTCACGGGTAACGGTGAATTGTTTGGAATCGGTCATGAAGTTTCCTTCCTTTCGCTCTGAAATTCCGCGTGTGTGTGGGGAATAGTGTGGGGAAAGGGAGAAAGAGGAAACCACCCGCTGTTAATGTTTCACGCTGAAATAAGATGATATGCAGGAAGAAACAGTGGCGCCCCGAGAAGGATTCGAACCTTCGACCTACCGCTTAGGAGGCGGTCGCTCTCATCCTCTGAGCTATCGGGGCGCGTTGGTGAAGCTAATTTTGCGTAGCGAATCGCTGGTGCTAATCCTTGGCAGTTGTTCAATCCTCAATCGCGCAGAGCAGTATCTCCTGAACGAGGTCATTAAAGCTGATGCCCGCTGCCTGGGCGGCCATGGGCAAGAGGCTGGTCTCGGTGAAGCCGGGGATGGTATTGATCTCCAGAACCTGCAGGCCGCCATCCTCATCGAGGATGATATCGACCCGGCCGAAACCGGTACAGCCCAGTGTCTTGAATACTTTCAGCGACAACTCTGAAACCGCCGCCGCCTTGTCCTCCGGAATCTCGGCCGGCGCCAGGTAATCGGCTTTGCCCATCGTGTAGCGGGACTCGAAATCGAAAAAGTCGGTCTTGGGCCGGACCTCAACCACCGGCAGCGCCCGTGGCTCCTTGCCGAGAATGCTCACCGCCAGCTCCTTGCCTTTGATGTACTTCTCCAGGAGAACCTTGTTGTCAAAACTAAACGCAGATATCAATGCCGCCGGCAGCTCGCTGACGGTATGGGCGAAACGGATGCCGAGCGCCGATCCCTGTGCGGATGGTTTTACCACGATCGGAAAGCCAAGATCGTCGCCGATGATCGACATGGTGTCGACCGCCCCCAGCTCCTGGAAGGCGTCACGATTGAAGGCGTAGAACGGTGGTGTCGGGATGCCGTCGGCCACGAAAGTGTGCTTGGAGAGCACCTTGTCCATGCAACGGATTGAAGGCAGCACGTCAGACCCGGTGTAGGGGATGCCGAGAATGTCCAGCAATTCCTGGACAGTCCCGTCCTCGCCGCTCCGCCCGTGCATGGCGATGAAAGCCCCGTCGGGCTTCAGATCCTTCAATCTTTTTACCAGCTGCGCGTCGACGTCGATGCCTTCGACGGAATAGCCCATTTCCTTCAGCGCCTTTTCGACTCTGGCGCCCGACTTCAGCGAGATGTTGCGCTCCAGCGAGCGCCCGCCCTTGAGGACCGCTATCGTCTGTTTGCTCATCTCAATCCCCCAAAAGGTTGACAGTTTGCACTAAATTGTTACCTATAAAGCTCGTGCGCCGGGCGCACTGACTTCTCCACTCTAACCTTGCAAGGCCTTGTACAGGTCCATCTGCTCGCGAATGACCTTGCCGATACGCTTGATCCCCTCATCGATCTGTTCCTCGGATGCGACACTGAAAGAGAGCCGCATGTGATTGGCGCCGCTGCCATCAACCCAGGCGCCGGAGCCGGGGACGAATGCCACCTTCTGTTCCTCGAGCGCGAGGGCGAGGAGATCGACGGTATCGAGATATTCCGGCAGAGTCGCCCAGATATAAAAACCGCCCTGTGGATGCGTCCAGCTCGCCTCCTCCGGGAAATATTCAGTCAGCGCCGCCAGCATGGCGTCTCGCCGCGTGCGGTAGACCTTGATTACTTCCTCGACGTAATCCTGCCAGCGGAAATCCTTGAAATACTGGTTGACGATCATCTGCGCCAGGGTCGAGGGACAGAGATCAGCTGCCTGCTTGCCCAGGTTGAACTTGGCCAGCAGCGGCGGCGGCGCCACCATCCATCCCAGGCGGATGCCTGGAGATATGATTTTCGAGAAAGTGCTGAGATAGATGACATTATGGTTGTCATCCAGGGAATAAAGCGTCGGCAGCTGCTCACCTTCGAAGCGCAGCTGTCCGTAAGGATTGTCCTCGATGATGATCAGTTCATACTCTTTGGCCATCTCCACGATTTCCAGCCGCCGCTCCATGCTGAGCGACACTCCGGCAGGATTATGGAAGTTGGGGATGATGTAGATGAACTTGGGCCGGGTTCCAGCCTTCTCCAGCCGTTCAAGCTCGGCAAGGAGCAGGCCGGTCCGGATGCCGTCATCGTCGAGTGGAATCTGAATGACATTGGCCTCGAAACTGACAAATGAGGGGATAGCTCCCGGATAGGTCGGAGCTTCCGTTATGATCGTGTCGCCCGGATCCACCAGGATGCGGGTCACCAGGTCGATGCCCTGCTGGCCGCCGGTAGTGATGATGACGTCATTGGGGTCCACCACGGTTTTTTCCTCAGCCATGACCTTGACGATGTTTTGCTTGGTTTCTTCGAACCCGTCGGTGGGACCGTATTGCAGCGCGGCGGCGCTGGTCTTCATCGCTACTTCGTGCATAACCTTGTCAAGGGTTCGGGCGGGAAAGCTCTCAGTGTTGGGCAGCCCGCCGGCAAGGGAGATTACATCCGGCATTGCTATTACGGCCATGAGGTCGCGCATGACTGATGAGCGCATGCCATGGGTGCGCCTGGAGTAAAAACTTTCATATTTGTCAAAGTCGATCCTGGTCATGACTTTTGATTCTAGTCGCGGCTGTTTCTAGAAGCAACAAGCCGGGAATGGTAGAATCCTGAACGTTGCTCACTTGTAAATCAACTTTTATGAGGAGGTCCGATGGCAGTAGCATGGGCGTTCGGCGCCGGCGCCGGACTGGCGTCACTGGCCGGATTTCGCGCTATCATCCCTTTAGCCGTATATATCATCATGGCTCATCTCGGCTGGGTCTGGGGCTTTCAGGTCGAGGACAACCCCATGGATTTCATCATTTCCAACGCCGCCGCGATTGTGCTCCTGGTGCTGGTGTTGCTGGAGGTATTGATGACGAGAATACCGGCGCTAATGAGATTCGAGCGTTCTCTGCATCTGCCTCTGGGGCTCGTTTCCGGAGCCCTGATTGCGACTGCGGCCATTGCCGGCGAGTATCCTGGAGCAATCCATTTCATCGGAATTTTAATCGGCGCCGTACTGGCTCTGGTGGGCGGTTACGTGCATAACGGGCTGGTCATGATCGGTGAGGGCCGCGACCCCGGTCCCGCCATGGACATCAGCGTTCTCGTGCTTTCGATCATGATGATGCTGGTTCCGCCCGCGGGGTATGTGCTGACCATCGTGGTTCTCTATCTTGCCGCCCGGGTGCGGCGGCTGAAGAAGCTGAAATACAAAGGGCTGCGGGTGCTGGCCTGAAACGGGCGCATGTTTACATATCCGGCCGCGTCCAGGGCGTCTTTTTCAGAGCCTGGGTTAGCGATCGTGCCCGCCGGCTCGGACTCGCCGGCTGGGTGCGAAACCGTCTGGACGGCAGGGTGGAGGCGGTTTTCGAAGGTGCGGCCGAAGTTGTCGATCAGATGGTTAAGCTATGCCACGAAGGGCCGGATCACGCCCGCGTTGATTCCGTTCTCGACGACCGCAGCGAACCCGCGGAGGGCCTGGCTTCGTTTGAGGTTAAGAGCACCGCGTAGCGCCAGGGTGTTTCTCCACTGGCGCCACTCGCGGGAGCAAGCGGAGCAAGCGGAGCAACCAGTGCGATCGGAGCAAGCGTGCGACCGCTTATTCCTCATCCCTGTGATGATCTTTAAGATGACTATGGGGATGGAAGTGCTCGATGCCGTTATGCCGGTGGGGATGATCATGAATTAAATTGGCTGCCAGCAGCAGCTCGCGGTTTCCAAGGATTTCCGAAGGCGTTCCCTCTCCCGCCAGCTTGTGATCTTCCCCAAGGATGATGACCCGCTCGGCAATCTCCGCAACCAGCCGCAGATCCTGGGTCGCCGTGATGATGGTCTTGCCGGCCGCGGCCAGCTGTACGATCAATCGGGCCAGGAAGGTCTCCGTCTTGGGATCGAGGCCGGCGGTTGGCTCGTCAAAAAGCAGCACGTCGGGACCCACCGCAAGTACTGAAGCCAGCGCTACCTTCTTTTTCTCGCCGCCGCTTAGATGATAAGGAGGGCGGTCACTTAAATGCTGGAGGCCCAGAATATGGATTGTATCCTCAACGCGCTCATCAGCGGCTTCCAGCGAAATGCCCAGGTGCAATGGGCCGAAGGCAATCTCTTCCCTCACGCTCGGCGAGAACAGCTGCGTATCGGAGTTTTGGAAGACGAAACCAACGCGTTGCCGGAACGCCCGCGAGAAACCGTCGTCACGCAGTGCCGCTTCGCTCAGCTCTTCGCCAAAAGCATGAATGCTGCCCTCGGTGGGAAAGATGAGCCCGTCGAGCATCTTCAGGAGCGTGGATTTTCCTGAACCGTTTGCCCCCAGGAGCGCCAGCCGCTCGCCGGCGTGCACATTTAGACTCACGTTCGAAAGGGCCTCGTCGTCATCGTAACGGTAGCCGACGCCACGAGCTTCGAATATCACCATGTTTTTCCGACCTTCCACTTCGGGAGCGTTATTCACTGGGGCCTTAATGCCGGCAGCATCCTTTTTGAAGGCTTCCTCATAGGGGGCGCCCATATGCCTGCGCGAATCATCCAAGAAAACGGTCGCCTCCCATTGCCACCAGTCCGATCACAAAAGCGGCCGCCAGCCAACTCCAGTCGTGTGCCCTCATCTGAAATCTGTGCATGCTCATCGGCTCTCCGTTATAGCCCCGGCTGATCATGGCGGCGTATATCTCGTCGCTCAAGGTATGGGATTTTCCCAGGAGCGTTCCCATACTGCCCGCGGCGAAACGCCGGTCTTCACCAGGAGTTGCAGGGCCGACCATTCGGCTTGTGCGCGCGACGAACATGTCGCTGGCCAGACCGAGCAGTAAAAAGATGTAGCGGTAGGTCATCGAAAGTATGAGTATGAAGATGCGCGGAACCAGGAAAACCCTGAGCGCCTTGAGGAGATCGGCCCAACGAGTGGTCAACGTCAGCAGCATCGCCAGCGACACTGAAACCGCCACGCGCATGACCAATAGCACGGCGCCATCCAGCCCCTGCCGGGTAACCGCCAGGGATTCACCCAGGGACCAGGGACCGAATGTCACTTCCCGGCCGAAGTCCCATATCGTCCAGAGAGGATCTCCGGGCCGCACCACGTTAAAAAGGCTTGGCAGTACTATGATGCCTGCGAATATCGGAATAAACAGCCAGACGCGTTTAACGAAAAACCACGGTGATATTCGCGAGAGCCGGGCAGCTGCGAGCGTCAGAGCGTAGAGGCCAAGTAAAACGTACCAATGCCGCACCAGCGCGGCTACTATTAAAAGTCCGAGCAGGCCGACCAGCTTGGCCCGGGGGTCGACCCCCTGCAGCAGACCGTCGCGGGAAGCCACCTTCTCGGCGAATACAGTCTCCCTGAGCGCCCGCGAAAGGCCACGCACCGTCCGTTCAATGGCGCCAGGCTTGAGCCTTTCGCCCGTCGGTATACAGGAGCCGGTTTGCCTTGCGGCCAGCATCCATTCTGGGGTCGCAGCTTTAATTTCAGCCAATTTCAGCCGGTCCTTTCCGCCCTGCGTGACAGCAGCTTTGCAGCGCCGTAGGCGATGGCTCCCACCAGGCCCAGGCCCACAATCCCGGAGATCAGGTAACCGGGAACCGCCCCCCAAAAACCGGTTTCTCCCTGTCCTGGCAAAGCGTAATCGGGCATGATGCCGCTCCAGATCCCCGACAGCCGTCTCATGCCTTCCGGGATGAACCCCAGCTTCGCCCCGACTTCAGCCGGGCTCCATTCCCCCCAGGCAGTTCCAGCAGCCAGCAATCCGAGGGGAGCGAAGACCAGCAGTAGGACAACTCCGGTAATCAAGGGTCTAAGTTTGAACCCTGTCACATTCCCCGCCGTTGCCGCGGGCCCATACGCGGACACGGATCTGCCCGCCGCTCCGAAATTATTTAAAATGCCGGCATTGGTTCGCTGCAGGTAAAGCACGGCCAGCGCCGTTACGGAGGCCTCAACAAAACCGATCAGGCTCAGGTGGGCTATCATCATGGCCGGGATCGATTCGGAAAGCTGGTATGGGGAATAAAGCGCGGCGCCATCCGCCGAGTGAAACAGGCCGGGCTGTACCCCTATTTCAATCGCGGTCAGCAGTGCGGCTACATTGACTCCCACATAACCCCCGGCTCCGGCAGCGATCCATTGCCGTGTTGATGCCGGCCGGGAACCTGCTGAGAGCAGCCTGTATGAATAGTAACCCGAGAGCGGCAGAGCCAGAGCCATGTTGAAACAGTTGGCTCCTATGGCGAGAATGCCGCCGTCGCCAAAGAATAACGCCTGGATAACCAGAGCCACGGTCACGGCGATCACTGCCGCCCAGGGGCCGATGACAACGGCCACGAGGGTCCCACCGACAGCGTGGGCCGTGGTGCCGCCGGGAACCGGGATGTTGAACATCATGATGACGAAGATGAAGGCGGCGCCGATTGCGACCAGCGGCGCCTGCCTGGTGCTCAAGGTGCTTTTCACCTTATGCCCAGCCCAGTACCAGGCCGGTACCATCATGGCCCAGAGGCCCCCGGCTGTCTGGGGACTGATATATCCGTCAGGAATATGCATTAAGACTGCCTCTATTTCTCCAGGAAAACCTTATGCTCCAGTAGCTTCAGCTCCCGGATTCGCGCTGCAACTATCTGCTGTCTGCCGAGGAGGTCGACCAGCACCAGCCGGTCTCCGTTCGGCTTGATGTTGGCGACATCTTCCATCAATATCTCTTCCTTGCCGTTTTCGAGCAGGTATACCGCCAGCTCACACATCCGACTTCACCTCCCCGCTTATGCCCAGGAGCTGTTTCACCTGAACCAGCGCCTCTTCCATCAGATGCGGCAGGGGCTGGCGGCTGACTCCCACAAAGCTAATCTGAAATTGACCCATAGGCAGAAGGATCTTCATCGCCCGGGAAGAGGCGATGGCGTCTGCCATTCCCGGCGTCAGCTCCCCCAAGTACGAATTGGGAATAACCGAGGCGACCGGCGCCAGAATGATGTCAGCCTGGCCGATCGATACCCGGATCGCATTCTCACCAGTCGCTCCCCGGTTGGCGCGCGCCCTCATCATGTTTGCCGTCGCGGCGGAATTAGTGCCGAATGCCAATATCTCGACGGTTTCGGCCAGTTCGGTCCGCAGCTGGCTGACGATCTGATGGCCGATGTTGCCACCCATGCCATCGATCACCGCCACAGTTTGTTTCTTTCCCATATAAATCCCTCCAAAAAACGCAAAAACCTCGAAGCCGGGAGCCCAATGGCTCTACCAGACCTTCGAGGTCGCATCGTAGACGAATTAGGTTAAAGAGCTTCGGCTCTCGGCTCTCGGATGAGGGGCTTCGGCCCCTCAAAATAAAAATAGAGGATTATTGGCGGTGAGTCAAATATCAGCACCGCAAAAACCAGCTGGCTGCGGAGGCTTCGACGTAATGGCGCCGCCGCGGACTGTTACTTGCCCAGGTATACCTTGTGGTCGATCAGCCGGATCTCCAGAATGCGCGCGTACACCATCTTCTGCTGTCCGAGAATATCCGTAAGCACAACCGCGTCGCCTTCGGGGACAATGTTGGCGACATCCTCCATCACCAACTCTTCCTTTCCATCACCCTGCAAATAAACATTCATTTCACACATGATTCATCTCCCTTTTTCTAACAGAATCATATCCCAAACAGATGGAAGCGACACATTCTAAAGGTTTCTATCCATAGTCCGATATGCCTGAAGCATCTTCGCGCGGGTATCACGGGAGGGATTTTTGCTACCGGAATCTTCATCAATTGATATAGCAGGCGAATCAGACAGTTTTTTCAGGAAACACGACAACGTTTCCTGGCTGGTATTTGTAATTGCGGGCACCGGCCTTTTGATTGACTCCGTCTATTTCGGCATCGAGCTGGTCGAAGAACAGCCCTTCATCGAACACTTTCGGGCAAACCTGTTTGAGCACCTCTTCATTATGTCGCTCATCATACTGTTCCCCCTTATTGCCTTCTTGGCAGATCGTGTCCTTGCCGGCTACAGGCTAAGCGAACGTTCCCGCGCACTCGAACTCGAAGTGGCTGCGCGCACCCGCGAGCTGGAGGATCTTAAAAGTTTCAGCGAAAATATAATGGCCAGCGTCAGTGACGTCATCTTCGTGATTGGTTCCGATGGACGTTTTCAGTTCGTCAGCGGCGACAGCGAGGCGGTTCTGGGATATCTGCCGGAGGAATTGATGGGACGCCAGTTCAGTGACATTGTCGCCACCGGATCCGTGGCAGTCGCGGTCAATAATTTTGAGAAGGTGATGTGGGGGCACGAAGTGCAACCGTATGAGCTGGCGGTGATTGACAGTACCGGCCAGTCACGGCACATTGAAATTTCAGGTACGGCTTATCGAGAGAATGAAAATGTCATCGCTCAGGTAGGGGTAGCGCGGGACATCACCGAGCGTAAAAAACTGGAACAGCACGTCTTTGACCGTAATAGGGAGCTTGCCCTCCTGAACGCAGTCTCGATCGCCGTCGCCCAGTCCCTCGACCTGGATCAAATTTTGGGGGCCGCTCTCGACCGGGTGGTTGACCTCTTCGCGGCTCATCGGGCCTGTGTACATCTTTACGATCAGGATACGGAAGAACTCGACCTTAGAGTCTGGAAGGGCGGCAGCACCGAGTTCCTGCGGCGCATATCCCATATGAAGCTGGGCGAGGGTCTCGTGGGCATTGTGGCGCAGCACAGCGAGCCAATGACGTTAAACATCGACGATTTCCCCGAAGATACGCGTGAAGTAGTCGCAGCCGACGGTATTGCCTGTGTGGCCGGGGTACCGATGAACTTTCGCGGCCGCCTGCTCGGTGTGCTCGGTGTCGCTAGTGACAGGACCGACCGTTTTTCTGAGTCTGACCTCAGTCTGCTAACTGCCGTCGCAAGCCAGGTCGCGATGGCTGTCGAAAATGCCCTGCTGTTTAAGGACTTGCAAGATAAGACGGGCGAACTGGCATCGCAGAATACCGAGTTGGCGAAGGCCACAGGGCAGATCAGCCAGCTGATCTCCTCGGCTGAAAAAGAGCGCAGCTTCTCTGTCCGCTTCGATAACCCCGGGCTTAACAAGTGTTGGGAAATAAAGAAATGCGGCTCTGTGGATTGTCCCTCCTACAAGTCTGAAAACCTTCGCTGCTGGCAGGTGGCCGGAACCCATTGCGGTGGCGAAGTTCAGGGGGTTTTCGCGCAGAAATTCGGCAGATGTGAAAAGTGCGAGGTTTACAAGATGGCGCGGTCCGGCAGTCTTGCCGGCCTCGGCGAGGCCTTTAACAACATGATGGCCATGCTCGAGCAGCAGGTCGATGAACAGCGGCAACTGCAGGAGCAGTTGCTTCAGTCGACCAAGCTCGCGTCGCTTGGTGAGCTGGCGGCAAATATCGCGCACGAGATCAACAATCCCCTGACGGGCGTCCTCAGCTATTCCGCGTTGCTGCAGAGAGGACTGGAGCCCGATGATCCCAGCGCCAGGAGCCTGAAGACAATCGAGAATGAAACCATGCGCGCCCGCGATATCGTTCGCAATCTGCTCGACTTCGCCAGGCAAGAAGGCCTGCGGAAGCGGAAGGTCTCGATCAAGGGGGTCATGGATGACACCTTGATGTTGCTCCGGAAGCAGGCCGATCTCATCAACGTCAAGGTCGTGCTGGACTATGAGGAAGATGTTCCCCAGGTATACGTGGACGTCAACCAGATGAAGCAGGTCTTTATTAACATTCTCAATAATGCCCTCCACGCCATGGAGGATGGCGGCCGCTTGACAGTGTCGATAAAAGCGGCAAAGCCGGATGGAAGGCGTCCTTGGGTCGAAGTCGCTTTCGCCGATACCGGCGGCGGCATTCCGGCGGAAAAAATGGATCTCGTCTTCAATCCTTTCTATACCAGCAAGGACGTCGGCAAGGGAACAGGGCTTGGCCTGTCGGTGTCGCAACGCATTGTTGAAGAACACAACGGAACCATCGAAGTTAATAGCAAGGTTGGCGTTGGCTCAACGTTCACGGTTAAATTGCCGACAGCCAATGTATCTGCGGGGGTAAAGCGGGTAGCCTGAAAAAGCGCGGGTCAAGGGGTAAGGAGAAGCTTTATGTCTCAGGAACGTATTCTGGTTGTTGATGATGAAGAAGTAATCCGTGAAGTCTGTGAGCAGATTCTCATAGCCGAGGGTTACGCCGTCACAATAGCCGCCAGTGGCAAGAAAGCGTTACATCTCGTCAGCGAAAACAATTTTGACGCCATCGTTACGGACATCATGATGCCGGACATGTCGGGTCTGGAGTTGCTCGAGGTAATTAAGAGCACCAACCTAGATGTCAGCGCCATCGTTATTACCGGCCTGGGGACTTTCGACATGGCTACCCAGTCCGACCGGCTCGGCGCCCGCGAATTCGTGGTGAAGCCTTTCACGCCGGATGAGTTGGTGCAGGCGGTAGGCAAAGCGCTGAACAAGCAAGTCGTCAAGCAAAGCTAGTCTCTACGCAGCCGTAACTTCCATACCAGAAGTACCGCTTCGAAAACAATCCGTTTTGACATTTTGGACTGCCCCAGCTGGCGGTCCGAGAATGTTATGGGGATCTCCCTGACACGAAATCCGTTCTTGATGGTCCGGTAGGTCATCTCGATCTGAAAGCCGTATCCCTGCGACGAGACCGCATCCAGATCGAGCGCCTCCAGCACTTCCCTCCGGAAACATTTATTGCCGCCTGTGAGGTCGCTGACCGGTATTCCCAAAACCCAACGGGCATAAAGACCTCCCCAGCGGCTGATCAGGCGCCGGGCGAGACCCCAGTTCTCGACACGGCCTCCCGGAACGTAGCGTGATCCGAGGACCAGGTCGGCATTCTCGATTGCACTCAGGAATACGGGGATGTTGGCCGGGTCATGGGAAAAGTCGCAATCCATCTCAAATATATGGAGGGTGTCAGTCGTGAGCGCCTGCTTGAATCCGGCCACATAGGCGGGGCCGATGCCTTGCTTCTCGCTTCGATGGATTACGGAGAGGTTGCCGTATTGCTCGGCAAGCGAGTCGGCTATCCGTCCGGTGCCGTCCGGTGAGCTATCATCGACGACAATGATGTTGCCCTGGAGGTTGTTGGTGGCGAAGACCTCCTGGAGTCTGACGACAAATCGCTCCAGGTTCTCCCGCTCGTTATATGTGGGAAGTATGACAGTAAACATTCAGTAAACTATACAAAACTATCACCGGGCTTGAGCGCCCAGGCAACCTCGAAAACTCACCGCGGATTTGCGCCGGGCAACGCTGTAAAATTCACCGGGCTGGGGAGCCCAGGCAATCGAGGCAGATAGTACGGCCGTCGCGTACAACGGTTCTCGTTTCCATCACCGGCTCGCCACAGTTGTCACACAAAACTGATTTTCGAATCTCGGCTGTGGGTGGTATTTCGATCTCCTCGTCCTGGACATCGAAGAGATCCTCCATGGGAGCGTTGAGTATATAGTCAATTTTCTCCTGCCGCCAATCTGAAGTTTGAGCGGACGGTTGTGGCAGTGCTTCCGGCTTCAGGGCCACCCGGACCGCGCGGTTGTCATCTCGCCTGGCGAAAGTGAATACCTGCTTTCCAAAATCGCGGAAGATGAAATTTCCCTTGCCGAAGGTGGTTCCAGCGAGGAACTGGACGGCGTCGGCGCTGCAGCTGTCGTTCTCAACGATGGCGACAAGCTCTTCATCCCGGGCGCGATCGACACCAAGCCGCTCCAGCCCCGCGACCGTGGCGCGGTAGCCGATGGCCAGGCCGGGGCAGAGGTGGCCGTGAAAAGCGACCAACTCTTCCATCCCGGGGTAATCTTCATCCATATAATCCAATTCCATGATTCGTCTATTCTACCTTACCTGGCGTTGGTGCGTGAATCCCGGCGGCCGGTTTATCCGTCTTTAATAGAGGAATTACTAAGATATATCCTGAATCTGGAATTTATTCATGGCTGCCATAAAAAAAATCACGTTGCCCATCGAGGGCATGACCTGTGCTTCCTGTGTTGAGCGCAACGAGAAGATTCTGCGGGCGATGCCCGGGGTCTTATCCGCGGACGTTAACTTTGCGACCGAACAGGCCCAGGTCGAATACGATACCGATACGGTCAATGCGGCCGGGTTGACAGCAGCCGTGGCTGGGATCGGCTACAAAGTCATCACCGAAAAGATGGAACTGGCGGTGCAGGGGATGACCTGCGCCTCATGCGTCGAGCATGTACAGAAGGCGCTCGCGGATGTTGACGGTGTAGTTGCGGCCTCTGTGAACCTTGCCACGGAACGGGCGACGGTCGAATATGTGCCGGGTACGGCCAACCGCGGCGAACTGGTGCGTGCGGTTGAGGCTGCGGGCTACCAGGTGCTCGAAGTCAGCGGCGAGGGCGAGGAAGATACGGAGGCGAAGCTCCGGCGCAGGGAGTACCGGCGGCTTCAGTTACAAGTAATAATTGGCGCCGCCCTGTCCATCCCGATTTTCATCGGCAGCTTCCCTGAGTGGTTCGGTAACCTGGGACCACTTAATAATATGTATGTTTTGTGGGCACTGGCGACGCCGGTTCAGTTCTGGGTCGGCTGGCGTTTCTACAAGGGCGCAATCGGCGCCGCCCGGCACGGAACTACCAACATGAATACCCTGGTGGCGGTCGGCAGCTCTTCCGCCTATCTCTACACGGTCGCCGGCGTTCTCTTTCCCTCGTTCTTCGAGGCCCAGGGGCTGGGCGCTCCCATGTATTTCGATACGGCCGCCATCATCATCACCCTGATCCTCTTCGGCCGCATGCTGGAGGCGCGGGCGAAGGGCCAGACTTCAGAGGCCATCAAGAAACTGATGGGGCTGACGCCGCGGACGGCCCGTGTTGTTCGTGGCGGCGCCGAGTTGGACGTGCCCGTCGAGGATGTGGTTGGCGGCGATACCGTCATCGTCAGGCCGGGAGAACGCATACCTGTGGATGGCATTATCCTCCATGGTGCTTCCAGCATCGACGAGTCGATGATCACCGGTGAGAGCCTGCCGGTCGAGAAACAGCAGGGCGATGAAGTTGTCGGCGCCACCATTAACAAGATGGGGAGCTTCCGCTTTGAGGCTACGCGTGTGGGCAAGGAGACCGTCCTGGCGCAGATCATCCGGCTGGTGCAGGAAGCACAGGGGTCTAAACCGCCGATCGCACGGATGGCGGATGTTATCGCCAGTTATTTTGTGCCGGGCGTTTTTGCCGCCGCGGCAGTGACTTTTATTATCTGGATGATCTTCGGCCCGGCACCGGCTTTCACCTATGCGCTTCTGAATTTTGTGGCGGTGCTGATAATCGCCTGCCCCTGCGCACTGGGGCTGGCGACGCCGACCGCCATCATGGTCGGCACCGGCAAAGGCGCCGAAAACGGCGTGCTCATCCGGGGCGGCGATTCGCTGGAGACGGCGCATAAGGTCGACACGGTGGTGCTGGACAAGACCGGAACGCTGACGCGCGGGGAGCCTGCCGTTACCGATATCATCACCACTGGCTGGGATGAGCAGGAGCTGTTACGGCTGACCGCCTCGGCCGAACGGGGTTCGGAGCATCCGTTGGGAGAGGCTATTGTCCGGGGTGCGAACGAACGCGACATCGCGCTGGAGAAAGCCGAAAGTTTTCAGGCAATCGCCGGTCAGGGGATCGAGGCTACCGTCAAGGGGCATGCGATTGTCGTGGGCAATCCGGGGTTGCTGGAGGAGCGGGGGCTTGACCTGGACGGACTGTCCGGCCAGGCTTCCATCCTTTCCGGGCAGGGCAAGACGCCAATGTTTGTGGCCGTCGACGGCAATCCGGTCGGGGTGATCGGCGTGGCCGACACCCTGAAGACGGGCTCGCGGGAAACCGTGGCGCGACTGCGCACAATGGGCCTGCGGGTGGTAATGCTTACCGGAGACAACCGGCGTACTGCCGAGGCAATCGGGGCCGAAGCCGGGGTCGACGAGGTCATCGCTGAAGTGTTGCCGCAGGACAAGGCGCTCGAGGTCAAGCGTCTGCAGGATGAGGGCCGGCGCGTGGCTATGGTCGGCGACGGCATCAATGACGCTCCGGCTCTGGCGCAGGCCGACGTTGGCATCGCTATCGGCACCGGGACTGACGTGGCTATGGAGGCGGGCGACATCACGCTAATGTCCGGCGAGCTGGCCGGAGTGGTGACGGCCATTGCCCTCAGCCGCAGGACGATCCAAATCATCAAGCAGAACCTGTTCTGGGCTTTTGCCTATAACGTGGCTCTGATTCCTGTTGCGGCGGGTGTGCTTTATCCGTTCTTTGGGATTCTCCTCAATCCGATTATCGCCGCCGGGGCCATGGGGATGTCTTCGGTATCCGTGGTCAGCAACTCTTTGCGGCTACGGCGCTTCAAGCCGCCACGGGTGATGTAGGGACAATTGCAAAATGAGAACAATCCTCTGCGTCATGTTACGCAAGCGGGATTTTATCCCTGCGGTGGGGGAATAATTGCGGAGTCGGGAAAAATTACACCCGGCGACTCAGCGGGTACGACAAATAATTTGGGGCCGGAGGAATATTAAGGCCCCGCGTGGGGTATCTGCAGGGAGCAGCAGGGCCGCAACGAAAGTAAGAGCGCAAGACCGGTATTTTTTCAGCGAGGAGGTTGCATGGCCGAGACGCGTGATTCCTACGTGATTGCCCAGTTCTCTGACATACACTGCGGCGACGCCAGGTTCGACACCGACCTGATGGAGGCGACGATCCATGAGATCAACGACCTTGAACCCAACCTGGTCATTGTCGCCGGCGACCTTACCGCGGATGGTTACCGGGAGCAGTTCGACGAGGCCCATTCGTGGATTTCCCAGCTCAAATGCAAACAGGTACTGGTGGTAGCCGGCAACCACGACTGCCGTAATGTGGGATATCTCCACTTCGAGCAGCTTTTCGGGGATCGTCACTACAAAACCGAGGAACTGGATTTTCGCATCTGTTGCGTCCCCGCGGAAGCCGGCGTTCAGGAGCGGGTAAAGATACTGGCGCTGGACTCCAACAAGCCGGACCTCAACGACGGCGAGATCGGCCGGGACAAATACGACTGGATCGACATGGAGTTTCCCGAAAAGGGATATTTCAAGATTTTCCTCCTCCATCACCATCTGGTCAGCATTCCCAACACGGGACGAGAGCGGAACATCGTGCTCGACGCGGGCGACGTTCTCGACAAACTGCGGGAAGTTGATGTCGATCTGGTTTTGTGTGGGCATCGCCATGTGCCCTATAACTGGCCGCTGGCGGACATGCTCCTGGTCAGCAGTGGTACCGCCAGCACCTGGCGCACCCGCGGTTTCATTCAGCCTTCGTACAACATCATCACCATCCAGCCGGAAAGCATCACCGTCGCCAACAAGACTCCGGGCGGGATTGTTACCGCCAAACAAAGCTTTCCCCGCAAGCCTGTCAGTAAAGGAAAATTGTAGGCTTACTGAACCTGGGGGCTGCTTTTCTTGACACTAACCCCTCCGGAAGATAAGCTGTCGCCGTTCCAGCTATGGGGGGAGTCCATTCCAGCGCCATGCGCTGTTTTTTCCGAATGGTATTCTCCGCGCGCAAACAATCAAACAGGAGAGTGATGACCATGGTCAAATCCCGCAGGTTGTTCCTGATAACCCTAATACTGATGGGGCTGTTGCTGTCTACAGCCGTCGCGATCACGGGTTGCGGTGATACGACCACGACTACCGCAGCGACCACTACAGCTGCCAAGGACAACTCGACCGTTATCGGCGACCGGGCACTCAAGGTTCTCACTTCGAATTTAACCACCGGTGATTATCCCAATAACACGATTTCAGGCACGGCGCTGGCAACGAAGCTTGGGGATGCAACCCAGGCGGCGCAGCTTTATGTGCTCGACATCCGCGCCAAGGCCGATTATGACAAGGGCCACATCAAGGGTGCGACCCAGGTAGATTTCGCCCAGTGGGCAGCTCCGGATAACCTGAACAAACTGCCGAAGGACAAGAAGATCATCGTTGTCTGTTACACCGGCAATACAGCGGCACAGACGGCCTCCGGCCTGAGGATGCTGGGTTTTGACGCCGCGGTGCTCAAGGCAGGCATGAACGGCTGGACCAAGTCCACCGCTACCGATCAGGTTGTAGCTGACCTTAACGCCGCCAACAACCCTGTGCTAACGACACCCGCGGGTACTTCGACGCCGGCCCCGGCGGCAACGACCTTCGCCAAGCCATCCGATTCTGATTACACGGTGCTAGCCGAGACCGCCAACAAGGTCACAAGCGCAATGCAGACCAGTGGCGATTACGCGAATTACACCGTCTCCGCCGCCAATCTGATGACCAAGCTCGGCGGCGCGGACAAGGGCAGCCTTTTCGTGCTCGACATTCGCAAGACGGATGACTTCAACAACGGCCATATCGAAGGCGCGACTCACGTCGACTTCGGGGCAGTGGCTGTGCCTGACAACCTGAAGATGCTGCCGAAAAACAAGAAGATCGTCGTTGTCTGTTACACCGGCAACACCGCGGCACAGACAACCGAGATTCTCAATATGCTCGGTTACGATGCCGTTGTGCTCAAGTACGGTATGATGGGCTGGAACGGCCCAGGCAAGGATGCCTACATCACGGACATTCAGAATGCAGCCAATCCGGTGGTGACCGGCTAGTACGGGCGTAACCGGAAGTCTTCCCGGGAAATCGGGGGAGCAGATCTGTGAGTATTTGAGGGATGCAGATCAAGTAGAAGATAATGGGGCGCGGGCCGAATGGCCCGCGCC
>JAJYOG010000027.1 GCA_021785935.1 Actinomycetes bacterium
GAGGCCGGAAGGCAAAAAGAGGCGCACGGACAATGAAATCAAGCAAAAGACGGAGCAGGCATCAACCAGAATTGCAGACAAATGCCGGTAGCTGATAGATTTACTGAATTGTTAGAGGTTCCCTTAATGAAATCGCAGGATAAATTACGCGCTGAAATTACGAGGTGAGCGGTGGACAGTATACGCGTTCTAATAGCCGAGGATGAAACCCTGGTGGCGATGGGACTCGCCGCCATGCTGGAGCGGCTCGGCCACGAGGTCGTCGGCAAAGCCCGCAATGGGGATGAAACCATCCGGCTGGCGGATGAAACCAATCCGGACCTGATCATCACCGACATCAAAATGCCTGGCATGGATGGTCTGACGGCGGTCAACGCAATTTTGACTGAACGACAGATACCTGTGGTCGTCCTGACCGCTTACAGTGACGCTGAACTCATCCAGCAAGCGGATGAAATCGGCGTCGCCGCCTACCTCACCAAACCGGTAAATGAGGCCGCGCTCAAACCTGCGATCACTCTGGCAGTCTCCCGCTTTAAACAGCTGCAGCTCCTCAAGAAAGAGGTCGGAACGCTGAAGCAGGCGCTCGAGGACCGCAAGCTGGTGGAGCGCGCCAAAGGCATCATCATGGAGAAACAGAAATTTTCCGAGGAAGAAGCCTTCAAGTTCCTGCAGAAGCAGAGCTCGAAGCGAAACATCAAACTGGTCGAGCTGAGCCGCCTGATCATCGACGCCAGCGACCTGCTCTAGCTCAGCAGTAGTGCCAGTGGTCTGTGTCGTGCCGGTGCCGTCATTATCCGCACCATAGCCCGGTCCGACATTCGACATGCCCCAGCCGGGCATACTGCCGTCGGTTATCCTCTGGATGCCGGGACCGCCGGCCAGGTTATGCCTGAAGATCACTCCGTGATTCTCATAATCGAAAAGTGTGCTGTCGGGTTTCAGACCGGGATTGATGCTTGCCGCCGAATCTTCGATCAGACTGTCCTGGTCATAGGGATCAAGCGGACGGATGTACATTTTGAGATTTTGCTGAAAATTGCTACCTGAAGATCCCCGCGCGAGATCAGTACCCGGCGGCCTTCATTCTGGCTGACGTTAAACAGGCTGAAGCCGCCCTCCGCGAGAGCCGCCGGCATGAAATAGATGTACTTGCCATCCGGAGAATAATTGAGGTTTTGCACCGCCAGCGGGCCAGCGGAGTCGACCACCTTGCTGTGATCGGTGATTGCCGTCGCGGCGGCGCGATCTGTGTTATCCATGATGACAATGTCATCCGTCAGCTGGCCGTCGTGGGTCTGATTTATTACTACACAGGTAATGGAGTTGCTGTCTGGGGACCAGGCGGGAAAAGCGCCCCGGATATTGCCAGCGCCTGAACATTAAGCCTCCTTGACCGAGACTGGATGGTTGCCGGTGGCGCGGCCGCAATGATTTACAAATGATCCGCATTATACTGCGATTTCCCGCCAGGATAGCGTTGATCTTCTACGCGGCCAACTTTTGGTTTTTCCGCCACGCTAACATCCCGCGGTTTTGTTTCCTCTAAAGCGGTTATAATTAGTCCACTTTACCATGCAACTTACAAGACAAACCGATTACGCCATGAGGGCGGTCCTGTTTCTGGCAACTTCGCCGCATGCCCAGATCAAGGAGATCGCCATGGCCCAGTACGTGCCGCAGGAATACCTGGCAAAAATCCTCCAGAAGCTCGCCAGGACCGGCATTGTCACGACGCAGCGGGGAGTCGGCGGCGGCATCTCGCTGTCACGGCCTCCCGACAGGATCACGCTGCTGGAAGTTGTCGAGGCGATGGAAGGACCGGTCGTGCTCAGCCGCTGCTTCACCAACCCGGGAGAGTGTCCGCGCGAGAGTTATTGCGCTGTCCATGAGGAGCTGGCCCGCATCGGCAACTCCCTGGCGATGATGTTCTCGAAGGTCAACTTCGAGCAGCTGGCAAAGAATGAAACCAGTCTTGTCGCCCGCGGCCCGGTCCTGCGTTTGGAACCGGCTCCCAGTGGGGAAAACTGAAACTCAGTCCGGCGCGGCATATCAATAGAAGATGTTTGTAGTCCTGTTTTGCCGGGTATCTAGATGTAGGTTATAAACCAGACTTTTAAAGGAGTAAACAAATGGCCGAAACCGCAACAACGACTGAGGAGTGCATGGCAACCGAGATCAAGGGCGAGACCTGGGAAGTTATACAGTACCTGGCCATGGCGCTGAAAGCCGACAACGAAGGCAAGACCGAAGTCGCGCAGACCCTCCGCAGCATCGCCATGGATGAGGCCGGGCACGGCTCGCGCTTTAAGTATCTGGCCGGTAGCATCGGCGATCTCAGGTCAGAGATCGAAAAGATGCTCGACGGCGAAAAGCAGGCTGTTGACGGCAAGCACGAAGGCATGAAAGTTGCGGATAACGACGGCAAGAAGGAAATCGCTTCCTTCTTCGATACCGCCGCACACGATGAAGCGCGCCACGCGGCCATGCTGCAGAATCTGCTGGACCGTTACTTCTAGAGCTTACGCATACACCCAGCGTATCAAGGCGGTCTTCGGACCGCCTTTTTTTGCACCGGCGCGATGAGTGAGCTGCGAATACTCGCGGGCACCGTCACGCCCGCTCCCCTATTGTACCTGCGAAATCAGGTTGACCGCCTGGTTGACCTCGATGACTGCCTGGTTGTCGAGATCGCGGGCCTTGCTGAGCATGTTGTTATCGTTGTCGCGAAAACCGTCCCGGTAGGCCTCAAACGCGGATTGCCACTTGTTGAAGCTTGAGATCAGCAGCTTCTGCGCCTCCTGATATTCCGGCGGCACCTTCATCTCCGTGATCTGGCTGCTCATCGCCTCGTAGGTGCGCCAGTTCTCATCAGCCTTGGCCGACAGATCCGCCGCCTTCGCCTGACCGGAATTGTAACTGTCGATCTGGGCGCGGTAGTCGGTGTTGATCTGGTTCGCGGTCTTGGTCAGCTCATTGATCGCGGCAGTGTACAGATTTTTCTCAGCCTGCGATGAGGCTCCTGTACCGGTGACGGTTACCGTAACCTCGGCCGTCACAGTGGTTTCGCCGCCGCCAAGGCAGCCGGAAGCGATTACAGGGATAAACGCAACGGCAATCGCGGGGAGTATAAACCAGAAGAATTTCACTCGATGGCTCAGTTGAAGCCACCTCCTCATCCATGAAAGCATTACAGCGTCTGCAAATAATTACGGCGTTATGAAAGCCGCACGGCGGGATTGGAAAGCACGCCGATCCCTTCAATTTCTATTTCAACAGTATCACCATCTCGCAACGAATACTCGTTGGGCACCATAATGCCGGTGCCGGTGGAAACAACGGTTCCGGGCGGGATGGGATTGTCGCGGTAGAGATACTCGTTTAATTCCTCGAAGCGGCGGCCGATGCGGCCGCTGTTGGTTGACTCGCTAAAAATGATCTGGCCGCCTCGGATAATGCGGCAGCTGATCTCAAGATTGTAGGGATCGGTACCGCTGGCGGCGGTGAGAATCGCCGGTCCCAGGGCGCAGCAACCCGTGAAAATCTTCGATTGCGGCAGATAGAGCGGATTGTCCCGCTCGAGGTCCCAGGCGGATACATCGTTGCAGATTGTATAGCCGACAATATCGCGGTTTACGCCAAGGACATAGGCAAGCTCCGGTTCGGTAGCCGTAAGCTCGGAGTCGGAGCGGATGCCGATCGGCCGGTGCGGTCCGACGCAGCGGGGCGCCGTGGCCTTAAAGAAACATTCCGGCCTTTGGGAATGATAGACGCGGTCGTAAATGTTCGCGGAGGAATCCATGGCGGCGGCGACATCGGCGTCACGCACCTCGGCGCTGCGCCGGTAGGTGACACCGAAACCCCAGACCTCGGGCGGCGTCAGGGGGATCATCAAATGCGGCAGCGTCGCTGATGGCGAGCGGTCCAGCTCCTCCCAGGTGTAAGCGTATTCCGCCTCGGCCGGTGTGCGCGCCTCTGCCTGGCGGGCGATTCTTTCCAGGTCCCGGGCACTGCCCCCGGACCATTCCAGGAGAGAGTTGAAGGAAGTATAGGCGGGCTCGCCCGCGGTGATATCGAGGATGCGCCCGTCGGGCTGCACCGATCCCAGGCGCGGCCCGCGCTCGGGAGAGAAAAACTGCACCAGCCTCATCGCTGGCGCTCCGCATGAGCGAAGGAACCCCGGCCTGCACCTGGCATCCCCAGAACTGTGACCAGCCTCATCTCAGTACTCCAGGTAGACCGTCTTGATCTGCGTATAGAAATCGACTGCCACCCGGCCCTGCTCGCGGGTGCCGGTGCTTGAATCCTTCATGCCCCCGAACGGCACCTGCACTTCGGCGCCGACCGTCGGCGAGTTCACATGCACGAGTCCGGCATCGATGCGGTCGACGAACTCCATCGCCCGGGTGATGTCACGTGTGCATATCGCGGCCGACAACCCAAAACGCGTATCGTTGGCCACTGCCATCGCCTGCTCGAAATCATCGATGGCGATAATAGCGAGCATCGGCCCGAAGATCTCCTCCTGCGCAATTTTCATGCCGGGTGTGACGCCGCCGAAGATGGTCGGTTCGACGAAGAAACCCTTGTCGAACGGCGGCTCGCTGAGACGGCTGCCCCCCGTGAGCAGCTCGGCGCCTTCACCTTTCCCCGTCTCTATGTAATTGAGCACGATGTTCATCTGCGTCTCGTCGATGGATGGCCCAACCTGGGTGTTCGCGTCGAGTCCGTTCCCCACCCGGATGGCAGCGGCCGCGGCGACGACCTTGGCCGTAAACTCCGCAACCACATCCTTGTGGACTATGGCGCGGCTGGTCGCTGTGCATTTCTGGCCGGTGGACCACATGGCGCCGTTAATTGACATATTGACAGCTTTGTCAAGGTTAGCATCCTCAAGGACGATGACCGGGTTCTTGCCGCCCATCTCGCACTGGGCTTTACCTCCATGGCCGGTGACCTGACTGTAAATGCCGCAGCCGACGGTGTCGGAGCCGGTAAAGGAGACTCCCTTGACCGCCGGGTTGCCGGTGATCTCGCGGCCGACCGTATGGCCGGAGCCGGTGACGAAATTGAGCACTCCGGCCGGCAGGCCTGCCGACTCCAGAGCCATGACGATATTAAGTGAGGTCTTGGGCGCGTTGCTGGCCGGCTTCATAACCACGGTATTGCCGCTCACGAGCGCCGGCGCCAGCTTCCAGGCCGGAATTGCTACCGGAAAATTCCAGGGAGTAATCAGGCCGACGGTGCCGAGAGGTTCACGGATGGTATAGAGAAAGGTGCGGCCGTACTCGGATGGCGTGGTCTCGCCGCAGAGGCGGCGGCCTTCGCCGGCAAAGTAATCGAAAATCTGTACCGCGCGCGCGGTCTCGCCTTTGGCCTCGACCAGCGTCTTGCCCTCTTCTCGGGTCAGCTCCTCGGCGATGCGCCCGGTGTCGGCCTCGATGATCCGGGCGGCGCGGGCTAAAATCTCGCCGCGCTTCGGTGCGCTCACGGCCCGCCACTCGGCCCTTGCCGTTTCAGCCGCGGCGATGGCGGCGCGGGCATCTTCAGCAGTCGAAGCCTGAAAATTGCCGACGATGTCGCCGGTATCGGCGGGATTAATATCGGCGAAAGTCTCACCGGAAGCAGAGTCGACCCATTTACCCCCGATGTAGTTCTGGAAATTTTCAGTCATGGAGTTCCCCAGGTTCGAATTTGCTGGCGCCTGAGGAAAGATTTTATCACTCAGCGGGCGATTTCGCCGCCTGGTGCACGCGGTTGCCCCCGGAATTCTTGGCTACGTACATGGCCGAATCGGCGCGGGTAACGAAGTCATCGACCTCTTCCTCGAAGTCGAGCTCGGCAAGTCCGATGCTGAGGCTGGTCCCGGTGAGCGCGAAATCCTCAAAGGTCTTGCGGATGCGCTCCGCTACTTCGCCGGCTTCGACGGCATCGCTGTATGGCAAAATCACCGCGAACTCGTCACCGCCGTAGCGGAAGCCGTTGTCTACATCCTGGCGGATGCTGGCGGTTATGGCCTGGGCGACGCCGCGCAGGGCCTCGTCCCCCTTGAGGTGCCCGAGGGCGTCGTTATATTCCTTGAGGTTATCGAGATCGACGACCAGCAGGGAAACCGGATGCTTCTGCCGCTTGCCGCGGGCCATCTCCTCCTTGATCCGGCGGTAGAACTGGCGGCGGTTGTAAAGACCGGTGAGACTGTCGGTCATCGACAGTTCCTCCATCTTCTTGGAATGAGCCCAGGATTCGCCGTAGAGCCAGGCGTTTTCGATGGCGACGCCGATCTCGCTGCCGATGGTGACCAGCAGCTTGAGATCCTCCTGGCCGAAACGCTCCTGTTTGTGGCTGAGCAGGCAGAGGACGCCGCGCACCTTGCCCTTTGATTCCAGCGGGATGCCCGCCAGCGATTTAAATTCGGGATGGCGGCCAATCGGATTCATCGGCTCCGCCGCGGCGGTGAAATCATGTACCAGGATCGGCTCGCCCTTGAGCGCCACCATCCCAGGGCAATCCCGGCCGACGGAAGTCACTTGCATTTCCTCAACGACATCGTCCGGCAGGCCATGATGGACCATAAGGTTGAGCTCCGCCTTGGATTCATCGGTGAGGAAGACCGCGCCAACGCTCAGCTCCAGCACTTCGAGCACTTTGGCGAGGGAATCCTTGAGGATGGTATCGAGGTTGAGCGAGCGGCTGACGGTGGCGGCGATACGGTTGACCGCCTCCAATTCGCGGGTACGCTCGCGGACTTTCTGCTCCAGCTGCTCGGGATGGTCGTCGAGCAGCTTCTCCAGGCGCTGGATTTCATGCCTGGCCTGTTCGAGCTGTACCCTGAGGGCCTTGAGGTCGCCTACGTCAGGGTCGCCGTCATCAGCGATAGGTTGCTGGGGAGTCTTGGTCATGTGGATAGGTTCAGGGCCATTGAGCCGTTGGCAGATCTAGTTTTTGATAATATCAGTTTGCGGTTAAATCCGCAAAGGAAAGGAAGTCGCCCCGCCGCCGGGAATTGCACTTATCGCTGCAAACCGCTACAATGCGGCCTGCACCGGCGGCTTTCCCAAAGCCGCTTTATCGCACCCCGGCGAGGTAGCTCAGACGGTAGAGCGCAGGACTGAAAATCCTGGCGTCCCCGGTTCGATTCCGGGCCTCGCCACCAGGATCCGTCGGCACGACCAGCTAAACGATCCCTCCGAAAAGCAGCCAGTCGGGCACGGCCCAGATATTTTGCCGCAGCTGACGAATTTCCGTGCCTCGATAAATGACCAGTCCCAGCGTATGTCCGCTTTTGTCTATATAAGTTTCTTGATCCAGCAAGGCAGACATATTGCGTACGCTGCCCGGGTGGACATTTTGAGATGCTTTCACTTCGATAGCCAGCAGCGAATTTTCATTCCAGGTTACAAAGTCTACTTCTGCGCCCGCCTGGGTTCGGTAGAAGCCCAGGTTGGGTGGGTCCTCCTGCCAGGAAAGCCACTTCACCAGCTCGCCGGCAACGAAAGATTCGTAGAGGGCGCCATCATTAATATCCGACCTTCCCGACAGCAGCCTGGCCAGACCGGCGTCGAGCCAGTAAAGCTTCGGGCTTTTCACCAGGCGTTTGGTGATATTGGGAGTATGGGGACGTAGCAAATAAACCTGATAAGAGATTTCCAGAAAGCGGACGTACCTGTGGACGGTATTCGCAGCCACTCCCAGATCGCGGGCAACCTCAGAGTACGAAAGGATCTGACCCGTCCTGGCGGCCAGAATTGCCTGCGCCCTCGCAAACTGGTCGAGGTCCGCCACCCGGCCGATGTCAGCGAGGTCTCTTTCGAGGTAAGTGTTACGGTAATCCCGGAGCCAGGTCCGCCGGGCAGAATCGTTATCCATGGTTTCAACCGGCGGATATCCGCCCCAGCGAAGAATGAAATCACAGCTTTCGCGCAGCGCCCGGGCTGTATCCACCTGCGGCGGCAAAGCGGACAGGCGTGCGATTGCCGCTTCGCCATCTTCCATTAAGTTATCCAGGAGAATGCGCGGCGCTGTCTTTGCTTTTACCCTTTCCCCTAGCGAAAGCGGCCACAGGTTAAGGAGGGTTACGCGGCCGGCGAGTGTTTCGCGCACCTGTTTCAGCAGCAGAATCTGCGAGGAACCGAGCAGAAGAAAGCGCGGGCCTCCAGGCCGGTCGGCCAGTAGTTTAACGACATCCATCAATGCCGGTTGTTTCTGGATCTCGTCGATTACGATCAGCTTGTCGGTAGAGTCGAGGCGAGCCACCGGATTTTCGGCGAGGCGCAGACGCTCGTCGGGGTCGTCCAGATTGTGGTAGGAGATATCGATTTTCGACGCCCGGGGCAGCAGGTCTCGCACCAGCGTGGTCTTTCCAGTTTGACGCGAGCCAGTTAAAAGGGTCACCTTGCGCGATTGGAGACGATCTATCAGCAAGGGCAGTATTTTTCGCGGGTAAAGATTCATATTGTCATGTAATATATCAATATTAGTGATAGATTACAAGGTAAATTAGAATTAAGGAGTTGCCTATATCTCCTCCATCAGCAGCGCCACCTGCTCCGGCCCTGGAAGCTGTCCTTGCAGCTCGTCCGGCAGCGACGAGACCATCCGGAAAGCGGCAACGCCGATAGGCTTGTTTGATTCGCGCAGGGCGTACTCGACGATGGTCCGGTTTTTGTCCTTGCAGAGGATGATGCCGATGGCCGGGCTTTCGCCATCCATTCTGACCTTGTCGTCGAGAACCGCCAGGTAGAACTGCATCTTGCCGCCGTATTCCGGCAGGAACTTTCCGACCTTGAGCTCCACTGCCACCAGGCATTTCAGCGCCCGGTGATAAAGGAGGATATCGATAAAGAATTCCTCACCCGCGACTTCAAGCCGGTGCTGGCTGCCGACGAAAGCAAAAACGCCACCCATCTGACGCAGAAATTCCTCAATCCTGGAGATGGCGGCGCGTTCCAGCTCCCGCTCCGAGAATTCCTCGCCGAGTTCCAGGAAGTCGAATGTGTATTCGTCCTTTACCGCCAGCTTGGCCTGATTGCGCGCGGCCTCAGGCAGCGTTTTGTCGAAATTGACCTGGTTTAGCAGGATCTTTTCATAGGTCTGGTTTTCGATCTGATGGGTGAGAACATTCACCGTCCAACCCATTTTGCGGGTCATGCGGATATAGAACTCGCGTTGGAGTTCATCTTTGCACTTCTCCAGAATAATATTGTTATGAGTCCAGCCTATTTCTCGCGTTAATGACGCGAGTTTTATATTTCCCGCATATGCCTCGAAAAACAGCCGCATACGCCAAAGATTTGAAGCAGAAAAGCCACGGATGCCTGGAACTCCTTCTGCAAATCCTGCGCCAACCGGTCCACAACCGACTTTCCCCATTTCTCCTTGACCTGCCGCTCTACGATCATCCGCCCAATATCCCAGTACAGCTCGATGAGCTCTTTGTTCACAGCCCGTAAGGCTGCATACTGGGCAGACTGGATGCGCTCCTTGATCTCGCCCAGGAGAATGCTGTAGCCGTTTAAAGTCGTGCCGCCGGGGTTTGAGTCAGTGGGTGGCAGAACCCTATCACACCGGCCGGACGGAAAGTATACGGATTGGACAACGGGGTGAAAACTTGATTTTTCGGATAAAAAATTGCTTTACTTGGAAAAAGCTTAGTAAAAGATGAGGCCTTATCTTTAACTAAGCCAGTTTGTCACGTTTTCATCTACATGGTTAAGCGATTTCTGGTGACGTCGCCACTTCCTCAACTCCTCGATCCAAAGTTACCTCCCGAAACTGCACCAAAGCCGCCTCAAGATCAGCAACAATCTCTTGCGCGATCACGCCCGGCTCAGGCAGATTGTCCGAGTCTTCCAGACTCTCGTCCCGCAACCAGAAGATATCAAGGCTGGCTTCATCGCGGGCAACCAACTCATCGTAGTCAAAACCACGCCAGCGACCTTTGTATTCTGACTGCCCCGGCGAAAGCTCCTTCAAATCCTCCGACCAGGTAGCCTTGCGACGCGCCCGCGCATCCACCTTATAACACTTTACAAAATCATCCAGATCGGAGCGCTGCAGCGGATTGGTCATGCGCGACCAGTTCTCCTTGTCGATGAGGTCGACGATCAGCCGCCGGAGCTTGGCGGGGTCCTGGAACTTGTTCTGGGACTTGCCAAAGATGAGGCCTAGCAGACCCTTCTCGCGGCCCAGGGCTTCGAGGACATGGCGGTAGTGGTCGAAAAGCTCGTCACCGTCACGCTTGATGAGACTCTGCCAGCTGTACTCATCCGGGACGATGCTCTTCTGGCTGTAAGGCTTCTGCGTGCGCTCGTCCGCCATCTTGAGGAAGAGCAGATAGGTGAGCTGTTCGACGTAATCGCCATAGCTCATCCCGTCGTCACGGAGGACGTTACAGTAGTTCCAAAGTTTTTGGACGATGGGGGGTTTCATAATCAGTATATGGTATCAACCAGGCTACCGGTTTTATAAGAGCCTGAGCATCTGTTGCCGTATTGGTCGTTATGTTTGTTCAGTTTTGTGCTTCTCTTCTTCCTTGTGAATCTTTTTCTACAGTAAGGACATTCAATCACATATTTAGGTCCGCTACTGGAGGAACGCCGCGCTCGACTGTTTCCTGAGCGAGATGGCAAACCTAATGTTGGCCGGCTCTGCACGGGTGGAGCGGACATCGAACCGGCAGGTGTAAGCTCGACAGCGCACTTTGGAATAAACGCCTCTTGTGCCGCTTCGGCTCCCTGGATGCGATCAACCCGGTATGCCCTAATCTCGCCGGTACTGTGTTTGACTGCATATAAGAGAAGATTCCCTGCCTTTGTTCTCCTGAGGGAGTATGGTTCTATTAGACGAATACTGCCCTGATAAGCTAACGCAACACAGAGCCGGTTGGCTGCCGCAAAACGAACTACCTCTAGCCGCGGTGATATGCCAGGCTTGTGCCATGGAAGGGGGCCGCCATGATTCATCAATATCTGCCCCCATCGCAACGGCTGGTTTAACAACCTTCTCTGAAGCACCATGCAACCAGTTAAAAACTGCTGGCAGCTCACTCCAGAATTGTTTAAAAGGGGGAAGCATGGGCAACTGATGTCCTAGCATATTCTCCCATTCGGCCTCCAATTCGGCCCGCGCTGGTTGTGCTTCCAACGCGGCGAAGGCTGGCACGGGAATTCCTTTAAAAGAACATTTTTTCTCCAACGTGTTATAGACAACTTCTCGATCCGGAGTCAGCTCGTCGTGACGATAAAGATGCACGACATCATATAAATCACGAGGCCGCTCCCGTTCCGCTAATGCTCTAATCTTCTCAGCGTAGACTTCTTCAAAAGAGTAGCAGGAGATATTTATCCCATCTGCGGGTCTGTCGGAATAAGGATGGTGAACGTCTCTTGCAGATGGCTCCAGGACCAGGATTTCGTTCGCCGTGAGATCGAGTTTAATTCGCGGAGCAGCGCCTCGCCGCAGCAGCGGACCCCGATATCCGATTCGCCCTTCAACCGATTCACCGCCTTGAGAATTTTTATAAACCTTGAAGCGAAGTGTGTCCTGCGGTATTTCAATGCCTGTTTGATCATAAACCCAATCAGCGATGTTGGGGAATGTCTCACCAAGGAACTCCGCATTTAAATGCTCGGGATCAGTTAGCGTGAAATCCAGGTCTTCGGAGAATCTATATGTTTCAAAGTAACATTTCTTCAGACAGGTTCCGCCTTTGAATATCCAGGTGGGTCTGAGCGCATGGTGGCTGGCGATACCGGCAAGAATCCAGCCCAGGACATAATCCTTCTCAATAATATTCGGATCTAATGAAAACTCCCGCGCAAACTCCAGCACCTCCTGTTTATCTATCAACTGGAATCTCCTTTAGCCACCGCTCCGGGACCCACAGTCGCCACCTGGTTACCAATCTCTCGGCTGGCAAGCTGGTGTCCAGCTCAGCATAACCTGTCGTCAGTTTTTCCTGGAATCTTTTGATGATTGCTTCATCCTCATAGCCCAGTTTTTCCAGAAGAAAACCCATTCTTTTATAAACTGCGCCATTGCCCAATTGCTCCGCATAATCAAGCAGCAGGTCGAGGTCCTTTTTTTCAGATTTCAAATAAGCCACAAACATATCCGTGGCTGATCGAATGCCGCCACCCAATCTGGGCTCACTAAACATGTCGATAATTGTACGTGCCGGGTCGGACAGATTAACTTTGGCCTGCCCCCGCCAGACAGGTTTGAGACCAAAGAGCGCCTTGTCTGTAACCGTTCGTAAGAGAAAGTTCGTTCCTTTTATCTTTTGCTTCCTTTGCCGCGGTTTCTGCGTTGTCATAACAAGAACCGTGCTAAATATTTGCTCGGTAAGATCCCAGTACTCAGCCGCACTCCAGCCACCGATGTAACATGGTTCATAAAGACGAGCAGCAACTATCCAGGGATCTTCGAGTGGGATGTCTGCTGTTCGTGATTCGAGGGAAATCGGAACATACAGGCCGCGACGAACGCGTGATAACCAACTAGCCTGTGCCCAGCGGGAAAGCATCTTGGCCGCAATGTTGGTGGGGACGCCCAAAAGCTCGGCCGCCTCGCTTACCGAGACTGTGCCTCTTGTGCCACGCAAAACCAGCGCCAGGCGGGCGCGATCAGTTTTTCCAAGGCCAGCTAGTTTATTCATGCTATACCTAAGACGATGTAATTCATATATTATAAGAATTGTTACGTATGTTATATACTATTTAATCAGGTATAGCTATATTATATATGCATAAATTCCTTAATTATAAGAATTACTACATAAATTTTATAGTTCAAGATTATTCACAAATGCAAGGTTCTCTTTATGCACTTAGCCGCCATCTTGAGGAAGAGCAGATAGGTGAGCTGTTCGACGTAATCGCCATAGCTCATGCCGTCGTCGCGGAGGACGTTACAGTAGTTCCATAGTTTTTGGACGATGGAGGCGGGTGTCATATCGATCAGTCGAGGAAATTGAAGGCAACCTTCAACCTCAAGCTGTCTTCTTCCTTGACTTGGCTTCCAGTGTACCCGCGGCGTATTTGTGAAGAATGCTGGAAATCAGGGTCTGGTAGATTCCTGGATCTCTTTTTCTTTTGGATTTAACTTTGCCATGAGACCCGCTCCAACCTGTAAAAGTAAATTTTCGGGAGGTGAGCGAAAAGATAATAGCAGCCGGCAAGGACAGATGCGCCGGGTAGCAACTCGGATCCGGTGCGTTTGAAGCTTCAATCGCCGTACTTCGCCCAAAAGCTCTTCTTTCGGGCATGAGCTTCAAGCAGGCTGGCTTTGTAAACATTGTGCGGCGCCAGATTCCGCCAATCGCTCACCCGGGGCGCCAGGGCATCCAGCTTCTTTAGATATCGCACGCCGTGGTGATAATACCTGGAGAGTGCCCGCGCCAGTATCGATTCCAGCAGCGCCCGGTAAACCGCCGTGGCGCCCAGCAAGCACTGCGACTCTTCCATCCTTTTCGCAAGTGGCACCAGTAGCTCGTAAAGGTCGCCGTTAAGTTGGTCGGCGCGATCAAGAATATAAGTCTCAGCCTCATCAGTCTGGCCCACTTCCGCTAGAAAGCGTGCCGACGCATAATCCAGCCGCTCAGCGGAATGGACCTCCTGTACCTGCTGGTCAACAATCCACTGGCGCTTTTCCTCACCTACTACCACCAGAAGAGTGTCCAGGTTGGCGGCGCCGCGATGCCGGCGGAATATGCGCCAAGCTGTTTCCGCCGCCTTTTTGTTGCTACCCAGCTTCTTATAAGCTGCAAGCAGCAGCGCATCTCTGTCGTTCTCGAAATGAGGATTGTCTTTCGGCGCATCCTCCAGTATCGAAAGCGCCCTCGCGGCATCGCCGCTTTCAAGGTACACTTCGGCTATGTCAATGCAGACCGCCAACGGTTTGTTTGGCGCTGAGGTCAGGGCGGCTTTCTCAAAAAGGGGCGCGTCTTTTAGCTGGCGCGCCAGCGTTTTAACTCCGTAAAGCCATTGGCTGAAATACCAGGAATTCGTCTCGGTTTCGTTTTCCTGTTCCGCCCGCTTCCACATGATCTCGGCCAGACTTCGCAGCGAATCGGCGGGAAGAAACCCGGACGCAGAACCAAGCAGTTCGCCTCTGACGCCATAATCATCATGCTCGTAGAGCTTAAGCAAAAGCTGACAAAGCCATTCCTTGTCATCAACCTGAGAGGCATAGTGGATAAATAGCTGGCGGGCATCGAACCGGAAGACATCACCGACGGCGCCGTTGGAGTCGTCGCATCGCTCAAAAACAGAACTGTCGCATTCAAAGAAAGCCGCAACCAGCTCAACCCCGGTCTGAGGCTGCTTAACGCCGGCGCGCAGATCGGCCAGCAGCTCTTCCAGCCTGCGGGCAAAACCGGCCGCGCCCCGCCAATCGATGAATTTCCGCTGCCGCTTAAGGCCTGCCATTTTTGATTTGAAGCGTTTCTGGTTTTCCTTGGGAGAGGATGTTATTCGCTCCACCACTGCCGCCGCATCATCGCTGTGCGCGCCGAGGTCGAGAAGGGTGTCGGCCAGGGTTTCAGGGCCGAGGTTGATTAGCTTATCTCGTTGGCAGTCGGGATTCTTCACAGAACTTCAATCCCGGCTGACTTGCACGCGGAGCGCAGCTTTGTATCCAGCGTCGCCAGCGGAACGCGTATACGCTGGGCTAGTTCCAGATAAGCGGCGTCATATGACGAAAGCCTGTATTTGGTTGCCAGAGTTAATGTAGCCCGTAGCGCTTGACGGTTAGTTTCCTGGTCAACCTGTATTGGCAGGGCAGCCAGATCCTCAAGTGCCCGCGCAACGTCTTTCTCCGTAATCCTGCCCCTTCGTTGGGCAATCAACAGCGCATTGGCTACCTCCAGCGGCCATACTTCGGGTACAACGGCGCTCTCCGTCCCCAACCTTTCCAACAGCGCCATAACCTGCCGACGGCCTTCGTCAGGAAGAATCCATGCCAGTGCTACAGAGCAATCGAGAACAAATGTCATTAGAAGCGGTGCCCTTTATGAGCCAGGTCGCGGATGCTCTCTCCTTTGCCCAGCAGGTCTTTTAAGCGCACGCCGCGCTGTTTGAGTGCTGTTCGAAGTTCTTTCAAATCATCGATAGCTTTTTTTGCCCGCTCGGGATCGCTTCCGGATATGGGAACCAATTCAGCTACGGGTTGACCGTGCCTTGTGATCACAAAGCGCTCCCCCTTTTTAACCCGATCGAGCAGCTTAGGCAAATGTGTTTTTGCCTCATAGGCGCCTACTTTGGTCATGATAATGCTCCTGAGTGGGAAATAGACTAGTCTTAGACTAGTCTAAATGAAATGAGAAATCAAGAGCGACAGATATTTAGCCTCGGGGGGCGGCCGATTATTGCCGTCTAATTGAAAATTATAGCTTTAGCGCCTCCAGCAGATCCTGTTTTTCCTCGAGGACGCCAGCGAACAGGTCCCCCTTCTTCTCCAGCCGCTCAGGCACATTGGCGATGGTGAAATCCCCCGGCCGCAGTCCCCTCCTGACCTCCCGCCATTCCAGCGGCGTCGAAACCGGTGCACCGGCTTGGGCTCTCACGGAATAGACGCTGGCCACAGTTTTTCCCCGCACGTTTTGCAGGTAGTCCAGATAAATCTTTCCCTGGCGCTTGCCAGTGGCGGTCTCCAAAGTGATGAGGTCGGGGCGCTCCTCGCGGCAGAGGCTGGCGATGACCTGAGCGAACTGGCGCGCCTGCTCGTAAGAATAGAGCGGTTTGATCGGCACATAGACATGGATGCCGGTGGCCCCGGACGTTTTGGGATAACCCTTGAGGCCAAAGTCGGTCAGCACATCACGGATCACAAGCGCCACCTCGACGCACTGGTCATAATGCCCCGGCCCGGGCGGATCGATGTCGAGCACCAGCTGGTCGGGCCGGTCGAGGGCATCCAGGCGCGGCAGATGGCTGGGTCTGTCGCGATCAGTCGGCCGCTCAGCTGGGTCAAGCCTGACAAGTGCCGGCAACCGTGACAACCACGGATTCTGTGAGATGCAGGCAATATTTGCCAGGAACAGCAGCGTCGGCTCTTCATCGCAGACTATATAGCGGATCTTCTCGCGGGGATTATCCGCAGGGATGACTTCGGTTCTGACCCAGCCGGGCGTCTCCGCCGGCGCTTCCTTCTGGAAGAACGGCTTCGAGCCATAGCCATCGGGATAGCGCTTGAGCGTCAGCGGCCGCCCTTTGAGGTGAGGCACGATGAAAGCGGAGACGCGGTGATAATAGTTGATAAGATCGCGTTTTGTGTGGCCTTGTTCCGGCCAGAAAACCTTGTCGAGATGAGTGAGGCCTAAGCGCCTGCCGGAGATTTTTACCTCCTGCCGCGCGCCGGAAATATCCGGGAGGGGCCGGGCAAGTTGGGGGCGTGCCGGCCTGGACTTGTTCGTGGTGCGGTGAGTGCGGTGCGAGGTCGCGAAATCATGCGTAGCCGCTGATTGTGATGTTGCGGCCTCAGCGGCCCCATCCTCCCTCACAACCTCTCGCGGATCCTTATCATCCCTGAGTCCCAGAAACACCGGCTGGCGCAGACTTCCTTCGCGGGTCCATTCCGCAAACTTCACCTCCGCCACCAGTTGTGGCTTCACCCAGGTTGCCGGCTGGTTAGTCGTCGGTTCCTCAGCAAACGGCGACGTTTTCCGCTTCAGCTTTTCCATCCTCTTCATGAGGCTTGCGAGCGCATCCTCACTGAATCCCGAGCCGACGTGGCCAGCGTAGATCAGCCGGGACCTCTCGTAGTAGCCGATCAGCAGCGCCCCGAACCCGGAACGCCTGCCGCGCGGCGCTGTGTAGCCACCGATGACGAATTCCTGCTCCTTCACTGCTTTTAACTTGATCCAGTCACGCGAGCGTTTTTGCAGGTAGGCGCTATCCTTGCGCTTGGCCATGATCCCTTCGAGCCCGGCTTGCGCCGCCGCCGCAAAGAAGGCCTTGCCCTGCCGCTCGATCGGCTCGGTGAGCCTGATGTATTTGCCCGGGATGAAGATCCGCTCGAGGATCTGCCGCCGCCGCGACAGGGGCAGGCCGGTCAGGTCCCGGCCGTTTAAAAAGAGAAGGTCAAAGAGATACAAATAAACCGGCACTGCGCCCGCGGCCCTTTTGATTTCGGCCGCGTTACTCAGGTTGAGGCGGCTCTGCAGCAGCTGGAAGCTGGAGACGCCGCGCTCGTCGAGCGCCACGATCTCGCCATCGGCAATGACCTCTGCCGCCAGGAAATGCGACCCAAGATCGGCCAGCTCCGGATAGGCGGCGGCGAGCTCTTTACGGTTGCGCGACTGGATGCTCTCGGCGCCGTCCGCGAAAATGAACGCGACCGCGCGGACGCCGTCAAACTTGATCTCGTAGACGAACTCATCGCAGTCAAATGGCCTGTCTCCCAGCACCGCCTTCATCGGCTCGACCTGGCGCGGCTGCTTCGCGGGCGTTTCCTCGACGGCCAGATCGGGATCGAGCCGCACGTGCTTGTGCAGCAGGATGAGCCAGTCGGAGCCCTTATTACCGGGAGCGTGGTGGGCGCGGGTGCCTTCACTGCGGTGGGCGGCGCTCGTAGTTCGGTGGGCACCAGCGCTGCCGCCTCCCCTCGCCGCCTCTTTCCCTTTCATCCGCACCAGGCTGAACTCGCCCTCGACCTTCGCCCCGCGCAGGCGGAACGTTAGCTTCCCCGATTCCAGCCCGGCGGTAAAATCATCCACCTGTTCGTAAACTCCCTCATCCCAGATCTCGACCTGGCCGGCGCCATATTCCCCTTTGGGTATTTCCCCCTGGAAATCGATGTATTCCAGCGGATGGTCCTCGACCTGCACCGCCAGTTTGCGGGGATCGTGTGGAGTTGCCAGGCCCTTGGGAACCGCCCACGACTTGAGCACGCCATCGTGCTCCAGGCGCAGATCGTAATGCAGGCGGGAAGCATCGTGCTTGTGGATGACAAATCGGTGAGCCGCGTCAGGTTGATCGGTGGCGTGCGGTTGATCGGCGGCGGCCCCTTCAACAACCGGCAACTTCTCACCGGCAGCTTCGTCAGCCCCCGGAGGTCCCCCGGGCAATGGCTCCGGCGTGACGCCGGGGCGACGCTTGCGCCGGTATTCCTCCAGGCTCATGACGCCCTTTTTCGCCTATTCTTCGCCTTCTCTTCCCTGATCCCCCCGGCCCTTTCCTGGCGGGCGATACTGTCCTTGAGCGCGCTCATGATGTCGATCACCGGCGCCAGCGGCTCCAGCTGCGGCACCGTTATCTCCTTACCCGCGATCTTGCGATCAATAATTTTCTGCAGTTGATCACGGTACTCATCATGCTGGCGGGACAGGTCCAGCGCCGCGGTCATGCGGTCGATGAGCCCTTCGGCCAGTTCCAGCTCTTCGGCGGCAGGTTCAATATCCTCACCGGCGCCTGGCAGATCCTTCGTGGCCCGAACCTCATCGTGATAATAGAGCGTCTCCAGCACAAAGTAGCCTTCCTTTTGATAGAGGAGTGCCAGGTGTTGTTTTTCCCTGAGGACGAAACGCGCGAGCGCCGCCTTGTTCTGGTTTTTCATCGCCTGCGCCAGGAGAGGGCCGGGGGGATCAGGGA
>JAJYOG010000028.1 GCA_021785935.1 Actinomycetes bacterium
GAAGGCGCCGCCCCCCTATTGTTTCTATTTTGCGCCGGACCGCTTGCCACACCCCCGGACCGTGGTGTTCCGCTCAGGCCCTTCCCACTAACTCCTTAACAGAATCGATGCCGCGCACTTCCATCAGATCCACAAGCTCCCCGGCCAGCCGTGCGCCGGGCAGCGGATCACGGAAGCTGGCGGTACCGACCGCGACCGCTGTAGCTCCCGCCGCCAGAAACTCCAGAACGTCCTGCGCGGTTGTGACTCCGCCCATGCCGATTACCGGCAGATCGATCGCGTGGCTCACCATGTAGACGGCACGCAGCGCCACCGGTTTTATTGCCGGCCCGGACAGGCCGCCGGTCGTATGTCCGAGCACCGGCTTTAACGTCCAGGGGTCAAGCGCCATGCCGTGAACGGTGTTGATCACGGACACACAGTCGGCGCCGCCGGACGCCGCCGCCTGGGCCAGTTCCACGATGTCCGTCACGTTAGGTGTTAATTTTACGATGAGAAACTTTGAGGTAGCTGCCTGGGCCAGCGCTGTCGCGCGCTCGGTGCGGCCAGGATCGCAACCAAGCGCCTTGCCGTCGAGCTCAACATTGGGGCAGGAAACATTGAGTTCGATACCCGCAACCTCTTCCCGGCCGGCGAGCATCTCGGAGCAGCGGCCATAATCATCCGTACGCTCACCGGCAATGCTGGCAATTACCGGCACCGGCAGCGACGCCAGCCGTGGCAGGTCTTCCGCGATAAATGATTCGATCCCCTTGTTGGCCAGCCCGATCGAGTTGAGCAGGCCCGCGGCGGTCTCATAAAGGCGCGGCGGCTCGTTTCCGGTTCGCGGCTGCATCGTTACCGTCTTGGGAACGTAGGCGGCAAAGGGAAATTCATTGAAGAGATCGGCCTGCAGAACCTTATCGGCTTCCAGGACATCGAAAGTTCCCGAGGCGTTGATTATGGGATGCTTGAGCTTTAACGAACCCAGTTTCGTTTCCAGGGTTACCATGCGATTTCCTCCGCCGGGAAGACCGGCCCGTCGCTGCAGGCGCGACGATAGCCATCCCGGGTTTTAATGACGCAACCCTGACAGGCGCCGACGCCGCAGGCCATATGCGCCGCCACCGATACCTGGGCAGAAGCTCCGCAATCGCGCGCCGTCCGCGCGACCGCCGCCAGCATGGGATCAGGTCCGCACGCAAAAATTTCTGCTGCCTCCATCCTCCTGAGACATTCCGGCAACGGTTCGCTAATCAGTCCCTCGCTCCCCATCGATCCATCCTCCGTAAAGACTTCCACGTCAGCGTTTCGGAAAAGCTCGGCTGCCACGGCCTGGCCTCTGGTTTTAAATCCAAGCAGGCACTCAGTGTGTCTCCCCCGCTCCGCAAGCGCTCGAGCCAGAAGCGTCAGAGGCGCCGCGCCGATGCCGCCTCCGACAATCAGCGCCGGACCTGCGCCAGTCAAACTAAAGCCATTGCCGAGAGGACCCAAAACACTCAATCTGTCGCCGACCCTTAGACTTGCCAGTGACATCGTTCCCCGTCCGACGGGCTCGATCAGGATTTTTACCAGATCGGAATCGATGTCGTGCACACCCAAGGGCCTCGGTAGTAACGGGTCGAGCGAGTAGCCTGCCGCGCGTACCATTAGAAACTGGCCGGGACGCGCCAAGGCCGCAACTTCACGGGCGACAAAGGAGACCAGCCGGTACGAACCGACCGGCCGGCTCTCGACCACCGGGCAATCGTGAAGGCTAGCCGGTATGGGAAGGTCGCCCATGTAAATGCTGAAGAGTGTGTAGTTGGATGCCGGGTTCACGGCTGGCTGCGATGGCCGCCACTGCTGCCTCCGCGCCGGCCATGGTTGTCATGCAGGGTATGCCGGTACGCAAGGTGGCACGCCGGATCTCATAGCCGTCGGCGCGGGCGCCTCTGCCTCTCGGTGTGTTGACCACGGCGTCGATCTTGCCGGTCAGAATCATGTCGACTACGTGCGGCTTTCCCTCCGTGAATTTGCGCACCGCCTTTGCCGGCACGCCGGCGGCAACAAGCGCGGCCGCCGTACCGGAGGTAGCCACCACTTTGAAGCCCAATTCATGGAACCGCTTGCCCAGCGGGACCAGGTGAGGTTTGTCCGCATCGCATATGCTGAGGAAGATGGTGCCCTCTTTCGGCAGCGTCTGCCCCGCCCCTTCCTGGGCTTTGGCAAAAGCAATGGGAAAGGTCGTAGCGACGCCCATGACCTCGCCGGTTGATTTCATCTCCGGGCCGAGTGTCGTATCCGCTCCCGGCAGCCGTGAGAACGGCAGCACCGCTTCCTTTACGGTCACATGCGGGTGCACCGGGCCGTCCGGCAGGTTCATGGCCGCCAGCTTCTCTCCGAGAATGACCCTCGTGGCGACCTTCGCCAGCGGCACCCCGGTCGACTTGCTCACGAAGGGAACGGTCCGCGACCCGCGTGGGTTGGCCTCCAGCACGTAAACTTCATCATCCTTGATTGCGTACTGGATATTGATGAGCCCGATAACGCCCAGTTCCAGGGCAAGATTCGCGGTATGCTCGCGTACGGTCTCCTCCAGCCGTTCAGCCAGCGAGAATGCGGGAATGACACAGGCGCTGTCGCCGGAATGAACCCCGGCCTCCTCGATGTGTTGCATCACCGCGCCAATATAAACTTCGTTGCCATCACAGACTGCGTCGACGTCGATCTCAATAGCATCTTCCAGAAATTTGTCAAGGAGGATGGGATGTTTCGGCGATGCCTTCACGGCAGTCTCGATGTAACGCTCCAGATCATCCTGACCGTAAACGATCTCCATGGCCCTGCCGCCGAGCACGTAGGAGGGACGCACCAGCAGCGGATAGCCGATGTCGGCGGCGATGTCGAGGGCTTCTTCCAGGCTGCGGGCCATCCCATACGGGGGATGGGCGATACCGAGTTTCCGCAGAACATCTCCAAAGCGGCCGCGGTCCTCAGCCAGGTCGATCGCATCCTGCGGTGTTCCCAGGATGGGCACCCCGGCCTTGGCCAGACCATCTGCTATCTTGAGCGGTGTCTGGCCGCCGAACTGGACAATGACGCCCTTGGGCTGTTCGTTATCCACAACATTCAAGACGTCCTCGAGGGTTAGCGGCTCGAAGTAAAGCCGGTCTGAGATGTCGTAATCGGTACTCACCGTCTCCGGATTGCAGTTAACCATGATTGCCTCGTAGCCGCATTCACGGCTGGTCATGACCGCATGCACGCAACAGTAATCGAACTCGATGCCCTGGCCGATGCGGTTGGGCCCGCTGCCGAGGATGATGACCTTTTCGCGGCCGGATTGCAGCGCTTCGTTCTCCTGGTCGTAACAGGAATAAAAGTATGGTGTCTCCGCCTCAAATTCGGCGGCGCAGGTATCAACGGATTTATAGACGGGGATAATGCCGGCCTTCATCCGCGCGCTGCGGACTTCTTCTTCCGCGGCCCCGGTGAAGCCGGCAAGCTCGGCATCGGAGAAGCCCGTCTGCTTCGCCAGGCGCATTTCCCGGGCGTCTATTTCGGCCAGAGGCCGTCCCCGCAGTGAAGCTTCGCGCTTGGCAATCTCCTCGAATTCCAGCAGGAACCAGGGATTGATGTCAGTCGCGGCCTCGATTTCATCCGTGGAAACGCCCCGGCGCAAAAGCTCCATGATCAAATCGTAACGCTCGGCGCAAGGTGTGGCGATCGCCTCCATCAGCTCTTCCGTACTGGCCCCGGAGTTGCTTTCGACATCGAGCTCGCGCGAACGCATCGACTTCATAAATGCTTCCCTGAAGGTGCGCCCCAATGCCATGTTTTCACCCACGCTCTTCATGTGGGTGGTCAGGGTTGTATCCACCTGGGGAAACTTTTCAAAAGCCCAGCGCGGCGTCTTCACTACCACGTAATCAATAGTCGGCTCGAAACTGGCCGGCGTCTTGCGCGTAATATCGTTGGGAATCTCGTCGAGCGTGTAGCCAACGGCCAGCCGCGCGGCGATCTTGGCGATGGCAAAGCCGGTCGCCTTGGAAGCCAGCGCCGAGGAACGCGATACCCGCGGATTCATCTCGATCACGACTATCTCTTCGGTTTTCGGGTTCATCGCGAACTGGATGTTGGAACCCCCGGTTTCGACCCCGATTTCCCTGATAATGGCCAGGGAGGCATCGCGCAGACGCTGGTACTGCACGTCGGAAAGGGTCTGCGCCGGAGCCACGGTGACGCTGTCGCCGGTATGCACGCCCATGGGATCAACGTTTTCGATGGAGCAGACAATGACGACGTTATCCGCCCGGTCGCGCATGACTTCAAGCTCGAATTCCTGCCAGCCGATCACTGACTCCTCCAGCAGCACCTGGCCGATGGGGCTCGCGGTAACCCCGTCCTCAACGATCCGGCAAAATGAATCCAGATCGCGGGCGACTCCCCCGCCAAAACCGCCAAGGGTGAAGCTTGGCCTGACGATAATTGGCAGCTTCAGGTTCTCGAGTTTCTCACAGGCTTCCTTGACCGACTTGGCCAGATCGCTGCGCGGAACCCTGAGGCCTATTCGTTCGATGCAGTCGCGGAAAAGTTCGCGCTCCTCGGCGCGCTGAATGGCATCGTAGTCGGCGCCGATAAGCTGCACGCCAAACTTATCCAGCACACCCGCCTCGTAAAGATCGGTCGCCAGATTAAGAGCAGTCTGCCCGCCCAGGGTCGGCAATAGCGCATCGGGGCGTTCCAGCTCGATAATGGCCGAGACTGTGGGCACGTCAAGTGGTTCGATATACGTGCGGGTGGCAAAATCTGGGTCGGTCATGATCGTGGCCGGATTGGAGTTTACGAGGATGACCTCATAGCCTTCTTCGAGCAGCACCCTGCAAGCCTGGGTGCCCGAGTAATCGAACTCGCAGGCCTGACCGATGACGATCGGTCCCGAACCTATCAGCATAATTTTTTTAATGTCGTCGCGGCGCGGCACTATGATCCCTTCGTGATGTTTTTGTCGCGGCGCGGCACTATGATCCCTTGACCTTGTTGATCACGATGTCGTTAACGAAATCATCGAAAAGATAGCGGGAGTCGTGTGGCCCCGGACTGGCTTCGGGATGGTATTGCACCGAGAACGCCTGAACATCCTGGCAGCGGATGCCCTCGACAGTACCGTCGTATAGATTGAGATGGCTGATACGCGCCTCTCCAAAAGCCGTATCGAGCTTGAGGTCCTTCGCCGGCGGCGCTTCAAACAAGGTTTTGCCGGCGGCCGACGGCGCCGTCAGCCGTTTTGCCAAAGCTTCTGGCAGCTCTACCGCAAATCCATGATTCTGCGAAGTGATCTCCACCCGGTCGAGCGCCAGGTTTTTAACGGGATGGTTAGCTCCCCGATGGCCGAATTTGAGCTTGTAGGTCTTCAGCCCGAGCGCCTGGCTCAGTATCTGGTGACCGAGACAGATGCCGAAGACGGGCACTTTACCGAGCAGCCCCCGGACGATGCGCACAGCATAGTCAAGCGGAGCCGGATCGCCAGGGCCATTGGAAAGAAAGACTCCGTCAGGCTCCAGGGCCAGTATGTCTTCCGCCGGAGTAGTGGCCGGCACGACGATTACATTGCATTCAGATGCGCCAAGCCGTTTGATGATGGAGCGCTTGATGCCATAGTCGATGGCCACGACCCGGAATTTACCCCTCAGGAATTCAAGCTCATAGCTTCCGTCGCAGGTAACCCTGCCTGCCAGATCCTGACCGGCCATTGAGGGTGTGCCCTCGAGTTTCGCCTTCATTTCCGATTGGGAGAAATCACCCCAGTAAACGCAGGCGCGCATGGCGCCTCCGCTCCGCAGGCGCCGTGTGAGCGCGCGGGTATCGATGCCGGCGACGCCAACCACGCGCTGTTCGGTGAGCCAGTCGATCCAGCCCTGCTCCGCGGTACTGTTGCGAGCGAGGTTGTGGGCTTCGCGTACAATAACGGCGCGCGAGTGAACTTCATCCGACTCATTGGCGGAGTTGCCGACCCCGTAGTTACCGATCAGCGGGTACGTGAAGGTAACCATCTGTCCGTGGTAGGAAGGGTCGGTGAGCACCTCCTGGTAACCTGTCATCGAAGTATTGAACACGATCTCGCCAAAGACGGCTCCGGGTGAACCAAACCCAAGCCCATGAAAGACCGTGCCGTCCTCGAGCAGGACCGCAGCCGGCAAAACTTCTTTTCCCTGAGCATTCGTCAATTTTTTTCCTGACATTTATTGTGAAACAACTGGTATGGACTGGGGGATGATCCGTCCTGCCTAAGCATCCCGTTTAAACGCGAGGCGGCCGGCGGCAATGGTGAGCAGTACCCGGCCCCTTACCCGGCGTCCGCTAAAAGCATTATTGCGCGACTTGCTGAAGAAGTTCCCGGGTTCGATCTCGTATTCTTCCTCCACGTCGACCAGGCAAAGGTTGGCCTCCCCACCCTCAACGATGGCGGGCACCGGCAGGTTAAATGCTTTGGCCGGATTTGTGGACATGGCCATGACCAGCGCCTCAAGTGATACTTCGCCTGGCTGCACCAGCTCCGTAAGGAGGACCGGGAAAGCAGTCTCCAGGCCGGTAACCCCAAAGGCGGCCTCTTCGAACGGCGTCTCTTTTTCCTGCCAGGCGTGAGGCGCATGATCGGTGGCAATACAATCTACACGGCCGGCCGCGAGCGCTTCAACCAGCTGCCGGCGATTTTCTTCATCCCTGAGCGGCGGGTTCATTTTAAAGTTGGAATCAAGGCCCAGCACTTCTTCGTCATTCAGGACCAGGTGATGCGGCGTTACCTCACAGGTGACCGCGGCGCCGGCTTCACGCGCGGTTTCAATCGCGGCCAGCGACCGGGCGCAACTGATGTGAGCGATATGCACCCGCGCCCCTTCGTACAACGCCATCTCCAGATTCCTGGCGACATCCGCGGTCTCAGCGGCACAGGGAATGCCGGCCAGGCCCAGCTGCGCCGAGACCCTGCCTTCATTCATGACGCCGGCTCCAGCCAGGTCGAGGTCTTCACAATGGAGGCTTAAGGGAAGGTTTACCCTTCCGGCTGCCTGGAAGGCAGACCGCAGCAACCCGGCATCGGCCACCGGGTGGCCGTCGTCACTGAACGCCACCACCCCGGCCTCGGCCATATCCCACATGTCGCTTAAGTGCTCACCCTTTTCACCACGGCTGATTGATCCCAGGAAAGCGACCCTGATTGCCGCATCACTTTCGGCCACTTCTGCCTGGGAATAGACAACAGCGGCATTATCCGCCACCGGATCGGTGTTGGGCATGGCGCAAATGATGACGTAGCCACCTGCGGCGGCGGCGGCGGCGCCGCTGGCCATATCTTCTTCATCCTCACGCCCGGGTGAGCGTAGATGAGTATGCAGATCGACTAAACCCGGCAGGAGCAGCTTTCCCGCGCCGTTAATAACGTGGGCATCATCCGCCTTGCCTTTCGCCGGGGCTATACTGGCAATCTGTCCCTTTTCGATAGTTACATCGGTGCAAGCGTCTACCCCGGATGCCGGGTCGAGGACTCGGACATCCTTGATGATGAGCGTCGCTTTGGCGCCTCGTTTGGCGATGGCGGCTGTCATTTCACGCCACCCGCGGGATTTATATCAGCCCAAGATTTCATCATCCCACCGCCTGAATATTTCTGATTTCGGCTTCGGAGGCGCCACTGGCTGCTCCGGCGTGGAGACTACTGGCAGTGTCGCTGGCCGCTTCACCAGCCGCGGCATTATCCACGATGATGCGGTACATGATCGCCATCCTGACCGCCAACCCCGCCTCGACCTGCTGCAAAATCAGATTCTCATTCGAATCCGCAAGGGCAGCCTCAATCTCAACTCCACGGTTGATGGGACCCGGGTGCAGTACTCGTTGACCCTTGGTCAGATGCCGCCGCCCCACACAGTAATTGGCTATGTACTCGCGTAGCGAAGGCACAAAATTGGCGCTTTCGTGCCGTTCCGTCTGCATCCTCAACAAATAAATAACGTCCATGCCCGCAAGAGCTTCCAGACTGTGCGCCACCTCGGCGCCCAGCGCCTCGACTCCTCGCGGCAATAACGATGGCGGAGCCACCAGCTTCACCTTCATCCCCATCTTCTGAAAACCCTGGATGTTCGACCGGGCTACGCGGCTGTGTAAAATATCGCCGACGATAGCCACTTTGAGGCCTTCGAGGTTGCGGAATTCCTGACGTAGGGAAAATATATCGAGCAGACACTGGGTCGGGTGCTCTCCTTTGCCGTCGCCAGCGTTGATCACGTGCGCTTCAGTAAATCGCGATACAAACGCGGCCGCCCCCACATGGGGATGGCGGATGACGATGATGTCCGGCCGGTAGGCGTTTATGGTCAGCGTCGTATCCTTGAGCGACTCGCCCTTGCCGACGGCGCTGGAGTCCGCCTTGACGTTGATGACATCAGCCGAGAGCCGTTTGCCTGCCAGCTCGAACGAGGTCGATGTGCGTGTGCTCTTTTCGTAGAAAAGATCGATAATCGTGCGGCCACGAAGCGTCGGCACTTTTTTAATGTCGCGTTTTGAGAGTTCGAGAAAATCTTTTGACGCCGTGGCCAGAACCGACTCGATTTCATCCCGGGAAAGATCATTGATAGATAACAGGTTCCAGTTCATTGCTCTTCCTCCCTGACTGTCTCGAGAACGATCTCGTCGACTCCGTCAACTTCCTGCAGCCGTACGTTAATGCGCTCGTCCTGAGAGGTAGGCAGATTTTTGCCAACATAATCAGGACGGATGGGAAGCTCGCGGTGTCCGCGGTCGACCAGCACCGCCAGCTGGATGCGCGCCGGGCGCCCGTAGTCGAATAGGGCGTCGATGGCGGCGCGTATGGTGCGTCCGGTAAAGAGGACGTCATCGACGAGGACGATGGTTTTATCGTCGATGCTGAATGGCAGATTGGTGCCCTTGAGCTCGGGCTGCAGCAGCTTGGGCTGCACGGTCAGGCTGCCGCGCGCGGAGACGTCGTCGCGGTAAAGGGAGATATCAAGCTCGCCGACGGAGATTTGCTGGCCGGCGAACCGCGCCATAAGACTTGCAAGCCTTTGCGCCAGATGGGCGCCACGGGTATGGATGCCCACCAGCGCCAGCTCGCTCAAGTCCTGGTCTCTTTCCAGGATCTCGTGAGCGATCCGGACGATCGTGCGTCCGAGCTGGTCGGCGGGGATGATTGTGCGCGTAAAAACGCCGCTCACACGCAGGTCCAAAAGGACACGCGCCGGCGGCAAAAGAGGTTGTAACCCTGCAAAAGGTCCATATGTCTCTCCCTTGTCAGCCTCGCTGGGCGTGAATTAAAGGGTGCTACACAAGCAATTGGTAGTTTATCGGATGAAGAGCACCGGAGTCAAGAGGCTCGGATGAAGCACTTGCCAAGGATAGAGAAACCGTCAAATTATGCGGGGAGAAGGTTAGGGGGCAGGTTATTAAGTTGCCGAATTCAAGCGCTTTCGGGCGGCGGCCTCTATGAGGCCGCCGCCCGAATCATGAACTATATCAACCCGTTAAACTCTTGCTGACAGAAACCGCAAAGAGTTAGGGCCGACCGCCAGGTACACTGCAATTGCAGGTACTATCGTAAAACGTAATATCCTTGATATTATCGATTTTGGCCAGCTCGGGCTTTTCATACTGATCTTGTACTTCTTTTTCTTTCATCCTTCTCTCCCCGGTTTCTTTCGGATTAGAAGTATACTTCACCGCACTGATCCTGGGCACAAACGGTTGTTTTGAGATGCAGCGTTGATACGTTATCAGGCACATAATAATCCAGATTGAACTGAATGGCCTGGCCTGGTCCGACGTCTCCGACCAGCAAAGGCAGGCTCGTCAAGCATACTACTCCGTCATTTGCCGTCGACACGGAAGCTGTCGCAGTGGCATTGAGGGCGCCAATATCACCAATGTTGCTAATCTTATACGTTTCAGTCAGCGTATAGTGGTCCTTCCAGGTTCCCTTGATACAGACGACAGTCAAGTTCGGCCGCATCGTCCTGCAGAAGCTGCCAACGCCTGGCGTGCCAGTGTTACCCGCGGCGTCGCCAGCAAATCCTCATAGCTGCCGTGAAGTTCCATGTCGGACCCGTCGTGGTCTGAATCGCAGCCGTCATGGTTTTCGTCATAACCGTCATGATCACTATCGCAACCGGTTCCGGACGCATCACAGTTGAGCTTGACGCCGTCAACGGTAACAACAACCGACACGATGCCGCTGGAAGGAGATGGGTCATGATACTTCATAGACACATTCGACGCGGTAGCTGTAATACTGTCAATGATCGGAGCTACCGTGTCAGGAACGATAACGTGATGATCTTCTTCTCTTTTATTGCCGCATTTATCCTTTACAGTTACATGGATGACATGATCCCCTGCCTTCATGCCAGTAGCCGTGCAGCTGATTTTTGAATTGGTTTTCTGGCATCCGGAAACCCATGCGTTCGGCGTCGATACACTGTTGCTATCCGCATCGATTTCGCTTTCAACATCCAGGAAATCAGCTTCGATAGTATGAGAACCTGCAGAGGTTGTTGCCTTCGCTTGGAAGCGGGTGATTATCGGAGCGTGACTATCGAAATATCCCTCCCTTATCCCTGGCAGGCAAAGCGGGCACTTGGGGTACCTGCTTGCGCCCCCTTGAAAAGGAGACTACAAATATTACACTTTATGACAAATTATGTCACCTATTTTTTTTCAATTTGCTACAAAAAACCTACAAATACAGGTGTTTTTTAGGAATACTTTTTGCTAAGGATGCTGGATCGTGGCCCGTTCCGCCATTCTGCGTGATTTTCGCACCATTTTTGAGCCTGATAGGATAAGATTGGCCGGGAAAGGAGAGTCCTTGAAATCGACCAGACCTGCCACCCGCAAAGACAAATACATTATCATCGCCACGGTCATTGCTATCTTCATCGTGGCGGGGCTTATCGTGATCTTCTTGCGGGCCTGCGGTGGGGATAAACCGGCGCCGGCAGCGCTGACTTCGTCTGGATCTGGTTCGGTTTCGACTGTCCCTGCGGCGTATGCGGGCCACACGGCTGAAAGCACTCAAACTGAAACTGCAGAAATAGACAGCGGTATCCAGACGGCCACCCCCTCGCCGCCATCTGTTGGAATCCACTCTATCGACTGGCCAGGTATTACCGGCGCCGCAGCGAGCAGCGCTTCGCCCAGCGCTGTGGATTACGGTTTCGTTGAGTCGGTCATTTATGCAGACCTGATGGGAGACGGTCAAGAGGACGCGCTCGTGCTTGTTCGTCAGCAGGGAAGCGGCGCCTACCTTGATTACTATATATATGACCTTGAGGCCGGCGCGCCGGTTATGCTGTTTGAGCGCCAGGGGGTGTCACACGGCGAGGTAAAACTGGGAAACTTGCCCCTGAGTTTTGAAGAAACCGAGGCAGTTTACAGCCCGAACGATCCTAATTGCTGCCCTGGCAATCTGCGGAAGACCGTATATACCTGGTCCGCCAGCGCCAAGGTATTTGTGGAGACAACGATGGAGACAGTGCCAGCGCCCTGATCATGTCGCCGGAGGAACCGAAGGCAGTTCTGGCAGCAGAGTTAGGCGGATAAACACATCCGGGCGGATAATTTAGTATTGTGTCCCCGAATTAGAGGCGGCCGGTTACGATCTCGTCCACGACTTCGGGATCGGCCAGGGTTGAAGTATCGCCCAGATCTTCCGGCTTTGTCTGACCGGCGGCGATCTTCCTCAGAATTCTGCGCATGATCTTGCCGCTGCGGGTCTTGGGCAGACCTCCCACGAACTGGATCTTGTCGGGTTTGGCGATTGGCCCGATTTCCTCCTGCACATGGGCCCTCAGGACCTTGCGCATGTCATCAGAACCATCGTAACCGCCGGTGAGAGCAACAAATGTATAGATGCCCTCGCCCTTTACTTCATGCGGATAACCAACGGCTGCGGCCTCAGAAACAGCTTCATGCGAAACCAGCGCCGACTCTATCTCGGCCGTCCCCAGCCGGTGGCCACTGACGTTAACCACGTCATCGATTCGCCCCTGCAACCAGAAGTCACCGTCGGGATCGACGCTGGCGCCGTCACCCGTAAAATACTTTCCAGGAAACCGCTCAAAATAGACTTCCTTGACCCGCTTGTGCTCGGGGTCACCGTAGGTGCCCCGGATCATCCCCGGCCAGGGCTTGTCGATGACGAGATATCCGCCCTCATCGACTCCAGCCCGCGAACCGTCCTGGCGAACTACCTGAGGCACTATGCCGGGAAAAGGCCGGTTAGCCGAACCTGGTTTTAAAGTCATCGCGCCCGGCAGCGGCGTGATCATGATGCCGCCGGTCTCAGTCTGCCACCAGGTATCTACGATCGGCAGGCGCTTGTGACCGACATGCTCGAAATACCACATCCAGGCCTCGGGATTGATCGGCTCTCCCACCGTCCCCAGCAGGCGCAAGCTGTCCAGGTTGTGCTTCTGGACCCACTCCTCGCCCTCGCGCATTAGAGCCCGGATCACCGTCGGTGCCGTATATATGGTGTTCACCTTGTGCTTGTCGCATAACTCCCAGAGCCGGTCGGGCTTCGGGTAGGTGGGCACGCCTTCAAACATGAGGCTGGTGGCCCCGTTGGAAAGTGGCCCGTAAACTATGTAGCTGTGCCCGGTAATCCAGCCGATGTCCGCGGTGCAAAAGAAAAGGTCCTCTTCCTTGTAGTCAAAAATCCACTTGAAAGTCAGGTGTGTGAAGAGCAGATAGCCGGCGGTCGTATGCAGCACGCCCTTTGGTTTCCCGGTCGAGCCGCTGGTGTAGAGGATAAAAAGCGGATCTTCCGCATCCAGCTCCTCGGGACGGCAGTAATTCTCGATGTCATCGGCGGTCATTTCCTCGTGCCACCAGAGGTCGCGCCCGGCTTCCATCGGCGTGGCGCCGCCGCCTATTCTCTCCACGACTATGACTTTATCCACCGTTGGGCATTGGCGAAGCGCTTCGTCGGCATTAGCCTTTACCGGCACCACTCTGCCGCCTCGCATGCCACCGTCAGCAGTAATCAGCATTATCGCGCCGCAATCGCGGATGCGGTCAGCAAGTGAGCCGGCGCTGAATCCGCCAAAGACGATGCTGTGGATGGCTCCGATGCGGGCGCAGGCGAGCATGGCTATGGCCAGCTCCGGAATCATCGGCAAATAGATGCTGACGCGGTCGCCACGCCCAATGCCGTGTTTTTTCAGGACATTGGCGAAACGATTAACTTCGTAGGAGAGCTGCTCATAAGTATAGGAACAGTATTCGCCGCTATCGGATTCCCAGACAATTGCTGCCTTGTTGCGCCGCCAGGTCTTGAGATGACGGTCGAGGCAGTTATAGGAAACATTCAGCTGGCCGCCAATGAACCAGGCGATCCCGGGCTTGTTGAAATCGTACTCAAGCACCTTATCCCATTTGCGGGACCAGTCCAGGCATTCCTCGGCCATTTCCGCCCAGAAACCCTCGGGATCGTCCACAGAGCGCTGATAGATCTCATCGTACTGCGCCATGCTGCTGATGTGCGCCTTCTGGCTGAACTCCGGCGGCGGAGCGAAATACCGCTTCTCGTGCATGAGTACCTTAATGGCGACGGGGTCCACCTCAGCCAGCGATTCGCCTGCATCCGTTGCGCCAGGAACTGCAGCTTCCGGGTCTGCATTTTTTGGTTCTTCATCGGACAAAGTTGTACTCCTGTTTGCCTAAATCTCTCAAGGGATCTTTTTCTTTGTACCCCGATAGGACCGCTTCAACGCCCTGCACGGTTGTAGAATTCTAACAGGGAGTACCGGATGGCGCCAGGCGGCGAATTCGCGGGGCAGCTATTTAATAACACTAATCTTATTGATACTATTTAAATGCAATTTATCATGTTAATAGACGATCCGCGATCCGTTCAAGCATTCCAAGGAAGAATGTGAAAACTGAATTGGGGACGATGGAAACAAGATCTCTGCGCGCCAGGATATTGATCATCGCACTCGTCTTCTTCGGGGTTGCCATTATCTACCTTCCGGGCAAGCCGCTCATCAGCGATTCCCGATGGTCCATCCTCACCACCCTCAGCATTATCAGGGAACACAATACCGATCTCAACGAGTACCAGATCCTCCTGCGCGACAACAAGTATCACGACACGCAGACTATCGGTGACAAGGTGTACTCTCTCTCCCCGGCAGCTGTTGCATTGACCGCTGTCCCCTTCGTTTTGATTTATAACCAGGTCACGGATGTGCGGGCGATTACGGCCAGGGACATACCAACGGGAATCGAGCACGTCGTGGCGATTTTTTACGTGGCCCTAGCTGCGGTCTTTATCTATCTGATCGCTCAGCGCCTCATCGGGAAGGAAGCGTACGCACTACTGGCGGTGTTTGTTTTCGCCTTCTGCACCTCAGCATGGTCGACTGCCAGCCTGGCCCTGTTTATGCACGGCCCGTCTATCCTAATGCTTTCGATAGCGCTCTATCTTCTGTTGCGGGCGGATGACAGGCCCGCGCTGGCGCAGTTTGTAGCGCTGCCCCTGGCATTTTCCTATGTGTTGCGCCCAACCAACGCCATCCCCCTGGCCCTGCTTTCGATCTATGTGGCGATGCAGTACCGGAAGTTCATGCTTCGCTATCTGCTTTGGGGACTTTTGATTGCGGTTCCCTTCATTGCATACAACTTCAAGGTTTACGGATCGCCGCTTTCAACTTACTACCATGAATCAGAGTTTTTCTCAACTTCACATCTGCTGGAAGGTCTGGCGGGAACGCTCGTTAGCCCGGCGAGGGGACTCTTGATCTATTCACCGATTCTGCTTTTTTCGTTCGTCGGCTTCTATCTCAAGATCAGGGATAAATCTTTCGGTCGGCTGGATTACTTCCTTGCGGCTGTCATTGTCTTTCACTGGCTCACCATTTCATCCTTTAACCCCTGGTGGGGAGGCCATTCTTACGGGCCCAGGTACTTCACCGACATGATCCCCTTCTTCATTTACTTCATGTGTCCGGCGATCATCTGATTGAGCAACCTGACAAAAAGAAGAAAGGAAATTTGGTTGACAATATTTCTGATGCTGGCCGGGTTCAGCCTGTTTGCCCATTTTCAGGGAACTTATAGTGACGCGGTGAGGGATTGGAATATGCATCCACAGATCTTCGACAATCAGCAACGCCTGTGGGACTGGTCGGACATCCCCATATTCCAGCGCGGGTATGGAAACTAGGATCGCACTTTTATTTTGGTATTTCTCCAGTTACGGACTCCAGGTTTTCGGTTCTGACAGCAATGAGCACCGACAGGGAAGGAAATACGGAAATTTTATTGATTCTGGCCGGTATCAGTTTCTTTATCAACTTCCGGGGGGCTACCTCGCAAAGCGCTTTCGAGTGGAACGATACGCCCCGGCCTATCGATGCCGGCCATTTACGGGTCTGGAACTGGAAGGATCCCTGGTTTTTGAGGGGGCTGGAGTCCGCCCCAGGTATGCTAGTGGTGCTTGTTCCGTCCGGCGGGTGTGATAGGCTCCCTTCATCGTTAAAGGTTCGCCGCTTCCGATTTACAAAGTCATATTGAGTCAAATTGCGAGGGTAGACGGCATGACTAATCTCATTGTGATCATAGGCCTCATCTTTTCACTCGCCAGCCTGGTTTTACTGTTTTTATTGTTCCAGCGGCCTTCTGGAGAAAGCGGTGACGAAGTCACTCGCGCCGTAAGCCAGGAATTCAGGCAGGGCCGGGAGGAATCCTCCCGTGCCGCACGGGAGCTGCGCGAAGAGGTGATGCAGACACAGAAGAACTCGACGGAAACAATTGTTAAGACCATGGGCGCCATGGGTTCCGCCCAGCAGGAACAACTCCAGGGAGTCACCGCCGGGATCAAACATCTCACTGACTCGAACTTCGCTCAGCTTGAGAAGCTTCGCGGCACCATTGACGGCCAGTTAAAAATTCTGCAGGAAAGCAACGAGAAGAAACTCAATGAAATGCGAAAAACCGTGGATGAAAAGCTCCACGATACTCTGGAAAAACGCCTGGGTGAATCATTTAAGCTGGTCAGCGACCGGCTCGAAGCCGTTCAGCGGGGGCTGGGTGAAATGCAGAACCTGGCAAACGGAGTCGGCGACCTCAAAAGAGTCCTTACTAATGTAAAATCCCGCGGCACCTGGGGTGAGGTGCAACTGGGCGCCATCCTTGAGCAGATACTGACGCCTGACCAGTTCTCGACAAATGTTCAGACCAAGGAAAGCTCACTGGAGCATGTTGAATACGCCATCAAGCTGCCCGGCAGCAACGGTCAGGCCGATTCTCCTGTCTGGCTGCCGATTGACGCCAAGTTTCCACACGAGGATTACGCCAGGCTGGTCGACGCCTCCGAACACGCGGATGTCGAAATGGTGAAGCAATCACGCGAGGCCCTTCTGCGCGCAATCGAAAAATCCGCGAAGGAGATACAAGACAAGTATCTCAATCCCCCCAAGACCACCGATTTCGCCATCCTCTTCCTGCCGACGGAAGGCCTGTACGCAGAGGTGCTGCGCCAGCCGGGGATGGTTGAAAAAATGCAGCAGACTTACCGCGTCACCGTTGCCGGTCCGACAACGCTGTCCGCGATTCTAAACAGCCTGCGGATGGGATTCCGGACTCTGGCAATCGAACAGCGGTCAAGTGAGGTGTGGCAGGTGCTGGCCGCGGTTAAAACGGAGTTCGGCAAGTTTAGCGATGTGCTGGCGAAGATAAAAAGGCAGTTACATACGGCTGAGAAATCCATTGGCGACACCGAAACGCGTACGCGCGTTATGGAACGCAAGCTGCGAAGCGTCGAGCAACTGCCGGCTGATTCGGCGGCGCAAATATTGGATCTTCCCCAGGGAGACATCTTTGATTCAGCAGATGAAGATGAAAAGGATAACGAAGAGTAGGTTCGGCTGTCGTGGCAACTGAAACAGCCAGGGTCGCCCTTTTCTGGGAAAAAACCTTTCTCTGGGGCCTTATAGCTTTTGACACCTTCCGGAAACTGAACATCGATTTCGATCTGCTCTCCGCGGATGATATCAGACACGGCCGTCTGAATGATTATGACGTCCTCTTCGTGCCGGGTGGCTGGGCTAGCGATAAAATTCAGGCGTTGGGAGAAGACGGCGCCGAGGCGATTCGATCTTTTGTTGCCGGGGGCGGCAGTTATCTCGGCTTTTGTGGCGGCGCCGGACTGGCGCTGAGCCATAAAAGCGGTCTGGGGCTGGCCATGATCGGCAGATTGCCCTCTAGCGTGCGTGTGCCCAGTTTCAGTGGCGATATCGCCCTTGAACCGGCGGCGCCCGATCATCCCATGTGGAGAGGCCTGCCTGGCGGCGGTGTATTCCACGCCTGGTGGCCGGGGCAGATCGCCCCGGAAGAAGGTAGCGGCATCCGGGTGCTCGCCAGGTACGGCGAGCCGGGAGCAGACGCTTATGTAACCGACCTGCCGGTGCTGCCGCAGATGGATTGGAATACCTGGGAGCAGCGTTATGGAATCAATCTCGATCCGCGGCGCCTCAAGGGAGAACCTGCCGTCTTCGAGACCCGCTTCGGCGAAGGTAAAGTATTCATGTCCTACCCACACTTTGAAACGCCGGGAGATACTGAGGGGCACCGGGTGCTGTTGAACATCCTCGAATATCTGGCGGATGGCAAACCGGTGGCTATAACCGGTGGCAAAAGAGAAGGCGGCGAAGCAGCTCAAGCCGGCCTCGAGGTGAAGGCGCTGGCTTCAGCTATTGCCTTGGCGCTCAAACACTCCGTCGACGAACTCGTAGATTTCGGCAAACAGAATTTCCTCTGGTATGAGCGCAACGACTGGATCCTCGGTTGGCGCCGCGGCGTACGCGGCGTGGAATATTCAACGCTGCATGCCATGCTCGACAGGCTGGCGGTCGTCGTTCCGAAAGCTGTGGATCTTGACAAGCGGGAGCTGGATAAGCTTCTGTGCCTGCGTGACCTTGCCAGCTCTTTCTTCCCCAAGGCCCACGATCTTCTTTGTCTGGAGCGCGACGCCATGCGCCTGGGGCCGATCAGCCCCTTGAAAACCGATGATAAACAAATTGAAGCCCTGCGAGAAAAGCTGTTTTCAACCTCAAAACGCTGCGGGGGGCTTTTCGAAGAGATAATCGACCTGGCGGATGAGATCCTGCTGCCCTTGCTGAGAGAAGAGCTTGCCCTCGAAAAGAAAACGGGGACAGAAAAAACGGGAGAAAAAACGGGGACACAATACTAAGTAACTATCTCAAAACCCCTCTCCCCAGTTGAGGCGATGAAGTCGTCGGCACCATAGCAGCGCACAGGCGAGCTGGATGAGACCCTTGTAGTTCTCGGGTTTCTTGT
>JAJYOG010000010.1 GCA_021785935.1 Actinomycetes bacterium
TCTGCGAAGTCGGAATTTGAGGCGACCGGCGCTGCCGGCGGGAACGCCGGCAGCGCCGGTCGCGCTTCGGCTCCCCCCGCGCATCACAGCTCGGTGTTGTCCCAGCCGGCGCCGTCCGGGGGCAGCTCGACATTTACCATCTGCGGCCGGGCCAGGTCCACCTTGACCAGCGCGGGAGCCTTGACGGGCTCGAGCCCCGGCCGGTCGAGGATCACCTTCATCATCTCGAAGCTGGCCAGCACGCCAACGATGTTGGCCATGGGGGAGATGACTGTCCAGGGCGCTTCGCCGGCGATGAAATCGTCGCACCACTGCCGCATGGTCTCACGGCTGGTATCGTCGGCCAGCTCGACGGCGCGACGGGCGCGCGCCTCCTTGATGGCATGCAGTTCCCGCTTGATCTCATCCGTGAGTTCCTTTCCCAGGGAGGGCTGCCTGAGAGCCTCCTCCATCGGGGAGGAATCCGGTGTGAAGGTCATGACCCCGCCGCGGAAGGGCGGGGTGACCGCGATCCACACCGACGGGATGCCCAGCCGGCGAGCGGCCCGGTGGATGATCACCCGGGCCACCAGGTTGTCGGTGCCGTCCATGATGACATCCACATCACCCAGCAGCTCCAGCGCGGTCTCCTCGGTCAGGTATTCGGTGGTGACCCGGGTCCTGATCGCGGGGTTGATCTCCCTGACGACCTCCGCCGCCACCTGCGCCTTGGAACGCCCCACCTGGCTGGTGGAGCAGAGCATCTGGCGCGTGAGGTTGCTGGCCTCGAAGGCGTCGCCATCGATCAGGTGGAAGTGCTGGATCCCCATACGGGCGCACTGGATGGCGGCGATGCCGCCCACCCCGCCGAGACCCACGATGGCCACGCGACCGCGGTTGAGCCTGGCGCCCTCATCTATGGTGAGGATGCCGATGTTGGTGGCGGCGCAGAACCCTATGTGGCCGGGACCACTGGGCTCTCTGGTTTCAACTGAAGCAGTCATTGATAACGGCTCCTTTCATGGTGGTTTCTTGCTGGTCAGAGGGTGGCGTAATCCCAGCCGCCGGGCGGCGCGTCCAGGACCGCCACCGGATGCGGCTGCGACAGGTCGATGACGATCCCCTTCGGGGCGGCCGCGAGCGGATCCCTGCCGGTCAGCAGCTGCACTACCTCGTGGAAGCTGAACAGGGACAGCAGGTGAGCCCGCACCGGCGTGATGATCCAGCTGGCTTTGCCCTCGCAGTAGGCATGCGCCCACTCGGGCGGGGCCCCCAGCTCTACGGAATACCAGGCGCGTTTCTTTTTGATGTTCGCTATGCGCTGGCGCAGCGCGCTGTCGGTCAGCCGCCGGCCCGGCTCCGGCAGGTTGAGGGCGTCCTCGTAGCGCACACCATCGGGCAGGAAGGTGCTGACGAAGCCCCGGGTGGGCGGGCTGCCGGACATGCCGACGCTGGGGATGCCCAGCTCCCGCGCGGTGCGGTGGATGATGACACGGGTCGGCATATCATCAACGGCCTCCAGGATCACGTCGTGGCCGGCAAGCAGCTCCCGGGCGTTGTCCTCATCCACCTGCGCCTGGTGGCTTCTCACCTGCATCCCCGGATTGATGGACTCGAGCATCTCCCGCATGGTCTCGGCCTTCGGCTGGTCGATGGTGCCGGTGGTGGCCAGCATCTGCCGGTTGATGTTGGAGACCTCGAAGGAATCGAAGTCGATGCCGGTGACGCTGCCGATCCCCATGCGGGCGCAGAGAATGGCCTCATAACCGCCCACGCCGCCAAGGCCGCAGACCGCCACCCGGGAGTGTTTCAGTTTTTCCTGCTCCTCATAGGAGTAGACCCCGATGTTCCGGTCCACCATCTCCCAGTAGAAAAGATCCTCAGACAGGGCGGTGGCGGTCACGGTCACTCGCCTCCCTTCAGGGCGGCGGGGCCGGCCACGGGCGCCATCAGGCTATCGGCGTAGTCGCCGCTCAGGATGATGTGGCAGAAATGGCCCGCGCCCCGGGTAAGCCGGCTGGAGTGGACGATCCCTGCCGGGATGTATACGGTCGCCGGCGAGCTTACCTCGTGACGCTCGCCGTCCAGCGTCACCTCGGCCCGCAGTCCCGTGAGACCTTCGCCGTCACCCAGGAACAGGTAGATGCTGGCCACATTATGTGCATGGCTGTCGATGTAACCAGGCTGATCCGGGCTCACATCCGCAGCTGTCCGGACGATCACGTACGCTTCGGTATCCGGGAAGAGTTTCTTTTCCAGGAAGACCCGGCGCACCCCGGGCGCGGTGTCGTAGTGATACGGGATCTCAGAGGTAGGCCTGTCTTCGGGGGTGATGAACAACCGGCCGAGACGGCCGGTTGGCAACTGGTCAGTCTGTGTCATTTCGAACCTTTCTCTTGTCGGGTTTCAGGGCTGCAGGCAGCCGGTCTCCAGGCACGGGGTCGCGGACACCGGGCCGGCCTCCCGGACAAGCGCCAGCAGCTCGGGATCGGTATAGCTGCACTTGCCGGCGTCGGCCTTGATCGCAGCGACTACTTTCTTCAGGCACTTCTCATCGGGGTCCAGGCCCAGCTGCCGCAGCCGGGCCCTTACCGCGCTGCGGCCGGTGAACTTGTCGATCACGATGGAGCGTTCCCGCTTGAGTAGTTCGGGCGGGAACGCCTCGTAGGTGGACGGATCCTTGAGGACAGCGGCCGTATGGACGCCGGCTTTGTGGGCGAAGGCGTGCGCCCCGACCGCTGGGCTGTTCGCCGGGACCTGGATACCGCTGAACTCCTCCACCAGCCGGCTCAGCTCTATGAGGCCGTCGATAGCGACGGTATCGACGTTGTAGTGGACCTTCAGCGCCACCGCCAGGCCGGCGAGGCTGACGATCCCCGATCGCTCGCCCAGGCCGTTGACCGTCACATGGGCGCAGCCGGCGCCGCCTTCCAGGGCCGCCAGGGTGTTGGCCAGGGCCAGGCCCAGATCGTTGTGGTTATGCGTGTCCAGCCCGGCATCCAGCCGGGACGACAGTTTCCGGAAGAGGCTGCGGGCATCATCAGGTGTAAGCACACCCACCGTATCGGGGATGCTGATCCGGTCGGCTCCCGCCGCCACCGCCGCCGCACAGATGCGCAGCAGGAAGTCGCGGCCAGTCCGGGTGGCGTCTTCGGCTGCGAACCTGACCGGCACCCCGGCGGCGCGCACTTGCTCCACCGCCCGGACGGCGGCGGTGATGGCTTCCTCCTCGCTATAACCGAACTTGCTGCTCAGATGGGCGGGCGATGTGGCCAGAAAGATGGCCAGCCGCCGTGCCCCCGTGGACAAGGCCCGGTCGATGTCCTTATCGCAGGCGCGGCAGTGGACTACGATCTCAGCCGCCAGCCCCATCCCGGCCGCTCGCTCGATGAAGGCCTGAGCGTCGGGGGAGACATTGGGATCGCCGACCTCGATCGCGTCCACACCCACCTCGTCCAGAAGGCGCGCGATCGTTATCTTCTGCGCGATCGTGAATGAGACACCGGGCGTCTGCTCGCCCTCTCTGAGGGTAGTGTCGAGTATCGTTATCTGTTTTCGCATTCATCCTCCCTAAGACCTGGTGTCGTGATAACGGTCTGCAGCAGCTGAATGCTCGGCGGCGGGCGAATGCGGCAGACGTGCACCATCGGCGAATCCTCCATCAGCGTCGTGGGACTTGTCCATAAATGGATCCGGTATATTCTGCGCCTTGCAGCCCTGGGGGATGATACGACCAGCGTAGGAAGCCGTCGGCCCGATGCATCCTTTAAAAGAGCAAGAAGCATGCCAAGCACATTTAGTCAGTGGAGCAAATTTCAAACTTGCGCGGGAGATGCAGCGGAATGACCTGCTTCTGGGAGAAATTCAGAACATGGCCGCGGTGGGTGATCTACCTGGCAGAATCAGGGAGGAGATTTTTCGGCTGACTGGCGGCGGTACGATGCGTGAAATGCCACATGGATTGCGTTAAATGACCTTCCAGATCGCTCAGGAAGCAATCAACTGAGCATATGTGAGCGGCTCTGTAAAACGAACGCAGCGGTTCAGGACCCGGCGAAACAGATCCGTTCGCTGACCTTGGCGGTTGAACCGGTAGCAATACCCATCAAGATAGGACTGCAGATGTTTGGCGCTAACACCGTGAAAGGCATCGAGGATCCAGCGCTTGAAGTTGGAGACGATGTTATGCACCCAGGGAAGCAGTTCCATAGGATTTTCCACTCCTGCGGCAACCAAAGGCTGATGATCAAAACCCAGGCCCCCCAGTGGCCGGTAGTAATGAAGACCATCACTGGCCAGGACGCTTCCGGGCGTGATGTAACTTGTGGCTGCTTCTCCCAGGCAAAAGCCGCTTGCGTCAAGGGGTCGGACAGATCGCATGATCATCTCGGGCGCCACCGGCACCGGCAAGACCTGTCTGTCTTGCGCCTTTGGCAACGGTGCCTGCCGCCAAGGATACAAAACCCATTACAACCAGGTCCCCGAGCTGCTGGAGGAGATCAGGTTATCGAGAGCAGACGGCACCTACATCCGGCTTTTAACCAAGTTTGGCCGCGCCCGGCTGCTGATATTGGATGACTTTGGCCTCGGTTCCCACGGAAACCGAGGCCAAAGAACTTTTGGGGTGATCGAAGAATGCCAGAGTAAATGCTCTATCGTCATTGCCAGCCAGCTGCCTCTAGACAGCGGGCGCCAGGCGATCAGCAACCTCACGGTGGCCAACGCCATCTTGGACCGTCTGGTTCACTCTGCCTATTAATTTAATCTGAAAGGAGAATCAATGAGGAGAAAACAAAGCCAAAACCGGAGGCCAAATCGGCCACTATGTGATTAAATCATAGGTGCCTGGCGTCGCTTCGCTCCGAGGTGGCCGAATTGAGAGGAATGGGCGGCCGAATGGGGCGGAGTGCGCAACGTACCGCCTTCGTGGGAAAAGCTTTCTGATCTAATGTCTGACTTCGAGAGATCTATAGGCGCTATTAAAAACCCTGTTGATTAAAGCGTTTTTCGCCCATTACTATTTTGTTGCCATTCATCCCTACATTGATGGAAATGGAAGGACCGCCAGGCTTCTAATGAATTATTTGCTGCTTTCATCCGGTTATTCATGGATTACAATTAGAGCAGACCAGCGGAGCGAATATTTTGGAGCGCTGAACAAAGGGACGGGAGATGGCGATATCCCTCCGTTTGGCCGGTTTATCGTAGAAATGCTGAAAGAGGCAAGTTAATCATGAAACTACACCTATGACTGACAATAAACACAAGCATCGCATGGAGATTCGGTCCAAAGTGTGGCTTGAGGTCGATGGAAAGCCTGTCTTTAGCAAAGGGCGCGGCATGCTGTTTCATGCTATCGAAAAGCATGGTTCAATCAACATGGCTGCCAGGGAGATGGGTATCACCTACCGGCGAGCCTGGGGTTACATAAAAGCCATGGAAGAGCGTTTGGGGGTCAAGCTCGTGGAAACCAGAAAAGGAGGGGCGCATGGTGGAGGAGCCGAACTGACCAGCGAGGCCAAGGACTTGTTGTCGAAGTTTGAAAGTCTGAAGCGGGGGCTCGATCAACAAGTGGATAAGCGATTTGACAAATTGTTCGTAGCAGGGCCAAAGAAATAGGTATTTTTTTATGATACGTTATGCAAAAATGACATAACGAATCTATGGAGGATAACTTGACTGTTAAGTTTATAATTGACATAATGTTGATTGCCCTCGCTGGTTTCACGGCGAGCGCCTGCGGCAGTTCTAACGGTGGGCAAAATGGATTCGCGGACCAGAAGCTTACGGTTTCGGCGGCAATCAGCCTGAAAGATGCCTTTACCGAAATAGGAAAGAATTTTGAAAGCCGGCATCCGGGGCTAAAAGTCGACTTCAACTTTGGATCATCCGGAGACTTGAAGCAGCAGATCATTGCCGGAGCACCAGTAGATGTATTTGCATCCGCATCGGCAAAGGAAATGGACGAGCTGGATGGCACGGGGCTCATCGTCAAGGACACTTTAATCGAGCCGGCGGTCAACGATCTGGTATTGGTGGTTCCGGCAGCTTCTAGCATCAACATCGCCGCTATGGCCGACCTTGGCAAAAGCGGAATAAACAGGATAGCCCTAGGCAATCCTGAGACGGTGCCGGCGGGCAGGTATGCCCGGGACGCTCTTTCTTTCTATGGCTTGTGGGACAACCTCAAGCCGAAACTGGTCTATGGAGAAAGCGTGCGTCAGGTTTTGGATTATGTCGCGCAGGATGAGGTTGATGCGGGCCTCGTCTATACAACTGACGCCAAATCCAGAGCCGATAAGGTAAGGGTGGTCTTAACGGCGCCCGCGGGGAGCCACAAGCCCATTATCTACCCCATGGCGGTGATCACCGGCTCAAAACAGGAACAGCTGGCCAGACGGTTTCTTGCACTGGTTGCCTCGGATGAGAGCCGGCATGTGTTCGAAAAGCTAGGCTTCAAGAGTGGATAGTTCCGCGCTTTTCTCAATCAGGCTTTCCGTGCAGGTGGCTCTTACGGCCACCTGCCTGGTGGTCCCGGTGGGAATCTTTTTTTCTTACGTTCTGGCAAGAAAGAATTTCAGAGGAAAAGATTTACTGGACATTATGCTGACCCTGCCCCTGGTCTTACCGCCGACGGTGACCGGCTACTACCTGGTTGTCCTTTTTGGCCGCAACGGACCTCTGGGCGGCCCGATATATGATCTTACCGGCTGGACGATCATGTTCACATGGCAGGCCGCTGTGCTGGCGTCGTTTGTGGTGTCTATGCCGCTGATGGTGAAAACCGGTCGCGCGGCCATCGAAACAGTCGATCCGCAATTGATCGACGTGTCCTCGACGCTTGGTCATTCGGAGGTCAACACCGTTTTCAAAGTCATTCTCCCCCTGGCCCGAAATGGTCTTATAGCCGGAGCTTCGCTGTCATTTGCCAGGGCGATGGGTGAGTTCGGCGCGACGTTGATGCTGGCAGGCAATATCCCGGGCAGGACCGACACAGCGCCTTTGTCGATATACAGCTACGCCAGCAATGGCGACTGGTCCTCGGCAAACGGAATGGTTTTGTTATTTACGATCGTCTCCGGAATCTTTCTGTATATTTCCATCCGGTCGAGCGACCGCATTTTTCGATGAGTGTTGAAGTACGAATAATCAAGCAAGTGCCCGGATTCACGCTTGACGTTAATTGGAACATGATTGATGAGGTCTTGGCCCTGTTCGGCTTTTCCGGATCCGGTAAGACAATGACCCTTCAATCAATCGCCGGACTGATAAAGCCGGATGCCGGATTTATTCGCGTCGGTGACAGGCATTTCTTTGACAGCGCCTCAAAGATCGATGTCAGGACAAGGGAGCGCCGGATAGGGTACGTCCTCCAGGACTCGGCCCTCTTTCCTCACATGTCCGTTAGAAGCAATATCGCCTATGGACTTATTCGCGGAGAACGCCCTGAGCGGGCTCAACGAGTTAAGGAAATGATCAGGCTCCTCAAGCTGAACGGTTTTGACAAAGCCTTTCCCCATGAACTTTCTGGTGGCCAGAAGCAAAGGGTTGCCCTGGCGAGGGCTTTGGTGGGGAAACCGGATATATTGCTGCTGGACGAACCTTTTTCGGCGCTTGATCGGCCAATTCGAAATAAAATGCATGAGGTAATCCACGGCATCCGGTCAAAGTTCTCTATTCCGATGGTTCTTGTGACACATGACTTCCATGAAGTAGAAAAATTGGCGGATAAGGTCGTGGTCTACTCTGATGGCAGAGCCATCCAGACGGGTTCGCCCGCTGAACTGCAAAAGAATCCTTCGGGTGACCTTGTCAAGAAACTGCTGGGAATCGGCTAAGTTTCTCTGCTTAAAACCAATGGCGCAACCACCACTTCTCAAACGCTACCTTGCCCCAGTGGGCGGGACGGGTGGGTGGATACATACGCACAGCCGGCTCCGGCTCGGCATAAAAGTTGCCGGCGGCAAAACCGGCCTTGCCGGCGCCAAGCTCCAGCCAGCAGAATCCTTTGCCATTGAATGAAGCCCCGGGCTGATCGCCTTCGATTTCAGCGACGATGCGCTCGGCTGCGACCTTGGCTTCATAATGGGCAAAGACTCCCGCCATGGGCAGGTTCTTGCCGTTTGCCAAGCGTATGTTGTTGACGTCGCCGATCGCATATACGCCTTCGTTTTCGGTTGCCAGAGTGTGCGGATCGACGTGAATCCACCCCGAAGAGCCGAGCAGGCCAGAGTAACTCACGACCTCGGGAGCACGGTGGGGAGGAACAGCGAGGAGCAGATCGACTTGCTCGGGTTCACCGGTGGATGAAGCGATCGTGTGATCGCCGGGGCTTATCCACTCGAAGGTGAACAGCGGATGGTACTGGATGCTGCGTTTGCTCAGGACTTTTGTTATAGCATCGCCCATCGCCGGCCCTGCAACGGGCATGGGCTGGTGCTCGGGGGTAAAGATATGAACCTCTGATCTGTCCCGCACGCCCTTTTTGCGCAGGAAAGAATCTACCAGAAGCGCTGCTTCGTATGGCGCTGCGGGGCATTTGAAAGGTATGTCCGTTACCAGCACACCTACCTTGCCGCCTGAAAACTCGTTCAGGGCGGCGTGGATCTTTGCCGTGCCTTCGAGGTCATAGAGGTTGAGGGCCATTTCTTCGAAACCCATCACCTCTTCCGGAGCCAGCTCGGCGCCGAGGGCCACTATTAGAAAGTCATAATCAACTTCCTGCGACGGGGTTCTCACGACTTTACTGGCCGTATCGATCTGCACCGCCGGCTCGTTGATGAACTCGATCCCCTTCTTGGCCAGGTCTGAAAGCGGCCGCTGGATCTGGCCCGCGCTGCGCAGGCCGACGGCGCGCCAGAGCAGCGACGACTGGAAAAGGTGGTTGGGCTCGCGGTCCAGCAGGATGATGCGATGGCCCTTGGGTAGCTTCTTGCGCAGGTGATAGGCGGCAACCAGGCCACCGGCTCCACCCCCGAGGATAAGAATGTTGGCGCCCCACGTCCTGCCCGCGCGCCGCGGCGCGGCCCGCGGCGCGGGCTCCACCTCGCCCGGCGCTTCCGGTTCTTCGTACAGCTTTTCAACAGCTGCTGAGAAACCGGTTTCGTTGAACTCGCTCTCCCACAGAATTACCTTGCCGTCTGGGCCTACAAGAATGGAATAAGGCACCCAGCCATTGCTCAGCTGCTTGAATAGAGCCCCATCTTCATCAGGAATCACATCGAAGGGCAGCTTGTACTCTTCCTTCCATTGATCGCAGGCTTCCTTCGTCTCATACGGGCCTACATAGACGGCTGAAAATCCTTTGGAGGAGAAGCGCTCATACAGGCGCTTTATGGCGGGAGCCTCCCGCCGGCAACCCTGTCACTGACCCTTCCAGAATACGATCATTAATCCCTTGTCGGGGGCGGGCAGGCCTAACTCCTGCAGAGGAATGATTTGCCCTTCAGAAACGCCTTTTTGGCTTTCATCGATGACTCTCATTTGCGATTTCTCCTTTATTTAGAATCATTTTGCCTGGCTTCGACTGGCAGCCCCCTGGCGAGCCAGTCTGGCACACCTTCCGACAAGCGAGTTGCCGTAAAACCATTCTTGCGTAACATCTCCACAGCTTCGATAGCCAGCACGCAGTATGGTCCGCGGCAGTAAGAAACAATCTCGCGTTCACGCGGCAACTCGGTCAACTTTCGTTTAAGTTCCGCTAAAGGAACGGATATTGCCCCTGGAAGGTGGCCGGCCTGAAACTCTTCGAAAGGCCGCACGTCGAGGACGGTCACTTCACCATTTTTAACCCGCTTCACGAGAGCCTCCCGGTCCACGGCCTCCATTACCCCTCGCTCCTTTAAATACTGCTGGGTCACCTGCTCAATTTCCAGGAGCCGTGACTCCGCCAGTCTGCGTAGCGCAACAAAGAAAACGCACACTTCCTCATCCGCCAGGCTGTAGGTAACATGGACGCCCTCCTTCTGGGCCTCCACCAGCCTGGCCCTTCTGAGAACCTGCAAGTGATGCGATGTATTGGCGACGGACTGACCGGCCTGCTTGGCAAGTGCTTCTACCGTCCGTGGACCCTGGCAGAGCAGGTCAAGAATCTCCAGGCGAGGCCCGGCAGACAGTGACTTTCCCATTTGAGCCAGTTGATCGTAGATTGAATTTTTGAATTTACGCGAAGACGATTTCATTTGTTGTTCAAATAATCAAATGGATATTATATTATTAATAACACGCTATACTTTGTCAAGGCCGCCCGCAAAAAGCTTCGTTTGGTAAGGAGTACGAACACTTGGATCAGGCAACAGCACTGGCAGTTATGCAAACCGGCGCTAGCGTGTTTCTGACTGGTCAGCCGGGGTCGGGTAAAACGCATACGGTCAATCAGTATGTAAAGTACCTTCGCGCCCACAAAATAGATCCAGCCATTACCGCCTCGACCGGCATTGCCGCGACTCATATCGGTGGCAGAACCATCCATTCGTGGAGCGGTATTGGCATCCGCAGTGAGCTTACCCCCAAAGAACTCAAGCGGATCGCCAAGAAAGGGTCCTATGCCGCCAGGCGTATCGAAGGCACCCAAACACTCATCATCGACGAGATTTCAATGCTAAACGGCAAAACGCTTTCACACGTAGATGCCGTTTGCAGAACTGTCAAAGATGGCAGCAAGCCCTTTGGCGGCATGCAGGTAATTTTAGTTGGAGACTTCTTTCAGCTGCCGCCCGTGACCAGGCAGAACGAACAACCGCTCTTCGCTTTTAATTCAGAAGCCTGGGATTTGTTGGGGCCGATGGTCCTATACCTCACCGAACAACACCGGCAGGACGATGAGGCCTTCCTGTCGATTTTAGACGCGATCCGCTCAAATGATTTTCATGAGGAGCACTTTTCTCACCTCGAGCCACGTTTGACTACGCGTCATGAATGTCCTGATGGCATCACCAAACTTTTCACGCATAATGCCAATGTCGATGCGGTGAACGAGCGGGAACTGGCAAATCTTCCGGGTAAGGAACATTCGTTTCAAATGAACAAGTCGGGTCCGGAGCAGCTTGTCGGCGCGCTTCAAAGGGGTTGCCTTTCTCCTGAGAATCTTGTCTTGAAAGTCGATGCCAGCGTCATGTTCACCAAGAATAATTTCGCCGAAGGTTTTGTGAACGGCACCCTGGGCAAGGTAATCGCCTTCGACGAAGATAGCGATTACCCCATTGTCAAAACGCACACCGGAAAAAGAATTGAAACAGAGCCTATGGACTGGATCATTGAGGAAGATGACGAGGTCCAGGCTGAGATCACACAGGTTCCGCTGAGGCTGGCCTGGGCCATCACTATTCATAAAAGCCAGGGGATGAGCCTGGATGCCGCCATCATGGACCTGAAGCATGTATTTGAATACGGGCAAGGATATGTTGCGCTCTCGCGAGTGAGAAATCTGGCAGGCCTTCATTTGCTGGGTCTAAACCAAATGGCTTTCCTGGTCCATCCGGATATTCTGGTTAAGGATGAGGAGTTTCGCGGGGAATCCATGAAAGTTGAAAAAAATCATACCGGGCTTTCTTCAAAAACATTAAAGGAAGAAAGGGAGCGGTTTATCCGCGATTGTGAAGGAGTGCTCCCAAAGAATAAGAATAGATCAAAGAGGAAGAGCTAACGTGATCAGGGGAGATTCTGGTGACAGGCGAGGCAGTCCTTATCGGGCATATCTGGAAGCGGCTGGCCGTTAATTTCCGGATGTGCGGTTTTCTTCGGAGCCTGCGCCAGCGATTCATCGGGAGAGAGATAAAGGCATACAAGCTGCACTGAGATTGCGATTAGCATTATCAGCAACATACCTATGACGATGTCGAGTATCTTCTGGATTTTCATGCTACCTGCCTCGTTTCCAGAAATTCCCCGAATTCCCCACTCTTCAACGGCTTGATGACCGTCTCTGATATTATTGGAGACTCTATCCCATCCAGCCCGGAAAACACAAGGCCTGCGGTTACTCGGTCCTGCCATCAGCTTATTTACACTTCGAACCACTTTTCGACGCCAGCACGCTGCCGAAAATTATCCAGGTTCCAAAGACGAATCCAAAGTTGTACCAGTTGCCGTTGTTATGGATCTCGTAGATATTATAGCTGTTGTTAAAGAGCGAGATGATGAATGATACCGGCAGGATCAATCCGTGCCAAAGACCTGGCCAGAATCCGGCGACGCCGTCACGGCCCGAAGTTCCCTGTTGCTGGTTGGACTCGGCACATCCCGCGACCAGTACGGTTAGCATCAGGACAATCAACAGACATAAGATGAGATTCCTCCAGCCCATAACATCCTCCTGGATTATTTAGCTCTTTTACCCTCTACTATAATTTTCAAGTTCTCATCCGCCATTCCTGCAGGAGACGCAGTGGGTGACCTCGTGTCATTGTGGCAATCTCGCACCTTCGATTATCTGAGGGTTACACATTCCATCCATTTGGGCATCATTGGCGAAACTGATCATTCAAGGAGGCGGCAGATGACGGCAGAGGAAAACAAGACTCTGGCGCAGCGCTACATCGAAGAAGTCTATGCCGGGGGCAACCTGGATCTAATCGACGAGCTGCTCGATACCGACGTGCGGGAACACGAGGAGTTTGGCGATCAAAAGCCGGCCGGACGATCGGGCATCAGGGAACTGGTTCTAGCTTTCAGGAGCGCGTTTCCAGATATCAGCGTCGAAGTCGAAGATCCGGTGGCGGAAGGAGACCGGGTTTTCCTGCGCACCAATTGGACGGGCACCCATCATGGAGACTTCATGGGTATCGAAGCAACGGGCAAGCGTATCTACTTTACTTCAATCGATGAGCTGCGGTTCAGTGAGGGAAAGATCAAGGAGCACTGGGGCGTTACCGACACCATGGGGCTGATGATGCAGCTTGGCGGGCTGGGAGCCCACGTTGAATATCCCGGGGGCAGCTCACTCTACCTCGACGGTTAGGAAGACCGGCGGTCAGGAAATGGGGAGGGGTTTATCCGTCCCTTCCGTGTACATCCCTTGCTGAATTACATACACGGGCAACTCAGATGAATATTCCTGCAGATCCTTCTTGAGCGTCTCCGCCTCGGCGGGATTGACCGCATAGAAGGACACCTTGTCCCAGTAATCGCGTTCATAGCGGTAACAGAGCCAGCGCCCGACCAGCACCCAGTTATCCGGGATGTGGCTTTCGCCATTTATCTCAAAGATTTCATGGTAGAGCATGGCGATGTCCGTGCCCTCGGATTTGGTAATGTTGTCGATCTGATCCTTGCTAAGCACGTAGGCGTCTGCGGAGGGATGGTCAGCTCTGATCTGCATGCGCTCTTTGGCGACCTCGTTGGTGCCCAACCCCCAAAGGTCGACGCTTTTTATATCCGCATAATAATTGATGGCGCCGATGTCATTGAGGGCGACGGTCTTCCCCGTAAAGAACCTTTTGACAAATTCACTCATGAAGAAGTGCTGCTCGTACGTGCGCCTCGTCTCTAGAGGCGCCACCTTGTGGTTCACATATCCCCTGTTGAAAAACGGTGTCAGGAAAAGGAGCGCCAGCGGCACCGAAAATATTGCCAGCAGGACCACTCCCCTGGAGCTGTCCGGCCACTTCCTCTCCTGCAGATGCCAGAAGAGCGGGATGGCGACGGCGATGATGCCAAGCGAAACCAGGTAGGCATCGTACCTGTAATTGGGCGATGTGTTGTTCTGAAAGTGGAAGAAGACAGCGACGATCAGAATTAGGTTCAGGATCAGTGCCCGATTCCACTTGAGCACTTCCCTTTTGGTGACAGTTAGAAACAGTACGAGCCCTGATGCCAGCCCTAGGTTGAGGAAGACCGGGCTATCCATGAGCCGTTTGAGCGGCAGGTAAGCGTATCTGATGTTCGTTTTCAGCCAGGCGACCAGGGGGAAGAGGGGTGCACTGCTTTTCAGTTCCACCGAGTTGGGTAAAAACAGCGCCCCGTTGGCGACCGAGATGACGCCGAAAATTACTACCGGCAGCGCGGCCAGCCCTAGCATGGAGGCAGCCAGCAGCCAGCGTTTCCTCAGCAATAGCATCAGGAAGACAATTCCGACGATGACCAGGCTTTCGTAGCGCAAAAAAACAAAAAATGGTGTCAGCGCCAACAGCCACTTGGTATTACGGCTCAGGGAACCCCGCTCTTCAGAGGATAAAACTACCGCACTGAGATACACGAACAGGATGGTCAGCAGGATCTGGAGGCTGTGTTCCATGCCTAGCATTACCAGTGGCGCCAGCGAGGCAAAGAAGATCAGCGCCAGCAAGGTCAGGAAAATGAACAAAGGACGCAGATCCTGTTTTCGCAGGATGAAATACGCGGCCACGACTACGAGGGTCACGAACAAGATGTTCAGCAAGAACGGGGTTATAACGTTTGCCCCGAAGATGAGATAGAAGCATGTAACGATGAGAACCCAGAGCGGGGCGGAGGACGCCGACTGGAATTCGCCCGCGCTTACACCCCAATTGCCGTGAGCCGCCAGGTTCTTGGCGATTGCCATGTGAATGTAGGCATCATCCTGGGTGTATACGAAGTGTCCATCCTGGGTGGAAAGGGAACGGTAGAGTAGAAATGCTATGGCCAGCCAAAGGATAATAACGGCCGCAACCAGCGGCCAGTATGTCATGCGACGGCTATTCATGCTTCTCTAAGGGGTTCCAGGAGAGGATTTATGCAATTTCCCATCAATATTCAACTATACATGAGTGGAGAAGTCTTGGGAAGAATGCCGGTAGGAGCAAGTCGTGCTGCTCGCTTAGGCTGCTCGCTTAGTTCGGTAACAGTCTATTGAACGACTCCATCCAAGTTTACAAATGCCCGCCATTTGGAATAATTAGTCGTTCCTGAGAGCTTAAATTAGGCGTCTTCCGGGTAAACTAGTAATTATTGTTACAAAGATAAGGAGGTCTTAATTTTGGCTGTCGAGACTGAGGGTGAAAAGTATCGTTGCAACGTTTGTGGCAATGAGGTATTCGTTACAGTAGCGGGCGGGGGGACATTGGTCTGCTGCGGGGAGGATATGGAGAAAATCGAGGGTTGACCTGGCAGGAAAAACAGAGCCTGTGGCGAAAATATGGCGAACCGGGAGCCGATATGGGTGACTCGGAAAATACGACTTTTTCGGGGGGCAAATCCAAGACGTAACCTTTTTTCAGTTTTAACGTATGCCGGTTAGGAGTGGATTTTCCCGATTCGGTCCCAGAGGAAGTGATGTGCATGTAAAAAGCTTGATGTTTTTCAGTTTGAGGACGCATGTATCTTACTTTTCGATTCAGGAGGAATACCATGGATAAAATTTTGAAGACGGCCAGATTCTGGTCGGTTGCGGCAGCCATCGGTCTGACTGCCGCCTTGCTGCTTGTAGCCATCGGTTGTGGTGGGGGAACTACAACCACATCAGCTACGACCGCGACCAAGGCAGCGTCCCCGGGAACTGTTTACGTGGCGGTAACTGGTTCTGGCGAGCTGTCAGCCGGTACCGGCAATATGGGATTTGCGGTGGTCGACCTGGCCACCAAGAAGGTTCAGATGATGAACCTGCCTGAAGCCAAGGCGCCCCACGGCATCATCTTCTCTCCTGATACAATGACCGCCCCTGATACTCGTGGGCGTGTAGCAACGGAGAAACCCAAAACGATTCTAATGGGCAACGCCGATGGCGGCAGTGTCCTTGTAGTTGATCTTGCCACCAACAAAACCACAAAGACCATCAACGCGCCTTCCGGCGCCAAGCTGGCAATATGCGGTATGGAGAAGGGCCCGGATGGCAAGATCTACCTTGCCAGCATGGGCGACGGCATCGTCTATCAGGTTGATACAGCCGGCGGAACTATCACCGCAACTCCGGTTGGCGGCGGTGATACCACGCAGAGCATCTGCGGCATCGCCTGGTCGGCTGATGGCAAGTATGCCTACCTGAGCAACATGTTCAATCCCAACGATCCCAACCAGGCCGGCTATATCGCCAAGGTCTCCTGGCCCGATGGCAAGCTCATCAGCAAGATCGAGAACGTCACCAAGGCTCCGGGTACCGGCAGTGCCGCGCCGATGGCGCATCAGTCCGAAGTAACGCCGGACGGCAAGTACATGTACGTAACCGATGGCATCGACGGATCCGTGGTCAAGATCGACATGTCTACTGAAAAGATACTGAAGACGATCCCGGTTGGCAAAGAGCCCCACTCAATCGTATTCAGCTCTGACGGCAAGAAGGCTTACATCGCCGTTCGCCATGAGCCGGTTGAGAACGAAAGCAGCGTCTTTGTCTACGATGTCGACAAGGATCAGGTCATCGACCGCATCCCCGGCATCCAGGCGCCTCTGATCTGCGGCCTGATCTTGGACGAGTCGTAGGGATAAAGTCAGGATGAACACGGCACAGTCGTGGAGATAGAGCTAAGTCCGCGCCCCCACCTTTTGGTGGGGGCGCGGCTCTATTAAGGGAAAAACAAAATCAGGATGGCGGAAACGCGGCATCCGGAATCGTAAGCCAGCGTCAAAAAAATGTTAGAGAATATGTTGTTTTTAGAGGATTATGTTGTGACTCACAAATTTTTGGGGAATACATATAAACATGTAACCTTTTTCCTGGCCGCGGCGGTGGCACTACTATCGATCATGGCAGTTTCCTCCTGCGGAGGACCGGATGGAGCGACTGTTACCATGAAGAATCTCGCATTTGAGCCGGACGCGGTGACGATCAAGAAGGGCCGGACGGTTACCTGGCAAAATGACGACCGCCGCATCCGTCAGATAATGAGCGGAGAACCGCCGGTGATGACCGATGATTTCATGTCACCACCGCTAGATCCAGGGCAGAGCTGGTCTTTTACTTTTAATACTACCGGTGAGTTTCCGTTTCATGATATGAAGATTCCTGGCATCGTGGGACGTGTGATTGTAGAGGAATGAAAAAATGAGCAGAAACCTGGGGCTTTTCTATCTTTCACGGCAGAATATCCGGAGGAAGCTGTTCCGCAGCGTTGTTACCATCGCCGCGGTGGGCATCGTCGCCGCGACTCTGTTTCCAACCACGATTCTGGGCGAGGGCGTCTCCAAGAGCCTGTCCCAGGGAACCGCGCGGCTGGGCGCCGATCTCATGGTTGCTCCTCCCGGATATACCAACAAACTGGCCGCCACCCTGATATCGGGTGAGCCCAGCACATTTACCATGGATGGCGCCGTCGAGGATCAGGTGAGGCGGATCTCGGGTGTCAAACAGGTTTCTCCCCAGCTATATTTTGCGACGCTCGCCAGTGGCTGATGCACGGGCAGCCTGCAGTTGGTAGGCATCAACCCCAAAACAGATTTTACCGTCGGCCCCTGGTTGAAGCAGAACCTTAACCATACGCTCGGCGATAACGAGATCATCCTTGGCGCCAATGCCCATATATTTCTGGGCAAGTCCGAGAGTCATCCGGGCGACGTGGAATATTTTTACGGCAAGCCGTTTACCGTTGTCGGCATTCTGGACCCAACGGGTATCGGTCTGGATGATTCCGGTTTTGTAACCCTGAGTTCTGTATATGACATGGCCAAGGGTTCGGAGAAGACTGCCATCCGGAAACTTGAAGTGAACCAGGGCGACATCTCGGCGCTGATGGTTGGCGTTGACCCCAATGCATCCCGCGCGGAAGTGGCCAAGAACATCGAGGTGCTGGTTCCAGGGGTCGCCGTAGTATCTTCCAAGGAGCTCATGTCCAGTTCGATATCGCGCCAACTGGAGAGCCTGACACCCGGGATTCTCCTCATCGGCATCGGGTTTTGGGTAATATCAGTGCTGCTGATCGGAGCGCTGTTCTCAATGATCGTCAATGAACGCCGGCGCGAACTAGGCCTGCTGCAGGCGGTCGGCGCCACCCGCAAGTTTATTTTCCGCTTGGTGATGCTCGAGGCCATGGAATTGACTGCTATCGGCGGTATCGTCGGCCTGGCTTTAGGCAGTCTGGTGATTCTTCTGCTCAAGGGCCCGATCGCCTCATCAATGGGTATCGCCTATCTCTGGCCCGGGGCCTGGTTCATCGTGCTCTTCGCTGTCGGCTATTTGGTCATGGCAGTGGTAACCGGAATCATCGCGGCCCTTTACCCGGCAATCGTTGCCAGCCGGCTGGAGCCCTATCAAGCGATCAGAACTGGTGAATGATGATTGAGCTTCAGGAAACAGCCAAAACCTATGAGAGCGGCGGCGGCCGGATCAAGGCAGTCGATAATGTATCCCTGAAAGTGGATGACGGTGAGTTTGTCGCTGTCGTCGGTCATTCGGGTTCGGGCAAGACCACTCTGGTAAGCATTATGGGAGGACTGACCCGTCCGACTTCAGGACGCGTGCTTGTAGCCGGCACCGATATCTGGACGCTCGATAACGAGCATCTCGCTCGCCTTAGAAGCGAGCAGATTGGTTTTTGTTTCCAGTTCTCCAGCCTGATACCGACGCTCGACAGCGTTGACAACGTCAGGTTGCCCGCGAGCTTCGCTAGCGGTGAAAGGGGCAGTCCGGCACGCGCCCTGGAACTTCTGGAAACCGTTGGCGTAAAAGACAAAGCCAGGGCTTTTCCAGCGGAACTATCCGGAGGACAGCAAAGGCGTGTAGCAATAGCCAGAGCCCTTGTCAACGAACCCCGGATAATTCTGGCGGATGAACCAACCGGCGATCTCGATGAGGTAACCGAGTCCGAGATCATGGATCTTTTCCAGCGGCTAAACAAACAGGGCGTCACTATCGTCATGGTAACCCATTCGCAAAACCTTGCTACGAAAGCCGGCCGGATCCTGACTATGAATGCAGGCGCCCTGGAAGCAGGCGCCGCGGTTTAATGCCGATTTTGATCCATGAATTCATGGATGTTCTGGAACGGCTTGCTCCCACGGCTCTGGCCGAGGAGTGGGACAATGTCGGCCTTATGGCGGGAGAGCGGGACCAGTCGGCTGACGCCATTCTGCTGGCGCTAAATCTTACCGATGCGGTGCTCGACGAAGCGGTTTCGCATGCATGCGGTCTAATTCTTACTCATCATCCCGCGATTTTTCCATCCATAAATTCCGTCAGCGACGAGACTGAAACGGGGAGGTTGATCAGCCGGGCAAATCGTGAAGGCATCGCCGTCGCGGCCGCACATACTAACCTCGATTCCGCGCCGGGTGGACTAGCCGACATCCTGGGCGAGCTAATGGGGCTCAGCAGTATCGAGCCGATTGAAGGCGCTGACTCGGGGCTTTCAAAGCTGGCTGTTTTTGTGCCCGCCGGCGATCTCGAAAGGGTGCGCGCAGCCCTCTTCGCGGCTGGAGCCGGGAACATAGGTGACTATCGCCACTGTTCTTACTTTGCTCCGGGGACCGGTACCTTCGAGCCCATGGAAGGGGCAAACCCGGCGGTGGGCCAGGTGGGCAAGGATGAACAGGTAGGCGAACTGCGCCTGGAGACGGTCTTTCCCACCATTCGTACGGAGGAAATAATATCTGCCCTCACCGCCGCGCATTCATACGAAGAACCGGCCTACGATATTTATGCTCTCTCAAATAAGCGGAGCGATGCCGGTCACGGCAGGGTCGGCGAACTCTCCCTGGAGACCCGGCTCGATGAATTTTCCGGCAGACTGGCGGAACTCTTCGGGCTGAGGAATATGCGTTACTCGGGTGTTTCAGATCGACCGGTCCGGCGGGTAGCGCTGGTGCCTGGCAGCGGAGCCGATTACATTGCCGCCGCCGCGAGGGTAGCGGACGTCCTGGTCACCGGCGACATTAAGTATCATCATTTAATCCAGGCGCAGGAGCTCGGTTTGTCGCTAGTAGATCTTGCTCACGATGTCAGCGAGCAAACAGCATTGATCAATTGGGCTCCCCGGCTTCAGAAGGAACTTGAACCTTGGGGCTCGAAGGTCGTATTGTCAGATGCAGCCACGGGCTACTGGCAAGAAGCTTTGGCGAAGAAGAAAACCATTGTTCCTGACGAAGAGGAGAAGTCCATGTATCATCTGCACGTTGACGGCGGCTCGCGGGGCAATCCGGGTCCTGCCGGTATTGGGGCTGTTCTGGCCGGTCCGGACGGGGAGACCGTGGATGTGCTGGCCGATTACATTGGCGAAGCCACCAACAACATTGCTGAGTATCAGGCCATGATCTCGGGATTGGAGCTGGCTCTCGACCGTGGGATTACGAAACTGGCCATTTTTTCCGACAGCGAACTCATTATTCGCCAGCTTGAAGGCGCCTATAGGGTTAAGAACGAAGGTTTGCGGCCATACTATCAGCAGGCCAAAGCCTTGTTGGCGCGTCTGGATGAATACCGATTAAACAGCATCCCGCGCGCCGCCAACGCGCATGCCGACGAACTGGTAAATCAGGCATTGGATGAGGCTGGACATTAAACAGTAACACCCGTGAAGACTACTATTGTCATACCGACATATTGGCGCGGCCCTGCTTCCGAGGCGCCGATGTGTTCGCTCGAGTCAGATTACATTTTCGATCATGCCACACCGCTAGACTCCGAGGGCACCCTGTCGCGGGCGCTGGAGAGCCTTTCGGTGCTCAAAGCGGAGGAAGGCTTTTCGGTAGCGGTAGTTGCAGCCTGCACCCGGCCTGAGATTAAACAGGCGGTCGAGCTCAAGGTCCAATCCATCGTCGCGCAATTCGATTACGATTTTCCGTTGCTCATGATTGGGCCGGACGAACTCGTTTTCTGGCGTCGCCGCCTCGCTGACGCCGGCATGGGTGAATATGATGAATTTCTCAGTCTCGATGGCTATTCCAATATCCGAAACATGTGCCTGCTGGCCGCGGTCCTGACTAGCGCCGAAGTCGCAGTTCTTTTTGACGACGATCAGGTTTATGAAGACCCGGACTATTTGCGTAAAGCCAGGGAGTTCATCGGCCGCAAGCACGAAGGGAGTCTGGTTTCCGGGGTGGCCGGCTACTACGTTAACGCAGACGATTCGGTAATGCTGCCACCCGCCGACCTCAAGTGGCAGCAGCTCTGGGGGAATCGCGAGGCGATGAACAAGGTCTTCAGCCTGATCGAGAAGGAGCCAAGGCTCAAGCCTGCGCCCTTTGTTTTTGGCGGCAATATGATTATTCACCATTCTCTTTTTGAAATGGTGCCATTCGATCCCCAGGTGCCTCGTGGCGAGGACATCGACTATCTCATGAACGCGCGCTTCTTCGGCTTCGATTTTTGGCTCGACAACGAACTCTGGATCAGGCATCTGCCGCCACCCAAATGCGGTCCGCCATGGTTTCAGATCCGTCAGGACATCATTCGCTTCGCTAGGGAGCGGGCTAAGCTGGAGACGCAGCATGACGGCAAGGTCAGACACCTGAAGGCAGCCGATTTCGATCCTTATCCGGGGCGTTTTCTGAAGCCAGATTTCCATGATCTTGTCATGGGGACCTCAGTGGAGATGGCCATCGAGTATATGGAGGCCGGCATGGAGGATGACGCCCGTGAATGCATGGTAAATATTGCCATAAGCAAAGCAGAAATGAAGCAGCGTGGCGATTCATTCGGGGACTATCTGGCCTATAAACGCAAGTGGGAAGAGTTCATCCGCGTGTTGCCGACGATCGGAATCTGGTCGGCGATCAACGGAACGGATTGAAACCGCCCTCGCCTTTCCCTATAATTCCTAACGCAAGAGCGGATGTAGCTCAGTTGGCTAGAGCGTCTGCTTGCCATGCAGAAGGTCGAGGGTTCAAATCCCTTCATCCGCTCCAGTTTCTTGCACGGGTTCCCCCCGTTTTTCGCCGGCCGGTGGCGCGGCGTTCCCCCCGGGCGACGTGGCCGAGTGGCTAGGCAGAGGTCTGCAAAACCTCGTACAGCGGTTCGATTCCGCTCGTCGCCTCCAATTCCCCTGTACCGTTTTATACTTCCGCATATGGTAATCCCGTTGAGGTGAAACCGTTGACGGAAAAGTTGACACGTTTTATAATGATTTCACCAAGTTCATTCAGCTTGAGCAAATTATCCCCGGGGAGTTGAATCAGCAGTATGATGCCTCATCGCATCGTTTGCATGAAAAGGGCAGGCTTGGCCCATTTCGTTACGGGGATTCTCCTTTTGCTGGCGGTATCATTATTCCTTGCCTCACCGGCTTTTGCGGCGGACACCAACCTCACTTCCAGTGGCCGTGAAGGAATAAACACGGCTCCTGTTACCGGTTCACAGGTCACCACCGGACCTGCGGCCGATGACGGTTCCACGAAAATTGCCGGCTCGACGGCGGTTAACGGGTCCATGATGATCACTGGCTCAACGGCGGTTAACGGCTCCACGACGGCCGCTGGCGCCGCGACCGCTCATGATCCCGCGACCGCTCATGATCCCGCGACTGCTGAAGATTCTGCGACCGCTCATGATCCCGCGACTGCCAGCGACTCAGGCCACGATGCCGGTAATGCAGCGGCGGTAAATAATGCGACGGGCACTGCCGCCGCCAGCCAGGGGGGTCCGAACAACCCGAACAACCCGAACAACGGAGCCTTATTGCTCGCAGAAGCCGCCAGCGAGAATCCTACGAACGATGGTTGCGTGAATTGCGAATTGCATTTGTACTGCAAATGGGGCGATCCTGGTGTCTACTGGAAAACCCACGACGATTTCATCGCCAGGATCCTGTCAATCGACTACAAGCTGGAGAATAACGGCCCGGGGGATGCCTTGAATCTCCAAATTACCTCAGCCACTGCGGATAACGGTGTTACTCTCGTTAGCCCTCTGCCTGATCTGGTCGATCTCAAGGCAGGCAAATCGCAGATATTCACGCTTCAATGGCATATTCCTGATAACGTCAGGAATTTCACGACGACCATCAGGATCTGTTGCGACTGCAAAGATAAGCCCGATGACAACCTGGACGATAATTTGGACGGTAATTCCGACAAGCCGGTAAACGATCCTTCCGTCGATACCCACCCGGCAATTCAGCCGAGTTCGCAGATACACACCGGTCTCAGTGCAGCCGCGTTGCCGAACACCGGTTATGGCCTGCTGACAACATTATTCGCTGTTCTGATGCTGGCCTTTGGCATCACGGCGATTGTCGCGCCCGCAAGCGCGGCCGTGAAGAAAACTCGCAGCTAGTGCAAACGTCAAACCCGTGTAACATCTAGCCGGTCTTTTGATCCTTGCCCCTGCGCAATTTTCTTAAATTAATCCCCTGCATTACAATAGGTTTAACTGCATATGGACTCCGTATATCTGGACATCGAAACCCGCTGCTTCCGCGGCACCAATCATTACATCACCGTTGTTGGCTTCTACCATGAAAAGACAGGGCTGGTGCAGCTGATCTGGCCCGATCTGACCGCTGAAACCATCGATCGGGCTTTGCCTGACGCTGGCCGTATATTCACCTATAACGGCAATAATTTTGACCTCAAGGTCATAAACGATCATCTGGGCATCCGTCTGCTCGACCGCTATAAAAGCCGCGATCTTATGTATGACTGCTGGTCGCATGGGCTTAAAGGCGGATTGAAGGCAGTGGAGCGGCAGCTGGAGATACCCCGCAACCAGTTTCCTCTCAACAATTATGAAATCCAGCACTGCTGGACACGCTGGAAGCATCATGGCGATGAAGAGGCATTGCAGGTCCTGCTTAAATACAACGAGGAGGATGTAATGAACCTCGTTGCCCTGCGTGAAAAACTTGGGGTCTGACCGCTCTCTATAAAGAAGCGCGCATTCAGCAGGCGCTTTCGGCTTGCCAATCTGGCAACCGGAGACCCGGGCGTGATATCTTATGTTCTCCTATAATTACGTACTTTTAATGAGTAAGTTCCAGGCGTCAACGATCAAACACCAACGGAGGTAGATAAACATGGATTGGGGAAAGCAGAACCGTATCTCCAGAATTATCAAGCCGAAGACCGGCAAGACGGTCATGCTGGCCGTCGATCATGGTTATTTCATGGGGCCGACAACGGGCCTGGAGAAACTCGATGAAGCGGTGAATCCGTTGCTGCCGTACGCCGATACGCTCATGCTGACGCGAGGCGCCCTGCGCTACTATATAGACCCCGGCTTTGATGTGCCCATCACCCTTCGCGTTTCCGGCGGCACCAGCATACTCAACAAGGAAGCGCTCCTGCACGAAGGCGTGGTCTGCAGCGTAGAGGATGCTATTCGCCTCAATGCTTCCTGCGTTGCCTTCTCCATACTAGTGGGCGCCGATTATGAACGCGATACCATCCTGGCGTTCACCGAGATTATTGATGAGGCGACGGCATACGGCATTCCTACCCTGTGCGTGACCGCTGTCGGCCGTGAGATGGCGCGTGACGCCCGCTATATGAGCCTGGCATCGCGGCTGGGAGCGGAACTTGGAGCAGACATCATCAAGACTTATTACGTACCTGGATTCGACAAAGTAGTCGAAAGCTGCCCGGTGCCGGTCGTTATCGCCGGAGGCAAGAAAATTCCGGAGAAAGCCGCCCTGGAGATGGCGCGTAACGCCATCGACTCCGGCGCCATCGGCGTCGACATGGGCCGCAATATCTTCCAGTCCTCAAGTCCGGTTGGAATGATCCAGGCGGTGCGAGCTGTGGTACACAAGGGCGCCAGCGTCAAGGAGGGACTGGAAATATTCAAGAGTGTCAGGGATAAAGAGGCTGGCAAGGTCATCAAGGCCAAGGCAAAGCCTAAAGCTCGAAAAGCTCGCGCAAAGAAATAATGCGCGTATCGATGTACTACAGCAACCGCGATCTGCGGTTGGAAGAGCTGCCGGCCCCGGCGATCGGACCCGACGAGCTGCTGGTCCGCGTCGAGGCAAGCGGCATCTGTGGCAGTGACGTGATGGAGTGGTACCGGGCAGGAAAGGTGCCGCTAGTGCTTGGTCATGAGATCGCCGGTGAGGTTGCCGAGGTTGGGCAAAACGTTACTTGCTTTGACAAAGGAGATCGAGTCGCCGTCACCCATCATGTCCCCTGCATGACCTGCCATTACTGCGTTAGCGGGCATGAAACCGTCTGCGATACCCTCAGGACCACCAGCTTTGACCCGGGAGGATTCTCCGAGTACGTGCGCATCCCGGCAATCAACGTTGACCGCGGAACATTTAAACTTCCCGATTCCGTGACCTACGAGGAAGGTTCCTTTGTTGAGCCGCTTGCTTGTGTGCTTCGCGGTCAGCGGCAGGCGAATTTTACCCCAGGCTGCTCGGTGATGGTAATCGGCAGCGGCATCTCGGGGCTTCTGCACGTTTTGGTGGCCCGGGCTCTGGGCGCCGGCAGAATAGTGGCGACAGACGTCATCGACTTCCGGTTGGAGAAAGCAAAACAGTTCGGCGCCGAGGAAACGATTTTGGCGACCGACGATGTCCCCTCGCGCTTCCGTCAACTGAATGAAGGCAGAGGCGCGGATCTGGTAATAGTCTGCGCCGGCGCACCGCAGGCCGTAGAGCAGGCCTTACAGTCAGTGGCTCGTTCCGGGACCATCCTTTTCTTTGCGACAACGCGCCCCGAGATCTCGATCCCCCTGCCGGTAAACGAATTTTTCTGGCGCAACGAGGTAACCCTCACCAGCAGTTATGCCGGCAGCCCCAGCGATTGTCGTTTGGCGCTGGAGTTGATTCGAACCGGCCGCCTTCCAGTTGCCGAGGCGATTACCCACCGTCTGCCTCTTGCTGAAACAGGTCGCGGCTTTGATCTCGTGGTAAATCCTCAGGAATCGATCAAGGTCATAATCCAGCCTCAGAAATAAGCATCGCCATCGCAGCTCGCGATCTTCTCTCATAGTAATAACGCGCATTCTCACCGTTCGCAGCCTCACTTCTCAGGAGTAACCCGTAATATTGCTGCCCGTCCTCATTATTGCTCCCACGGGGCCGACTCAATTATTGAGGGTTCGGGCCGGCCTGGCACAAGGCTGACATCCCAGTCGTTTCATCTGGGGGAGGCGTCCGGAACCAACGGAGATGAAAACGATGAGCTATGGGAGAGATCATATGAGGCCTTCAGGGAGGCGGCCAAGCAAATTATTCGCGCTTCTGGCTGCTTTTGTTGCGGCTATCCTTGGTTTTCTCCTATTAGTAACGTCTTTCGCCTCAGCGCCCGTTGTAGAGCCTTCACTTACTGCAAATGCAGGTTCCAGCAACACCGCGATTTCCCCGGGATCATCCGGCAGCAGCCCGACAGTAAACCTGGGCTCACCTGACTCAGGACGGGAGGCAGCGTCCGAATCTTTTCTTAAAGACGGACAGGCCGCTTCAATAAGATGGGATAAAGATACCGGGGCGCCTGTCTTCCTGACCGGTTCAATTACGCCTCCGGCTGGGGAGAGCCCCTTCGCGGAGGCTGTCGCTTTTCTTGGCGTCAACAAGGATATATTTCAAATGACCGATCCTGTCTCAGAGCTTGTGGCTGGGAGGCAGAGTGTTGACGAAATAGGCATGGCACACGTACAGATGGCTCAGGTATACAAAGGCGTTCCTGTTTTCGGCGCCGGCATGGCTGTACATTTTTCAGCGGACAACAAGATCCAGACCGTTAACGGGCATTACATTCCCGGGATCGCGGTCTCAACCGATCCAGATATTTCAGTTGATGCCGCCGTATCCACGGCACTATCGGATTACAGCGCTCCCGCTGCTGCTTCATCTTTCGAACCGCCACTCCTGGTAATATATTCACAGGGAGGCACGCAATCGATTTTGGCGTGGAAAATAACTCTTGCCAATGAAGATCCACCAGCCCGCATGGTCTATTTCGTTGACGCCCATAACGGCGCGATTGCGGCTCATTACGATGCTCTCGAGGCGGCCAAGAATCGCCGCACCTACACCGCCGGAAACGGCACCAGCATACCCGGCACCCTGCTTATTACTGAAGGCGGCTCCTCGAGCGATTATGTGGTCCAGGCGGCTCACGATAATATTGGGCTTACGTACGATTATTACTTCAATACCTTCGGTCGCGATAGCTATAACGGGGCGGGCGCAACGCTGACTTCGACTGTGCACTATAGCAATGGTTACAACAATGCTTACTGGAACGGGCAACAGATGGTCTACGGAGACGGTGACGGCAATGTCTTCAGCCCACTGTCGCTGGGACTCGACGTTGTTGCTCACGAACTGACGCACGGAGTCACTCAATCCACGGCTGATCTGGTCTATTCATATCAGTCTGGAGCCCTCAACGAATCGTACTCCGACGTTTTTGGAGCCATGGTTGACAGGGACGATTGGTTGATGGGAGAGGACGTCTATACGCCGCATACTCCCGGTGACGCCCTTCGCAGCCTTTCCAATCCCACCCTTTACGGACAGCCCGATAACATGAGCAATTATGTCAATACTACCAGCGACAATGGCGGCGTTCACACCAATAGCGGAATTCCCAACAAGGCGGCTTACAACATCGCAACCGCCATCGGCAAGGATAAGATGGAGAAGATCTGGTACCGGACATTGACCGTTTATCTCAACTCGGGTTCTCAGTTTACAGACGCGCGTGACGCCAGCGTGCAGGCGGCCACCGATCTGTATGGTTCCAATGGCCCGGAGGTACTGGCTGTGCAAAACGGATTTGCAGCCGTTGGTATCGGCGCCGGTCAGACCTCCAACCAGACCGCGAGGATCGAGATCAACCATACCTACCGGGGCGACCTGGTAGTGACCCTAGGTGTGGGCGATCCCGCTTCTCCGGCCTGGTCGACTGTGGTATCTAACCGTGCGGGTGGGTCGGCGGATAATATCTATCAAACGGTGGATATCTCAGCGGCCGCCGCGCAACTGCCTCCGAATTGGCAGAATCGATGGTATTTGAAGGTTTATGACGCAGCCGGCCAGGATCAGGGGTCGATCGTGAAGTTCGCTATAACAGATAACGGCACCACTTATACAGCGGTCGATACGCCGGCACCGGTTCTGGATTATCAAACGGTTTACTCGTATCTGCCTTCCCAGGACAGTACTCCGCCGACGGTACAAGCGGTGAGCCCGGCAAATGGCGCCACTGCTTATACAAGCACGGACGTTTCCGCCTCTTTCTCTGAAGACCTGCGGGCGGCAAGCGTCACCCCCTCCAGTCTCACACTGACACGCCATGACACTGGAGCTCCAGTGGCAGGCACCGTGACCTATGATGGCGCCCATAGGACGATCAATCTTAATCCCACAACCAATCTCGCATATTCAACCATGTACGACGCCAAGGTTTCAGTTGAAGTCACTGACTTGGCCGGTAACCATCTGGCGCAGGATTACACCTGGAGCTTCTCAACCTCGCCGATACCGAAGCTGTATTATTTCACCTGGTATGATCAGCAAAGCAGCGGCATGAAGGACTGGATTGTTATGGGCAATCCGGCAACTGAAGTTGCGCCGGTTGGATTCGACGTCTATGTTGGCGGCCAAAAAATGACCGAATCACCGATGATCGTTACGCCTGGCAATTCATCCGCCGCATCGTTCGCTGGCACGATGGGCGGGCCGGTAAAGACCGAGTCGCTCGATGGCAAGCAGGAAATCGTCAGCAAGCGCACGCTTTTCAGCGATTCCTTCGAAGAGATAACGGCTCTGGCCGAGGACCGTCTCGATAGCACCTACTATTTCACCTGGTATGACTCACAGAGCAACGGCGCCCGCAACTGGGTGCTGGTTGCCAACCCGGGCGCGACACCTTTGGACGCCGACATTTACATCGCCGGACAGAAAATGAACGCAACGCCGTATCACATCGCCGCGGGTGGAAATGTTACGCCAGAGTTCCCGGGCGTTATGAGCGGACCCGTAATGGTAGTTGGTTACGAACCAGGTAACCCTTTGACTCCGAGACAGATTATTGCTTCGCAGAGGGTTCTCTGGAACGGCCGTTTCAACGAAGTTGTAGGAATACCAAGCAGAGAGCTTGAGAATGAGTACCTATTTACCTGGTATGACAATCAGAGCGCGGGCGCAAAGGATTGGGTGCTTATTGCTAATCCTAATAACGACAAGCAGCTCGCAGCGGAGATCTGGATAGGCGGTCAGAGGATGACCAACTCCGCCACCGGCGACCAGTACTTTGAGGTGCCTCCCGGAAAAAACGTGACACCACTGTTTGCCGGGGTCATGAACGGTCCTGTTGTAGTCAGAGGCTATGACGCGGCAACCTACGTTCCTGATGCTCCAGGCAACACCGCCCTCAAGTTCTATACAACCCAACGAAGCCTCTTCGGGCAGTCCTTTGAAGAGGTCTCCGGTTATGGAGTTGGCAGACTCTCGAGCATCTACCACTTCTCCTGGTATGATCAGGTTTCGGCAGGGTCTCGCAACTGGGTGCTGGTGACTAACCCGACCGCCAGCGAGGTCAAAGCTGAGGTATGGATTGCCGGCACGAGGATGACGGTGCTCACGATTGCTCCGGGCGCCACGGAGACGCCTACTTTCCCGGGCGTCATGAGCGGACCGGTTGAGGTGCGCGGCTATGATTCCGCAACATACAATCCCAATAATCCTGGGACGCCCAACCGCAACGTATTTACCAGTCAGCGCGTAATGTGGAACGGCAACTTTAATGAAGTCGAGGGCATGGTCCTCAACTAGTTTCCACCTTTATCTGCTGGTGAGTGATCCGTACGGGTCTTTCTTTTAATTGACCCTCACAAGTCTTTTTTTATGCCGATTCCGGAACTACCAGCACCGGCGCTGTGGCGCCGTGGATAACCTTGGTGGCGATGCTTCCCATTACGGCCGTGGCAAGGGGATTCCGGCCGTGTGAGCCCACCACAATCATGTCGCAAGAATTTTCCTGGGCTGTTTCAAGAATTTCCTCCGCCGGATTTCCTACCCGTATTAAACCCTGGGTTTGAATGCCCTCATTAGTAGCCTTGTTGGTTACCCGGCCGACAAACTGCTGCTCCAGCTTGACTCGTTCCGCCTCAATCTCCCTGGATATGATCAAGTTGTCTTCCTTTATCTCTTCGTAAGAGTCAGGGTCGATATCCATGGCGGATCGTGCTGCACCCATGTCGTACACGCTTAAAACCTGAAGCTCGGCGCCGCAGCTTTTTGCCAGCATTATGGCGGTGTCGGCAGCTTTTTCAGAGCGGGGCGAACCATCGGTTGCAACCAAAATTTTCTTGACCATGGATCCTCACTTTCAGAGATGGACAGTAGCGAGTGAAGCATTTTTGTAATCATTCCCTTCAAGCCGGGAATCTCAAACTAGGTTAGCTTGAGGTCGACATTAAACATAGGCTGTTTTTGTGTAAAGAGTCGCCGTTCAGGGTAATCGTTTAGGGTAATAATCCTTGGTATCTACCGGAAAGGGGAGAACGTGTCAAAGCAGGGAGTAGGCATCGTGATTGGCAGGGCGGTGGTTGATAAAAAGTTTAGAAAGCTTCTTAAGGATCATCCTCACGCCGCCTTTGAAGGGTACGAGCTTACAGGGGACGAAATGCAGGCGCTGTCTGGAATTGATCACGAGGCTTTAGGCAAGCTGGCCGAGTCCGTAGACTACCGCCTGCGCTCGTGGTATGTTGGTTGGGCACTGAGCAACTGACGCACTTATTTTACAGATTTAGACTATCACTCGAAGGCAGCTGACCTTTCTGTTATGGGCCAGGAACACATAGGCGAACTTAGCGTACTCGACGGCAGCACTTTCTTTGTTTCCGACTTGCGAGGGGACGCCTTGGGAGAAAGAACACACGGGCTCTTCTATCGCGACACCAGGTTTCTCTCCCTCTTTAAAATAGAAGTTGATAACCTTCCACTCAGAATATTAAGCGTTCACGAGGTCGACTATTATTCAGCGGCCTTTTTCATGTCACGCGAGTTGCCAGGACTTGCTACCGATCCTGACCTATCCATTGTCCGTCACCGTTTCGTTGGTGATGGCATGCATGAAGATCTTATCCTCACCAATTATTCCGCTTCTACGCTCAATGTACGCGTGGTCATGACGTTTGAGAGTGACTTCGCCGATCTATTCGAGACTCGAAGCGGGAGAATAGAAAAACGGGGGAAAACAGGCTCGGAGGTGCGGGCGGATTCGCTCCTGCTTTCGTATGAGCGTGAGGATTACAGGCTGCATACTGTTATCGGATTTGAGCAAACGGCGGAACTGAAACCGGGACGCGCGGTTTTTAATGTGGCGATTGAACCACGCGGGCAATGGAAGACCTGTATCAACATTTCCCTGGTATCCGGGAAGGAAAAGATCAGGCCCAAATACAGCTGCATGGCCTTCGGCAAGGCTTTGCCTCAGATGAGTCAGAGCCTCGATGAATGGAAAGAAAACGCTCCCGAGCTGGAAAGCGACTGGGGTCTGCTTAACCATACCTACGATCGCAGCGTTGTCGATCTTGCCGGCCTTCGCTTCGAGGTTGAGCCTGGGGATACGGAAAGGCCGCTTGCGGCCGGTTTGCCCTGGTTTATGGCTCTTTTCGGGCGCGACTCCATGATTACTTCCTATCAGAGTATGATATTGGGTCCGGTGATTGCTGAATCCTCGCTGCGGGCGCTTGCCTGCCGCCAGGCTACGGATTTTGATGATTACCACGACCGGGAGCCCGGAAAAATCTTACACGAGCTTCGTTTCGGCGAATTGTCGTATTTTGGCGAGTCGCCGCACAATCCTTATTTCGGCAGTATTGACTCGACCATTCTTTTCCTTATCGTTTTACATGAAGCATATCTGTGGAGCGGTGACTTTTCGCTTTTGCGGGAACTCAAAAAAGAGGCGCGAGCTGCCCTCGCCTGGATAGACGATTACGGCGACCAGGACAGCGACGGCTATGTTGAGTACAAAAAGCGGTCGAGCCTGGGCCTGGATAACCAGTGCTGGAAGGATTCCTCAAACAGCGTTCAATTTGCCGACGGCAGGCTGGCGGAGCCGCCGATCGCGGCCGCCGAAGTGCAGGGTTATGTTTATGACGCCTGGTCGCGCCTGTCCGGAGTGGTGGGGGAGGCTTGGGGAGATGAAGAGTTGGCGTCATCGCTGCACGGCAAGGCCGCGGCGCTCAAGGAGCGCTTCAATCGAGACTTCTGGTCTGACAAGGGCCGCTTCTTTGTGCAGGCGCTGGATGGGGAGAAACAGCGGGTTGACTCAATGACTTCAAACATGGGTCAGCTACTATGGACGGGCATTGTCGATCAGGTGAAGGCGAAGCCGGTCGTGAACCATTTGATGGCTTCGGCAATGTGGTCTGGATGGGGAATACGCACGATGTCGAGCACCAGTGGTGGCTACAGTCCCATCGAGTATCACAATGGCACCATCTGGCCGCATGATAACAGTCTTATCATAGCCGGTCTCGTGCGTTATGGCTTCAAGGTGCAGGCGGCCCAGATAATATCGGCGCAGATCGAGGCCTCGAAGTATTTCAGCAACAGGCTTCCGGAGGCGTTCGCCGGTTATGACCGCAAGGAGACTACGTTTCCGGTGGATTATCCTACCGCCTGTATCCCACAGGCGTGGGCAGCAGCAGCGCCGTTATTGTTTCTGCGGTCAATGCTGGGACTGGAGCCCGATCCTGTCAGGCGCGAGCTTTCTGTGAAGCCGCTCCTGCCTCCCCCGATCAAACATTTGTGGCTCAGAGGAGTGCATGCGTTCGGCCGCCGTTTCGACGTGGAGGCACATGCGGAATCCTCGGAAGTTATCGAAGAATAATCGCTGGGTGGCGCAGGGCCGTGCTGGCGACTTGAGCCTCGCTGGCGACAGTGCTGTTCTGCCGGTTTTACTGGGCTTTGCCGTTAACGCAAAAATAGCCGCCCGAGAGTCCATGTTCCTTGAAGACCTCGCAGTCAGAGCAAAGGCAACCCTTCTGATCGATCTCCAGTTTTGATTTGCCAGCCCTGCAGAAGAGACCTGGCATCTGGGCATGTTCCATCTCCTTGAACCTGCCGGGAAAGCTGGGGCATTTGCCACAGATGCAGTTACGGATATTGTGTAAATTGACGTGGACTTCCTTCACGAGTGGTCCTCCTCGAATTGCGGGTTGCATGGTTGATTTCCGTGAAGTTACCCGGCGGGGAGGGGCATCAAACACATGCAGGCTTCAGGCTTGCGTATCGTTGAGCTGTGTCATGACATCGCCTTGCCTAGACTCAGGCGGATAGCTACAATGGTATCGCTACCAGCCAAACGTTTCACTGCCGCGGGCGTTTTTCCAACCCTTACGCCCGCGCGGTGAATTTCTCCAATTGGCGTGGGCGATTAGCTCAGTTGGGAGAGCACCAGCTCGACAAGCTGGGGGTCACTGGTTCGAACCCGGTATCGCCCACCAACTATTTACCCTCGGAGATGGTCTTCCTGATCCATTTATTCGTGCTTGAAATCCAGTCACCAAACAAGGTTCGAACCTTTGGCCACAGTTCTGATCTATCCGGTGAAGCCGAACTGCTTCGGTTTTTGCGTGACGATCTGTTTATTTTCAATGGCCTCGTAAAGTTGCGCAATCGTGCTCCGGGAAGGCATTGGCATATCTTGCACACTGTGGGAACGAAGCCATTCCCCGGCCTGGGCCTGATCGAATGTTTCGAAGGTGATGTTCGCATAGCAACGTCCCGGCCGAACGATGGCAGGATGCAGGGTGCCAAGATCTTCGTTGGTCGTGATCAGCACCATAATGCGAAGCCCCTGCCCGATCAGCCCATCGCAGACGTTCAGCAGGCGTGATAATGCCTGCCCTGTCAGCTGCCTGGCATCGCTTGCCAGCAGTTCCCCGGTGTCTTCGGCGACGAACAGGTTCAGTTTCTTGCGTGGCGCCCTCGTCAGAATATCAAGCATGTAGTCGGCGTTTGCGCCAAAGAAGATGTCGGGGTCGACGATGTAATTGACATCGATCGAGTCCTGGGAGGTGCGGCACCAGGAACGCAGTGCGTATGTCTTGCCCGTGCCCGGCACGCCGTGCCACAGCACCAGCTTGCCTTCCGGCCCCGATTCGAAATCCGACGCCAGCAACTCCTCGAGCGCGGTGCGCGTTGGGTAGACATAATTACCTTTGACTTCTGGCCACGCTGGCCCAGAGATCCCGCGTTTTGTGCAATGCGGTCCATGCTGACCCATTCGCCAGAAGGAGACCTCGACGACATCCTCATCGTGCTCGGATGGCGGAACCCGCTGTCGTACCAGCTCGAGCAGGCCGATCGCCGCGTCTTCATCCGCGCCGTATACTTCCGCATGCAGAAAGTCATTCTTGAGGCCTACCACAAGCAGACCCTGGGGGAACCTGAAAACGAAACTGGTCAGCCCCTCCTGGGTTACCCTCTTCCATTCGAGCTTCGCTTCCTTGAACGTCGAGACATCGAGTGGCGCGCCGGAGTGGTAGGAAGCCTCCCGGGCGAACCTGAAGCCGTCAACGCGCGCCTCGGTGATGATGAGTTCATGAACTGAATGAATGAGCATGCTAATGTCGGTCATGGCTGATCTCTCTTTTGTTACCCGTGGCCACTTGCTGTGGCCGAAATTTATCGTTTCTAGAATCATAGCAGGGGGCCTCGCCGGGTGGAATGAAGATCGCATGCGGGGACTGGCCAGGAAGAACAAGGCTGCCTGGACCGGTCAAGCACACAAACAAGCCCCCGGCTTAATTCTTCACATCTGGTCTCGATAGTTATATCTTTGCCCTGACAGTGAGGAAAATAACGCTGCACCACATTGGAGGGATGGGAAAAATGAGAAGAATCTCGTACGTTTCATCCGCAACTGCGGCAATCCTGCTTTTAATTGTTGCAGCTCTTGCCGGTTGTGACGGCAATGGGACTGGCAGTAACGGAGAAAATGCGCCGGCCCCATCTGCGGAAAAGAGTGCGGCAGGTGACAACCAGAAGATTGGCGCCTGCGGTCTGGTGACCCAGCAGGACGCGAGCAAGGTCATGGGGAAAGAGGCAAAGAAGGATGAAAGCGGCAATGTCGTGGTTGACCCGGCCATGCTCGGCGAATGCCTCTGGTCTTACGAATATCAGTACGGGAGCGAGCTGATCCAGTTTAGAATCTGGGGCAGCGATGCGTACTATAGCCAGATGCCCGGCTCACAAAGCTTCGACATCGGCGATAAAGGATCGATCACTGTGAGCAATGCGGTCGGTGTTGATATCGAATGGGTGCAGGACGGAAAGAGCTACACCCTTAGCTACTTCACTACCGGCCCGGACGCACCGCAGGCGGCTGCCAGGGTCGAAGAAGTCAAAGCGCTGGCCAAGAAGGTATCGGGTCAAGTATAAGTCATAAGTGGTAACCGTGGAGGCCTAACGGCCTCCACGGGCAATGTGCTATCAATCGACCTGGATGGAGCAGAATAGCGTATCAATGCGTCTATTCACGGCGTCATCGGCGGGATAATAGCGAAAGCTGTAAGTAGGCCTAAGGAAGATAATTATGTTGACATAAAGCTGGACGTTTACGTATACTTAGGAAACCGGAATCCAGACAGATAAGCGCTAAGTCAACATTAGGGGGCAAAGCGGGGAGGCTATCATGGAGTTAACGGGTAAAAGGGGAGGAAACTTTGCTATGGCGGCGCTTCGCCTGACCATTATCCCGGCGCTACTGTTTTCTATAGTCATGTTATTTATCCTGGTATTGGCGCCTCAGGCGTTAGCGGAGGAAAGATACGTCACCGACGGCATGTGGGGAACCGGCGGCAGCTCATCCGGACAGTTCAATATGCCTATGGGTATCACGATTGACAGCACTGGAAATGTCTTCGTGGCTGATGTCGGCAACCACCGGATACAGAAATTCAGCTCGAGCGGGGCGTTAATCACCATGTGGGGAACCCACGGCTACGGGAATGGTCAGTTCGATGGCATGTGGGGGGTAGAAGTCGACGAATCCGGGAACGTCTACGTGGCCGACAGTATGAACAATGCCCGCATCCAGAAGTTCGACTCCTCCTATGTTTATAGCAAGCAATGGGGATCCTTCGGTTCTGGCGACGGGCAGTTTAGTAATCCTGTGGACGCGGTGGTTGACAGCCACGGCAACGTCTACGTGACTGATATGAGCAACAATCGTATCGAGAAGTTCGGCCCCGATGGCGGCTTTCTCGCCAAATGGGGGACCCCGGGCTCCGGCGACGGGCAGTTCAATTCTCCTCATGGCCTCGCAGTTGATAGCAATGACAATATCTACGTGGCCGACACCGGCAACCATCGCATCCAGAAGTTCGACTCTGAAGGCGCCTTCATCATCAAACTGGGAAGCTATGGCGACTCAGCCGACGGGCAATTCAGCAACCCCCAAGGCGTTACCGTAGACAGTGCCGGCAATATCTACGTGGCCGACACCGGCAACCATCGCATCCAGAAGTTCGACTCAGCCGGTTCCTTCATCACGAAATGGGGGAGCTATGGCAGCGCCCCGGGGCAGCTGCATACTCCGATAGACGTGGCGGTCAAGAGTGACGGCGAAGTCTATGTATCAGAGTTGTGGACCCATCGCGTTCAGAAATTCAGGAAAGCGTTGTGTGGTATGCCGCAGCTCGAGCTTCGCGTGGAAAAGAGATTCTGGAAAAACTACGATGAATACCTGGAAGGCTGGCTCACAATCTCTTACATTGTCCACAACGCCTCAGGCTCTGAAGCCTTCGACTCTGTTATCACTGGTTCCACCGCCACTAATGGTGTCACGCTGGTGACTTCACTACCTGCGAGCCTTGGAAATATCGCTCCGGATGGATCATGGACGGGGAAGGTTCAATACGACGTGCCACCGGATGTAGAAAGGTTTGTAGCTACGACCTTTGCATCCGCGAAGGATGCTTGCGGTGTGAGCTATAGCTATCCTGCGCCGTAGAGCGGACCGGCAAAGGTAAGAATCCTCAGACTACGAGGTCTTGGTTCGGTAGATCCTGAGCGCCAGCAGATACGAGGCAATCAATAAAGCAACACACCAGGCGACCGCGATCCAGACTTTTGGTCCCGTATTGCCGTCTACCAAAAGTGAACGCATGGTCTCGACAATCGGTGTCATTGGCTGGTTGTCCGCAAAGACCTGCAGCGCCGAGCTCATCGAATTCGCGGGAATGAAAGCCGAGCTCAAGAAAATCAGTAACATCAGAATGTAACTGAAAGCTCCGGCGCCCTCTGCGCTTTTGGCGAGCAAACCGAAGACAATCGCCAGCCAGGTCGTGGCGATTGTGAATAATAGCAAAATTCCGCAAAAGGTCAGCCACGCTGTTAAACCGGCGCCAGGCCGGAATCCCGCCAAAAAGGAAACCAGCAAAACCAGCAGCACCGAAAAGAGATTGGATAGTACCGACGAAACCGCATGGCCGCCCAGAATCGATGAGGGCGCGATTGGCATGGACCTGAAACGGTTGATGATTCCATTGGTCATGTCGTTATTGAGGCGAAGCGCTGCATAAGCAATCCCGCTTATCACGGTCATGATGACAATCCCGGGAGTAATGAAGTCAATATATTTGACCGAACCCGAACTGGTCTGGAGCGCGCTGCCGAACACATAGACGAATAAAAGCATGAAGGCGATCGGCATGGCCGCTACGGTAATAATCGTATCCATGCTGCGGACAGTATGACGCAGGCTTCGCTTTGACATCACCCATGTATCATGCAACGCGTGCATTATTTATTTCCTTCATGGTCACTAATGATTTTTAGAAAGACATCATCCAACGTTGCCGTTTTTTGAGAGAAGTCAGAAATATTGATGTGCGCGTCTTCAATTTGAGTAAATATGCGGGCTATCTGCGACGCGCTGCCATCAGTCACGATCATAAGGGAACGGGTGTCGTTATCAGGGGTCACATCATAATTTTGAAAGAGTTTGGCAGCGGCGTTCATCTGCTCCACGTCGGGGAAACCGAGCTCGATTCTTCCGTGGGGAAGGAGTTTCTTCAGGTCGCTGGCAGTCCCTTCGGCGATAATTTTGCCCTTGCTTAAGATAGAGATCTTGTCAGCCAGGCGATCGGCTTCTTCCAGATTTTGTGTGGTTAAAAATACCGTCCTTCCTTCCCGAGAGAGCGAGTTGATCTTTTCCCACATCATGTAGCGGCTTTGGGGGTCAAGACCGGACGTTGGCTCGTCAAAGAAGATGACCTCAGGATCACCGATGAGACCCATGGCGATATCCAGCCGTCTGCGCATGCCGCCAGAAAATGTTCCTGCTCGGCGGTCGGCGGCATCGGAGAGGCCGAACTCGTTGAGTGAGTCTTTGGCGGTGCCAGCCGGGTCGTCGATGTGACGCAGCTCGCCGATCAGAACCAGATTTTCACGGCCGGTAAGCACGTCGTCGACTGCCGCAAACTGTCCCGTGAGGCTTATTTGAGTGCGTACCTTGCTGGCTTGCGCCACCACATCAAAACCGTTTACGGTCGCGATGCCACCATCAGCTCTCAGTAGAGTCGACAAAATGTTGATTGTCGTGGTTTTGCCGGCGCCGTTCGGCCCGAGCAAACAAAAAACCGATCCCTTTGAAACCTCCAGATCTATACTGTCCAGAACAACTTGCTTGCCATAAGACTTTTGAAGATTGGTTACACTAATTGCTACCATCGTTAGCTTTTCCTTCGTGCCGCACGTAGCGCATCGCGCCGCTTGTGCCACTCTTTCTGTAATGCGGGCATCCGTTCAGCCAGAAAGTCTGACAGAGCTGCCATCTCTTCCAGCCATGCTCGCCGGTCAGGCTTAGCCTTGTCTAGAAGCGCCAGGCCTTCTCGAGCCAGGACGGCCTGTTCACTGTAGACCCCCGCATCGAAGCCGTTGCCTTCGACACCCGCCGGATTGAGACTTACCTTGTCAACTCGCTCGCCGGCTGCGCGAGAACGAATTACGAGATGATGGTTTTCCAGTACCTGGATCGCTCCAGTGATAGCGCTACGACTGGCCATCAACGCATCGGCAATCTCAGCGATTGATTGCTGTTCCGGGTCGCAGACGGTCAGGTAGCCCAGCAAACGGCCTGCCATGGGCGTAAAACCGTATTGCTGAACATAAAAGCGCCCTGCGTGATCGGCGTAAGTCAGTTGTGCGTCGATATCCATATCCTCGATAATACACAAATAACAGTAATGACACAAATTAGTGACATTTATTAATGTTATGGGCATTTGGGCTCAAAAAAGGGTCTTCTAGCCCACGAATTTGGAAAAGGTGTCATCTGTCCATTACGATGGATGAGATTGTGCACGAAGCCGTTAATGACAGGATCTGAAAACATGAAAAACCGCTTCACAGAACACAGCATTCTCATATTGAGTGTGGTGAAATGGGTGGTCTTGGCAATAGTGATCGGGGTTATCGCCGGTGCCGGTGGCGCACTCTTCCTTAAACTATTGGGCTGGAGCACGGATGCAACCGGCAAATATTCTTATTATTTCCTGCTGATGCCGCCCGCTTTTCTATTGAGTTCGCAGCTGATACATCGCCTGGCTCCCGACGCTGAGGGGCACGGTACAGAAAAGGTCATCGAGGCGGTCAATAAGTCGTCGGGGAGGATAAAGGTGGCGGTAGTCCCCGTTAAGGCGCTAACTACTATAGTGACGATCGCTGCTGGCGGCTCGCTCGGGAAGGAAGGGCCTTGCGCTCAGATTGGCGCCGGGCTGGCATCGTTCTTCGCTGGCCTGTTTCGATTCGGTGACACGGACAGGCGAAAACTTGTGATCTGTGGCATCAGCGCCGGATTCGCGGCGGTTTTCGGCACTCCCATAGGTGGCGCTATTTTCGGCATTGAAGTACTGGCTATTGGCGCCCTCTCCTATGATGTGCTGCTACCTTCACTAATCGCCGGTGTTGTCGGCTATCAGGTGGCCGCCAAACTGGGAATTCCGTATCTTTATCATTTTTATGATTCACCTCTGCCATTCGACAGCTTGATATTCGCCAAGGTAATTCTGGCCGGAATATTCTTTGGGTTGTGTTCTATCATGCTGATCGAGATTTCAAGACTTGGTGAATATCTTTCAGAGAGGCTGGCCCTGCGAAGATCCTGGAAGCCACTCGTCGGCGGATTGGTACTTATTGGCATGACATTGCTCTTTTCCCAGAGCTATCTGGGTATGGGACTGAATTCCATCGAGGGATCACTCGGGGGTGAAAGCCAACCTTACTTTGCTTTTTTCCTTAAGGCGGTCTTTACCAGCCTGACGCTGGCTTTTGGCGGAAGCGGCGGTATCGTGACCCCGATATTTTTTATCGGCTCGACTGCTGGAGCTGCGTTTGCCCAACTGCTTGGGATGGATATAGCTCTTTTCGCAGCCATCGGGCTGGTCAGTGTGCTTGCCGGCGCGGCGAACACTCCGTTGGCCGCCGGTATTATTTCGATAGAACTTTTCGGTCCAGCCGTAGCTCCATATGCCATAGTCGCGTGTGCGGTGAGCTATCTGGTGACCGGACATCGCAGTGTCTTTCCGGCTCAGCGGCTAGCTACAGGTAAGTCGTCATCAATCAGGGTCGAGCTCGATGCGGATATCAGGGATGTGCGGCCAGAGTACCATTACCGGGAAAGGAGCCTGCCCGGGGTCGTCCACGCACTGGTGCGTGCCATGCGCCGCAAAGAGTAGGGGTTTCTGCTTTCGTACGCTGAAAGCCTTTTACAACTTTTTCAAGCTGGTTCAAGATCGAAAGGTTCGAATAGCTACTGGTATCGCCCACCACCTTCTTCTACTTTTTAATCGCGTATCAATACTTTTTTCACGGCGTCTCAGCTGGTTGTTCGCAAAAGCTGCATGCGGTGTCAAGTCAGATAGATGAACGATCAACAGCAAAGACAAAAATTACGGGAGACCCCTCTTCCAGGAAGCCGGCATTAGCAACATCCGTCTTGAGGAAAGGGATGTCGGATATTATCTGGACACTCCCGAAGAATGGTGGGATTTGGTCTGGAACGCAGGTTTCCGCGACCAGATAAGCCAGCTGTCCGAGGCCGGGCAGGCACGTTTCAGGGACGAGCATTTGCAAGAAATAGAAGCGCTCAGGACCGATAAGGGCATCTGGCTGGATGTCGGTGCTTTGTATACCTTGGGAACGAAACCTTAGCCGCCGGATTTTGTTTATCCTCTGAGACTTGGTATCCTTTTAAGGTAAGAGGTGATCGCCTCTACTTACGTAAATAAGAAAAGTCGGTGCCAACCAGGGCTCGAGCGAGCCCTTTTTTGCGCCAAGAAATTGGGAAGTGTTCTGATTTGAACTTAAGAAACGTCGCCATCATTGCCCACGTGGATCACGGCAAGACCACCCTCGTGGACGGCCTTCTGAAACAATCCAAGACTTTCAGGGAAAACGAGGCCGCGTTCAATCAGACCCTGATCCTGGACTCAAACGATCAGGAGCGGGAGCGGGGCATCACCATCCTTGCCAAGAATACGGCGGTGAGGTACGGCGAAACCAAGATCAATATTATAGACACCCCCGGCCATGCCGATTTCGGCGGGGAAGTGGAAAGAACGCTGAATATGGCGGATGGCGCCATTCTGGTGATAGACGCCCAGGAAGGCCCCATGCCGCAGACGAAGTTTGTACTCAAAAAGGCTCTCGAGCTCGGGCTCAAGCCCATTGTTGTCATCAATAAAATCGATAAGCCCAACGCCAGGATCGAAGAGGTCATAGAAAGGACCAACGATCTCTTCCTGGATCTGGCTACGGAAGAAGATCAACTGGATTTTCCCATTTATTACGCGGTTGCCCGGAGCGGCAAGGCGTGGAATGAGATACCAGACGATGCCGGTGAATATGCAGATCTAACCCCGGTGTTTGAAGCGATCCTCGACCATGTTCCGGCGCCGGTTGTGGGGGATAAGGATCAGCCGTTTCAAATGCTGGTTACCTCCCTGGAAGCCGACAGTTTTCAGGGCAAACATGCGATCGGCAGGATCAAGCGCGGTACCATCTCACCAGGCACAACAATCACCCTGCTAAAAAAAGACGGCACTGACGAACAGGCCAGGATTGATAAGGTTTATGTTTCCCAGGGCCTCAAAAGGGTTGAGATCGAAGAGGCGCATGCTGGTGACATCGTCTCGCTTACGGGCATCCGCAGCGCGGGCATTGGCGAGACCATAGCCGATAGTGACACGCCGGAGGTCCTGCCAACCATAGAAATCGAAGAGCCGACGCTGAAAATGTCCGTGGGGGCCAACACATCTCCTTTTGCCGGCAGGGAAGGCAAGTACGTGACCAGCAGGCAGATTCTTGAAAGAATCGAGCGGGAGCTGGAAACAAACGTTTCCCTGAAAATGGAAATAAACGAGAGCGGCGATTACGTTTTATCCGGCCGCGGCGAACTGCATCTGTCTGTGTTCATTGAGAATCTGAGACGGGAAGGCTATGAGCTGCAGGTAGGCAAGCCCCAGGTGATCACGAAAGAAATCGACGGCAAGACCCACGAGCCGGTCGAAGAATTAACGGTTAATGTCGGCACAGATTATGTTGGCGCTGTCAATGGTGAAGTCGGTCGCCGCAAGGGCGTGCTGCACAGCCAGGAAGAACAGTCCGACGGCACCACCAGGCTGGTTTTCGAGATAACGACCCGGGGCCTCCTGGGCCTTAGGAACCATCTGTTGACCCTCTCCCGTGGCACCGCGATCATGAATTCCATTTTTGTCAAATATCAGCGGCTGGGCACCGATATTCCGCGGATGCGCAACGGCGCCCTGGTTGCCAGCGAGTCCGGCAAGGCCGTACCTTTCGGGATCGGAAACGCCCAGCAGCGCGGCGAAATATTCATCCATCCCCGTACGGCGGTTTATGAGGGGATGATCGTCGGCCTCAACTCTCGTGAGGAAGATCTGGCGGTAAATGTCACCAAGGAAAAGAAACTCACCAATATGCGTTCATCCGGCGCTGACGATGCCATCATATTGACACCTCCAACGATCTTGAGCCTGGAGCAAGGGCTGGATTTTCTGGAAGACGATGAGCTGCTCGAAGTTACTCCGGAAAGTCAGAGGCTGAGGAAGAAACTGCTCAGCAAGACGGAGCGGGCGAAAGCAAAAAGATCCTGATCGTAGCTCCCCGGCAGTAGGAACTTTGAAGGCCGCGTAAGAACCTCCGCGTTTCATCGCACTGGAAAAACATCTTGACCGCACTTTCCCTAGATCTCTTAATGGTTTCTTAATGTAATCTTCAGGCAATTTTCATGCTGCGCGGGCAGAATAAATACAGATAATACCAATGAACCACAACGCGCGCCGAGTGTTGGTAGAGCCGTTGTGTGAGGTAGAAAGGAGCACCAAATGGGTATCGTTTTTGTAGTAATAATCGCCGGGCTTGCGGTGTGGGCCTGGAATCAAAGCCGTGAAGCAACCGCCGGATCGCTCAAATCAGTGCAAACTGGTCAGGATACACCGCTCGAAATCCTGAAAAAGCGCTATGCGCGAGGAGAAATCGACAGGACTGAATTCGAAACGCGCAGGCAGGATCTGGTCTGAAGCGAGGTTGACAAGAATTTATCCTGAGAAAATAGCGAAATTGTTGGAGGTGCATTGAAATGATGTATGGATGGGGTACCAGCTACGGCGGCCCCGGCATCTTGGGAGGTCTGCTGATGATGGCTTTTTGGGTGGTCGTGGTTATAGGCATCATATTGCTGGTGGTATGGCTCACCCGTCAGGCGGCCGGAGGGCATCCTGGCGGAGGACATCCCGAAGGCTATCATGCTCCTGGAGCAGGGCCTCAAGCTGAATCAGCACTCGATATTCTCAAAAAGAGGTATGCGCGGGGAGAGGTCGATAAAGCCGAATTTGAAGAAAAGAAAAAGGATCTGACTGGTCAATAATTCTTAACGCCTTCTTTGCCGTCTCCTTACATGCGGGTATCAGAATAGTAGTGTCGGCCCCCATCACGGAGAGATTTTCCTCTTGGTGGGCCTGGGAGTAGCGTTGTTGGCCTGCATCACGCTGCTGATTATCTGGCTGGTGCGTCGTCACAGCCATAGCGGTGGCGTGGTGACTCCGGCAGTCGAAACCGGTTCGGCGCCGATTGCCGATACCAGCGCCGCAAATAGGGGGGTATTAACAGCTGGAGCTGATACGACCGTGGCTTCTGCCGCGAGCGATACGCCGATTGAAATTCCCCGGGAAAATTACGCCCGCGGTGAAATTGATAAGGCTGAATTCGAAGAGAAAAAGAAAGATCTGTCAGACTAGTCGTGGAAAAAGGCGCTTGCTCCGGCAATTCGAAGGCGGTCCTCTAGGGGGCCGCCTTTTTCAGATCCAATACGCATGAAGCGGGGTAAAATGCGGCATGGAAATGTTATGATGGTCCCGTTGCCTCCTCTTTAGATAGGGTAGGGTTCTTATGTTAAACTGGCGCGCGCGTTGACCGAAAGAGGACGGAAGGCCGTCATGAAAGTTTCATTACCCGACAAAAGCATAATCGAGCTGTCCGCAGACGCAACCGCCATGGACGCGGCGGCCAGGATCGGCAGCCGTCTGGCCAAGGCGGCCCTGGCCGCTACCGTTAACGGGCAGCAGGTCGACCTCTCGCATCCTCTGGCTGACGGCGATTCCGTCGCCATTATCACCGGGGATTCAGCTGAGGGGCTAGAGATCATCCGTCACAGCGCTTCGCACATACTTGCAGCCGCGGTCCAGGAGTTATATCCGCATACGCAGTTTGGAATCGGACCCGCGATCGCCGACGGCTTTTACTACGATTTCAAATTTCCATCGCCTATTTCCGAGAACGACCTTTCCGCAATCGAGGCGAAGATGAAAGAGATCATCAAGGCGAAGGCGCCGTTTGAACGCTCCCGGCTATGCCGTGAAGTCGCCGCCGAGATGTTCGGCGCCCAGCCATTCAAGCAGGAACTGCTGGCGGAGCTACCGACCGAGGAAACCGCGTCGTACTATACTCTCGGCCATTTCACTGACCTTTGCCGTGGCCCTCACGTGCCGGATACGGGGCGGATCAAGGCGTTTAAACTGCTTTCTACCGCGGGCGCCTACTGGCGCGGCGACGAAAAGAACCAGATGTTGACCCGGATCTACGGCACTGCTTTTCCATCCCAAAAACTGCTAGATGAACATCTCGAGCGGCTGCGGGAGGCCGAGCGCCGCGACCACCGGGTGCTGGGCAAGCAGCTCGATCTGTTCCATATAGACGAAGAGGTTGGCGCCGGGCTGCCGCTGTGGCATCCCAAGGGAGCCCTGATCCGCAAGATCATCGAGGATTTCTGGCGCGACGCACATCTGGCAAGCGGCTACGAAATGGTCGTGATTCCCCACATTGCCAGCGTCGACCTCTGGAAGACTTCTGGCCACTGGGACTTTTACCGCGAGAACATGTATTCGCCCATGGACATAGAAGGGCAGGAATATATCGTCAAGCCAATGAACTGCCCGGGACACATAAAGATTTACAAAAACCGCACCCGGTCGTACCGGGAACTTCCCATCCGCTGGGCCGAGCTGGGGACTGTTTACCGTTACGAACGCAGCGGTGTACTGCATGGCCTTCTGCGGGTGCGCGGCTTTACCCAGGATGATGCGCACCTGTTTGTGCGTCCGGATCAGCTTGAGGACGAGATTGTCAGCGTCATCCGCTTTGTACTCTTCATGCTGAAGACCTTTGGCTTTGAGGAATACGAAGTGTACCTGTCGACGCGGCCGGAGAAATCAGTTGGCAGCGACGAGCACTGGGATCAGGCGACCGCGGCTCTGAAAGCAGCGCTTGAGGATGTCGGCCTGGGTTATGAAATCGATCCCGGTGAGGGTGTCTTTTACGGGCCCAAGATAGACATGAAGATTCGCGACGCGCTCGGCCGCGCCTGGCAATGCACGACTATCCAGGTGGACTTCAACCTGCCGGAGCGTTTCGATGTCACATATGTGGGGGAAGACAACACCGATCACCGTCCGATCATGATTCACCGCGCCCTCCTGGGTTCGCTGGAGCGCTTTATTGGCTGCCTGATTGAACACTATGCCGGCGCTTTTCCCTTGTGGCTGGCGCCGGTGCAGGCGATCATCCTGCCGATAGCCGACCGGCACATGGATTATGCCGAGCAGGTTGCGGCGAGAATGACGGCTGAGGGCGTGCGTGCCGAAATCGATTACCGCAAGGAATCGGTTGGCAGGAAAATCCGCGACGCGGAAATGGAAAAAGTGCCATTCATGATTGTCGTCGGGGACAAGGAAGCTGACGCTGGCAATGTTTCGGTGCGTTCATACGCCGAGGGCGATCTCGGTGCAATGCCGCTGGATGAATTGCTGGCAAACCTGATGCGGCAGATCGAAGAAAAGTCTTAATCTTCCCGATAGGAGGCTTCTGTGGACCGCATCCGCCTGGCGTTGGCACAGATCAACTCCACTGTAGGCGATTTCGAGGGCAATGCTGAGAAGATTGCCGATTACATCGAACGCGCCTCAGCGCAGAATGCGGATGTCGTAGTATTCCCCGAACTGGCGCTGACTGGATATCCTCCGGAAGACCTCACTTTTAATCCCGACTTTCTCCAAGCCAATACAGCCGCCATGGACCGTGTATGCCGCCAGGCGAAAGACATTGTTGCCGTGATCGGCTATCTGGATTGTTCCGGAGGCGATATATACAACTCGGCTGCCATTGTCGCCGGTGGCAGGATCATGGGAGTCTGTCATAAGATGAGACTGCCCAATTACGGCGTCTTCGATGAGTTTCGTTATTTCAGCGCTGGAGCGCGGCCGACTTTATTCGATCTTAACGGCACTGTTGTTGGTGTTAACATATGTGAAGATATATGGTATCCCGATGAACCCATCGGCTCTCAGGTTGCGGCTGGGGCCTCGCTGATAGTTAATCTTTCCGCTTCGCCTTATCGTATCGATCGTACTCATTCTCGTGAAGAAATGCTGGAGACGCGCGCCCGCGACTATCTGACGCCGGTGGCGCTCGTCAATCTGGTCGGGGGTCAGGACGAGCTTGTCTTTGATGGCAACAGCCTGGTGTTTGACGAGCACGGCCGGTTGCTGGCCCGTGGGGCCAGCTTCGCGGAAGACATGGCCATGGTTGATATCGACCTCGGTGAGGTCCGCGGCTCCAGGCACCGTGACACGATGGGCCGCCTGGATGGCCTGGACAAACGCCACCCCGGGCCTGTCGATCTTTTCGCACTTGGCGAGAGCGAATCGCGTGTACCCGTGAAATCTTCACCGCCGCATCTTCCTGAACCGCTTTCGGGGACGGCGGAGATTTACCGCGCTCTGGTTGTCGGCGTTCGTGACTATGTTCGCAAGAACCGTTTTGAGCGGGTGCTGATCGGACTTTCTGGCGGAGTTGATTCGTCCCTGGTTGCCGCTGTGGCGGTCGATGCGCTGGGGAAGGAGAACGTTGTCTGCGTTTCGATGCCATCACGCTATAGCTCCGACGGCACCAAGGGCGATGCCGAGGCTTTGGCTACTCGTTTGGGTGTCGAGTTTCGTTTCATCCCCATTGAACCGATTTTTGTGCCCTACCTGGACACGCTCGAACATGAGCTGGCCGGCCGCCCTCCCGATAGTACTGAGGAAAACCTGCAGGCGCGCATACGCGGCAACCTGCTGATGGCGCTCTCCAACAAGTTTGGATGGCTGGTTCTGACAACAGGAAACAAGAGCGAGACCAGCGTTGGCTACGCCACCCTGTACGGCGACATGGCCGGCGGTTTTGCGGTAATAAAAGATGTGCCAAAAACGGTAGTCTACGAGCTTTGCCGCTGGCGAAACTCACAGGGTGAAAAGATTATCCCTGTCAGTATCATCGAACGAGAACCTAGTGCCGAGCTGGCGCCGGATCAAAAAGATTCCGATTCCCTGCCTCCTTATGAAGTGCTGGATCGCATCATCGAGGATTATGTCGAGCATGATAAAGGTCTCGAGGAGATGGTTGCGTCCGGACTGGACGCGGCAACGGTGCAAAAAGTAATCAGGATGATCGACCGCAATGAATACAAACGCCGGCAGGCTCCTCCGGGAATAAAGATCACTTCAAGGGCTTTTGGCAAGGATCGCCGTTTTCCCATAACCAACCGGTTCGGGGCCTGAGGCCCCTCCGGCATCGAAAACTCAGGTAATAACCCATCCTGCCGAAAGCACCGGTACGCCTGGTGTTTTCGGCTAATTCCGGGCATAAACTAGGGCATGGTATTAACCAATGAACGACCCAGAAAAAATCCGAAATTGCAGTAACCAGCTTGCCTTCACTTTTTTCTGCAAGCTGGCGGCAGCGTTGCTCATGATGTTGCCGCTATTGATTATGTTGCCAAACCTGGATTCCACCGCGGCCGCTGCCAATGACAGCATGGCTACATCCACTCAGTCGATTGCCGCCCCACTCGCCGGGCCGAAAGTTCTCATTGTTCACGACCAGATCGATGATCCCCAGTTGGGCCAGGAACTGGCTGCCCTGCTGGGACATTTTTCCGCCCGGTGCACGATTGTCGAGCATCCTTATTACGAGACCGGCAGCTTGCAGCAGTATGACATGGTGGTTTACATTGGCGGCTCCCACCGGGAAATCAACCAGGAATTTCTTGATGACGTTTCGGCGACCACCAAGCCGGTTGTCTGGATGGGCCGTGGTCTTGACCTGCTTAAAAACCGGAACCCGCTGAAGGATTACGGTTTTACATACGAGCGCGCCGACGGCTCAGGGACGCTCAACACGGTGACTTACAAGGATACCTCCCTGATCAAGACCGACCCGGTAGCGAATATCACCCATATCACGGATGAATCACGCGCCGAGGCGCTTGCGTGGATGACGGGTGACAATGAGCGGGCTCCCTACGTGATCCGCAGCGGCAATTTCTGGTATTTCGCGGATATACCAATGGTAGGAACAGATATCAATGACGCATATTCCGCCGTGGGAGCTACAGAGGACAGCGCTTACCTGGTATTGGCTGACCTGCTTCACGATATAACCGGGCAGGATCATCCGGAACGGCACCTGGCGCTCATCCGCATCGAGGACATCCATCCCAACACGGATATTGACCGGTTCAATTCGGTGGTTGATTACCTCTATCATGAGCATGTCCCCTTTGGTATTGCGCTGGTGCCGGTCTATAAAAATCCTGCGACCGGCGAGGAAGTGCACCTAACCGACCGCCCCGATTTTGTAGCGGCGATCAAGGATGCGCAGGCCAAGGGCGGCACATTGATCATGCACGGTTACACTCATCAGCGCGTCGGTGAAACCGTGGTTGATTACGAGTTCTGGGACCGGGACACCCACACGCCCCCTGCCGATGAAACCCCGGAGTCAGTCCGGACGCGGGTTACCGCGGCGCTGAATGAGACTGCTGCCGCCGGGCTCTACCCGCAGATATGGGAGACGCCCCATTACGCGGCTTCGGACATGGCTCATGGTGTCATCGCCGAATATTTCAAAGCCGTCTGGGAGCGCAGTGACGCGCCCTTCTTCCCCTATCCGGTAGAGTTACCCAAGACCGGACAGACCGATTTGCCTGAGACCCTGGGTTATGTCAATCCGTCTGAGGGATATCCTGGGCAGGGTCATTCGGCTGAAACTCTGGTGAACATCGCCAACCAGCAAAAAGTCGTACGGGACGGGTTCGCGGCCTTCTTCTTCCACCCAATGGTGGACGGCAGCGAACTGAGAAAAATGATCGGGGGTCTGCAGGACGAGGGATATGATTTTGTCTCTCCGGCGCAGGTCGCAGGCCTGTCGTATAACGCGGCCGAGCCACAGTCCTGGTTTTCGAATGTTATGTGGCGGATAACAGACTGGCTGGGAAGAGTCATACCTGACAAGCCTCTCAGCGTCGAGTTCGGAATCATAATCTCATTCTTCGTCATCTTTTATTACTGGGGCATTTTTCTGCTTTCTCGAAGGCCGGCGCCACCAACCAAACCGGCGGATCCTTACATGAAGTACGTAATCGTCATACCCTGCCTCAACGAAGAGCTGGTGATCGCACGGACAATTGATCACCTGATGTCGTTGCCCGAGCCATGGCCGATGATCCTGGTTATCAACGACGACTCTGACGATCGCACCCGTGATATCGCTCTCTCATATCCTCGCGACAGGGTAATGCTGGTCGACCATCCCCATGAGATAGCACGACAGGGGAAGGGTAAGGCGCTCAACTATGCTTTCAAGTGTCTTCTGAAGAGTGACCTGGTTGGCGAATACAGTTCACACAGGGTGGTCATGGGAGTTCTGGATGCAGACGGCCGGGCCGAACCGGGATTAATCAAGGCTATCGGGCCGTATTTCTCCGATCCCAGAGCGGCGGCTGTACAGGTTGGAGTGCGCATATCCAATGCTGGCACCAATACCCTGACCAAGTGGCAGAACTTTGAGTTTCTCACCTTCGCCCGCATATCACAGAAGGCGCGCGAACATCTGGGCAGCGTCGGCCTCGGCGGTAACGGCCAGTTCGTGCGCCTGTCGGCGCTGGAGAGCCTGGGGGACAGCCCCTGGACTGATTGCCTCACCGAGGATCTCGATCTGGGTCTGAGGCTGATGATGGCCGGCTGGGCCAATCACTATTGCCCTGACACTTTCGTGGCTCAGCAGGGAGTGCCGAAAATGAAGCCACTGATTCGCCAGCGCACGCGGTGGTTCCAGGGGCATCTAAGTTGCTGGAGGCACATCCCCAGTATCTTTGCCAGCTATAGAATCGGGACGACGGCGCGAGCCGATACCATCTATTATCTTCTGGCGCCGAGCCTGGTCTTCTTCTTCATGCCGGCCACGATCATCTTCCTAATCGGCACAGTGTATTTGATACTGGCGGGAGCCACCTCGATGCTGGTCTCGCCGCTGCAGTACCTGCCGGCTGTTTTTATCTGGTACCTGTTTTCATTCGGAGCGCTGCCGGCGGTGGTCTGGACCTTTTACCGCGAGGAAAAAGAGATCGGTCCCTGGCGGGCGTTTTTATGGGCTCACATATTCTCCTTTTTCTATGTGATCTGGTTCATCGCCGGCTGCAGGGCGATCGTGCGTCTGGCGCGGGGCGAGGGTTCCTGGGCCAAGACGGCGCGGACCGCGGAGGAGGCCGTCGAGGAAGCCATGGAAGGCACTGCCTAGAAACTGGAAACCATCTCCGCTATACTTTCTAGCGTGAATAAAGAAGGAGCACCCGCTTCTCACCTGCCGGCTGCGCCGCGGCTCGTTTAATGTTACATTGCCGCGCACTTGAAAGTTTGCAGGTCTGCCATACAGAGCGTCCGGGCCGGATTGCCGGCCGCGGATCTGGTTACTTAAGGGTGCTTTCGGGTACCTTTTTTTGTGGGCAAATTCGCCGTCACGGTTTTTCGCGGTAACGGCGTCCGCTCAAAATAATTGGAAGGAGGTGTTGGCCGGTCGCACATTATAAACCCAGGGTTAGAGATTTAACCCGGATAAACGATTCTATCAGGGCTGAAAATGTCCGGCTCATTGGGCCGGATGGCGAGCAGGTCGGGATCAAGACACGTACCGAGGCGTTAGACATAGCTATCGCCGCGGGACTTGACCTTGTAGAGATCGCCCCCGAAGCAGACCCTCCGGTCTGCCGGGTGCTCGATTACAGCAAGTACAAGTACGAGCTTGAGCAGAAGGCGAAGCAGGCGCGCAAGCATCAGTCGACGATCGTCGTCAAGGAGATCAAGCTGCGTCCCAAAATTGGCATTCATGATTATGAAACCAAGAAGGGACATGTCGTGCGCTTTCTCAAGAAAAAGGACAAGGTCAAGGTAACGATCATGTTCCGAGGCCGCGAGGTGGTTCATCCGAAGAAAGGCGAGGAGTTGCTACGCCGTCTGGCTGAGGATGTCGCCGAGCTGGGAACGATTGAATCACAGCCGAACCTTGATGGCAGGAACATGGTAATGGTCCTGAGTCCTGTCAAATAGTTTCAGTCCCTGTTTCAAAGATTAGTTGAATAAATAAGTCTGAATATGGAAAGGAAGGCTTATGCCCAAAATGAAGACTCATCGCGCTACCGCCAAGCGTTTCCGCTTCACCTCGGGGGGAAAGCTGGTACGGCGGCGCGCGTTTAAGAGTCACATACTCACCAAGAAAAGTCCGAAACGGAAGCGCAGCTTCCGTAAAAACGTGCTAACCGCGCCCTCCGACACAACTGAAGTTTCGCGGTTGCTGGGCAAGAAGTAAGCGTTAGGAGTTGAAGGAATATGCCGCGAGTTAAAAGAGGAGTCCACGCGCGCAAGAAAAGGCGTACAGTTCTTGAGCAGGCAAAGGGTTACCGGGGCACCAAACATTCGAGCTACAAGCGGGCCAAGGAACAGGTCAGCCGTTCGCTTAATTATGCATACCGCGACAGGCGTGCGCGCAAGCGCGATTTCCGGCGCCTGTGGATTACTCGGATTAATGCCGGCGCCCGTATGAATGGTCTGTCATATAACCAATTCATGCACGGCCTCAAGGAAGCCGGAATCGAGTTGAACCGTCCGGTGCTCGCCGATCTTGCGGTTACCGATCCTGACATGTTCGCCAGCCTGGCTGAGCAGGCCAAGACCGCGCTGGCCGCCTAGGTTGTGATGTTGTTGGGATTTTGCACAACGAAAATAATGGGTTGGTGACGCCCAGGCAGATTTCAAGCACAAGCAACGCCACCATCAAGGAAGCGGTGCGTTTGCACCGCAAGCGCAATCGTTACCAGAGCCGCTTGTTCCTTGTTGAAGGAGAAGACCTGCTGGATGCCGCGCTAGCGCACGGCGTCATTCCCCGGCAGGTCTTTGTGCTTGAGGAATACGAGAGCCTGGTGCCGGAGGAAGCGTTTACCGCGCCACCGGGCGGGGGCCTGCAGACGTCGATGCCGGAGATTTTTTCCTGTACCGCGGACGTCATGGCTAAACTTTCGCAACTGGCCAGTGGAGCGCGCGTTATCGCGGCTTTCGAAATGCCCAACGGTAAGTTTCCCGCCGGGATTGATGGCGGCCCCGTCCTGTACCTGGCCGGCGCGCGCGATCCGGGCAACATCGGCACGCTGCTTCGCGGAGCTGCGGCGTTCGGGGTCAAGGCTGTGGCGCTGGGGGCGCAAAGCGCAGATCCCTATGCAGCCAAGGCGATCCGGAGCAGCATGGGTGCGATCTTTCAGGTGCCCCTGTACTTGACGGTTAATCCGGAAGCACTCGTTTCATGGGCGGAGGGCGCCGGAGTTGATGTTATTTGCGCCGATTCGCACACCGGGGATTTGGTTTGGGAAGCGCCGCTCGGTGGTGATTTTGTTCTGGTGCTCGGTTCGGAGCGTGAGAGAATTCCTCATCGTTTAAAGGATGCAGCGGCTCTCACGGTTCGTATTCCTCAAAGTGAAGAGACCGAGTCGATCAATGTGGCCATGGCGGGCACGGCGATATTGTATGAGGCAGTGCGGCAGAGGGCGGGGAGCTGAAGCGGCTCTGCGATTTTCTAGAAGCTTACGAGTTCAAGTGTTAGAGTTTCGATTAATTAAGTATTGTGTCCCCGAAATAGGGATGGGATTCATTTAAATTGTCCGCGATGAAAAAATATAAGGATCTGGTTGAGGAGCTAAGGTCCTACGAGGGTCTTGCTTCCATGTTCGCTGAAGCCGCCGCCGGGATCGATGCGGCCGGCGATAGTGAAGCCATCGAGGCTGCCAGGGTTGCGCATCTGGGCCGCAAGAGCAAACTTTCCCAGTTACTGCGCAGCATTCCCGAGCTTCCCAATGAGGAAAAGCCGGTCGTCGGCAAGTACGGCAACAAGGCGCGCGCTGCCCTCGAGCAGGCGCTGGCCGATCGCAAGAAGGAAATTGAAGGCGTCCAGCTCGAGCACCGGCTGGCTACCGAACAGGTGGATATCACCCTGCCCGGCGAGCCGTTCCCCCGCGGGCATCTGCACATCATCAACCAGACCTTGTGGGAGATTGAGGATATCTTCGCCGGGCTTGGCTATCGCATCGCCGAGGGTCCCGAGGTTGAGTCTGACTATTACAATTTTACGGCGTTGAACACGCCAGAGGGGCATCCGGCGCGCTCGTCGCACGACACTTTTTTTGTTGACGGAAAGGAAGACGTGTTGTTGCGCACGCATACTTCCCCGGTGCAGATCCGCTTGATGGAAAAGGAAGAGCCGCCCATCTACGCCATCATGCCTGGCCGCGTCTATCGCCGCGATTCGGATGCTACCCATACGCCCATGTTCCACCAGATCGAAGGGTTGGCCATCGATGAGCACATCACCATGGCTGATCTCAAGGGCACGCTCGAGACTTTTATGCGGGCGATCTTTGGCGCCGACCGGGTCATCCGCCTGCGGCCGCATTTCTTCCCCTTTACAGAACCCAGTGTTGAGATGGATGTCTCCTGCATGATCTGCGGCGGGGCCGGCTGCCGCTCCTGCAAGAATAGCGGCTGGCTGGAGATACTTGGCGCCGGTATGGTTGATCCCAATGTCTTCGGATTCGTCGACTACGATCCCGACCTGGTCCAGGGATTTGCATTCGGCATGGGAGTGGAACGAATCGCGATGCTCAAGCATGGGATGACCGATCTGCGGATGTTCTACGACAACGATTTACGGTTTATCAAACAATTTTAGTGGAATACGGCGGCAGGGACTTCCGGCTTGTGACAAGCTAGATGAGTTAATGCCCGGTGACAGGGTGTTCCAGCCTTAGACAAGCTGATGAGTCACGGCTGAAACACCCTGTCACCGGATAAAACTGGACTTGATATGAAAGTACCGATTTCATGGCTTAAGGAATATGTGGCGATCGACATGTCCGCTGCGGAACTTGCTGACCGGCTGGCTCTGACGGGCACCGAAGTCGAGCGGGTATTGCATGTAGGTCTGCCCGTGGATGACGGCAACCTCGACCGTTTTGTCGTGGGCAGGGTCAAGAAAAAGGGGGCCCATCCCAACGCCGACAAGCTGACTCTCTGCGAGGTCGAAGTGGGGGATGGCAAGGTCGAGCAGATCGTCTGCGGCGCCAAAAATTTTAAGGAAGGCGATCGCACCGCGGTTTGTCTGCCCGGCGGTACCCTGCCAGACGGCCGCAAGCTGGAAGCCGCGGTTATACGCGGCGTCGAATCGCGCGGGATGATGTGCTCCGAGTCGGAGCTGGGCCTTTCCAGCGAATCCGCCGGCATCATGATCCTGCCGGAAGATGCCCCCGTGGGCACGCGCCTGGTCGATTACATCCCCTTCAGCGATGAAGTGCTGGAACTCGAGATTACTCCCAACCGTCCCGACTGCCTGTCGGTGTACGGCATCGCCCGGGAGGTAGCAGCCATCACCGGCGCCGCGCTGGCGCCCGAGCCCACTCAAGACGTGGAACCGCGCGGCGGCGACAGCATCGAAGAACTGATCACCATTACGGTGGATGACGGCGAACTCTGTCCGCGTTACGGCGCCAGGCTCATCGCCGGCGTTAGGGTGGCGCCATCGCCCACATGGCTCAAGGCCCGCATCGTTGCGGCCGGCATGCGGCCGGTCAATAACGTCGTCGACATTACCAACTATGTCATGTGGACGCTGGGTGAGCCCATGCACGCTTTCGACCTGGCGAAAATAGCGGGTCCGAGTCTGAATGCACGCCGCGCCGGCAAAGGCGAGAAGATTACTACTATCGATGGCACGGAGCGCAAACTCGACCAGAACATGCTGGTTATCGCCGACGCCACCAAGCCGACCGCTATTGCCGGTATCATGGGCGGCGCCGGCAGTGAGGTTTCCGACGAGACTACTGACATCCTGCTGGAGGCCGCCAATTTCAACGGTCCCAACGTGATGAAGACCGAGATGGCGCTGGGGCTGCGCAGTGAGTCCAGCACCCGCTTCGAAAAAGGGCTTGACGCTGAGGTTGTGCCCAAAGCCCTGGCGATGGCATCCCGGATGATGGTTGAGCTTTGCAGCGGACGGCTGGTCCCCGGGGAATATGATATTTATGCAGAGCCTCGCAGCGAGCAGGCCATTCACCTGCGGGAGGAGAAGGTAACCAGCCTGCTCGGCATTGTGGTGCCGGGTGCGGAGATCGAGGCCATCCTCAGCCGGCTTGATTTCGAGAGCCACCGGGAGGGCGATTCGCTGCATGTAACCGTTCCCAGTTTCCGCGCCGACGTGGAGCGGGAAGTCGATCTGATTGAAGAGATAGTCAGGGTCTTCGGCTATGAACTAATCCCGCCAACGCTGCCCAGCGACGTGCGGGTGATGGGTGGATTGTCTCCTTATCAGTCAGCCGAGCGCAAGATCGCCCTGGCGCTCACAGCGGCGGGCATTAACGAGGCCATCACCTATACTTTTATCGCGCCCGATTTCGCCGACAGGCTGAGGCTGGCCGATGATGATTCGCGCCGCCAGGTGGTCAAGCTGGCGAACCCGCTATCTATCGATCAGTCGGTAATACGGACGCTGATGCTTCCCAGTTTGCTCATGAGTGTTGCCACCAATCTGTCGATGCGGAATCCGGATGTAAATATTTTTGAGCTCGGTCGCACCTATCATACTGTCGCGGGCGAAAAGTTGGCGGACGAGCGGCGGACCGTCGCCGGCTGCCTCTGCGGTTCGCTTCGGGGCGAGTCATGGATGCACGCGGGCAGAGAGACGGATTACTTCACCGGCAAGGGCATCGTCGAAGCCGTGTTTTCATCCGTTAAGGGAAGCTTCAGTGTCGAGCGCTGCGACGAGCCGTTCCTGCATCCAGGCAAGTCGGCATATGTAGTCATCGACGGCAAGCGCGCCGGTTATATGGGCGAGGTTCATCCGCTGGTGCTGGAAGCCTTCGACATCGACAAGCCGGTGGTCGCTTTCGAGATTCTCGAAGACGCGCTCATTGCCAGCTCGGCGGGCATTGTCATCTTCGAAGATCTGCTGACCTTCCCGGCATCGTTCCAGGATATTGCCGTGGTGGTTGATGAGCAGACCGCTGCGGAAGAGATTATTCGCGTGGTGCGGGAAGCTGGCGCGCCGCTCCTGCGCGGCGCCCGCGTGTTCGACACCTATACCGGTGACCAGGTGGGCGAAGGCAAGAAAAGCATCGCCCTGGGTCTAGAGTTCCGCTCGCCCGAGCGGACACTTACGGATGAGGATGTGGACGGTGCCCGCGCGGCGATTCTGGCGGCGCTGGGGGAGAGGTTGGGGGCAACGCTAAGGGGTTAGGCGCCGCACCATTTCATTCTCAAGTAAGTTCCAATGCGGTTCACTAAATTTATTTCTTGTGGCAGGATTGCCGCATGCCGACCAGACTAATCAGGTCACGACTGATTATTTTCGCGATAGTGTCATTCGGCACCGCAAGCTTTTCGGGGTTCTCCACCATGGGCTGCGACAGCGCTTCGCAAGCCGGCCGAGATTTCTATGCAGCCTTCAAGCCGAAGGTTGAAGAAACCCGCATTCAACAGAATAAAGATTCCAAACTGGTCAATAATCTGATGCAATTCATGTATGCTGATGTGGTGATCGTATCACCAGGCAATACCACGACCCCGGCAATGCCCAACAAGAAATTTACGCAGGAAGAAATCAACAACGCAATCGCCGCGATCGATATGGCTATCACGGAACTTTCAGTTGACCCGGGCATGCCAGTCCCTCCTGAGGATTGCCAGGATTGCGCGGGGCGGAATCAGGCAGTGCTCGACACGCGAAATGATGCAATATCTTCGATGCGCAAAGCAAAAGCAGCCGCCAGGACCAGTTCCTCCTTTATCAAGATTCATCAGGACGAAATCGCCGAAATCAATAATGTGCGTTCCTTCCTTGGTTGATGATGTCTCTCAGTTGACTGGTATATGCAGCGGCATTAAGGTCAGCTATGAAAAATTCACGGCGGCTTTCCAGGCCGTTGAGGTTCCTGAATCACTCAAAAAAAACAAAACCTCCGTGTTTCGAAGACGTCAAGCTTGTCTTCTGCTCAGCAGACTCTTATGGACGCATATTCTGGTTGGGATAATGCTGTGTTGGACAAGGCATACCAGGCTGCGACCCAGCTCTGTGTGGAAGAGTTTAACGCGAACAGTAATATTTTCAGGGTATTAGTATTCGAGATTTCGGACGACAGCGAAGATATCCGCGATTCGGCAAGTAGCTTGAACGGCCTTTTGAATCAGTTCCCCATGGGTTTTAAAGAGGATAGCTAACAGGGTAACCGGGAAGGCACGGTGAATAAGGGAGCATGGAAACGGCAGCTGGCATAATAGTTCTCTTCCTGCTATTCGCGATTCCGCTTGCCTTCTTCGCGGGCATAGTCGTGTTGATCGTAATGGTTATAAAGCGCCAGCGCCGATTACAGGCAGAGCGCCAGGGTCAGATGGCGACGGTAGCCCGGCAGATGGGTGCGACGTTCCAGCATTCACCGCCGCAGTCTTATGCGGATATGCTCAGCCAGTTCAAGTTCTACCGCAGCGGGCTCTTCGGGAGGCAGGGCAGCATCTCGGACCTTTTCGAGCTGCAGCGCGGCGGCATTTCCTGGATGATCTTCGATTACACATATCGCGAGAAACAAGGGGGAACAGTAAGTGACAGCGCGAGTGATAATATGTCAAATTACTTTACACGCTATTCGACCGTCGCAGCGGCAGAATTACCGCCCGGCAAGCTGCCGGACTTCGTCCTTTTTCGCGGGCGGCCGGGACTGCTAGAAAAGCTCTTGGGGGAAGCGATCGGGATCGAGGATGACGTCTTCGAACAGACCTACACCCTGGAATCTGATGACGCACAGCGGGCGGTAGGGCTCTTCACACCTGAAGTCATCGCCAGCTTCACCGAGGACCCGATGATCAAGGCAATGAAAGACATGATCGTGGAAAGCGACGGCCGCCGCTTCGTTCTCTACAAGTCGGGCGACGCCGTTGTGCCTGCTGATCGTGGCGCCTTCGTCGTTCAGGCAGAAGCTATTGTCGATATGTTGACGGCAGGCGGGCGCACATAAAGGGCATCCTGGCTCGCCCCAGACTTCTGCCGGAGGCCAATGCGAACGCTCGAAGTGACGTATCCACAATGTGTCACAAAATCCCCTATTGCCTCACGTAAAAATCTACTTGAAACACCCTATCGTTGCCTCAACAATAATCTACTCGAAACGGTTTGTGGTTTTTCCTCCTTTCGGGCTTCGTTCATCTTGTTGGCATTGAAGGTAAA
>JAJYOG010000003.1 GCA_021785935.1 Actinomycetes bacterium
GCAGGTTCTTGGCCTAATGGGTGTTCCCCTGGAAGTTTATCTGGGCAGGTGATGCGGCGGTTTAACGTGCGGCGATGAGGGCGGCATAATGAAGGAGAAATCGTTGGATCGATGTGCGGAATGTAAGACAAGTGACAAGATATTTTGCTTTCTGTTTCATCAAATGTCATCTTCCTTTTTCGCAAGCAGCCTGTCAATCAAATCCAGGCGCGGTTCTGGTATCGCGATAAAAATAGGGCGGCGCTGCCGCAGGCAGCGCCGCCCTTTAAAGTACGCTCAAGAAAAAGAGCGTGTTAAGAGTAGTACGGAAGTGCTATTTGATCTCGATCGTAGCGCCGACCTCTTCCAGCTTGGCCTTGATGTCGTCCGCCTCTTCCTTGGCGACTTTCTCCTTGACCGGCTTGGGAGCGTTGTCCACGACTTCCTTGGCTTCTTTAAGGCCGAGGCCGGTAACAGCCCTGACGACCTTAATGACCTGGATCTTCTTGTCGCCGACGACCGTGAGCACGACGTCAAACTCTGTCTTCTCTTCTTCAGCCGCCGCGCCCTCGCCACCGCCGGCCGCGGGGCCCGCCATCATGGCCACCGGCGCCGCGGCGCTGACGCCAAACTCTTCCTCAAGAGCCTTGACCAGCTCAGCCAGCTCGGTAACGCTAAGCTTCTTAATTTCTTCTACTAGAGTATCAACTGCCATTTTCGTAATCCTCCTGTAATTTGTATAAGGCGGAATCCCTACGCCGCTTCTTTCTGCTCCTGAATCCTCTGAAGGACCGTAACCAGGCCGCGAATCGGGCCTGCACAGACTGTCGCCAGACCGCGCATCGGGCCCTGCATTGCACCCAGCAGTTGCGCCAGCAGCACTTCGCGCGGTGGCAGCGAGGCCAGAAACTTAATCTTGTCGACATCGATCAGCTGGCCTTCGAGCAGACCGCCCTTGATCTCGAGCGGTTTGATTTCTTTGGCGAACTTTACCAGTACCTTGGCGGGGTTGACCGCATCCGCCTCGCAGAATGCGATAGCGGTCGGGCCTACCAGGTATTCCTTAAGCTCGGCAGTGCCGGCTTCGTCAACAGCCCGCATCATCAGTGTATTTTTCGTCACCTCGAAATCGGCGCCCGCTTCGCGCAGTTCCATGCGAAGATTACGGGCTTCGGCCACGGAGATGCCGCGGTAATCGGCAATCAGCATAGCGGTGCTGGACTTGGCTTTTTCAGCCAGTTCGGCTACCTTTGCCCCTTTTTCTTCTCTTTTCATCTCTCACCTCCCGAAAAATAAAAAAGTCTGCCCCATCGAGGCAGACTAGCCGGTCTCCCGCAACGGCGCCTGTGCAAACACCGCTACTGGATTCCTTCATCTTCACCTCGGCGGGCGGGCCTTTGCGGCCCCTTAGGCTCGCGATTAAACGAGCACCGGCTTTCTCTGGCATTTACGGGGACGTACGTTTCCTATGTTTCCTAATTGATGGAAACGCCGTCACCTATGTAAAGATTTAAAAATTAGGAAACATAGGAAACGTACGTCCCTAGTTTTCCTCCATGAAATCCCTGACTATGGAAGAGTCGACGTGAACGCCGGGACCCATGGTGGCAGTCAGTGTAATTCCCTTGATGTAACGGCCCTTGGCCGACGCAGGCTTGGCCTTGATGATTTCGTCGATGACCATGCCGTAATTGTCCAGCAGATCGGCCTCCGAAAAAGAGATCTTGCCGATGGCCAGATGGACGATGGCGGTACGGTCAGTGCGGTACTCAACCTTGCCGGCCTTGGCGTCCTCAACGGCCTTGCCAATGTCGAAGGTTACTGTGCCCGCCTTCGGGTTCGGCATCAGTCCGCGGGGACCGAGCGCCCGGCCCAGTCGTCCCACGACTTTCATCATATCGGGTGTGGCGATGCAGACATCGAAATCAAACCAGCCGCCCTCAATCTTCTTTGCCAGATCCTCGCTGCCGACCACATCGGCGCCGGCGTCGCGGGCTTCCTTCTCCTTATCACCCTCGGCGAAAACGCATACCCGCATCTCTTTGCCGGTACCGTGCGGCAACATGGTCGTGCCGCGAATCATCTGATCAGCCTTGCGCGGATCGACCCCCAGCCGGAAATGAACCTCGACGGTCTCGTCGAACTTCGCCGGTGGTAATTTCTTTAAAAGCTTCATCGCCTCCAGGGGCGTGTAAAGTTTCTCACGCTCCACCTGTGAGCGGGCCTCAACAACTCTTTTGCTGGTCTTCATTGCCATTACTCCACCACGATTCCCATACTGCGCGCGGTGCCGGCGATGATCTTCATGGCCGCTTCCACGTCGTTGGCGTTTAAATCCTTCATTTTCAGCTCGGCGATCTCGCGCACCTTGGCGCTGGGCACCGTGGCTACTTTCTCGCGGTTGGGCTCACCGGAACCCTTTTCAATGCCACAAGCCTGGCGCAGAAGCACAGCCGCAGGCGGCGTCTTGGTGATGAAGGTGAAGGAGCGGTCCTCATAGACCGTTATCTCCACCGGGATGATCGTGTCGCCTTCCTGTTGTGTCTTGGCGTTGAACGCCTTGCAGAAATCCATGATATTGACGCCATGCTGGCCCAAAGCAGGACCGACCGGCGGGGCGGGGTTAGCCTGCCCGGCTGGAATCTGCAACTTAATGAGTGTCATTACTTTCTTAGCCATTTCTCTCCAAACGGGACGTACGTTTCCTATGTTTCCTAATTTGCTAACCGAGGTCCGCAGTTTTCCGTGCTTCCAAATTTTTGAAACCTGGGAAACATGTGTCCCCCACAAAGCACAATCAAGAAGGATACAGCAGAACCGGAGCCCACCGCAACCCCCAGCCAGCTCCAGTTTAAACTTTTTTCACCTGGTCGAAGCTGAGCTCCACCGGCGTCTCACGGCCGAAGATGTTCACCAGGACCTTGAGCTTGCTCTGATCCTCGCTGATCTCGGCGATCTCGCCATTAAAGTCTGAAAGCGGACCGGACATAACTCTCACGGTCTCGCCAACGCTAAACATCGCTACAGCCTTGGGCTTCTCAACAGTCGAGGTATGCAGAATGCGATCTACTTCCTGGGCGCTCAAGGGAATCGGTTTGTTGGCGGAACCGACGAAACCGGTCACGCCCGGGGTGTTCTTGACCAGCGCCCAGGAATCGTCGGTCATCAGCATGTTCACCAGCACATAACCGGGGAAAACACGCTTCTCGGTCTGCACCTTCTGGCCGTTTTTGGTCTCAACGATCTGTTCCGTCGGAACCACGATATCCTTGACGTTCTGTTCCTGGTTCATCGACTTGATCCGCTGCAGCAGGTTTAGCCGGACCTTGTTTTCATGCCCGGAATAAGTATTGATAACAAACCAGTTAAATGGCATCGGTCTTTTTGCTCCCTATAAGCTAACTGACCAGCGAGATCAGTCTTGAGAAGATCGCATCCAGAATAGCGATGAAGGCGCCGGAAATGGCGACCGCAATCAGGACGACAATCGTCGATTGAATCAACTCTTCACGCGAAGGCCAGGTTACCTTGCTCATTTCCACGCGTACCTCGCGCAGGAACTGGGCGGCGCCCTTCTTCTCCTTGGCTCCACTCTTGCCGCCCTTGGCCGGCTTGGCGGCCTGGGCCTTGGCCAGGCGGGACTTAAAACCCTTGGGCTCTTCCTTCTTGCCCTTGGCGGACGCTTCCTTAGTCTTGCCCTCCTGAATCTTGCCCTTGGCGGCCTTTTTCGCGCCCTTCCTGGCTGGCGCCGCTGGGTCTGAATCTTTTTTTATTTTTGCTGGTTTGGCCATTTGATTTCTTTTTTTCCGTTTTCTGGAATTTATCCCGGATTAAATTCGCTACGTGACGCCGAATTCCCGCTTTCCGCCGGTTTCCTGGCCGTGCTGACGCAGCGCGCGGGAAAATGGGAACTAAAGGCAAGACTATTATATATGTGGCAGGGCTGGAGGGAATCGAACCCCCAACATCCGGTTTTGGAGACCGGCGCTCTACCAGTTGGAGCTACAGCCCTGCGAGTCGGGCGGCCACAAACTGGCCTTCCCCAAACCTGAATTATACTCATGCTGTGCAGGCTACGCAAAAGCAGCTGCTACTGGTCGAACATCTGGTCCCGTTCCGGGTTCTCCCGCGACCTTCTCCCGCCAGGCTCAAGCCTGACCAGTAAATGCGGAACTAGCGAGTCTCCCGATGTGCCGTATGCTTGCGGCACGAGGGGCAGTACTTCTTCAGCTCCACCCGGTCCCTGTTGTTAACCTTATTTTTGTTTGTGTTGTAGTTGCGGCGCTTGCACTCGGTGCAGGCCAGCGTAATATTAGGTCTTTTATCTGACGCCATTGCTTATTCCCAACTTTGAGCATTTAAAAAGACGGCCGGGCCGTCCCTTTTAACCACTGTGTAAGATAGCAGGGAAAGGTCCTGCGTGCAAGATAGGGGCACATCAGTGATTTCGGGGGCGGCCCGGGATCCAGCGCCTGTTTCATGCCATGAAAGCCGCCTTATCAATCAGTCTCACAAGTTGCTGACACATGCAGGGCGCACTGGTCGCCACACATCGAACAGCCGTCGTTATCCGCCCCGGGACGCATGTCTCTGACCGCGCGCGCCTTCTCGGGATCGAGGCAAAGCGAGTACTGTTTCTGCCAGTCCAGATCCCTTCTGGCAATGCCCATTTCCAGGTCGCGGCGCCGCCGGCCCAGCTTAACCATGTCTCCCACATGAGCAGCTATTCGCGCCGCCATTACGCCGTCGCGCACATCGGCGGCGAAAGGCAGTCCCAGATGTTCGGAGGGGGTGACATAACAGATGAAATCGGTCCCGAAGGCTGCCGCCCAGGCTGAGCCGATTGCAGCGGTAATGTGATCATATCCCGGGGCTATGTCCGTGGTTATGGGTCCAAGCATATAGAAAGGCTTGCCGTGGCTGAGGCTCTTCTGCAGCACCACGTTGGCCTCGATCTGATCGATCGGAATGTGCCCAGGCCCTTCCAGCATCGCCTGCACACCGGCATCACGTGCCCTGTCCGCGAGTTCGGAGTTGACCAGCAACTCCTGGATCTGAGCCCGGTCGGTCGCGTCGCTGACAGCGCCCGCTCTCATGCCGTTGCCCAGGCTGAGGACAACGTCGTACTCCCGTAATATCTCCAGCAGCCGGTCGAACTGCTCAAAAAGCGGATTTTCCCTTTCCTGCGCAGCCATCCAGGAAATCATAAAAGCGCCACCGCGGCTGACCAATCCCCCGTCGCGACCTCCCAGAACCCCAGGACGTACAACGCCGCCGCCGTGGCCGTCCTGGTTTTTGAGAGTATTCACTGTAAGCTGATTGACGCCACAGTGAATAGCCATGAAGCCGATACCATCGCGCGCCTGCTTTTCGATGAGATCGAACAAAAGGTCATCCGTCATTTCTGTGGCTGAACCGCACCGGTTCCTGGCCTCGCTGCCGGCTTGATACAGGGGAACGTTGCCGACGGGAAGCGAAACCTCTGCCAGGATCGCGCGGCGAATTTCATCCAGATCGCCTGCCGTACTCAACTCCATGATGGTATCGGCGCCGCTGGACTGGGCGACACGTGCTTTCTCCAGCTCCATTTCCAGATCGATAATGTCTGATGATGTGCCGATGCTGGCATTCACCTTGGTGCCAAGACCCCGGCCGATGCCAACCGCAACCTCGGTCCTGCCATTCCCGGATGCAATCACCAAGGCGCCATCGACAATGCCCCGCCTGATTTCCCCGGGATCCAGCCCCTCCTTTGCCGCCACGATCTCCATCTCATCCGTGACCTGTCCCGCCCGCGCGCTTTCCAGAATCGTGCCCATGCGTCCTCCATTGGCCGCGCCGCTCCCAAAACAAAACCCCTCGCCGCATGGCAAGGGGTGACGAAAGACCAAAGGCCCTCTCATCTCCTCGAAGAGCGACTTTTACATGAATGGCAGGGCAGGTCTTCTGGCTTCCGGAAGTACTCCGCTTCAGGCCTTCCCGGGCGGATGCGCCCAGTGACACGAAGCAATTAACCCGGTTACAGCGGCGGGCCCGCGCCGGTTTTGCACCGGCTTCCCTATTCTCCCTTTCGGGCACCCAGCCTATATATAGTTTCCAGCAGTTATTTTATTGGAGTTGGGGTGACTGAGTCAAACCGCCCCGCTCAGTTCTGAGTCCTTCCTGCGACTGAAGTATTAACTTCCAACAAGTGGGTAAGTTAACCAGGTAGGGGGCGGCGCAGAAAAATTCCAATGCATCTAAAATTCCAATGCATCCAAGCCGGAAGACAGCTATTATCCTTTTGACGATCGCGCTGGTTGGCGGTGGCGCCCTTTCACTGCTTTTTTTGGCCGAGAAGGATGAGAACGAAAGCGGCCCACCCGTCAAGGTAACCTCTCCTTATGGCCTGTTCTCCCCCGGGACGCTCGATGGGCTTCCGCCTGGTGCGGCCCGCACAATGCTTCAGACGCTGGGGATGGATTCATTGACGCCGTATCAGGATTATTCACTGGGGCTGGTCAAAGAGGTGGGCGTCAGCTGGGTGAGAATTAATTTCGTCTTTGACGGCTGGAGTTTTCTTGAGGCGGCAGATTACCTCAACAAGCTCCACAATGCCGGCCTACAGGTTGTGGGCACCGCAACAATCATGAATCGCTTCGCGCCGGCCGATTTGACCGTATTCAAGACAGAGTTTGGCAAGCTGATCCGCCGTTATCCCTGGATCACTATCTGGCAAATCGGAAACGAGCCGAACATTTCCTGGGAAAACCCGGATGACTATCCCCGCTTTTTCCTGGCTGGGCGCGAGCTTGTACGCGATACGTGCTCCACCTGCCGCGTGGCGCTGGCGGGGTTTGCCGCCCGCTATCCCAGCCAGATAAGTGATTCCCTGGATTTTGAGATTTACGACAATATCGTTAGCGAGATAGTCAGAAAGGCCCCTGCCGACGGCCATCCTCCTTTCGACATTTTCGATCTCCATTACTATGGATTTTATGACAGCCAGCGCGACGTCCTCCAGACAATCCGGAACACTCACGGACTCCTGAGCGTTCACGGTGTTGACATTAATACCGACTTCTGGGTAACAGAAACAGCGACGACATCAGGTCAGCCCGCATTCCCCCCTGAAGCTCCTCCGCAAACCGAGGACCAGCAAGCGGCGGAGCTGGTTGAGAGGTTCACCGCCATGCTCAGTGAGGGCGTTAGCCACGTCTCCTGGTCCCGGCCCTATGAAAACTACCGCTATACGGATGACGAGGGCAGCTTCTATAACTACGCCGGCCTTATTTACAATGGCCTTGGTCAGGAAGAAGCCTCGGGAATCAAGGCAGGGACCAAGAAAAAGGCCTTCTATGCATATCAAACCCTGGTGGCCAGGACCGCGGCGGCCGTTGAGGTGCAAAGGTTGGCTCTTGGACAGTACAGGTTTTCTTTCAGAGGATCGCGCTCGCCAGTTTATGTCCTTTGGTCGGACTCCGCCGCCGCCCTTCCCGATGAGATCACCGGTCCGGTTAATGTCACTGATCTGATGGGAAAACAAAGGCAAACAATGGCGGAGGATTTGAGCCTTGGTCCGATGCCGGTTTTTGTGGAAAGCAGGCCTCTCACAAATTAGTATTTGCGGCCGGATAACCTGACATGCCGCGGCTCTTCGAGCCCGTGATTACTTCAGATCGCTCGCGGGAAATACTTTCCAGCCGTTTCTCTCTATGGCCTCATCGACCGCCGCTGATGGGGCGGCAAATCCGCCGGAAAGAAGCGCCGAAGGAACGTACCAGCTGAGTACGGCAGCTACGAGAACCAGGGCCGCCTTGAAAACTCTGGTTAATGGCAAGCCTATGAGGCCGGCTCCGAACAAAGGCAAAAGGAAGGGAAGCAGATCCTGACGGAAACCTGACGCCAGTCCCAGAACTATCGCTGCCGGAATCACATATTCCTTTTTCCCCTGCCAGGTTTGATAAACAATTCCAGCCACCACCACGCTCAGTAGCCCAAGAAGAGCATATGGCAGAGCCACTTCGCTGTGAGTCCAGTAGCTCAAGCTGGTAGCAAGCAGCAGGGCAGCCCAAAGACCGACCCGACGGCTAAACACGGTCCGCCCTAACCAGAACAACGCTGCCACAGCCGCCGCTGACGAAGAAACGCTTACCCATACAATGGCGGCATTAGGATCATTCACGAGTAGGTTGACAGTCCAGATCAGCGCAACATAGAAGATGTGGCCGGGTGGTTGGGGGTAATAAACAGTAACATCAAAACGATCCAAAGTGTGATGAGAAAAAGCAGCGCGGCCAGAAACGGGTCATTGGTATATAAAGCTTTTATCCAACTCTCTGGCTTCGAAGAATTTTCAGCCAAGGTCACGCATCTCTTCCGTTTGGTTTTGTTTTCGAGGCCGCTCTTGTGTAAAAAAGCCTTGCAGCGGTTTGCCCTCACGGCACGAATAGCGGAGTTCCTACCAACAACAAAAGCAGGACCAGCGCCATCGGTGCCAGAACAAGGTATGCGCGGTGGAACATGGGGCGCTCTTCACCCAGTGAAGCCAAAGCCCAGAAGAAAGGAAATGCTGCCATTCCGTAGCGGCCGATGCCGTCAGTCTGCCCCGTGGAAAGCGGGACGAGCACGAAAAGCGCTGCTAGAAGGAAGTGCTCAAGCTGGAATTTCTTTTTCCAGATCATGTAAGCCAGAAGTGCAAAATAAGTTACCACAAATGAAAGGTCCAGCAGAGCAAGTATGGAACCGGAATTGCTTGCCAGTTGTACGGAGTGCATGAGCGTGTCTGCAAACAAACCGAAGGAACGACCGAAATGGCCCTCTCCATCAAGATCCGCCCAAAAGCTTCCGGTAAGGAAATACAGATAAGTGTAATAGCCGACGATTCCCAAAGGGATCATAGCCAGCCATAAGATTTGCTTGCCCAAGCACGGTCGCTCGTGAGCCCCTCTTCTCAAAAAGCCCTTTTTTCGCATATACAGAAGTAGCAGGGGAAAACAGATGAAAACCCCCAGCGGATTGGTGGCTGCCGCCAGCATCCCTACCAAACCCGCTGTCCCCCAATGCTTGGTTTCAGCAAAGTAAAAGGCAGCAGCACACAAGAGCAGCTGCAATGAAGCCGGGTAGGCAATTGAGAATACAAATGATAATGGAAAGATGGAAAGATATAGGATTGAGCGTTTCGCCAGGCGATCTCCGAGAATGATCTCGGTGTAGCGGTAAACAAAAACCATCGCCAGTGCCAGGCAAAGGTTGGAAACGATGATGGCTGCAATCAGATAATTACCAAATGTTAAAAAAGAAAATAGGTGGATAAGCAAGGGGTAAAGTGGGAACCAAACATAGTCTGGGATTTTATCGAACTGGGCGTGGTAACCATTTTCGGCGATACTTACATACCAGGAACCGTCCCAAACAGCAAATACCTTCAAGTAGGAAGGCAACAAGCCTGGTGATTGAGTAACTATATGTGTCGCTTCCCCAACGATCACAGAAATAGCTATGACAGCAAAGCGTGAAATGACGAAAGGAAGCTGAACCGCAGGGCATTTGATAAATCGCGCTGTGTTCAAGCCCTTTTCTTTTAGCGAGACTGTAAAATTCCTCAACTTAAAGGCTCGCTCAGGATTTCATTTCATATTGTTTTTCGGAAAACCTCAGAGGCTCGTTGTCCGGCCGGCTAATCATTTTCATCTTCCTGCGGACCTGCATAAGTTCACTAAACATCTTCAGGGGATCTGTAGTCAGATTGATTTTTGAATCCGAGGAATCCAAGATCAGACTTACGGGCACCTCGGTGACGCTGTAACCGAACATTCTAGCGAGAGCCAACACTTCAACATCAAAGGCAAATCCATTGATGCTGCAGTTGGAAAAGATTTTGACGGCTGCACCTGCACGGAAGCCTTTAAATCCGCACTGTGTATCACTATAACCGGAAATAACCAGTTTACTGACAGCTGCTTTAAACAATGGGCCTGTAAGTTGTCGCAATAGTGAAGGTCTGATTTTGATTTCCGAACCAGGTAAATTACGCGAGCCGATGGCAATATCATAATTTTGAAGAGCATCAATACACAGACTTATAGTTTCCACTGGATAGGACAGGTCGGCGTCCATGAAAATTATCATCTCACCCCTGGCTGCCATTATTCCTCGCTTGACTGCTGCTCCCTTGCCCTGGTTTCGATGCTCGCGGATTAGTCTAACATTTCCGTTTTCGGCAACTATTTGACGCACCAGCAGAGAACTCTGATCATTGCTGCCATCGTCAGAAATTATGATCTCATAACTCTTGTCCTGCATGTCAAGATAGGCTGACAAGTGCGAGATCGTACTTGCAATTCTCGCTTCCTCGTTAAAAGCGGGTATAACCACAGAGAGTTTAACGGGCAGAGTAGACACATCATCGGAATCCTTTTTTTTAAGGAAAACTTGCGATGCGGCCTTCGCTTTTGGACTGCTCAACCGGACGGGCCTAGTAACTCCCGCCAATAACATTGCAAATTCTTGCGAAAATAGGCTCACTCTCATAAACCCAACGATACCAAGCCAAGATGAAATTAAGATGAAATACAATTCCTATTTCCCTCCGGGCAACAGGAACCTATTTTGAAACAGGTAGGAAGACGGTAAGGGTCGTCCCCACATCCACCTGGCTCTGTACTTCAATAGTTCCTAAATGCGCCCGAGCGATGTCCATGGCGATAGCCAGCCCCAAACCGGAACCACAAGATACTCGCGATTTTTCCACGCGATAAAATCGATCGAAAATGCGTGGCAAATGCTCATCCGGAATACCAACCCCCGTGTCGCTAATGGAAACTCTTACTTTTTCATTAGCGGCCTGTGCTTCGACGGCAATACTACCCCGACCGGTGTATTTGACAGCATTGTCTAGAAGGTTGACAAAAAGACGTATCAGATTGTCACGATCACCGAGCAGGATTAGGCCGTCGGGCAGTTTGTATGTTAAAGAAAGTCCTTTGACCTCGGCTAGGGGACGGACTGTCTCAAGAACATCTCTCAGAATAATCGTGAGATCAACTTGTTCAAGAATAATCGACGGATCTGAATCAGAACGTGCAAGTTGTAACAGATTTTCCACCAGATTACGCATACGCTCGGCCTCTTCTCCGATGTCGTCCATTGCCTGCTGATAATCTTCAACGGTGCGACGACGCTGGCGCATGACCCCGAGGATTGTTTCGACGGTCGTCAGCGGCGTACGAAGTTCATGCGACGCATCAGCCGTGAATTGTTGCTGCCGACGGAAGGAAGCGTCCAGGCGAAAAAGCATGCTGTCAAAAGTGTGTGCCAGTCTACCCGCTTCATCATCTGTTTCTGGTAGGTCCAGACGTTCTGACAAATTACTGCCTGAGATGCGGTCGGCCGTACGGGTGATTTTGTCAATTGGAGACAAGGCACGAGCGGCCAGAAAAAAACCACCGAGCCCCGCGATTGCTATCAATAGTGGCCCGCCAAGCACCATAACTACTAATAGGCTGTGGAGTGCTGACTGCACTCCACTGAGGCTCTGTGCAACCAGTAATACTCCAACAAAACTACCATTGTCAAGGATGGGCTCGGTCAGCAAACGAACGGGATTATCGCTGCCTAGGTCAGTCAGTGTGCTGAGAGATGATTGCCGATTACTTGCGATTCTGAGGTTCTTATCAGCCAAGGGAAGATCGCGGTAAGAGCCAAAAGACTGAATCATTTGGCCATCTGTATCAAATAAAATTATAGTCAATCCATGTTCACGGAGATCGGTAACAATGCTGCTATTGTCAGATAAGCTATCTGAATTAACAACGTGGCCGTCTATGACGTCCAGGCCAGCGATCGTTTGGGTAGCGCTCAAGCGCAACGAGTCATCAATGGAACTAGACAGCTGATGCGACACGATGAAATAGACAAAAATTCCGAATGTGACCAGAGCCGCCAGCAGCAGTCCCGCCACCCAAAGAGCAAAGCGAACGCGGAGGGTCTTAAGTCGTTTTAACACTATCTTCCGCTGATAGACGATAGCCAATGCCACGAACCGTATGAATTAACTTCAATTCATGCCCTGCATCAATTTTACGTCTCAGGTTACGTATATAGACATCAACAATGTTTGATTCATTGAAGACAGAGCAATCCCAGACATGGTCGGCAATAGTCTGACGAGAGAGGGCGTACCCAGCTTCACGCATCAGACATTCGATCACAGCGAATTCTTTGGCAGTTAGCTCAAGCGTTTTTCCACTGCGGCTGATCCGATGGGAGCGTGTATCAAGAGTGAGATCAGCCACTGCCAGAACAGGGGATTTGGTCGCTGTATGATCGCGCCGACCAAGGGCGCGGAGGCGAGCTAGCAGTTCACTGAGTGCAAAAGGTTTGATGAGATAATCGTCAGCGCCAGCGTCAAGCCCGGACACACGATCCTCCACAGTGTCCCGGGCCGTCAACATCAAAATAGGGGTGCATACTTCTTTCTGTCGGAGTTTCTCGCAGACCGTAATTCCATCTAACTCCGGTAACATGATGTCCAGAACCATCAGGTCAAATGGTGTCCTTAGTGCCAATTCCAGCGCTTCGCGGCCGTTAGCGGCAGTATCAACCGCATAGCCCTGCTCTTCGAGCCCACGCTTTATATACGTACAGATCTTAGGTTCGTCCTCGACAATCAAAACCCGCATGAAGCTCCTTGAGATGGTAAAAAAGATTAGAGGTTCCCATAAATATATCCTCATTCCCCATCATGAAAAATACATGAAATTTGCTTGCTATGGAATCAAAGGATTAGCAATTCAATGTTCACTAGCACAAGGATACGCATTACCGAGTATGCCAGAGCCTCAGCACGTAGATAATTGAAGCCTGAATCTCATATCGCATTTCATAGCGGCCTGCAAGGATACGGCGAACCTCACGCGGCTCGAACTCTTCCAGTTTCTCACCAATACGCGGATAGGCCAGCAAACCTTGAGGCGCCGCTGACAGGGCCTGTACCGTCTGTGCTGCTGCTTTAATGTCCACCGAAGCAAGAGACTCATAAAGCCTAACCAAGTCGGAGAGAGCCTTACTCGTCCGCTTAAGCTCCATTAGCGCGGAGGCTTCAACGGCTTTTCAGTATCCAGACTGTCAGCCCAGGCTTGCACGGCCTGATGATCGATTACACGACCGGCATCAACATCGGCTAGCGCCTCCCGCGTTAGCCTGCTTCGCTCTTCTTCCTGCTCAACCCAGGCAGAAAGGGCCTGTTTTACAACCCATCCGCGTGAGCGCTCCAGACGGGCAGCTACCCGATCGACCTTTTCTGCCAGCGGCAACGGCACATGAGCGGTTAACACCTTGGTTTTCACGGATTCAGCAGGGTTCAATAACCGATTAGATGTTACTATATATTCAGGTCATATGCCCTAGATTTATAGGAATACGTGCTATCGACTCTAATTACATCCAAAGCTCGCGTGGAGCTAATCACCTGGTTTATTACTCATCCAGGTGAACGCTACTATTACCGCCAGTTAATTGGCATTCTGAATGCGAGCAAACAATCGATTCAGAACGAGTTGGCGCGTTTGGAAAATGCAGGTTTACTTTCCAGCCAGAAAGAGGGCAATATCCGCTTTTATCGGGTCAATAAGGATTTCATCTTCTATCAGGAAATTAAAAACATAATCTTCAAGACCGTTGGCGTAGGCGATGAGCTAAAGAAGTCACTCGCCAAGATCGGAGACATTAGATCAGCCTTCATCTATGGGTCGGTAGCAAAAAACCTGGAGGATGCCATCTCAGATATTGATGTCATGGTAATCGGCAACGTATCGGTCGATGCCGTCCACAAAGCCATTATGAAAGTAGAAGAGCATCTTGGACGTGAGGTTAACTATTCCATTTTTGACCCGAGCGATTGGAAGAAACAGCTGAAGAACAAAAGAGCCTTTGCGAGCAATGTCGCCAGGGATCAGAAAATATTCTTAATCGGGAACGAGGATGAGTTGCGGAAGTTTTAATTAAAGGACGAAAAAATCGCAGATTCTGTTAGAACCGTCCTTTTCATATCCAGATAATACTCTAGTTAAGGTTATTGTCCTGTAACGATTAAGACAGTTGATTTCTATGGATAGGAAAAACTCACCCAAAGAAGCAACAAAACGGATCTTCATCGATTTCGTCGACCAGCTCTTTGAGTTCGAAGCTGGATGACAACAAGTCGTAGGCGTGCCATTTCAGATCCCTTCGCTGCCAGTAAAGTCTCCACTCGTTCTTCGTGCGCACGTATTAAAGCTTAGCCACCGGAATTTCCATCGTCTCACCAGGATCGTCCCAGGCAGGTCGTTTCTCTAACACCGTTACGTCATGCCCCTTGACCCGGTAAATCAATTCGAGCTCGTTTTTTATATGGGCAGGAACTCGCTCCCGGCACATTCTGCCAACGACATTATCGATCTTCTTGAGTTCTATTTCACTGAATGCCATTTGACGATTGTTTCATCATCTCCATAGCTTTTCTATCTAAGACGACTTCCGCCCAATTCCTTTGCTCGCTTCCTTCAATATCGCCAGGATGAATTCACCGAAGGGCACGATACCTTCGTCCACCTGCGCCTTTGCCAAAGCTTCAAAGTACTCGCCCCGCTGCTCGGTCTTGATCGTCACCCATGAATAACCGGCAGATACCAAAAGATAATTCATCAGCAGTCTTCCCGTCCTGCCGTTCCCGTCGGAGTAAGGATGGATGGCAACAAAGTAATAATGGGCCAGGATCGCCCGCACAACCGGATTTTCAAAAGCGTTTACAAGTTGCACGAAACTTCCCATAAGTTCATGCACCTTTTCGTGCGAGGGCGGCGTGTAACGGGTTCCCCTGATATAAACGGGCACGTTCCGGAAAGCCGTCAGACTATAGTAATCGACTATGCCAGCGTCAGCCGACGGCTTGAATAGGTTGTAATAGGTGTTTTTGATGAAATCCTCTGTGAGATGAGATTTCCCAAAATCTTGCTTTGCTCCGGCCAAAATAAAATCGAATGCTGCTGAATATCCGACAATGGCCATCCTGTTTTTCAGCTTCTCAAGATAATCAGGCCCCTCGCCTTTTTCCTTCTTTGGAGCACGGCCGGACAGCAGTACATCGACCTCTTCCGGAGTTATCCTGTATCCCTCGAGTGACGTGGAATGATAGGTGTCATATTTCTTGTGTTCCCTGGCTTGTTTTAACAGCTGACCGAGCGGCTGCTTTTTTATTCGCGCGATCTTTGGCCTCAGGCTCTTGTTCAGAACCTCTTCGAACTCTTTTGAGAGTTGCTCCTGCCTGATGACCCAGGGTGGCGATAATGCCGCAGGTTTTTCGGATGCGCGCCAGGATTCTTCTCTTTGTTTTTTGATGACTTGGTAATGCGTGTTATCCTCAATTATTTTCTTCAGAGCTGTTACCAAATCTGGCCTTTTTGCGTCCGTGGCCATTCCGATGAGGCGTTTGAAAATAACGGGCTTCGGGCTGGTGGCATAAATCGCGCCGAGCATCCTTCTGTCAAAATCTGTACCGGCGATAAAGCTCTGAACTTCCTTCAGCGGAAGTTTATTGACATCTACCAATACAAGTTCAGGAACAGCTACGGGAATCTGTCTGCCAGCGATATCCTGCTGCCCAATCAGCCGTTCATCAAAATGAGGATCATGTCTGAGTTCAATTTTGAAATCCCACGGTAAGGAAATCGTTCTGTTGGTTTTATCTTGCGTCTTTACGGTCAAGCGATTCTGGGCTGCCTGGTCCCCGATATAGATCAAAAGGGCAGATTCGCCACGCAGTGTCCATTTATGGTTGGCGAGAATCTGCTCTATGGCCTGCCAATAAAGAAGCGGGAATACCTCCTCGCTTTCATCTTCGGGCCGCTTGAGAATCCAGCAACCTCGGGAGGCTTTAAAGATCAGCCCGCACTTCCTGAGATAATAGCGCTGTCTTTGATCAGGTATTTCGTCCGAAGAAACGACGTATGTATTTTGTTTTGTTTTTTCGGCCCACCAATTCAGGGCCTTTTCTTGCAGAGTCATCTCAATATTCCTTAGCGGATAAAATACAATATTTTATAGCGGTAATTATTCAATATTATTTAGTGGATACTATACAATATTTTATAGCGTGAAGAAACATTTGCAAGAGTTTTTTCTGTGGAAAAAAGGGAGCAGTTCGAGTCCCGTTAGGGGTTTACGATTTTGAGGAAAATACTTGGCTTACCTAAGCCAAAAACGAGGCATCAGATGTTGGTAGACCAGGTGCTACGTTGTTCGAACGCTCTCAGGAATGAGATCTGCCTTTTGCAGAGGCTGAGAGAGCACTTCAATTGAGGATAATTATCGATTTTCCCGAGTATGCCAGAGCCTCAGCACGTAGATAATTGAAGCCTGAATCTCATATCGCATTTCATAGCGGCCTGCAAGGATACGGCGAACCTCACGCGGCTCGAACTCTTCCAGTTTCTCACCAATACGCGGATAGGCCAGCAAACCTTGAGGCGCCGCTGACAGGGCCTGTACCGTCTGTGCTGCTGCTTTAATGTCCACCGAAGCAAGAGACTCATAAAGCCTAACCAAGTCGGAGAGAGCCTTACTCGTCCGCTTAAGCTCCATTAGCGCGGAGGCTTCAACGGCTTTTCAGTATCCAGACTGTCAGCCCAGGCTTGCACGGCCTGATGATCGATTACACGACCGGCATCAACATCGGCTAGCGCCTCCCGCGTTAGCCTGCTTCGCTCTTCTTCCTGCTCAACCCAGGCAGAAAGGGCCTGTTTTACAACCCATCCGCGTGAGCGCTCCAGACGGGCAGCTACCCGATCGACCTTTTCTGCCAGCGGCAACGGCACATGAGCGGTTAACACCTTGGTTTTCACGGTAAACCTCCCTTCTAATCTCAACCAATCATATCGATTAATATTGATTAAAACAATATCATTTTCCCCAGAAATCCTTAATTTATTCAGAAGGTTCGAGTCCTGCGAGGGCGCTACGATTTCAAGAAACAGAATTTGGCTTAACCAAGCCAAAAACGAAGCGCTGGATGTTGGTAGACCAGGTGCTACGGTACTCGAACCGATATAGCAATGAATTTTGTCTGTTGAGGCAGATAAATACGAATATGCATTAATTCTGAAAAAATCGTTAGTGAAGTCAACTTATAATCTCTTCACCCTTCCTATATAGAGCCAAATCGAGCGCACGACGAGCAAGCCAGTTCAGGCGATGAGCAAATTCTGGACGTCCTTTCTCGGTTACATGTTCTCTGAAAGCGTCAGGATCTGGCAAAAGCTTTCCTAAGTCAGCACACCACATTGGATATTCACTCGGCCTTGGAGCAGATTTCCGGTGAAAGACCTTGCCGACAACTGAATCATAAATGAAAAAAGGCATTTCTGGACAAAGAAAAAATGCAAGTTTGGAAGCGGAGACGGTACCTAATTGCCGCTTCTTCCCACTCGGCCCAGTACCTTCCATATTTGCCAGCTCATCTAAGATTCTAAATACGATGGCTTTATTGCCGCTATTTTGATATTCAATTCTTTGTTTAGCAACCGTGTCTTTCGCAAAGTTTTCGATTCGTGGTGCCCATTCAGAAATTCCGCCCCAGAATGTTCTGCCAATGCTGTAGCCCCCGGTACGTCTCTTTAAAGTATTCGTAGCTGAAAATTGTCGCAAGGTCTTTTCATTAATGGAGCCGGCCGAAAACTCTTCAAGAAATATTCGATCGCAGGCAGTTGTTCCCATACCGTCCCATTTGTCTATGGCAGCTTGGACAGAAATTTTGTCGATAGTAACTTCAACCATTTCTTCCATCTTATGTGCCTGTTCGAAGTGGCCGGATTGACCCAAGTTCCTTTGCCTCGTTTTGCCGCACCTTATAAAGATCCCAACGAAGTTGAAGGTTCATCCAGAAATCCTCGGTCATGCCAAAGAACTTTGCGAGGCGTAGGGCGGTGCTAGGTGTGATTCCCCGCCGCTTGTTAACGATTTCATTAACGCGCTGGTAGGGGACATGAATGGAGGTGGCTAGTTCCCTCTGGGTAATGCCTATAGGCTCAAGGAATTCTTCCAGCAGCATTTCGCCAGGATGAGTCGGTTCTCTATGTGCGGGGATTCTTACCATTACTATTCCTTTCAATCAATGAATAATCACTTATTTCGACCTCGGCCGGGCCTGATTCAGTCCATCTAAAGCAGACTCGGTATTGGTCGTTGATGCGAATGCTAAATTGAAGAAACGACTCAAGGGATATGCCGCAATGGGATATCTAATCGATTCAACGAGTGGAAATTACGGTTTGTGATTTGTATTTTGCACCGGCGGTAGCAATACTACAGCAGGATTTCTATCGACGAATCTGCCAGTGCGCGGGGTTCCGCTTCCTATGCATGCAAGCGACGATAATGATTCTTTCGTTCAGGGCTGATAGAAAAGTGCGTAGGGAAACCGGTGAAGAAGCGCGCGGCGAGTATCACGGTGGATTATGGGAAACCGGTTTGGATGCTCGCCAATAGCGCTTATAACAGAGAGAGTGCATCCAGGAAATCGTCGCCCAAGCCCGAGCGTTGAGACTCGTACCACAGGAAGGCATCTTCAACGTCCGCTGCGGCAGCAGGACGGAAGATTGGGGATGGCACTACCGCCGCCGGCCACGAATCTGACGGACTACCTCTTCCCAAGGAATGCCTTCTACATCTCCACGATCGATCTCATCAAGACGGTGATCGAGTTCGACCCGTTGGGCAGACGTAAACGGCACAGCGCCTGGATCGAGAGTGAGGCTATCCCAAAGCCGCTCAAGAAGTGTGAGCCGCTCATCCTGGGAAAGATCATCGATGTTAAAGGCTGGTTCTGCCATACAGATATTATGTCCTTCGCACAGCTTGAAGGCAAGTCCCCATATGCATCCTCTGGTATCAATCAGGCAAGAGAAAAGTTCGAGTCCTGGGTAGTGTTTTCGCCTTGATTGGGCTTTGTTAAGCCAAAAACGCGGAATTTAGATTTGGTAGACCAGGTGCTACGTTATTCGAAAAGAAAGAGTGAGATTCAATTATTGAGCAAGCTAGAAGTGTATTTGAAAAGGATCTGACCAGCGCTGAGCGCATCAATAGACATTTTGCATACCGGATTCCAGGGACTGACGCGTCAAGACGGGATTTGGGCGCAATCGCTTGAAACGGTATACCAGGGGAATCCGGTGCAATTGGTGACCCGGGAAACGCTGAGGTAGCCACATTTAAAATTCAGTGAACTTATAGCCAGTATTCAGGATAGCTTCTGCCCGCGGGGATCTTGTTTACCAGCACAGCGGCGGCCAGGAGCAGCATAGCCGCTACTGCGACCGGGATGAAGGGATACAGAAAACCGAGCTTGTGCACCTGGTCGCCGCCGATGACGGCGATCAGCGCAGTGGCACCTCCGGGAGGATGGACGGTGTTGGTCACCAGCATCGTCGCGACAGCAAGCGACACCGCCAGCGCCGCCGCCAGCCAGGCCATCCCTCCCAGCACCTGCCATGCAGCGCCGCCTGCGAAAGCCGATATCAAATGGCCGCCGATGAGATTCCGCGGCTACGCGAACGGGCTCCTTATGGCACCGAAAACCAGCACAGCCGAGGCTCCGATCGAGCCGATCATCAGCGTCAGGTCACGTGGCTCAAAAAATCGCGAGCTGAGCCAGGAGCAGAGCGCGATTCCCACCAGCGCCCCCAGAGAGGACCAGAAGAGCTCTGAAAATCCAACCGGGGGCGGCGCCTTTGCAGGCCGTTTCTGTTTTAACGATGAGCTTGTTTCTGCCATGACGCTTGTGAGGCGCGGGCACTCGTCGCATGCCGGACCCAGTTTGGCCAGCCTTTCCGTGGCATGCGCGAGCGCCAGACCATAGATCTTCCTCAGGTCCTCCTCAGTGACATCAAAATCAGCCTTCAGGTCCTTAAGAGCTGCCAGGATGTCGTCATCCGAGATACCGACCTGAGTTATCCACTGGACTTTTGTTTTTCATCCGGCAATCCATGACCAACGAGCGTCTTTTCCGTGGGCGCGCTCATCTTTCCGGGCACGCTTATTTGCAGAACTAAACAACCACCGGCTATAAGCCGGTGGGTTTACAGGCTGTCGATTGGAAATCGACTGTCATCGGCGATCTGCTCGCCTTCCTGTTCGTCAATGTACTCCTTGACCATCTCATCCGTGATCGCTCCCGAGCTTACCGCCAGATAGCCACGGGCCCAGAAATGCCTGCCCCAGAACTTTTTTCGCATCGTGGGAAACTCCTGAAGGAGCACCCTGGAGCTGATGCCCTTCAGCCACTGTACGATCTGACTTATGTTCTGGTTGGGCCGGTAGCTCACGAAGACGTGAATGTGGTCGCATGCAACCTTGCCGGAAATGATCTCCAGTTCGTGCTCCATGGCTATCTGCCTGATGAGGTCGCGCACACGAACGGCAATTTCTCCTTTTAGCACCGGTTTGCGGTATTTCGTCACCCACACCAGATGCACTCTTAAGTCTGATTTCGTGTGCGCGCCCAGCCGGTAGTTTCGCATGCGACCACATTACACGAAAACTTGCTTCGCCTGAAGGCGAGGGATTTCAACCATCCCCGATGGGGACATTAATTACGTGCACGCGAACCATCAACTCGTAAGGCCCAGCTCGCTCCTTTTCTTTTCTATGTGCTCTATCAGGGTATCCGCTGCCGCCACCGGGTCTTCTTCCACCAATACCCTGCCACCGGTCAAACCTTCGACGTCTGACGTGAGGATGCCGGCGACCAACCCGCTGCCAGTGACCGGCGGCACCGGCGACAGATGGGTCAGGAGACCGTAGGCGACCGAGAAGAAAGCATCGGCGACCGCCTTCTGTTCCAGCCATTCGGGTGCGGAGACAACCACTGGCAGCTGAGGGATGTCAACATCCAGCTTTGCCGCGACGGCGGCTGTGACATCGGCGATCCTGCCTATGTCGGTGCAGGACCCAAAGGACAGCACCGGCGGCACGCCCAACGCATCGCACACTGCCTTAAGGCCGTCGCCCGCCAAAGCAGTGGATTCGGGACCGGTAAAACCGGCGTTCTGCAGTGTGGAGCTGGTGCAGCCGCCGCTGACGACCAGGATATCACTGGCTACCAGCTTCTCGGTGAGCTTGATGATGTTACATCCGCGCGTTTCGGGACTGGCGGTCGTGCAACCGACAACAGCCGCGATTCCCCTGATGCTGCCTGCGGCGATCGCGTCGACAAGCGGCTGGATATCGCCGCCCAGGGCGCCCAGCACGGACTCGGTGGAGAACCCGGCCACGGTCGTCATGCTCTCCTCGGGGACGTTGACCTCGCCGCGCTCACCAAACGCCTCGATGGCGCGCTCAAGGATCTGCCTGGCGGTCTCGTCGGCGGTTTCCGGCGTGTGCTCAAGACGTTCGACACCAGTCATACGCACCGCCTGGTCGGTCGTGACCAGCTTGGTCTTGAAACGCTCGGCATACTCGAGCAGGGAGGGAATCGAACAATTGTAGTCCATCATCACCAGGTCGACGGCACCGGTTCCCAGAGCGAACTCCTGGTGCAACCAGTTGCCCAGCTGACCCGCGAAAGCGCTGTCCTGCCGCTGCATCATTTCCTGACCTTCACACATCGAGCCATAGACCTTGATGCCTTCGGCTCCGGCCTGGCGGGCCATCGCATCGAATTCCTCAAGTCTGGCCATTATGGCAACGAGCGATGCCAGCAATGGCTGGTGGCCGTGACAGACGATGTTCACAAAATCCTCGTCCAGGATGCCAAGATTCACCGAACCGGCACCGATGCTGGACGTTCCCATGAGGATATCCTGAAGCGCGTTAATAACCGACAGGCCCGCATAGGAATTGGCGATGGAGAGCTTCATCGCCGTCAACAGCATGTCGACCGGGTCATTGTTGACGCTGGTCATGCACTTCACCAGAGCCGTACGGATTTCCGAGTTCACACCACCTGGCATAATCCCCAGCTCTTTCCACGCATCAACCCTTTTTGCCGGCGCGAAAGCTTCCGTGAGCATCATGGTCTCTTTGTCAGGCTTGTTGATTTCGTCGATGATCAGGTTCGCGACCGCTTCCGCAACCTGGTTGGCAGGCTGTTCGGTGCTGATTCCCATGGAACCGGCGACAGCGTTGAGGCGCCCGACATCCAGGATGCTGAAAACCGTCTCTTCCCTTGCCGCGGCCAGCAGAGCTCTGGCTACGTTCTCTGCGTGATATGTATTGCCGGCGGTGCCAATAGCTGCCTTCTGCAGGAGATTTCGGGCAACGATCAGGTCAGGAGAAGCGCCGCACACGCCAAAAGGGGATTTGGCAGTGATCTTGCAGGGCCCGTTGGAGCACAGGACGCAGCAGCTCCCCTGAATGCCCTGCCGGCATTGGGGTTGTTGGGACTCGTAGCGGTCAAATACGGTGGTCATGCTGGCTTCCTGAAGGGTTTCGTCAGCGCTGCAAAGCGCCGCGTCGGAACAGAGTTTACCTTCACATTTTGATGCCGTGCTGTTTTCCTGCATTAGCTTTCTCCTTGTCAGTCATTACCCGATATCGCCGGCCGGAATTTTTACGACCGATGGATGACAAGGGTATTAAACTGTTTCCACTATGTCAATAGTGTTTACTATGAACGCACGGAAAGGCTATAATTCCCTGACAAGGCAGATTGGGAAACGATGAATGCAACCAGCGATGAAATAAACAGGCTTCTGGCGGATCCAACGCGGTTGAAGATCTACCGCTCGATCATCGCCGCCGGCGGCAAAGCAGTAACCGTTGCCGACATTGCCGCGGAATTTGATTTGCACCCCAACGTTGCCCGCATGCATCTGGAAAAGATGGCCGCCAGCGGGCTGCTCGAATCGGAGATTTTCAAGACATCTGGCGGTGGCCGGCCTGGACGCCGCTATACAATCGGGTCGGTGGTGACGTCGCAGTACCCACCCCGGGATTACCAGTTGCTCGCATCGATCGCCCTCAGTGCCCTCGAAAGCGGTGGCAAACCGGAAGGCGTGGCTCTGAGGCGGGGAAGGGAGGAAGGGAAACTGGCTGTCGAGGCTAGTGGCCTGCCGGCAGAGAAGGCCAACATGGAACAGAAAATCACGAATTTTCGAAGACTAGTGGATGAACAGGGCCTTTTTGCCAATGTAACCCGCCTGGAGAAGAAGAAACTGGAAATCGAGGTCTTTAACTGCATCTTCCGGGAGCTGTCGCCCGGTCAGGAAATAGTATGCAATCTGCACCACAACCTCATCCGGGGAATCAGCGAATCTTTCTTCGGCAAGGTCCGCGTAACCGGTAAATCTGGCATCGCCAAGGGAGAAGGCAGCTGCCATTTCCTGATCAGATTTCTGTCCTAAGGTAACTCCAGCTTGGCCTTACTACGTTCCCAAGCACAGGAAGTCACGATAACCGGCTGTGCCGCCACAATCCTCAGATGGGCACTTTCTGCGGCCACCAATGCAACGCGGATAACTGACACCTTCTTCCCGTGGCAGGATTTTCTCCAATAAGATTGTGTGTTCCCAGTCGTCGCCGAAATCGTAAAGGTATCGAGCTTGCTTTTTTTCTTCGGTGAACAGACGCGTAATCGGCACTTCCCAGCCGGCACGCACCTGCACCTCGAGAAAGAACTCATCGTCCGGAATACCGATATGCTCAATCTGCTTGCCCGCGCTACGGATATCAAACTGATGCAGATGATAGTCAAGCCATAGCATCCTGGATTGCCACATGGAGATCCCAAAAACTGTAGGTTGCAGGTACCTGAATGCGTCGCCAGATAGGCGGCTTTGTATCTTTCGGGGTGATTTTAAACTGATACACAGCGCCAGCTCCCGGCCGCCGAACTGATTGGCCGGCAATACCAAGCTGTCGAGCAAGGACGTCATTCCGCTGACTCCACGATGCTATATATTCATCCATATGCAGAAATTGGGTGTACTTATGAAAAACCGCCATATCAAGTTGACTGTGTCTTCCTTCTTCGATGGCTTTAATCTTGTACTGAGGCACCTTAAGTTGCGCCGCCACCTCTTTGATGGTGAGATCCAGTAGGTCGCGGGACTTCTGGAAGCGATGGGCCAGCGGCGAGTAACGAATGATTGCTTCCGCATTCGCCCCCATCCTTTCACAAGCATCGAAAAGATCAGGACCCATTGCGTCGCGCATCATTTCGATTAGTTGTTCCATGCCGAAATTGAGAATTAGCGAATCTTCCTGACCAGCACCCTTTTCAAATCAAAAAAGCCGTATAATTCGCTTCCGGTTTTCCTCTCATCAGGTATGTGCCCGTTATCAGGCATCGAAAAAACGGCCGATTATTTATTCTTCCCCTGCAAGACCGGAGTAACAGCGAAGCATGTATTTATCAAACTGGGGAACCGTGAACGCGGCATAACCGTGTCCAGGTGTGTAGAGAAGACCTTTTTCAATTAATCTGGCCCGGATCGGACCTGCCTGTTCAGTAGTCCGATTGATGCGGCCGGCGACTTCACTCGCCCTGTGGGGTTCAGGTCCAAGCTCGGCCATGGCCAACAAATACCTAAGTTCCAACTCCGTAGTGCGCTCCGCGCGAACTCGGAAAAAGCTATCATCGAGTTTTGCTTCAACCAGCGGCAAGACCAATTTGGCATCCCTTCTGGATATTGCAGGCCCAGAAGACTCATCCCATATGATCTTGCCATATTCCTGAAGAAAATACGGATACCCCTGCGTGTACTCAACGATGCACGAAACGGCTCTGGTCTCAAACTCAATGCCAAGACTCCTTGCAGGAAGAATCAGCGCATCTCTCGCGTCATCGGCCTTGAGCTTGCCGACCTGGGAAAATCTAAAAAGCCGCTCACTGTACGATTTGGCTTCACCAGCAAGCCGAGGCATCTGGGGCAAACCTGCGCCCACCAGTGTCAGAGGAAGGGAGCGCCGGGTACACTTGTGCAAGGCCATGATCAAAGCTTCAAATTCTATCTGCTTGAGAAATTGAATCTCATCCAGCAGAAAGATAACCCCGATCTTTTTCTCTTTTGCCGCCGTCCCTAGGGCCACAAACAGGTCTGTCAGGTCTTCGGCGAGGTCGCCACTGTCACCGGAGCCGGTCAGGGCATCAACCTCGAGTCCCGCAGTAACCGCACCTTTCGGATTGAACGTCATCGAAAACGACTTGAGTATCGCGGCGGCCCTTCGAGCGCGAGCCGACCACCGTGCTTTGGGCGCAATTTGCAACAGAGCCCTACGCACGTTCGCTGATATCCTGGAGGCGAAAGCAGAGTTTTTCTCGACCTCCCATTCGACAGTTGCCCATTCTCTAGATTCTGCTTTTTCCCGGAAAACGTCGAGTAGCACCGTTTTGCCCACGCCGCGCAGTCCCGTGATTATCATGGATTGCTCAGTGTAACCTCGTTCGAGGCGTTGCAGGAGTATATCGAACGACTTAAGTTCTTCGTCACGACCAGCGAGTACCGGCGGTTTCGTGCCAGCCCCAGGGGCATATGGGTTCTTGCGGGGGTCCATTCAGCCGCTCCTTAACAGATTAAACGTATCTTATCTTTTTTTGATAAGTCATGACTAGTCTGTAAATACTATTCAAACTATTTTCCATTCTATCCACGGATGGGAAGATGGGCATTTTCAAAAAAAATGATCACTGTAAAATGTGAAATATAGCAACAGAATTTCGAAGGCGAAAGCCAGATTTGCGAAAAAGTGTCTTTTGCAGGTAAATTGCGCTCTGAAGTTCGGGTCCTGCCAGGGGTTACTATTTCGAGGAAGTTTTTTTGGCTTAACCAAGCCAATAACGAGGCACTGGATGTTGGTAGCGGTGGTAGGACTCGAACCTACGACACGCGGATTATGATTCCGCTGCTCTGACCAGCTGAGCTACACCGCCACGTTCGTGGTAAGTCCGGAGGATCCGGTTGAACGCAGGTGCGTAGTTCCCGGAGTCCCCGGCTGCGGCCATTAGCGGCCATTAGACTGGCCGAAAAAATGGAGCCCGGTTACGGACTTGAACCGTAGACCCCCTCCTTACCATGGAGGTGCTCTACCAACTGAGCTAACCGGGCTGGTGGTGGAGGAGGCTGGATTCGAACCAGCGTAGGCGTCGCCAACGGATTTACAGTCCGCCCCCTTTAACCACTCGGGCACTCCTCCAGAAAAATCATGCGCCGCGGAGTTCCGCGCGCATAAGGCGACAGCAAATATTAGGGAATGCTGGGACACTTTTCAAGCTTCCCGCATCGTGAAAATTATAACATAGGGGCTCATTCGGCCGTTTGCGGGTATGCCTCCAGTGGTATTAACAGTATTAGGTTAGGAAATATTTAGTTCCTTGAACCCCGCCGAACCTGCTGGTATCGTCTACATAGTAGGTTATTTCTGGAGTTTTTATGGATTTACAATTAACATTACTTCTTTGCCTGGGGGCATTTCTACTGAACCTCCCCTTCGGCTATTACCGCGCCGGAACCCGCAAGCTCACCTGGCAGTGGTTTGTCGCCATTCATCTGCCGGTGCCACTCATCTTTGTCGCCAGAATTACCAGCGGCGTCAGCTGGGAAGCGATCCCCTTCATTATCAGCTTTGACCTGGTGGGCCAGCTCGCCGGCGGCATGCTGCGGACAGCGCTCGGACGACGACCGGTAGCGAAAGAGATTATCGTCAAGGAAGAAGACTAGAAGGAAAGAGAAGTAAATGAACGTAAAGATAACCAACAAGTTCAGGAAACTATTTGGCGGCAAGCCGATTCCGCTCTGCTCGACGTGCAACTATGACTGGCGTTCGGCCTGCCGTAATCTAGAACGCCCCAAAGTCACTGAGTGCGACGAGTACGAAAAGCGCTACTAATAATTTCGGGGACACAATACTAAATTACCGGATTCGTTTCAGAAGAATTTAGTATTGTGTCCCCGAAATTCCCCGAAATTTCAATGTTTGCCGTAGCCGCCCCCACCTGGCGTTTCAACGCTGACAACGTCACCTGCTTCCAGTGACGCGGTCAGCTTGCCGGCGACTTCCTCCCCGTTGATCAGGTTTCTGCCGGTTGCACCCGGTTCTCCGCCCGCCGTCCCTCTTGGCGCATGGCGCCTGCGATCGGTCAGCAGTGATAACCTGGCCGGGGCCAGCAGCCGCAGCGAGCGGATGACGCCCTCGCCGCCCCGCCATACACCCACACCACCGGAACCTTCGCGAAACTCATAGCTCTCAACTCTTAGCGGAAAAGCCATCTCCAGCGCCTCGATGGGAGTATTGAGCGTATTGGTCATACCCAGGTGGATGCCGCTGGCGCCATCACTGCCAGGACACGCCCCCGCGCCGCCGCCGATCGTCTCATAATAATTGAAACCGCCGGCTACGCCCTTGGAACCGGCGGCGCTCTTAAATCCGCCGGAGCCCCTGGACCCACCGCCCACGCTCACGTCTCCCGCTTCATCACTCCCCAGAGTCAGATTGTTCATCGTGCCCTGCCCCTGCGCGGGAAGCGGCATAGCCTGTGACAAGGCCAGCAGCAGAGCATCGGTTATCCGCTGTGAGGTTTCAACATTGCCGGCGGCAACGGCGGCCGGCGGCCTGGCATTGACCAGCGATCCCTCCGGCGCCATGATTGTTAACGGTGCCAGGGAGCCCGCATTCGCGGGGATGTCAGGATCGGTCACCGCCCGCAGGACAAAGCAGCAAGCCGAGCGCGTCACCGGCATCGGGCAGTTGAGGTTTCCTTCTTCTTGTGGTGAAGTACCCTCGAAATCGACCACCAACTCCTCACCACGAATCGTCACTTTAACCGCAATAGTCAGATCGAGCCCATCGCGCTCAAGATAATCTTCGCCACGGTATTCACCGTCGGGCAGGCCGGATATAGCAGCGCGCATCCGGCGCTCGGCATAGGCAACCGCTTTGTCCATGGACGTGAGCGTTTCCAGAAGGCCATGCCGATCAATCAGCTCGAGCAGTCTGCGCTCGGCAATATGTCCTGCCCCCATTTGGGCGCGAAGATCACCCAGGCGCTCCTCCGGGCGCCGCATTTCTGACAGCAGCCCCTGAAGGAATTCCTCCTGTAACCGGCCGGCAGCCATGAGCCGCGTCGGCGGAATGACAACCCCTTCCTCCTCCAGTGAAACGGATCCTGCGGGCATGCTCCCCGGTTCGATGCCGCCAACGTCGGCGTGATGGGCGCGGCTGGCGGCATAAGCGATAATTGTCGGCTTCCCGGCCCCGGTTCCCCCGGACACGGAGCTCGCGCCGGCGGTCGCGGCCTCCGGCGCGGAGATCGCGCTCACTATCGTGATATCCGGCAGGTGCGTACCGCCGCGAAAAGGATCGTTGAGGATGAAAACATCGCCTGGCTCCGGCTTCTCGGCGAGCACAGCCTTCACCGCATCCGGCATGGCTCCCAGATGCACAGGGATGTGTTCAGCCTGGGCGATCATGCGGCCGGAGACGTCGAAGAGCGCCGTCGAACAGTCGCGCCGCTCCTTAATGTTGGTTGAATAGGCAGAGCGGATCAGCGACGCTCCCATCTCTTCGCAGATAGAGCGCAGCGCCGACTCAATCACCTGGATGGTGATGGGATCGAACCCGCTCATTTATCCTTCTCCAGCCAAAGATTCCCGGCCTCGTCCAGCCTCGCCGACCAGCCGGGAGGCACTACCGTGGTCGCTTCGTCCTCCTCAATAACCGCCGGGCCGCGAACTATCTCCGTTCCCATCCCTGTGCGCTGCCAGATGCGGGCCTCAACCCAGGATCCATCAAAAAAAGCCTGCCTGGCCGTCGAGGCACCACTTTCACCGGCAACAGTTCCAAGCTCCGGCCTTTCCAGCGGCGTCAAAGCGGTCAGCCGGATATTGACCAGCTCCACCTGCTCGCCCGCCGCCCCGTATCCATAAAGTCTCTCGTGCTTACTTTCAAATGCCGCCGACAGGTCATCGCGGGAAAAGCTGCCGCCTAGTTCAACCGTGAGTTCGTGTGACTGGCCGCGATAGCGAAGATCGGCATGGCGGATGATCTTCATCCCGCCCGGTCGATCGGCTCCCTCATTCCCGGCAAATCCTTTGGCTTCCGGCGCGCCCTCATCTCCAGCTCCCTTGCCGACGACCCCGGCTTCAGCCTCCAGCCCCGCGAAAGCTTCCCGTAAGAAATCATCATCCCAAACGCCGGGCTTGTAGACGGTACGGACCCAATCCCGACGCTGATCGCCAACAACCATGCCCAGCGCCGAAAGGACGCCACAACTGTCGGGTAGAAGCACGTGCTCAATGCCTAACTCAGTCGCCAGATCGGCCCCGTGCATCGGCCCGGCGCCACCAAAAGCCACCAGCACAAACCGCCGCGGGTCATGCCCGCGCTCGACGCTGATTACCCTCAGAGCCTTAACCATCTCGGCGTTAGCCACCCGGCGAATCCCCATGGCAGCTTCCTCGAGAGTCATTTTCAGCATGCCGGCCAGCCTAGTCAGCGATCCTTCGGCCAGATCACGGTCGAGCGCCAGGCCGTCGCCGCCGAGCTTCGAACCCAGGTATCCCAGACAGAGGTTGGCGTCAGTGACCGTTGCCATATCCCCACCCAGGCCGTAACATGCCGGACCCGGAGAGGCTCCGGCGCTTTCCGGACCCACCCTGAGGGCGCCGCCGGCATCGAGCCAGGCGATGGAACCGCCGCCAGCGCCGATTGTATGTATGTCCACCATGGGAAGCGCAACCGGAGAGCCGCCAATATCACGCCCGATGGTAGTCTCGGCGGTACCGCCGCGCACCAGGGTCACGTCGGTGCTGGTGCCACCCATATCAAAAGCAATCATATTGTCAACTTGGCTGCGCCCGCCGGCAAACTCGGCTCCGACCACTCCGGCGGCCGGCCCCGAAAGCAAGAGTAGCGCTGCGTTCGAGGCAGCGCTCCGTAACGGGAGTACGCCACCGCTGGATTGCATAATCGCCGGCTCAGGCAGACCGGCCGCTGCGCTCTCCTCCCTAAGTCTGTCCAGATAGCAAGCCACTACGGGTGTCAGATATGCATCCACCGCCGTAGTGCTGAATCTTTCGTACTCACGAAACTGAGGCAGCACCTTACTGGATATGGAAATGTGCGCCCCGGGGAGCCCTTGTCTCAGCGCGGTTTCCAGCCGGCGTTCATGGGATGGATCGAGGAAAGAAAAGAGCAGGCAGACGGCGACCGCTTCGACACCGCGCCCGTCCGGATCGTCGTCCTCCCTGAAGTCTCGCAGCTCAGCAACAACCCGCTCAATTTCAGCGTCTGTCAGGCTTTCAATGACGCCCTCAGGGGCAACTCGTTCCCTGACCGTGGAGCGCAAAGTTCGAGGCACCAGCGGTTCCGGTCTTTGCGGACAAAGGTCATAGAGGCGAGGACGGTTCTGACGGCCGATCTCGATTATGTCACGAAAGCCCTCGGTGGCAACCGATGCCGTCAACGCTCCTTTTCTTTCCAGGAGAGCATTAGTCGCCGTGGTCATGCCATGGGAAAAACCAGTGACCTTGTCAGCACTGAGGCCCGCCTTGGCTAAAACCATTTTCGCGGCGGCGAGCACGCCCTCGGACTGGTCGGGCGTCGTGGGAATCTTGGCACGGTAAAGAATACCTCCGGAAACAAGGACGGCATCAGTAAAGGTACCACCGACATCAATGCCAAGCAGAACCGGTTGCTGCCTGTTCACAGGTTCAGTGCTCACAGATTCCGGATGTATGCCAGAAAGTTCAGCGACTCCCACACGACCATCCAGAGCAGAAGTGCTTCAGCCATGAATCGCGCCCGCTCGCGCCACAAAAGCCGGTCGATACCGAACATGAGCAGGAAGGTGCCCATCGGCAGCAGGGGATAAAGATAACGGCCGGGAACACCGCCAATGCCCGACCCAAACGGAATCAAGATAATGACAAGCGCCCCGATCGCAAATGCGGTTACAATAAAATTGATGCTCATCCTGGCATCCGGCAATTCGCTTTGCCCGCCGCCACCTGGAAATTTTTCCCCACTCGCCTCGCCGCCGGCACCGCTCGAACCCGCCTCTATGCCAGCCGCCATTCCGTTCAGCCAGCCGCCCGGGCCAAAGTAATAATAGAGCACGCCTATTAATGCGACCGCTATCGCCGTGCCCGCCGCCATCCAGGCATAGGTCCAAAATGGAAAGGGAAAGATAGGCTCACCGAACCAGAATGTGGGTAATAGCTCGTCGAGGCGCAGCGTACTGAAATTCAGCAGAGGTGACTCGAAAAAAGAAGACATGAGCGGCCGCGCCGCGCTGGCGCCGGTGGCATCTCCGTAGAGAGAAAAATTATGGGCCAGCCAGGGCGCCATGATCGCCGCCGCGACACCATAGATAATCCCCGCGTGCAACGCCACCCGCCCTAACTTCCCGCGCTTGTAAATCAACAGGAATATCAGAGCCGCCGCCGCGGCCGGCAACAGAAAGATTGTTGTCATCTTTGTGAGCAACGCCGCACCGATCAGGGTACCGGCCGCCAGAGATCTTTTCCAGGCAAGACCACGCACGACAAGACGCAACAATATAAGCACGGCCGTAGCGGCCAGCGGGACCGCCAGCGCGTCATTGGTAATCTGGGACATGTTGAGCGCGTAACCTTGCGTCAGCAGCATTGCCACCGGTGCTCCGTAAATCGCGAGGCGGTTGCCGGGGCTGGCTTCGCGCGCCGTTAACCAGGTAATGGGCACCATGGCCGAAGCCAGCAGAGCCGCCAGCAACCTCATGCCATAGAGCTTCACGAAAGGATCGTCCGGCAGGGCTGCGTAAACCGGTGCATTGACCATATAGTATAAAGGTGGTTGCATTGCCTCATAGCCGAAATACCAGAGGTTGCGCCGCACCCATCGTTCCTTGTCCAGGCCCCCGAGATCACCGGGCAGTGTGGTCCACAAGGCGGGATCAAGATCCGCCGGTGTCGATAGAACGCCCGCCGGCCGCCATCCCCATTGATTGGACTTCACAGAAACGTCGACAACATCCTGGGAAATAAAGTCCTTCCCTTCGACCGGAAGCGACAGGTTCTCCGCCACGTATTGCACATAATCGTAGTGTTGCGCCTCATCCACCCGGCTCCAGACCGGCTGGATGAAAGCAAAGATGATCCCAAGCGCCATTAATAGCAGCCACAAGCTGAAGATGACCCTGCGTTCCCTCACTTAATAAACCTTTCGTTTCATCATAATGCACCCGGCCTTCATGCGACCCATCTGCCTGTGACAAACGCCGCCGTAGCTATCGCAAGCAAAATCAGAGACAACGTCGAAATGGCAATAAGCACCTTTCGCTTTCGGGAAAAAAGAGCTAACAGGATGAACATGGGAAATACTACCAGCAAGTAGCGGCTCATGGACTTGGTCGTCCCTCCGGTTAGCGGTAGCAGCAGGCTCATAACCATGTACAGGGTATATGACCCCGGAAGCTTCTTGACCGCGACCAGCGTCAGCACGACGATCAGCGCCGTCGCCGGCAGTTCGTATATCACCCACGTTTCAGACTGATTAATCAGGAAGGATAAGTCGTGTGTGAAGCTTCCCACAATCGGAGTCAGTTCGTGGCCCCAACCGGTTGCCTGGGTCTCGGCAAATGCCAGAGGGCGGTCAAATCCAAAGAAAAGATAGACCATATAGATGAAAATGCCACCGGGCACCAGCGACAGCCACAGCACCGCCGGCCTCACCTTTTTCAGACTGAAGTTTTTCTGCGAGAGATACTCCCACGCCAGCGGCAACACCAGTAACAGCCCGGTGATACGCGTAAGCGATGCCAAAAGTCCCCACATCCCCGCCATGGCCCAGCGCCCTTTTCTGGCGTAATAAAAGGCGGCGACGCTGTTCAGTAAAAACAGGGATTCGGTGTAAAGGGTCGTGAAAAAAACGGATGTCGGAAAAATGGCTAGCAGCCAGACGGCGCGCCGGGCGGTATCTTCACCGTAGTCGTCCTTCACCAGCCTGTAAAGGAAACACATGCCCACGAAAAGATAGGCGGACGAAAGAATCAGGCCCGCCCCAAGATAACGGCCACCCAATACCCAGCCAAAGCCCTTGACGGTCAGGGGATAGAGAGGAAAGAAGGCGACGTTGGATTGGTCTCCTTGCACCCACTGATAGCCGTCGGTAATAATCGACATGTACCATTGAGCATCCCACTGATACCAGATGGAAAGGTATCCGGGCGGCCCTTCGGCCAGAGGTGCGGAAATTCCCCCGTGTGCGGAGGAAAGTAGAAAAAAACCAAGGGCGGCAAAGAGAGCGACCAGAGCCCGACTCACTGTGAATGACCTGAGCACTGATTTTAACATCGAAAAACCTCTTGGGTGCAGCTGCAATGATCAATCCAGCAGAGAAACCGGTTGCAGCCAGTTAAGTTGATGATGTTAGAAAGGACACGGGTGAAAGTCAACCAGCGCGCCAAACTTCCCGGGTGAATGAAACCAGGCGCTAAGCGACAGGCACGTTTGCCAACAAGCCATCGGACCGCTACTATCCCAATCATGCAGCCCCGCGAGTACGACATCATGTATGACCTCGAAACCACCTACTGGTGGCACACCGGCATGATGGCGATCATGGACCAGATCCTCAGTCCCACCTTCGGGCTCGTCTCAAAGTTACTCGATATCGGCTGCGGCACGGGCGCCAAAATGAAGATACTCAGCCGCCATGCGGAAGTCTGGGGCATCGATATGCATCCGCGGGCCATCGAACTCTGCAAGCAACGCGGCCTCGCCAACGTTCAGATCGGTGACGCCACGGCGCTTCCCTTCGCGGATGAGACCTTCACCCACGCTATCTGCTGCGAGGTGCTGCAAAACCTGCCGGATGACGCGGCCGGCATCAAGGACGCATTTCGCGTACTCAAACCTGGAGGTTATTACTATGTCTCCGAGCAGGCTTATCCCCTACTCCGCAGCCAGCATGACATCTCACAGGGCGCCGTGCGCCGTTACACCCGGCGCCGGCTTAGGACCCTGCTTGAGACAGCAGGCTTTGAGGTAGAGAGAATAACCAGCGCCAACACAACCCTGTTCCCGCTGATGGCGGCGGTAAGGTTGACCAGCAAGGCGCTACACCCGCCGTCAAAGGTGATGCCTGAAGCTTCCCGCTCGGACCTCAAGCCGCTCCCGGGACCGGTGAACTCCCTCTTGCGCTCTGTCCTTGAAGCTGAACGGGCATTGATCGGGAAAGTTAATTTACCCTACGGCCTGACGATCATCACACTCGCACGCAAACCTGAGGCATAAAAAAACCGGCTTCCGGCCGGCGAGTTCCATTTGCCTTGGACCGAGCCGTTATTTCTCCAGCACCTTCTCCTCATGGTATTCCTTTTCAGCGTTGACGTCCCAGACGTCATGTGATTCTCCCAGAATATTGCGCGCGGCGAGGATGCCGGTCTTCATCGAATGGTCCATATTGTTGTACTTGTAAGTGCCATAGCGGCCGATGATCTCCAGATTGTCAAAGGTGTCTATATATTCACGGATCTTGTTGAGCGGTTCCCGATAACCAAGCTCGTACGACGGATATGCTTTGGGCACCCGCACGACGAAAGCGTCGAGGACCTCTTCCTTTTTCAGGAAACCAAGCCGGCGGCCAAGGTCGTCTACGGTAAGGTCGATGAGATCCTTGTCGTCCATGTCCCAGATCTCATCCCCCTCGAAACAGAAATATTCGGCTACGATAGAGCTCTTGCCCTCCGGCGCCATCGCCTTGCTCCAGTTCTTTGGTTCGTGTATCCTCCCCAATTTGAACGAAGGGTCATGGATGTAAATCCAGGTCTGATCGGTCACCTCAGGCTTGTCAATCATCAGGTTCACGGTTACGAGGTCACGGTAGCGTAAATTGTGCGCCGCCTCGATCACGTCGGCGGGAGCTTCCGGCCTCATAGCCAGTACCAGCTCTGTTAGCGGCATGCTGGAGCAAAGGTCATTTAGCTCGAGGCTGTACGGCTCTTCATCCGTTTCGACATCGATAGAGGTAATGTGCCCGCCTTCGTGATTAACGGCCTTCACCCGCGAGTGCATCCGTACTTCATTGCCCAGCTTTTCCACGTCCTCAGCCAGGCGTTCGCTGATGCGGCCGATCCCTAGCCGCGGATAGAGGAACTTGTCGATGAGGGTCGCCACCTTGCCGTTCTTCTGCGGGAATAGCGCGTCCTTGATCGCTACACGAAGCGACAGGCCCTTGATGCGCTGTGCCGCCCATTCAGCCTCGATCCGGCTGCAATCGATACCCCATACCTTCTCTGTGTAATTTTTAAAGAAGAGCTTGTACAGCTGGCGGCCGAACTCATTGCTTACCCAGTCCTCGAATGACACGATCTCCGGCTTGCCGAAGAAGTTACGAACCTTGACGTAACCGTAGTCGCCAATGCATTTGGCGGTTGTGCCGATGCCCATGCCGAAAAGTGCGTTGCTGGGCTTGAGGGGATAATCGAAGAATTTGCCATCGTAATAGATCTTGCTGGAACGGTTGACCCAGATAGCCTCGTCGCCAAGGATGCGTTTGAAAAATTCGTCTACTTCCTCATCCTTGGTAAAGAAACGGTGGCCGCCAATGTCAAAGCGAAAGCCGTCACGCACGATGGTGCGCGAGATACCGCCGACCTGATCGCTCATCTCCAGGACGGCAGTATCTTTATGATTTTCACTTAAAACAAACGCGGCGCTTAAACCGGCCGGGCCTGCGCCGATTACCGCCACGTCGATGTTGGTCTTGGTCACTGGGAATCTCCGTCATGGCCGCAAATGCCCGTCTTTCCCTCTCGGTTATGAAAAATGGAACGATCAGGAAGGGGTTAGCGGCGCTCCGCCGATGTGAGGTAATTATAACTTTTGGCGGGATAAGCAACAAGCAAACTACGTAAGAGGTTTGTAAAGAAGGGATTTTAGGGAAAAGATGAGCCCGTAGGTGGGGGGAGGCTAAACTCACAACCTACGGGCTCCCTTTTAGGGCGGAGGCGTTCGCCTCCTGTCCTGTTTGTGGGTGTTTCAACACATTTATCGACGCCCGGAAAGGTATCCTTTAGAAATCCAAGAAATATGCTTCTGTAAGTAAGAAAAATTTGCGAATCCAACTCGAAAACCAGTAGCGCGTCGCGGACACCGGCTAACCCTACCTGATATTGTTGTAGGCAACACCGGCCAGACGAAAGCCGGCAGACAACCCAAGGAGACAGACATGCCTGATAATGGAGGGAACGGTGGCCAGGGACCGCAGGTCAAAGTTCAGGTCCCGGCCGACATCCAGCGTGGCGTCTACGCCAATATGGCGCGCGTCAATCATTCCGAATTTGAATTCTCTATCGATTTCGCCAATGCCGATTTCGCCGGTCAAGACCCGGCCGGCAATATTCCGGCCGTCGTTGTTTCACGAATCATGATCAGCCACGAGTTCATGCCCCACCTCCTGGATGCTCTTCAGGAAAACTACAGCCGCTTTCTCACGCGGCGCGACATTAAGGGCCTGCCGGAGACCGATGAACCCGAGGATGACTCCCAGTAGCCCTGGTTGAGTACATCCGCGGAAACGGTAATGAATAAACGAACCGCTATGTCAGACAGTCATTTAAAACATTATGAGGGGGAAGACCGGGGCAAGATCATGCTCTTTACGCTGAGCACCTGCATGTGGTACCGCAAGACCAAAGAGCTCCTCGGCGACCTGGGCGTCGCCTTCGATTGGGTTGATGTCGACCTCCTCGACCCATCCGACCGCGATACGATTACCGGAGAGATTAAAAAATGGAACCCCGCCAATACCTTCCCCACAGTCGTAATCAATGATGAAAAGTGTATCGTGGGCTATGAGCCCGACCAGATTCAGTCAGAGCTTCATAAATGGAAGTAGAGGCTGGAGCGCGGAAGAGAGGCATCGGGGCGCATGGATGAAAACGCGGCAGAAATATCCCTAAAAGACATAGAAGAGTATTATCTGCGCCTCAAGGGTGACGCGGAAAAATCAGGGTATCACCTGAATCCGGAGCTTGAAGCAACGAAAGATCTCGTCCGCGGGCTGATGGTAAACGAGAAGCGCTTTGGTTATCCATCCTGCCCTTGCCGCCTGGCCGCCGGCCATTTTCAGGAAGACCTCGACATCATTTGCCCCTGTGACTATCGCGATCCCGACCTCGATGAATATGGAATGTGTTTCTGCGCCCTCTACGTGGCCGGCGAAGTCTTCGCCGGGATAAAAAAGGTTGCCCCTATCCCCGAGCGCCGGCCTCCTCTTGAAGAGCGCCAGCAAATGAACCAGGGAGGACGGGCCGAAGGCGGAGCTGGAACAAACGCTTCCGGTTCAGCGGGAGGAACCGGCGAACCCAGGACCGCTCTGAGCAAACCGGTCTGGCGCTGCCGCGTCTGCGGCTACCTTTGTGCCAGAGATGAACCACCAGAGAGGTGCCCCATCTGCAAAGCGCAGAGGGAGCACTTCGAGAGGTTCATGTAAATACTGATTGTCAACTGATGACGCAATCGCCGGCTACAAGTTCCCAAAATTATTCCTCGCGAAATTCGATATAATTTCCGTGGCCCAATTGGAATCGGAAGACGGAGCGAATAATGGCTGAGATTAAACCTGTAAGCAACGGTCCGGTTAGCGCCAACGGGGAAGGGCGCGATCTGATCATCCGCACTACCAACCTGCACAAAACCTACGATACCGGAAAAGTTCAGGTGCACGCCCTGCGCGGCATCGATTTCGAAGTCAGACGCGGGGAGATGGTAGCAGTCATGGGGCCGAGCGGCTCGGGCAAGACCACACTACTCAACTGCATGTCAGGAATCGACGAGCCGAGTGACGGCGAAGTCCTGATCGGTGACAAGGCCCTTTACCGCATGCGTGACAACAGCCGCACCGACTTCCGGGCGCAGAACATGGGCTTTATCTTTCAAACTTTTAATCTGCTGCCGGTGCTGACAGTTGTCGAGAACGTCGAGCTGCCAGCGCTGGTTGCGGGTGTGAAACCAGGTGAATCACGCCAGCGTGCTCTTCGCTGGGTGGAAGCGCTGGGACTCGCCGACCAGGCGGGCAAGCGCCCCGCGGAGATCTCAGGCGGCCAGCAGCAACGAGTTGCCATCGCCCGCTCGCTGGTCAACAATCCCGCTATCATCTGGTGCGATGAACCGACCGGCAACCTTGACAGCGAGAACCAGAACCAGGTCATGGACCTGCTTTGTAACCTCAACAGGGATCGCGGCCAGACATTTGTGCTTGTCACTCACAGTGAGGAGGTCGGCGAACGCGCTGACCGAATCGTCCGCATGCGTGACGGCATCATCGAGCACGATATCAGCATCGGGCGGTAGACGTGGATAAACTTTTCGGGGTCCCCATAAACAACATGCTGGTCTACCTTCTCGTGGCGCTAGGCATCGGTGCGGCGGTAATGATCGTTGCTTCGCTGCGAAATCCAGTCCTCTTAAAAATGGGCGTCCGCAACATCACCCGCCGGCCGGCTCAGACAACCCTGATTGTCCTCGGACTGATGCTGACAACACTGCTGTTCTCGGCAGCCCTGTCAACCGGCGACACCATGAATTATTCCATCCGCAAGAGCGCCCTCGACCAGCTGGGGCCAGTCGATGAGGTTGTCCAGGCGAAGAGTATTTCCGTCATGGAGAACCACATGGTGAGCCAGGCCGGCCAGGCCCAGACCAACAACCAGTTTTTCGGCCGTGACACGGTAGACCGGATCACTGGCGCCCTGACGCCAACGGGTCTGACCGATGGCATCGCGCCAATCGTTAGCGAGAACTTCCCGGCGGTGTCTCCCGAAAACAAGCAGACTTTGCCTGAAATAAGGGTTCTGGGAGTCGACCAGGACTATGCGGCGCAGACCGAGCCGCTAAAGACAGCATCCGGCTCTGAGCTTCCGGTCGCAGCGCTTGCTCCGGATCAGGCGTACCTGAATACGAAGGCAGCCGAAAAACTAGACCTGCGCGAGGGCGGCAAGGTACAACTGTTTTCTTCCACGGGACCACGGGAATTTACCGTGGCCGGCATTTTCGAGAGTGGCGGCAAATCAGGTGAAGTCGCTCAGTCGATGGTGATTAGCGCACCGGCTGCGCAACAGCTGACGGGCAAACCCGGCTTGTACAATATGGTGCTGATCTCAAACCAGGGTGGACTATTCGAGGGCGTCGGCAAGACCGGCGCGGTAACCGCTGCCCTCGACCCCGCCCTGGCAGGCACTAACCTGGAAGCACAGCCGGTAAAACAGAAAGCGCTGGACACCGCCGAATCGGCAGCCAGCAGCTTCACCAGTATCTTCCTGCTGTTCGGCGAGTTCTCGATGATCGCTGGTGTTCTGTTGATATTCCTCATTTTCGTGATGCTTGCGGCCGAACGCAAAACCGAGCTTGGCGTCATGAGGGCGATGGGCTCCAAGCGTCGCGACATTCTCAAAGTTTTTGCCTTTGAAGGCGTCGTCTACTCAGCTTTGGCCGCAGCCGTGGGCTCCATTCTGGGCATGGTGGTAGGCTGGGGCATGGTGCAGATCCTTGCCAGCGCTTTCGGCAGTTTTGAGGAGTTCAGCTTCTCCTTTAGTTTCAATATCAAAAGCCTGGTGATTGCCTATTCCCTGGGCATGATCGCCACTTATGTCATTGTCATTATTTCCGCCTGGCGCGCGGGACATCTGAATATCGTCCGCGCCATCCGCGATATACCCGAGCCCCAGAAGGGTGGCCGCAGGAAGCGTTGGCTTGTGGTCAGCATCTGCATGGTGGTATTCGGCGCGTTGCTCACAATGTCTGGCATCAGCTCAATGCAGGCCAGCGTCTTCATGCTGGGACCATCTTTAATTATTGTTGGTGTGCCATTCATTCTCAGGTATTTCCGCCTGCCAGACCGCATAGTCTTCACAGTCGCCGGGCTGGGGCTGCTTGCCTGGTGGCTGCCGCCGGAGTCGTGGTGGCATCGGGTGCTGCCCTTCATTCCGGAAAATATGAGTGCGGGCATGGAGATATTCATCCTCTCCGGCGTCGCGGTGGTAGCAGGTTCGATCTGGGCGGTTATGTATAACTCCGACATCCTGCTGGCGTTGGTTGTCGCCATCTTCGGCAAGATTAAGGGTTTGCCGCCTATTCTCAAAATTTCGGTCAATTACCCCATGCGGACCCGTTTTCGGACCGGCATGGCGCTGGCCATGTTCTCTCTCATTATTTTCACCATGACCTTCATGGCGGCGATGATGCTCTCGATCTCGGCGCTGTACGATGACATACCAAGGGTTTCGGGAGGATTCCAGATCCAGGGTTCGACCGGATACGCCAATCCAGTGCGCGACCCGCAAGGAAAGCTGGCAACCAAGGGTGATGGCGTCAACCTTGATGACTTCGCTGGCATCGGCAGACTGGCGACCGCCGGCGTCGAACTGCGGCAGAAAGGCGCCGAGCAGAACTGGGCGCAATACGTGGTGCAAGGCGCTGACGCCGGTTACCTGGACAACGTCAATTACACCTTCAAAATGAAGGACAAGGCATACAAGAGCGACGCCGATGTCTGGCAGGCGATCAAGAACCAGCCGGGACTGGCTGTCGTCCATGTTACCCTGCTGCCAACTCACAGTAACTTCCAGCAGGGCGGGCCAGAGATCCGTTTTCAGATGAGCGGTGTTTATCAGGAGGATACCGAACTGCCGGATAACCTGTTCATCGAAGTGAAGGACCCGGTATCGGGCAAAGTGTCGCAGATGAAGGTTATCGGGGTTATCGAGCCACTGGCCTTCTACGCCCAGATGGGCGTCTTCACGTCGCAGGATACGATCGCCCAGATGACGTCGATGCCGGTACCGCCCACCTCCTTCTGGTTCAAGACCCGGCCGGGAGTTAATGTCGCCGATGCCTCTAAAGGTTTACAGCGCACTTTCTATGAAAGCGGGATGACCACTACTGTTATCGAGGATAATATCCGTTCATCCATGCGCGCCATGACCATGATCGACAACCTTTTAACAGGCTTCATGGGCCTGGGACTGGTGGTGGGCATCGCCGCCCTGGGCGTTATTGCCGCGCGAGCCGTGGTAGAACGGCGCCAGCAGATCGGCATGCTGCGCGCGATCGGCTTCCGCCGGGGCATGGTGCAAAAAGCGTTCCTGCTGGAGTCTTCGTTTGTAGCTATTCTGGGAATCCTGATCGGTTCGGCGCTCGGCTTGACCCTGTGCTATTCGGTAATTAGCTTTATGGCCGACGGCATGCAGGGCCTGACGTACAAAATTCCCTGGATCAACACAATCCTGATCGGCCTCCTGGCCTACGTGGCCTCGCTGCTGACTACTTACCTGCCGGCCAGGCAGGCTTCCAAGGTTTACCCGGCCGAGGCTCTCAGGTACGAATAAGTAGCGCTCGCGCCGGCGGCAAGCTCAATCACTGCGCGTTTAATAGATTCTCATCCCCAGGTTAATCCTCAGGCAATTCCCTAATCACTCAGGCATTACCCTTATCCTCAGGCAATTCCCTAATCACTAGTTTCATTACCCCCTGGTTTGGGGAAATAATCTCCAATCGTCCCATGAACCATGCCGTTGTACGCGGCGACGCGAGTCGCCGGCGACGCAGGCTGTGTGAAAAACGTCACCGCCTGATATGCCGGCGCTGCCCTCTCATACGGCAACGGTAAGGAACGTAAGCACCGCGGGCTTGGCGATAACCTGTGCCCTGTCGCAAACGACGGGAGATTGCATAAATGGATCAGCTGAACCGGGGAACCGTGGTTTCCGTTCGTGGCAGCGTTGTGGATGTGATGTTCCAGCGTAGACTGCCGGAGATCAACCATGAACTCAGGGCTGGCGAAAACGGTGAAGTAATAGTCGAGGTAGGCACCCACCTGAGTTCAAAAGTTGCCAGGGGCATCGCCCTGACACCGGCGCGCGGACTGGCGCGTGGCTCAATGGTCGTAGACACGGGCAGTCCACTGGAGGTCCCGGTCGGCAAGGAACTTCTCGGCCGGGTTTTCAACGTCTTTGGTGAAACCACGGACAAGAAACCTCCCCTCGGAGTTATTGAGCGCCGCTCGATCCACCAGGAACCCGTACCGCTGGCCCGGCAGGCCGCCAAATCTGAAATCTTCACGACCGGGATCAAGGTGATTGACGTCCTGGCGCCGCTCGAGCTGGGCGGCAAGGCCGGACTCTTCGGAGGAGCCGGCGTAGGCAAGACGGTTCTGATCATGGAGACGATCCATAACATGGCCAGCAGGCACGATGGCGTCAGTATCTTCTGCGGCATCGGGGAAAGATCGCGGGAGGGTGAGGAACTTTTCCGGGAGGTCCAGGAAACCGGCGTTCTCGATAACGCCGTCCTCATGTTCAGCCAGATGAACGAGCAGCCGGGCGCCAGATTCCGCGTCGGCCATGCGGCTCTGACCATGGCTGAATATTTCCGGGATGACGCCCTGCAGGATGTGCTTTTGCTGATCGACAATATTTTCCGGTTTATCCAGGCAGGAGCGGAGGTCTCCGGGCTGATGGGTCAGCTGCCATCCCGGGTCGGCTATCAACCGACGCTGGCTACTGAGCTGGCCGAACTCGAGGAACGAATCTGTAACACCCAGTCGGGAGCGATTACTTCGATTCAGGCCGTATATGTCCCGGCGGATGATTTTACCGATCCGGCCGCCGTTCACACTTTCAGCCATCTTTCGGCCTCGATTGTGCTCTCACGCCAGCGCGCCAGCCAGGCGCTCTACCCGGCAGTGGATCCGCTACTATCGCAATCGAACATGCTGAACCCTGCCATCGTCGGTGAAAAACATTACCGGGTCGCGCGCGAGATCCGCCGAACACTCTCCGAATATGAGGAACTCAAGGACATCATCGCCATGCTGGGGCTCGAAGAGCTTTCCCAGGAGAACCAGCGCACGGTCCACCGGGCCAGACGCCTTGAACGGTTCTTGACGCAACCATTCTTCATGACCGAGCAGTTCACCGGACACGCCGGCAAATTCGCCGATCTCGACGATACCCTGGATGGCTGCGAGCGCATCCTCAATGACGAATTCGCGGACTATCCCGAACAGGCGCTTTACATGATCGGGAGTATCAGCGAGGCGGCCAAACCCTAATGACCACCAAAAAAATCGGAGGTTCGAGATGCGGCTAAAGATACTGGCGCCGGCAAAAGTTGTTGTTGATTCCGAAGTGGACAAAATTATCGCCAAGAGCCCTGATGGATATTTCTGCCTGTTGCCGCACCACGTCGATTTTGTCTCGGAGCTGTCACCGGGGATCCTGTCACTGTCCGATTCAAGCGGACAGGAGCAGTCGATGGCAGTCGATGAAGGCGTCCTGGTTAAATGCGGCAATGAAGTCCTGGTGGCTACGCGGAATGCCGTTCAGGAGCAAGGCGCCGAAAAAATAAAACCAGCAAGCGCAGCCGGGCTGCTCGAGCTGGATGAGGAAGAAATAAAATGCCGCCGCGTCATTGCGGCGCTTGAAGCAGAGTTTGTCGACGGTTTTTTAAATGAGGGGCGTAATGAATAAGAAACCGGACCATAGCCGGTTCTGGTATGACTTCGGACGTTTTAATCTGACCGGCTGGTCGGTGGTGCTGCCGACGCTCGGAGGAATCGCCCTGGGATACTGGCTCGATACGAACCATCCTGCCAAGTTCTCCTGGACGATTACCCTGATGGTGGTAGGGCTGACCCTGGGATGCCTGAACGCCTGGTACTGGATTTCCCGTATAGACAATAAGAAAGAAAGGCCCGGGCGCGAAGCGAAAGGCAGCTCCGGCAACGGCAAGAAGAGCAGCTTCGGCAGCGGGGGCTCCAGTAAGGACCAGCACGGCTCCGGAGAGGATAAACAGAGTGGAGGATGATGAGCGTGCTTATTAACATTTTTCTGCCGGCGGTTGCCGGCATCGTCATCGGCGCCTTCTACTTCGGCGGACTCTGGCTCACGCTGGGGCGGCTAATGTCCACCAAACGTCCGGCCCTGCTTACCCTCGGCAGCTATCTGGGACGGCTGGCGGTTTGCTTCCTTTGCTTCCTCCTGCTGGCGCGCGTGGCCGGCTGGATCGGGTTACTTGTCTGCCTGGCCTTCTTCATCCTGGCGCGTACGGCGATGATCCGGATCTGGGGCAGGCCGGAAAGGGTCATCGACAATACCAGGCGGAGACAGCATTGATTGACATTAGTCCCGACACCACAGTCCTATGGAGCTGGGGGCCGGTGCACCTCAACCTCACCATCGTTTTCACCTGGCTGGTAATGATGGTGATTGTACTGTCGGCCTGGATGGCGACAAGAAACCTTAAGTTCCATCCGCCGCTCTCGCGCTGGCAAAATATCTTCGAGGCAGTGGTGACTGTCATCCGCAATCACATCCGCGATATTCTCGGGCCGCACATCAACCGTTTTCTGCCCTTCATCGGCACCCTCTTTTTCTTCATCTCTTTTTCCAACCTGTTGATCGTCCTGCCCGAGTACAGAGCGCCAACGGGATCGCTATCGACGACACTGGCGCTGTCTATCTGCGTTTTTATCGCTGTCCCCGCCTACAGCATCTCCGAAGTCGGTTTTCGCGGCTACCTCAAACACTTCATTGAACCCTCGTTTCTGATGCTGCCAATGCTTTTGATTACGGAGGTCACGCGCACGATGACGCTGGCGGTCAGGCTCTTTGGGAACATCATGAGCGAATCCATGATCGCTGCCGCCATACTATCAGTCGTACCCTTTCTGCTGCCCGTGGCTACAGAGGCATTCGGCCTGCTGATCGGGCAGATTCAAGCGTATATTTTCGTCGTTCTGGCATCTGTTTATATCGCCTCCGCATCAGGCATGGGCGAAATACGCCCGGGCAGAGACCGGGCAATCCGCAGTGACAATCTTTCGAGCAAAGGAGGTTGACATGGACAACATAGCTTTGATTGGAATGGGATCGATGGCAATCGCGGGCCTGACGATGGCGATAGGGTCGATCGCGCCGGCTCTCGCCGAAGGCAAGGCTGTAGCGCGCGCGCTGCAATCAATAGCGCAGCAACCCGATGAATCGGATGTACTGTCCCGGGTGCTATTCGTAGGACTGGCGATGATCGAATCGATCGCGATCTACTGCTTCGTAATCTCGATCATTCTGATCTTCGTAAATCCGTTCTGGAATCACATCGCGGGATAAAACAGTCGTGACCATCGACTTCTTTACAATCATTGCCCAGATTTTTAATTTCGTGGTGCTGATAATGCTGCTCCGGCACTTCCTCTACGGGCCTATCGTCAGGACCATGGATGCCCGCGAGCACCATATAACCACCGAGCTGGACGAAGCCGAACTCAAGAATGCCGAAGCCAGGCAAGAAGCCGCGGAACTAAAAAGGGAACGACAGGAACTTGAAGACCGGCGGGGGGAATTCCTGTCGCAGGCCCAGGCCGATGCGGAAAAGTGGCGGAACGACCTCCTGGTGCAGGCGCGCGATGAGGTCGAAGAGCGCAGGGCCGGCTGGCAGGACGCAATCGAACGTGAAAAAACCGGTTTTCTGGCGAACCTTAAGCAACGCGCCGGTGAGCAGATATATGAAATCGCGCAACGTGTGCTCGGCGACCTCGCCAACCTGGACCTCGAACGCCACATCATCGACTCATTTATTTACCGCCTGGAAACTATGGATGATTCAGGCCTCGATACCGTTGCCGCGCGCCTGGCCCGTTGGCAAAAGATGAAGCCGGAGGAGATCGAGGCAACTGTATTAGAACGTGAAGCGGTTATTTCAACCGCATTTGAAATCGACGCCGAAACCAAAGGCCGAATCGCGGCGGCCGTGACCAAGCGGCTGGGTCAAAATGTCGGGCTGCGGTTCGAGGAAACACCCGAGCTTATCTGCGGTATCGAGCTGAAGACTCAAGGATACAAGGCTGCCTGGAGCCTGCAGAATTACCTGGAGACTCTCGAGGAAAACCTTTCGCTGGCCTTTATGAGCCGGGAGGCTGAACCCGGTCAGGGCACGGAGGCTGAACCTGCTCCAGGTAAAGAAACAGAGCCCCGGGCATGACCGGGAAAGAGCAACCGGAAAAAGAGCTGGAAGGGATCCTTGACGACGCCTTTGGAACGGTGGAAGAAGTTGTTCGCGGCCAGGACACCGGGTTTGGGTTCCGCGAAGCTGGAACGGTCTCATTTGTAGGCAAGGGAATCGTGCGGATCGAGGGATTACCCAATGTCCGATCCGAAGAGCTGGTTCGGTTTGCCGGGGGCAAGCTTGGCATCGCTCTCAACCTCGAACCCAAAGAAGTCGCGGTCGTGCTGCTGGACAAACGTGGAGGCATCGAAGCCGGCCAGGAGGTAAGACGCACGGGGCGCGTTGTCGACGTGCCGGTTGGCGAAGGCCTCCTCGGACGCGTCGTCAATGCCATCGGCGCGCCACTGGACGGCGACAGGCCGATCCACTTCACCGAGCGGCGCCCGATCGAGCGGCCGGCGGCATCGATCATGGATCGCGCCCCCGTGAGCGTACCTCTGCAGACGGGTACCCAGGTTATCGATGCCATCATACCGATCGGCCGTGGTCAGCGGGAGCTGCTCATCGGCGACCGCCATACCGGCAAGAGTGCGATCGCGCTCGATACCATCATTAACCAGGTTGATAAAGATGTAATCAGTGTTTATTGTGCCATCGAGCAGCGTGGCTCGACGACAGCTGACCTCATCGAGAAGCTGAAGCAACATGGCGCCATGGAAAACAGCATCGTCGTCGTGGCCTCCCCGGAAGACTCCCTGGGGCTCAGGTTCTCCGCTCCCTACGCGGCGACGACGATAGCCGAGTATTTCATGGAGCAGGGCCACGATGTCCTGATTGTCTACGACGACCTCACCAAGCATGCTCGCGCCTACCGTGAACTGTCGCTGCTATTGAGGCGGCCTCCTGCCCGTGAAGCCTACCCGGGTGATATTTTTTACATCCATTCACGGCTGCTGGAGCGCTCTACTCATCTTAGTGAAGAACTTGGCGGCGGCTCGCTGACGGCGCTGCCGATCGTTGAGACCGAGGCGCAGAACATCGCCGCCTACATCCCCACCAACCTGATTTCCATTACCGACGGCCAGGTCTACTTCTCCCCCAAGCTGTTTCAGGAAGGGGTGCTGCCGGCCGTGGATGTCGGCCGCTCGGTATCTCGCGTCGGTGGCAAGGCGCAACTGCCGGCCTATAAGACTGTCGCGGCTGACCTGCGCCTTTCTTTTTCACAGTTCGAGGAGCTGGAAACTTTTTCCAGGTTTGGCACCAATCTCGAAGACGAAACCCGGGCGGCGCTTGAACGTGGGCGCCGCGTACGCGAAACACTCAAGCAATCACAGTTCAGGACCCGCACGGCGCCGCAGCAGATCGCAATGCTGCTGGCAGTTACGAGGGGCTTTTTTGACAATCTGCCGTTAAGTGATATTCAGGAAGCCAAACGGAAGGTTGAGCGGGAGGTTGAGACGCATCTTCCAGAGTTATGCCAGCGCATCATCGCCGGCGAGGAGCTCAGCAATGAGGATATCGAAGCCATCACCGACAGGGTCAGGAACGCCCTTCAGCCCGAGCCGCCTGGAGAAACCTAGATGCAGACGCTCGAATCCCTCAAAAGGAAGATTGGCAACGCTGAAGACGTACAGTCGGTAGTGGGCGCCATGAAAGTGCTTGCCATCGTCAGTATACGGCAGTTTGAAAAATCGCTGGCGTCACTGAACGATTACCATCGGACAGTGGAGTTGGGATTGCAAACCGTCATGCAGAACCGGCCCCCGGGTATGCCGGAAATACTTGCCAGTTCGAAGCCCGCCACAAACGGAATGGTCTGTGCCGTTGTTTTCGGTTCGGAGCAGGGTCTCTCCGGCCAGTTCAACGAGCGAATCTCCGCCTTCGCCCTCGAGCAACTCGACCAACTCGACATTGCCACGGAGAACCGTTCCTTCCTTGTGCTCGGTGATCACGTCAGTTACCGTCTGAAGGCCCTGCATCAACCGGTCGAAAAAAGGTTTCCCATCCATGGCTCCGTCAAACAGATGAAAAAAACGATCCAGTCACTGTTTCTCTATTTCGATGAGATGAGGCAAAAAGAGAGATGCGGCCCGATCTTTCTGTTCCATCATAAATCGCTGTCCGGAGCGCATCATGAACCCAGAATGACCCGCCTTTTTCCGCTGGACGCGGCATTATTTTATGAAATGGGGAAGAAACCATGGCCGGCGAGATCGCTTCCCACCTTTACCATGGACTGGGAGCCATTACTGCGTTCTTTAATACGTGAGTATTTGCGTGTTACTTTGGAACGCAGCTTCGTGGAATCGCTTGTCAGTGAAAATACCAGCCGGCTCCTGGCTATGCAGGTAGCCGAAAGTAACGTCGCCGATTTTCTGGATGTGCTGACGCACGAATTCAACGAGCAGAGGCAGAGCGAAATTACGGCTGAGATACTCGATATCGTCGCCGGTATGGAAGCGGTGGAAAAAGCGGAATACTCTTCGCTGCTCTAGAACTAATTCATCGCGGTGCTAAAAGAATCCGGATCCCTGTCCCAGACCATCTGCACCTCACTCGCTACCATGTCCCCCGAAATCCATTCATGCTCGCCCAGCGGTGAATCCTCGCAAGCGGCGATCAGGGGCAGATTGGTGATGGCTTTGCAATGCTTACACAGGTAACAATCCATGCGGCCTCCCAGAAAAATAATGATTTTCCTGAAGAATCGTGCATATTTATGTCACGCTGGCGCGGATTTTAAACCATTGCCCACAGCCGGCTGGCCTTATATTCGCCGAAAACTACTTAAAACCATTCCATCAGGCTGCCGCCCGTCGCGGCTCAGCCTTCCAGTCCAGAACCAGATCGGGGGCCGGGGCTGTCGCGCGCCGAATGAAATCAATGCCGTTTAAATAGAGCATTTCCTCGCGCATCCAGGCGTCGAAGGGATGGTGCGATTTCGCAAATTTGGCGATGGCCCCGGCGGGATTATCGCCTTCCGCGTAAACGATGCCCATCCTTCCGGCAGGCGTTCTCACCAGAAACACCTTCTCCACTCCCAGGCCGTAACGAACTAGATAACCCCGGTACTCGTCCTCCCGCGACACCAGCAGCTCGCCGAGCCAGGCGCGCCATTCATTGGTGAATCCTGGCTGGATAGGCATCACCGTCGCCAGCGGAATATCAGTACCTTCCCGGTGCAGCCGCGGCGATTCAAAGACCAGCTCGCCCAGCTCCACCGCTTCCGGCCGCCCAAGATCCACGCCGGTTATATCAAGGAACCTTCCCTTGAACCAGACGTCGAAAGAGTCCTTCGAATCCGCCAGCCCCCGAAAGCTTTTTTCTAGATCATCGCCTTCGAGATAATAAAGGAGCACGTCACCCGCGTTTGTCGGCTCGATCCATACGCGCTCTGTTGCGATTCCCAGCCGCCGGCGTGACGCGGCATGTTCGCCCGGGCGGACATCTTTCATTTCGCGCGCAAAGTCCAGGTACTCCCTGGTCTTACCGGGCATGATCTTGAATATCGTCATTGTGGCTGCCATCGCGACCATCTCCTTAAATCTTTTCGGTTGAACCTGACCTCGCGGCCGTAGCGAACCGCATGTGATTCATACCTAGGAGATTCCCGGATAGCCTGGGAGTGAAACGGGGGGGAACGTTTAGCTACGAAATACGGGGGAATAAAAACATATGCGCCATCTGAGGTGGGTTCGGGTGGCGCACTTATTATTACGGAGTACTCTTCTCCTCTACCCCGGCCTCTTCATATTCCTTCTCCTCTGCCCCGGCCTCTTCATATTCGCGGACCAGGGATGTCATCAGTTCGTGAACGGTGATAATCTCGGTCGCCCGGTAGGCGTTGGCTCCGGCAAAAGCAAACCCATGCTTGAGCTTGCCACGCTGGGCGTTGATCAGCGCGAAGAAGATACAGTACGGACTTTCCTCATAATCACATGTGCGTATGCAATGGTAAGGACACTTGTAGGGCTTCCTTTTTCCTTCCTGCACGTCGTCCAGAAACTGATTGCGGATCGCCCTTCCCGGCATGCCCACAGGGCTCTTAATGACAACGATGTCCTCCTGGCGGGAATCGAGATAAGCCTGCTTGATCTCACGGGAAGCGTCACATTCTTCCGTGGTCACAAAGCGGGTTCCCATCTGCACGCCGGAGGCGCCAAGCTTGAGGAACCTGGAAATATCCCGCCCGGTGTAAACTCCGCCCGCGGCAATCACCGGAATTTTTACTCCATGCTCCTCGGCGAACGGTGTGATCTCGCTAATTACTTCGGGGACCAGCTTCTCGAGGGTATGGCCGGCATCGTCCAGTTCCTCCGGTTTGAACCCGAGGTGGCCTCCAGCCATTGGGCCTTCGACGACAACCGCATCCGGCAGACGGCCGTGTCGTTCGCTCCAACGTTTGCAGATGATGCGAGCCGCGCGTCCGGATGACACAATCGGCACCAGTTTGGTTTTGACGTTGCCGTTCATGAACTGTGGCAGATCCAGCGGCAGGCCGCCGCCGGAGAATATGATATCGATACCTTCCGCTACGGAAGTCTTCACCATGTCGGCGTAATTGGAGAGGGCGACCATGATGTTAACGCCCAGGATTCCTTTGGAATGCTCCCGCGCCTTGCGAATCTCTTTTTTAATCGCGCGGACGTTGGACCCCAGATAATTGGAGAAGAAGTCGGACTCGGTCATGCCGATACCGGCTGCGGCGATTACACCGATGCCTCCCTCGTTGGCGACCGCGGCCGCAAGTCCCGCCAGGGATATGCCCACACCCATTCCACCCTGGATAACCGGGATCCTCGCCTTGAGATCACCGATCTTCAGTTCGTGCAACTTATTAATCTTCATGCCTGTCTTCCCTGCATTTGGACTCACAAAAAAGGACCCTCCTTCCGGAGGGCCCCCTTTGGATTCCTCTTTGGAAATTGAGCTGAATGTGCCGCGGCTTATAGGCGGCGGCGCTCCGGCTCCATTCTTAGCTGATGGGAGTTACGTTCGTGGCCTGGGGGCCCTTGGGGCCTTCCGTAGCTTCGAAAGTCACTTTCTGGCCCTCGGCGAGGGTTTTGAAACCGTCGCTCTTGATCTCAGAAAAGTGCACGAACAGATCCGTCCCGTTCTCACGCTCGATAAAGCCGAAGCCTTTCTGATCGGAGAACCATTTGACTGTTCCTTCTGGCAAGTTAATTCCTCCTCTCACCAATCCCGTGGTAAGAGTACTAGATCAACTGCCATCCGAACGATCAGTCAAGCACTTCAAACCATGTTAACAACACCCGCACTAGCGGGGGCTGTGGTAACTATAGGGTAATAACAGCCCGACCGCAACCATTTCCTTCTGGAAACGGGTCAGGCGGCGGCGGCGCGGAGTCCGGAGCGGCGCCTTATTCTGCCGCGATGGCTTCAGCGTTTGCGCTTGATTCAATCCGCGACTTTACGTCAGAGCCAATGATTGCGCCCACGGTTTGCGCAATCAGCAGGATCACAATTGGATAGACCTCGTAATAATCACGCAACTCATCGAGGAATCCAAAAAACATCGTCGTTATGAGAAGAGGCACCGCTATCCAGAGGCCATGCTTGAGAAAAACCGGCCGCTGGGGCCAGTCGTAGAAAATCAGCAAGCCGACAATAAACCAGGTAAGAGCCGTAGTCAGTGAATATGACTCCAGCAGTAATTGAAAATTCTTGTCGATCAAGTGGAACTCGACAGCACCGCCAGGGTTATTTCTAAACTGATACATCAGCAGCAGTCTGATTGCCACGAAAATTCCAAGCTGGATCAACAGCAGCTTACCGAAAAGGGCGCGCGCCATCCTTTTGGTGCTGAAAAAGTGGATGGCAAATACCATCGTCAGCAGGATGGTGGTCTCCTTGTTGATGCAGGCGATAAAAAAGACGGGGAGATAAAGCTGCCATTTGCGGCGAACCATCAGGGCAAATCCCAGGGAAATCAGAAAGAGCGTGGTGAAGTCATAAACGTAATCAAAATAGACAAAGAGCGGCGGCAGCCCCAGGAGGGCAATGATGGTGGCCAGATCGGTGAACCGGTCTGAGGCCTCGAAAACGCTTCGAAAAAAGTACCTGATAGCAAAGGCAAATCCGACCAGCGACAGGAACATGAGCACGATGGCGATCGAATATTCAATCAGATACTGTGGATTCCACTGGTGTTCTCTGACAAATTCATTGATGACATTTCTGTTCAGCATCGATTGCCGGATGGACTCCCGCGATCCAGAGGGAATAGCGGCGTTAATCACCCTGACGGTAGTCGGCAGCAGTGTGCGGTAAACGTACGGCTTGCTGGCGGTTCCATGGACCATTGCCTCGGGGGTGGCAGGTTCGTACCACGAAATGCCCCTGCCGATCACAAAAATTGCCATCAGCCCGGCGGCGATCAAAAAGATCGAGCCGATGATCCCGGCCCGGTAGATGAAATGTATTTGGTTTTTTTTCAGCATTAATCTCGCGATCGACGGCGTCCGCAAATGCGCCAAGAGCGTACAACATTAACAAACTTCTCTCAACAACACTTCCGCAACGGAAATTCGCTTAAAGCTTCTTTAATCAGCTGAGGATGAGGTAATATTTGCCCATGAACAGAAGACTGGGACCGGAACTGCTGATCAAAATTATCAAGTATGCCATTATCGTGGGCGTAATCGCCTACGTCGCTGTTTTTCTGGCGCTTGCGTACAAGCGGTTGCGTTACCCTTACGAGCTCGAATGGATGGAGGGCGGCATGGTCGACCACATCCAGTGGATTCTGTCGGGCAGACAACTGTACGTAAAGCCATCCCTCGATTTTATCCCCTTTACCTATACACCGTTTTTCTTCTATTTGAGCGCTTTTTTTGCCAGGATTGTCGGCACCGGGTTCATCTCCATACGGCTGGTCGCGATTCTTTCAACGCTGGGGTGCTTCGGTATGATCTTCGAGCTGGTCCGGAGGGAGACAAAATCGATTTTCTTCGGATTAGTTTCCGTGGGGCTGTTTGCGGCCACTTACAGGATCAGCGGTTCCTGGTTCGATGTGGGACGGGTAGACATGCTCTTCCTGCTGCTGGCGCTTTTGAGCTTTTACGTTCTCCGGTTCCATGACAGCTACAACTCGCTGATTATTTCCGGCCTGCTGATCTCGCTGGCATTTCTGACCAAGCAGACAGCACTGTTCATTGGAATCGCCATGTGCGTCTATTGCCTCTTGTACCTGCGCGGCTGGAAGAAGATTGTTTATCCGGCTACATTCGCGGCTGTGCTGGGGATCAGCACCCTGCTTTTAAATGCTGTCAGCGGAGGCTGGTACACATATTACATTTTTACGCTTCCCCGCGCCCATCGCATTATAGACAGTCAGATCCTCAGCTTCTGGGTTCCCGGCATCTCCGTTCTCCTGATCGCTTTCACCATTTCCCTCGCCTATCTCATATACCTTTTCTTTTGCCGGGATCGCCGTGATTTTGGTTTTTATCTCTTTTTTCTCGCCAGCCTGGTGCTGGCGTCGTGGCTGATTAGTATCGTCGCCGGTTCGTTCCTGAATGATTTCATCCCCGCTTATGCGGCGATTGCCATCTGTATGGGGATGGGAGCCCATGCTCTTAGCAGCAATGTTGTCGACGGAGTCGCGTCAGGAACTGCTGCTGCCGAAGATGCCGCGGGCGCGGGCGCCAGCGCCCTCGTGGAAGGCAGATCTCCCACAAACAACGGCGGCGGCACCACGACCCGCGGCTTTGTACAGATCTGTTTCGTGCTGCTTGCCTGCCTGTTGCAACTGACTTCGCTGTATTATCAGCCCCGCGCCGATCTGCCCACCGGCGAAGACAAATATGCGGGCGACAGCATCGTCCAGTTGATACGAGATACTAAAGGTGAAGTATTTGTGCCAGGGCACGGTTACCTGACAACCCTTGCCGGAAAAAAACAATACGCCCACGGCATCGCCATCGGGGACGTGCTATACGCTGGTGATGAAATATCACGTAATTTTCAGCGCGAGCTTGACGACGCCGTCAAAAACAAGCAGTTTGGCGGCTTCATCTTCGACGCTCCCTGGGATTCGGATTTTGGGAACGAGCAGGACGCCCGCAAGGTTTACTCCGAAAAAATCGACATCTTCCCCGACCAGAAAGTCTTTCTGCCGGTAACGGGATTCAAAACGCGGCCCATGGTGATGTACAGGCTGCCTGACTGAAAGCCTGACTGAAACTCTGATGCAAGTAACAACACGGTCAAGCGCCTCTGACAAACGCATTGCCCTGTTTGTCGCCACGCTCAGTTCCTTCCTGGCCCCTTTCATGATCTCGGCGGTGAACATCGCCATCCCCGTGATCGGCGGCCGCTTCGCCGTGAGCGCCGTGGTTCTCAGCTGGTTCGCCACCGCCTACCTGCTGGCGGCAACAATGTTTTTGGTTCCGTTCGGGCGCCTGGCCGACATCCACGGCCGCAAGCGAATTTTCATCTACGGCATGTGCATCTATGTGACCTCCTCGCTGATCGCGGCGGTAGCGAACTCCGCGGCCATGTTCATCATCGCGCGGATCGTCGAAGGAACCGGCGCCGCCATGATCATGGGAACCGGCGTGGCGATTCTCACTTCGGTCTTTCCGCCGCAGGAGCGCGGGCGCGCCCTGGGGATCAACGTGGCCGCTGTCTATCTGGGCCTGTCGCTGGGACCGTTCATCGGTGGTTTCCTCACCGACTTTTTAACCTGGCGCAGCGTCTTCATGGTCAACGTGCCGCTGGGCCTCTCGGCGCTGGCGCTGGTCTTCTGGAAGCTCAAGGGCGAATGGGCAGGAGCCCGGGGCGAGAAATTCGATCTTACCGGCTCGGTTATATACAGCGTCATGTTGGTGGCGCTTGTCTACGGCCTGACGCAGGTGCCGGAAATGCACGTAGTCGGCGCGGCGCTGCTGGCGGCCGGCGCCGCCGGCCTGATTGCGTTTATCTGGTGGGAAGGCAGAGCCGAGCACCCGGTCCTGAACATCAGCCTCTTCAGGAATAATGCTGTCTTCGCTTTTTCCAATCTGGCGGCGCTTATCAATTACAGCGCCACCTTCGCGGTCACCTTCCTGCTGAGCCTGTATCTGCAATATACGAAGGGATACAGCCCCTTTATGGCCGGGCTGCTCCTGGTGCCGCAGCCGGTGGTGATGACGGCTCTCTCGCCGTTCGCCGGCAGGCTGTCGGACCGTATCGAGCCGATTGTCGTGGCGTCAGTGGGCATGGCCGTGACTACGATGGGCCTGTTCTTTTTCATCTTTCTGGGGGAAGGGACCAGCCTGGTTCTCATCATCGCCAATCTGATAATTCTGGGAGTCGGCTTTTCGCTCTTTTCATCACCCAATACCAATGCTGTCATGAGCTCGGTAGAGAAACGCTATTACGGCGTGGCGGCGGGTACGCTGGGAACCATGAGGACGATCGGGCAGAGCTTCAGCATGGGCATCGTCATGCTGCTTTTCGCGGTTTACATTGGCGGCACACGGATCACTCCCGATACGCATCAGCTCTTCCTCACCAGCGCCCGCGTTGCCTTTATCATCTTCACCTGCCTGTGTTTTTTGGGTATCTTCGCCTCGCTGGCAAGGGGGAAAATGCGGGGAGAACAGTAGTCAACCGCAGCCGCGAAGTGAAAAAGTGGAGCCGACGTGCGGAATTGAACCGCAGACCTGCTCATTACGAGTTCAAGACTTCCATTTAGTCAAGTGTAAATTTGTCCGTTTGAAGCGGATTTCGGTGACATTGTATTTGAATTTATCCGCGAGAATTTGAACATGCAAGGTGTCAGAAAGGGTGTCAGCAAACCTCTGGCGGAATATCACGTATTTTATCAATGGCCTTAGCCTGTATCTGTCTGATTCTTACCTGAGTTACGCCAAAACGCCGTCCAACCTCTTCGAATGAATGTTGCTGCTCGCCGTGAAACCCGTAAAGCCACGTCAAAACCTTTTGTTCCCGGTATGTGAACATGTGAGCCACGCGGTCGAAGTCGCCCTCGATGATCGGAATTACATCATCATCATTCATTTGATCTCGTTTTAAGAATTCGGGGAATAATCGGGCTCAATTGAAGAAGATTCTTCACTGATCTGCTCAATCAAGATTTTTACCTTTTCGCCTGCTTTCTCATCAGCTTCGACCCAAAAAACATTTCCGCTTTCAAAAGCAAGGAATGAAATGACCGAAAGGCAGTCTTTCACGACTACTGGCATACCGCTCACTTCCAGAGAAAATCCTTTCGGAAGAAAGTGAATGAATTCATTTCGAAATTCATGGAGCTTCTTGACGTGCCTTGTTTGATTGGCCGAAGGCTTGAACGGTTGACTATGGACGTACATTTTCATTCGCTTCGACTTGATTTTCTTGTACAGCTCTAAGAAGTAATCAAGCTTCTCGCCTGGGAATGGCTCCCCTTCGCCCCGGATGGCAGCCAAGTATTTGTCGGCATCGTCAGCTTTAACAAGATGAAAATTTGAACTTCCTCTTAACGCAAGAACCATGAAGCCTTGTAATGCATTATGAAGCGCGATAATAACCCACTTCCAGCGATAAACATCTGATTTAACCTGGGATATTTGTTCCAAAACCATTTCCAGCGCTTTGATTGCTTCTTTTCGTTCATCAGTTCTTAGCCAAAGTTCCATGATTATCGTAGGCTATGATAACGGCCATTCAGGAATCATCGAATCAATCTCTGCCATTAGGCGCATCGTCTCATTCAAAGCTACGGTGATTTTCTGATAGTGCTGAATGTCATCCCAGGTTAACTTACTGCCCTTGCGGTCCTTAAGCCACTTCTCCAAAACCTGATAGCCGCCGATGTGGAATTCCCATTGCTCGGGTTCGATGCCCTCGAAAAATTGTTCCTTGTTGATGTAAACACGGCCCGGCACTGCCGGTTCTTTGCCCGTCGCCGGTTTGGGTTCAGCGAAGCGGACCTTCACAACTTCGTTTGAGCCTTCGACGTCGAATCGCGGATAAGAGGCTGGATTTGTGAGAAGCGGCGACTCCATCAAGTGAAGCTGAACCAGCTCTTCGCCTTTTTCGGCCAGCGATTTGAACAGGTCTTTGTCCGACGTGATTGGAAGACGCGGGAAATCGCTCTTTAGGAATTCAGCGTAGCGTTCACGGTATGTGGGAGAGTGAAAAACGGCATATGCATAGTGGAATATATTTTCAGGGCCGACAGTTTTTTCTAAATTGCCCTTTCCGTCAGGTATGAACTCCAGACCCAAAACAGTTGAAAGTTCTAGCGTAAATTCAGTAGAAAGATTAGGGCGGCGAGCATCAGGGGCCGAAGCAGATTCCAAAGTAAGTTCGCCAACCTCAGGTTTGAGATATAGCGGGAATAAATTATTGATGTCGTATGCCGCTAATGCTTTATGTCCAATGATCGAACCGGATGCTAAAACCGCCCATTGATCCCTTGTCTGCCGCGAAGTGATAAATCCAAGATTGTCACCCGCCAGCATATGGCTCATGACTTCGCCGCGTGCTCTGCAGTGGAAGCCCCGCGAGTGGCCCGTGAAATAAGTGAAGCGGGTATCAAATGGCCGGTAGAGAACAGGCTGAAGGTGGTCTTTAGATAAGCCAGTTTCGCGCAAATCTTCTTGCGCCCATGATACTTTCCAGTCCCCGGCATCTTTGCCCAGATGATATTTTTCTCTCGCCTCTTCAACCGGAAGGCTGGCAAAGTCATTAACCGTTCGCCATACGTCTTCTTCACTGAAGCGAATACTAAGCGCATCCCTGGCCGTCGTTATTCCAACGCTGTTTACCGGCACCATGTCTGTTAGCTTCCAGCCTTCTTCATATTCGGCCAGCAGTTCTGAATTCTGGGGAATAAACAGATAAAAAGGAGCTTGCGGCTGTAATTCTTGCCATTCGGTAGATTCAATATCCTGATTCCATAGTTCCTGATACTTCTTTTCCCGTAATCCCCAGGAATCGGCGTAGTGAACTGTTGCGGGGCCTTCCTTGCCCAGTTCTTTCACGAAAATCCCGATGGCCACACCCTGCTGGATGTCAAAGACATTCACGTCTTTGGAGCCGTCCGGCGCGATTTCCTTTTTCTTGCTGTTGCCATGCAGGTTCAACAGGTAAACATCTGTGAACGAATCCATCAACTGTTGGCGCATGCCCCGAAATGTTGGATTATCCAGATAGCCGTTATTGGTAATAAAGGCAACCACGCCCTGGCCTGTTCGATCTATGCGCCACTGGCCGAAACGAAGGAATTTCACGTAATCATCATTGAGCCACTTAGTAACGTCCTTAAGCGGCTGGCCATCGATCTTCTTGTAATCGTCAATCAGTTCTTGAATCCACGAGCCCTTGTTGGCGGAGTGCCCCGAATACGGCGGATTGCCCAGAACTACCATGATTGGCTCATCGCGCTTAATTCTGGCCGCCGCGTTCGCTTCATCGGCGATGAACTGAGCGAAAAGGGCTTCAGACTTCTTGACCGCCTCTTCCAGCGTATTCGTGAGGTAAATACCCAGTCGCTCATCACCGGAGAAATCGTAACCGGTTTCATCGAGCAGAAGGCCAAGTTTGAGATGAGCCATGGCATAGGGAGCCATCAGCAGCTCGAAGCCGAAGATGCGGTTCAGTAGATGTTCTTTTACGTAATTGCTCCAGGCGCCGCCCTGCCCGGCAGCTATCAAGCTCTCGCGGACATGCTGTATGACAAAGTAAAGGAAGGTTGCAGTTCCGACCGCAGGATCAAGAATTAGTGTGCCAGTGTCGGCAAGGCCCATGGCGCGGCCAAAGCGAGTCTTAAGGATATGATCAATGGATCGAACGATGTAAGAGACAACCGGCTCCGGCGTGTAGTAGACCCCCCGGCTCTCTCTTAGCTTCGGATCATAGGCCGCCAGGAAGGTTTCATAGAAATGCACAACCGGATCGGATTTGGCCTCACTTTCGCCAAAATGCTCCAGGATAGCCGCCATGTCCGCCCTGGACAGTAGGTTCGCCAGATCATCCACGGCCCAGGCTATGCGTTCATCCAGGCCGGGACCAGCGATATGATTGAATAGTTCCCTTAAGAAGGGGTTGGTTTTGGGCAGAGTCCAGGCCGCTTTTTCGCGGGTGAATTCCTTTGCTTCCGGTTCGTTCACACGGGCGGCGAAAAGGCCATAGGCGATTGTCTGCGCATACATATCTGCAAACTGCCCTGGCTACAGATCGGGAATCAGCGTTTCCCTAAATGCTGCCAGTTGCGCGTGAAGCGCGCCGCCCTTCTCTCCTTCTTTCGCGAACGTAGCTTCGATCAGGTTGTGAACCATGCGGGCGATGGCCGCCATACGAACCGCAAGCTCTTTAGGCCTGCGAACGGTAGGGGTCTGATGACTCAGGAAGAGTTGAAGCAACTCTGATAATTTGGCCGCGCCATCGGCCTCAGCCCGAATTTTGCCGTCAGAAGCCACACGAGCGATTCTGACGGTCTGGCGATACTCTCCCTGAACATACCCAGCGGAACTCAAGGTAATCCGTGAGAATCAGATTGCCAAGGGAGGCCAGATAACGCTTCATTTGCTCTGACTTCTCTATGGCATCAAGGCCGGTTCCTACGTCTTTGGCCTCAATGTAGCCCAGCGGGATTTGACCCCTGGTTATGATGAAGTCCGGTGCGCCGCATTCGATCCGCCTTGGCTCGTTTGTGGCCGTGACGCGCTCGCCTGCGGCCTCAATGAGCGCTTTTAACGCCGGGCGGTGCGTGTGTTCCGTTGCATTGCCGCGCTTGAGGTTCTTCTCGATGTCCCTGAGATAAGCACTGATATGCGAAGTCTTAGTGGTCATGCAGGAAGTATATCAACTTAGATCAATAAGCAGGTGCGCCTAGCCGGGTTCCCGCCTCTGGAAATTCTTTATACAAATCCCGGCTAATGAACAATATAAATCAGGAGGCGAATGTCTCTGCCGTGGACGCCGTTTTACTACTTATGAATGGTTGAAATTAGTGCAATAAAAATCGCCGTAATGAATATAGGTAAGTAGAGAGGCTGAAAGTTGGCGGCCTTACAAAAGAGCAAATTCCGGGGGGTGAACTTTGAATGATGAAGCTAAAAATCTCCGTCTCGGGGAGCGGGGCTCTGTTCTTGCTAGAGCTAGTCCTGTTCATCCTGAGGCATAACAGCTAAGAGCAGGAGGAGGCGGGAGGCCGTCCAGTCCGGGGCGGCTCCCACGGGCATTGTAAAGACGCTTCCATGGGGTCCCCAAAAAACTACTCTTCCATGGGGTATGCGTTACGGATAGTCCTAAACCAAGCGGCTAACCGCCGCGCACGGTAGGCGCGCTGCCTGCATGCTGGGGCGCAAAACTTCGCATCGGCTCGCGAAGCCAGAAAGGTCCGGCCACACTGCTGGCAATCTTTCTGAGTAATTTTCATTTAAGCTGCCCTTTCTTTTTTTGGGTTCCGAACGTTCGAACCCTTCCCCATTATTTGTTCTTGCCAGTGGGCATGGTTTTCCATTTTTGGGAACTCAATCCAGCCTGGTTTTGAGATAGAATCCTTGCCATGTGGTATCTGTTTTTAGATGAGAGCGGGGACCTGGGCTTTGATTTCGTCAACAAGCGGCCCTCCAGATTCTTTACCATCTGTGTGCTGGCCACGAGCAGCCGGGATTCTTATATCGGCATACGCAACGGCGTTAAACGGACACTCCGCCGCAAAATCAACAAACGTGGGAAGGCACGAGACTACAAACACGAAATCAAGGGAACTCAGACTTCGCTTGAGGCGAAGAGCTATTTCTTCAGGCAGGTGTCCGGGTTACGGTTTGGTATCTATGCGGTTACATTGAACAAACGGCGGGTTTATGACGAACTCGCAAGAGATAAAGCCCGGGTTTACAACTACATTTCTCGCCTCGTGCTGGATGAAATTCCTTTCGAGCAGGCCGATGACCGGATTCAGCTTTATATCGATAGGAGCAAGGGCAGCTTCGAGATTCGAGAATTTAACGATTACATCGTGAGACAGTTGGAAGGAAGGATACAGCCTAGAGTCCCGATCAATATAGATCACTTGGGCAGCCATGAAGAAGCCGCCCTACAGGCTGTGGACATGTTCGCCAACGGAATCTTCCGCAAATACGAGTTCAGTGATAGCCGCTGGTTTGAGGTTTTTGAAGAAAAGGTTCTGCTGGAGCGACAGTTCCTGTGAGGGCAAGAAAAAGAGCGTGCCTCTTGGGCTCGTTGCCCCGTGGCTCGTACCCTAATTGAGGGAAGCACCACAGGAACCCAAGGCGGACTTATCGCTCCAAGGTGAATATACCCAAATTTCTGATTTAATTCCAGGGTTATTCAAAAAAGACGCTCTTCTTAAACGGGTAGGTGTCAAAATGACTGTCAAATCAGAAAAAGCGCCGTCATATTACGCGGCGCTTTTCTATTAAATCCGGCCTTATGCAGGGCCAAACACTGGAGCCGACGTGCGGAATTGAACCGCAGACCTGCTCATTACGAGTGAGCTGCTCTACCAGCTGAGCTACGTCGGCTTGGGTGTCGCGGCAGGAGAGTTATTCCCGCCGGAGGTCTAATTATAGCTGAGGGCCACAAGGGAAGAAACTTCAATCCTTGCGCTTTTTCCGCTTGTGCTCCTTATAATCACCGGGAGGAATTATCATTACGCCTTCGATCAGTTTTCCGAAGTAGGGACCGAAGTGTGTAACATCGCCAGTCAATAGATCGGAAGCGCCGGCTGCGATCGCGGCAAGAAGAATCGGCCGGTCCTTTTCGGGAATCCTGATCGTCGCCTTAAATGAAAAGGGTTCCGCAGCCGCCGCGAGTTCCGCAGCCGCCGCGCATATTTCAACTTGCCGGAGGAGCTTGTCCAGGACCTTCAGCTGCCCGGCGGTTTCCAGGTTTCGACGCGCTTCTTCCACCGAATACCCTGAAGTCACCAGAACGATCGAACCGGCTCTTTGCATGCGCCATAGACGCCGAAGACCGGATTCAGGGTTCCAGGCCGCGGAGAAGAGAATGTTGGCGTCGAGAAATAAGCGATCCAAGTTATGCCATTTTGGGCTTGCGGTGCGGAATGATATCAGGATCGAGACCGAGCTTGAGGACATCGTCGCGGGCCCGGTTGTAATCCGCTTCATCCATTGCGTTTGATAACAGGAACTCCGCGCGGCGTTCAGGGGTGTATATCTCCACCGGCATCGCCACCGCCGGCTTGATGAGCACGCCGTCTTCACACTCTTCCTCTATGACCAGAGTGCCTTCCTCCAAGCCGAAGCGCCGGCGAAGTGAGGCAGGGATGACCAGTGTCCCGCGCTTGCCGATCTTGCTCGTTTCCCTGATCAGAGGCGGCTTTTCTTGCTTTTGTTTGTACTCCATGGCTCGCTTCCCGAATGGTTCATTTCAGGATGATATTCAGTATTTCTGATTATCTGAATTTCATGTATATTTTATAAGTTGGATCCTCTTCGCGCCAGTGGAAAAAAGACGGCAAGTGCTTGCAATTGAAAAAACAGGGGGAACGGGAAATGAAATCAGGTGGGAAGAATACCGGGCGCCAATAATCGAGCTACTGCGCCAGTTCCCGGTATAAATCCAGTGTCTTGGCCACGGCCGTATCCCAGGAAAACAGCGCCGCCCGTTCTCGGCCCCGGCGCCGCAGCCTCTGCTTCAGATTGTCGTTAGTGAGAACCTCGGTGATGGCGGCGCTGATAGCCGCCGACCGGGGCGCCACAAGCAGGCCACCGTCGCCAATGACTTCAGGCAGACTCGATGAATTCGAGCAGACTACCGGCGTACCGCAGGCCATGGCCTCCAGCGGCGGCAGACCAAATCCCTCATAAAGTGAGGGATAAACGAACAGGTCGGCGGACGAATACAGCGCCGGCAGATCCGGGTCGGCTATAAAGCCGGGGATGACCATCAGGCCGCCCACGCCGCGGTGCGCCGCCTCCTTTTTTACTTCCTGCCAGTCACCGCTTTTTTCTCCCGCCAGCACCAGCTTGTAATGCGATCTGATTTTTGTTGAAAGCGCCGCATAGGCGCTGACCAGGGCGCTCACATTCTTGTGCGCCACGAACTCGCCCAGCCAGAGGATGTTCGGCTGCCCAAGCTTGTATTTGGCGAGAACCGACGCGATTTCCGACTCGCTGCGGGGCCCGAACTCGTGGCCAACACCGTCCAGAATAACTGAGACCTTTCCCAGCGGCAGATTAAAATGAGCCAGCAGGTAAGACTGAGAAACTGTCGACACCGTGATGATGTGATCCGCTTTCTGGATGGCGTCCGCCAACAGGCTCCTGTATGCACGGCGTTTGCGGAAACTCGGAATCGACTTCGGAAATAACAACGGTATAATATCGTGCGCCGTCACCAGGAGCGGGCAATCCAGGTTATTGGGGGCCACCACGTAGGGCGTATGGAAAAGCGTGCAGCCGGCTTTATTGACCGCCGCGCCGATCTTGTTTAGATTGCGTGAGGAGAAAACCTCTTCGTTCAACCGCACCATGGTGAAGTTCTCACCAGCCGGCAACCGCTCCTTGGTATCGTCATTGTAGAAGCAGACAACCTCCAGGTCGGGAACCTGGGAAAACTGTTTTAGCAGGTTGCGGGAATAAGTGCCCACACCCTTCCAGGAAATAAAACGCGCGTCAAATCCTATGCGCAAACTGCCTCCAGTTGATTTTGTTGACAGACGGTCTTAAAGAATCATACCGCGAATAACCCTGCGGATAACGCTGGCGGCCTACGCCAACGCTTTCGCCAGCAACCGCCGGATGTCCTCCACCCTGAACGGTTTGGCGATGACCGCATCAACCTGGCTTTCCGTCATCTTGCTGGAGTCAAGCTGGTCACCCCAGCCGGTGATGAGAGCCACCGGCGTTTTCACAGAGCGTGATTTTACCGCTTCCACGACTTCCCATCCGGACATTTCCGGCATGCCCAGATCGGTGAGCACCAGGTCAAACGGCTCGCCGGCTTTTATCGCCGCATCGAACATGTCCATGCCGTCAACGCCGCCCCCGGCGGTCTCATAACTTTGGCCAAGCTTTTCCAGCATGTCACCCATCAGTGTTCTGATCATGGGTGCATCGTCGATGACGAGAACCTTGGCCCGCCGTAACGGTTCCTCTTCTTCCTCCTGGCCGTACGCTGCGGTGAGGTCGGCAACAGTAGCAACGGGCAGGCTTACGGTGAAACGGGTACCCTTGCCTTTTTGGCTCCTCACTATTATATCGCCGCCGTGGCGTTTGACTATCCCGTAGGCAACACTGAGCCCGAGGCCGCTGCCACCCACACCCTTCGTTGAGAAGAAAGGCTCGAAGATGCGCTTGCACATGTCTTCATCCATGCCATCGCCGTCATCGGTGACCGTTACCATGATCCATTCGCCACCCTCATCGATCGCGGTCACCAGGTTGATAACGCCCCCGCCCGGGAGAGCATCGGCCGCGTTCAGGATCAGGTTCACCAGCACCTCACCTAGTTCCGCTTCGTTGCCGTTTACGGGAGGCACCTCGCCGTACTCGGTTACGATGTTGATCTTGACGCCGTGGGCGTCGGCCTCGTCACGCCAGCGCGGACGGGCCACGTCAATGGCATTCCACACCACCTTATTAATATCAACGGTCGTGAAGCTTCTTGTGGTCCTGACCCTGGTGAACTCCTGGATACGCCGAACCGTTTCGGCCGCGTCGGCCGCGGCCCGCTGCACGCTCTCCAGGGACGCCCTGATTTCGCCATCCTCTGCAGTTGCGGCCTGTTGCGCCAGCAATAATTGCGTATTCCCGAGAATCACCGTCAGGAAATTATTGAAGTCGTGGGCAACCCCACCTGCCATCTCGCCGAGCGCCCGGATCTTCTCTGATTGGGACAGCTGCTCGCGCAGATGCTCCTGCTCGGTTATGTCGCGCACATCATGGACAGCCCCGATGATGTTGCCTTCTGCATCGAAAATCGGGTCGGAAGCAACATTGATGATTCGTCCCAGCCGCGGCTCCTCCAGAACGACACTATGACTGGCGCCATCGGCAAATACTTTCTCTTGCGGACAGCTTGTCGGCGGCCCCAGGGAACCATGGAAAATATCGTAGCATTTCTTGCCGACCAGCTCGGCGCTGGTTGTGCCTAAAATCTTCGCCAGAGCCTCATTGGCGCGGATGATGTTATAGTCAAGATCATGGATCGAAACGCCATTGGTCATGGCGTCGAAAGTGGTTTCCCATTCATTCTTGCCGCGGGCGACATCATCGAACAGCCTCGCGTTTTCAATCGCAACGCCAATGGTTCTGCCCACCGATGCGAGCAACAAACGCTCGTTACTGTCGAAATTATATTGCTCACGGACGCCAACCAGCATGACGCCAAGAAGCGTGTCTTTGGAGACGAGCGGCACACCCCCGAGTGATGTAAACCAGGCTTCATCCGTCAAACCGGGCAAACGGTTGGGATTATCGGGGGTGTCCTCCACGAAAAACGGTTTGCTGGTCGCGGCAATGGCTCCAGCATAGCCTTCGCCCACCTTAATGCTCGCCAGCTTCTCCAGCATATCAGAAGGCGCCCCCTGGAAAGCTCTGGGCGTCAGCTCGTTACCCTTGTCATTTAACAAATATAAAATGCCGCAGTCATAACCCATCGATTCGACCAATGAATTAATGGCGGATTGCAGGGTGCTGTCGAGATCGAGCGATGCGGCGGAGGTAGTAGCAACCGCGTTTAGGACAGCCAGCTCACGATTGCGTCTGAGTATTTCCGTGGTCATGCGCTGCTCTACCGAGATATCCCGGGAGATGCCAACCAACGCTATGGGCTTGCCGTTTGCCCCCTTTACGCAGGCCGAGGAAGAAAACACAGGAAAGGTGGAATCGTCGGAACGCTTGTACCACATTTGCCCTTCCCAGCCGCCATCAAGAGTCTTTTCATAGATTTCCTGCCTCAGGCCCACGGGATTCTGATCGGCCCAAAGCTCGCCCATGTGTGTGCCGGTCATCTCTTCGGCCTTCCTGCTGAAGAGAGCGGCGCCGGCATCGTTGATGGAAATAATGTCACCGTTGAGATCCGAGATAATAACACATTCATGCGTATTATCAACGGCGGCGGCCAATAGGTTCATGCGAGCATCTATTTCTTTTTTCTCTGTAATGTCCCGGCCGACCACGCGCCACTGAATTTCCTCGCCGGCGCTTCCAGGCTGGGCAATGGCATGGACTTCGATTACCAGGAGGTTGCCGCTCGCGGTGATGAATTCCCTCTCGGCGGTGAAGGTCATGCCGACTTCGCTTCTTTTGCGAAATCCCGCCAGGTCGGCGCGGGCTTTTTCACGGTCGGCACCTGCTTCGTAGTCGTGGATATAAGTGCCAATAATTTTTTCCTTGGGGACACCAAGTATCCGGGTCATAGTGTCATTACATTCCCGGATAACGCCGTCAGAATCGAGCGTGTACATCCAGTCAGCGGCAGTGTTGTATAACTCGCGATAACGCTCTTCGGACTGGGTCAACCGATAGTAGACGCGAGCGTTACCAGCGATCACGGAAGCCTGAGCCGCGATCGTGGAAAGCAGGCTCAATTCTTCCTCATCAAATTCGTGAACTTCGGACGAATAAACGACAAGGGCGCCGAGCCGTTCGCCGCGATATTCGAGCGGTGTTGCCGCTACCGACTTAAACCCATGCTTCTTCGCGGATTGAACCAGATTCCGTTCCCTGGAATCCTTGTTGATATCCGCCATCATTCCTTGCCGGCCATTTCTGAATGCCCTAATCAGAGGGGTTTCCAGCGCTTCCTGGTATTCATAATCGAAGCTGTCTCCAGCATTTAACGATTTGATGTAGTCGTCTTCATAGCCGTGGCTGGCGACGATCTGCAACTTGGTATCGCCGGAATTTGGCATAAAGATATTGCAGAGTTTGTAGCCGAAAGTTTCGGCCACCTCATGGGCAAGCGTCTTGAGCGCGTTGCCGTGCGGCAGCTCAGAAACACTCTTGTCCACTACGGATTGCAGCAAGTTAAGCCGGCGGTTCTGTGTTTCCAGGCGATCCTGTAATAGCCGGCGGTCGGTGATATCCACAACAACACCGACGCTCCCGACAACCTCCCCTTTCTCAAACATGGGCGAAACTGTCATGCTTAAAACAATTCGGCGCCCGTCCTTGCGAATGATTTCCAGATCGTAACGGTCTCCATGCCCCGCCAGGCAGCGCTGTATCATCTCTTCCATTTTTTCCAGTTGGTCCTCGGGAATCACCGAGCTGACGTGGCTTCCGAGGATTTCCTCCCGGGAGTAACCTGTTATACGCTCGGCCGCCGGATTTAAGTAGGTAAATTTGAAATCCCTGTCACAGGTGTAGACTCCTTCATCCATGCTGGCCAACAGCAGAAAATCCAACTCGCGGGCGGCAGCCAGTTCGGTCAAACGGGACACGGCTTCGGCGTTTGCCTGTTCCTTCTCGATGGTCTCTTCATAAAGGTGACCGATAGTCCCCGCCAGCCGTGAGATGTGTGCGCGAGCGGCTTCGTGCATGTGATCGGATTTCGGAGGAGCAGTTTTTGCGGCTTCACTTAACTTTTTAAAATCGGCCCCGGTGAGTTCGGACGCCCTGCGAATAGCGGCTTCATCCGGGGTTTCCACCGAGATAGCTCCGATAATCACACCCAACGCCTCGCCGAAAGCGAAAATCGGTTCAACACGGATGCCCATTCCCGCGCCCACGGACTCTCGCCCGCGCTCGCGAAACACGCTGTCCAGCACTGCCTGGCGGCAGAATCCACTAAAGTAAACCGCGTTTGGCTCATCGGTGTCGAGATCGACGGCTTCGACCAGCAGACGGCAATAACTGTTACCGGTGAGAATTTCACCAATAAGCGTACCGTCACTCTCAAACGCAGCGATAGCGGTCTCCATATAATCAACGAAAGGATTGAGGGTGTCCCGAATCAGATCGGCGCCAAGGACAGCGGTCAACGATCGGGGTTGAGGACCAACCGTTTCTTTACCGGAAGCGTTGTTTTGGTGCTTGATGGTCAACGGTAACTCCAGTCGATGAAGCAACGAAAGGAATAGAAAAAACCGAGATCACACCGGCTCCGCTACATAATGCGCCAATCGGCCGCGAGTTCCTCTATCTGCGAGTTCCTCTATCTAAAGGAATAATGAGAGGACGTAATTTGCAATTTCCCTGCCTGGCGGGGTGTTAAACGCGTGACCGGCGGGTATCAATTCGCATCAGCTATTCCAAGAAACCTGGGAGGCGGTCATGGCCGTAGCGGAAAAAGTAAAAAAGTACCTGGATGAAAGAGGGATAACTTATGAAACTGTAAGTCATCCCGAGACTTTCAGCACCAGTGCCGAGGCGCGGGCGGTAGGTGTCATAGCCGGGCATGTAGCGAAAACCCTGGTAATCAAGGTGCGAGACGGTGAGGTGCTCGCGGTGCTCCCGGCATCGGAGCGGATCGACATCCATAAGCTTCGCGACCTTGTCGGAGACAACCGCGCGCGGCTCGCGACCGAGGATGAAATGGGCGTTGAATTCACTGAATTCGAACTGGGCGCCGTGCCGCCGATTGGCGATCTTTTTGGGGCAACGGTATATATGGACCAGCGGCTGGAACGCTCATCGGAGATTATCTTTGCTGGTGGCACCCATCGTGATTCTGTAAAGGTGTCAGGTGAGGACTTCCTCAAGCTGACCCGGCCGCAAGTGGTGGATCTGGTCAGGGAAGAAGGCGCCGGGGAGATATATTAGGGCTGATTCAATTGAGATTGATTCCCCTGGGGGCATAGGCGTGATCCGTTGGCGCCGCCGACGCACCAGGGACATTGATGCTGATCAAATTGGTCAACCGGCGGAAAGATGCCGCTGGCCATATCGTCTATTACCGAGGCCAGCTCTGCCTCGACTCGCGGAATGTCCTCATCCGAAAAATCCTGGATAAACTGCTTCGGCTCGTCGCCTCCCAGAAAGGCAAGCACAACCCTGACCGGTCCCGGACGCATGCGGAAAGCAGCAAGTGCGTAGGAGGCCATCTGCAGGCGATACACCTGCGCCGCTTCTTCCGCGGTCCGCCCCTCTCCCGGCGATCCGGTTTTATAGTCAACTACGAGCATGCCCGGCGAGGCGCCGGTAATAGCCCCGATCGTGCCAGTAAATGAGTCCATGCCGGTGGAGACATCTGTTCCGGCGGGTCTGTCTGCTGATCTGGGAAGCGGACACAGGGCATCGATCTGGCCGCGCAGGATCGTCTGGCCGATCAATGTCGAAAACGACAGCTCTCGTTGAAGTTCGTCGGCGGCGGCCGCACTGAATAGTGCGGCCGCCGCCGGAAGCATTTCCAATCTGCCAACGAGCATAAGCGCCTGATTAATATCCGCCTCCACTAGAACAGCGCCGGGTTCGGCGCCGGTGCTGCTGCCCTCTTCGGAAGTGCCTCTGCCGGATTCGGCACCGGTACCTTTAACCGCGCCAAAAAGATTAAGCGCCCGCTCCAGTATCAATTCTCTGGTTACCGCTTCCGCGCCCGGCCGCGGCAAACTGGTTTCCAGGATGCTGTGAACAAGTGTGCCCATATCGGTGGGCGAAAGCACGCCGCCTTCGATGGTGGTTTTCCCCGTTCCCCGGATTTCGAAAAGGTCGCTGACATTCAGGACATTGTCCAGGAAATAACGGCGGGGGCACGAGCGATACGTGTCCAGAGCAGTAGGTGAAATGACGGAAGGAACGTAGGCGGCTTCGCCTGGCATGACGGCTATCTCCGCCGGCAGGCACTGTGGCCTGACAACATCGCCAGCAGCTTCGGCCCGTGCCGCCCTTTGCAGTACTTCCTCCGCTTCTGTGCAAACAGTGAGGCCGATGCTGATCCCGGCGGTATCGCGAATGACATCAAGCTCATCCAGGCCGGGCCTGTTCTCCCTGTCCAGTGCCAGGCGGGCGCGAATCCAGTCCAGGGGCCGCGCCTTCCCGTCGAGTTCCGGGGACTTATCCACACTGCCACAGCCGCTCAGGATCAAATGTCTCTCCGCCCGGGTCATGGCGACATAATGCAAACGTTTTTCTTCCTCGAACTCGCGAGCGGTTTTTTCCCCTTCAAGCTGTTCGTAATCGAAAACCCTTAACTTCTGTCCGTTACCGTCACTGTAAACAAGGCCTATCCGTCCGCCGGCTTCATCCTTGTCGACCATGAAAACAGGTTTGCTCCTGCCCCTGCTTTTACGGGCGCCCAGTTTGGGAAGGACCACCAGCGGAAATTCGAGTCCCTTTGCAGAGTGCATGGTCATAATGCGCACCGCGTCGACTCCTTCCTCCTCGATTGGCGCGTCGGCTTCACGCATCTTGACCTTCTTCTGATAGACAAGAAATTCAGTGAATGCGGCAAGGTCACGGCCCCAGGCGTCCTCGAAATCTGCCGCCAGATCGAGCAGTTTCATCAGGTTGGCAAAAGCCTGCTTGCCGTTGTGTCTGGCGGCGATCTTACAGTCATAATCATTGTATGAGATCAGCAACCGGACAGTATCCTGAAGCGGTTGCAGACTCGATTGGTCTCGCGCACTGTTTAAGTCTTCCGCAAAACGTAAAAGCCTGGTGCCCTCGTCTTCAGCCAGGCGATTGGTCGTCCGCTCCGAGCGCATCACTTCCCACAGCGGCCGGGGATTGTTGGTACGATCGCGGCCGGCCATCTGGCGCAACCAGTAAAGCGAATCATCCGGGGCATTCACATATGGAGAACGCAGCACCCCCACCAGCGCCCCGTCGTCAAGCGGATTTAACAGCAGCTTCATCAGGTTGATAACATCGCCGAGTTCCGGTCTTTTATAGTATCTGTCCCCAATGCCGAGGTAGCTCTTGATGCCGTTTCGCTCCAGAGCATCACGGTAGAGGTCGACATCGGTTCTCGCGGCCACGAGCATCGCCGTATCGCCAGGCGAATAACCTTTCCCTTCACCGTATAGCTCCTTGAGCCGTTCGGCTATCAGCTGTGCTTCCACCCTGCGGCCTTCGGCGGCGGCAAGTTTTGACTCGGCGCCAGGCGGGCTCTCGTCGACCATGATGACCTCAACGCGAAAATCCTCTACATGGGGATCCGGCTTGGCCCTGGGAACCAGCCGCAGATAGTCCGGCGAGAGCATGTCTTCACCCTGGAAAATGTGGTCCACGAACGCCAGGATCTCGGGCTGGCTGCGAAAATTATCCAAAAGCTTGATGCGGAAATCCTCGCGCGTGGCGCGCTTGTTCTCCGCCTGAAAGAGGGTAACTTCAGCGTCACGGAATCCGTATATTGACTGATTGGTGTCGCCGACCATCATCAGGTTGTCGCCGGTTATCATCTTGAAGATCTGGTGCTGCAAAGGATTGGTGTCCTGAAACTCATCGACCATCACCAGCTTGAAGGCCGATGCGAGACGGCGCCCGATGCCAGGATTTCTTAGCAGGAGGTCTCGGGTCCTTAAAGAGAGATCGGCAAAGTCGAGGATGCCGGCGGCGTCTTTCATCCGCGTGTAATAGCGGCCGTAAGCTACCAGTAGATCATCCATTAGTTGCAAGACAGGAAGAGCTTTTTGTGATTGTACCGCGAGCAGGAATGCCGCCTGCGCCGCTCTAAGCTCATCCAGCTCCGGCTTAATTTTTTTCAGACCGCCCTTGGGTTGACCGGCAAGCAGCAGTTGTTCCCTGACCGCTAGATCCGTAGTCTTGACGGCGCCAAGGAGGTGCCAGTTCGTTTCCTTAAGTTTATCCACAGTGACGCCGGCGGCGCCGGTACTCTTTACCGCCTCATCAAAATCATCGAGTGCGGCCATCAGGCGCAGGCGGGCTTCTGCTGTTTGTTTGTCCAGATCCGGCCGCGGCAGGCGCGGAAGCTGTCCCCGATTCCTGAGCGTGTTATAGATTTGGTCTATGGCGCCAAACAGGGCGCCGTCGAGCTTTGGATCGTAAGCCATGACCAGATCGGCTGCGGGACCGCCGTGGCGCGACACGAAATCTTTCAGACAGGTATCAAAGGCCTCTTCCCGCAGAATCAGCGAGCGGGTCTCATCCGCGGCGATGAAGTCAGGGTCAATGCCTGCCGCCAGCGCCTGGGACCTGAGCAACCGCGAATAAAAGCTGTCGATCGTGCTAATGTGGGCGCTTTCGATATTGCGCGCCGCCTGCCGCATATTCTCAAGTCTCCCGGCATGCTTTTCCTCGGCGATTTTCTCGCGCAGAACATCGCGCACCCGTTCCATCATCTCGGCGGCCGCCTTGCGTGTAAACGTGATCGTGAGGATCTGGTCGATCGCGGCCGTCCCTCGCGCAATGGCTTCGACAAAGCGCTTGGCGACAACATCGGTCTTGCCCGATCCGGCTCCGGCGGCAATGAACAACCGGCGGCCGAGATCGTTGATCGCCTTTTCCTGATTCTCGGTGGAAATTATTTTTGCTTTCTTCATGAGACTGGATTCGAATAGGCGCCGGGCTGGTCCCGGCAGATGTCGCCCAGCCGGCAATGGTCACACGCCTTGGGATCGCGTGGCCGGCTGGGAAAATGCGCGGCCCTGATTCCCATCATCGCCTCCAGCGCCAGAGATTTTGCGGTTTCGAGCATCTTGTCAAAAACGCCGGCTTCGACAAAATCACCAACGTAAGGCTCGCTGGTATCAAGGCCAAGGATGCTTTCGTGCTGCTTTAAATAAATGCCTCGCCGGCGCTTGCCAAGAATGCTGCAATATTCTCCACCGATTGGTTCGAGCCCCCAGATATCCCGCAGGGCTACCATGTAAATAGGTACCTGGATGGCGCCGTTTTTCTCCATTTGATCCGAACGGGGAAGGTAGTCATCCCTGCTGGCCTTGTAATCGATGACTACCGCCTGGTTCTTGCCCCGGCGAACATCGACGCGGTCGATCCGGCCGCATATTTTGAAGCCGCCGATTTTAAGCATGGTTTCCTCGTCAAAACGGCCTTCCGGTTTGCCGTCACAGATGCCGAAGCTCCACTCCATCCGGTGCGGCTCGAATAGAGGACGCATTTTCAGCTCGCGATCCACGAAACGATCGAGATGGGCAGCCAGCTCGACCTTCATGATTATCGACTCGAGGTCGGTCCCGGCGGCCGTATGTTCCTCGACGATGGTTGCCATGATCCTCCGCGCCGCCAGAATCTGGGTCGCATCGGCCGTGCTCAGCCGGACCTCTGCCCGCTTGAGGGAGGTAAAGAACTTTTCCAGGATCCGGTGCACGCTGGAGCCGCGTCTGAGCACTAGATCTTCCGGATCCGTCTGCTGCGGCCGCACGATCATGTTGATGAAAAAACCGAAGGGGCATTTCAAGTACTGTTCCAGGTCGGTCACGCGGAAGAGCTCCAGGCTCGCAAATTGATCTTTTACCTCTTCCCCGATCTGCGTTTTACGCGTAACCGATTCTTTGATGATCTGATCGAGTTGCCGGTCCAGACCGGCTGTTTTGGCAGCATCGATCAACGGCGCGGCTGCGAGTTGGGACGCGGCCGCGCCGGTAATCGAACCCGCCCCGCCCATTTGCGGATTCATCGATGCCAGCGACAGCAGAGCCTGCCGGGGAGATGGCGCCTCGGCGACCGGGAAAACTACCTCGCCGATCTGTTTGATGGCCTCATCCCAGGAATTATCCTCGAAAAGATCAAGAACATCGTGGACAAACAACGACGCGACCGTGGGCTTCCCATCCTTGTCACAATAAGGATGGCAGAGATAAATCTTTCGTCCGGCTCGGGTCAGGGTACGGTAAAAGAGAAATTTTTCCTTTTCCAGCCGTTGCTCTCGTGTTTCCAGAGGCAAACCGCAACTATCCCGAAGCCACTTTCGGTCAGCTTCACCAAGAAATGCGCTTTCAGGGCCCAGGGCGGGGAAGCATCCTTCAAGCAGGCCGCAAACAAAGATCACCTCGAATCTCTGATTGAGGACACGATGGGGATCAAGCAGGCGGACACAGCCCCGGCGCGTCCCCGAGCGCGGGCGGACGATGGCTTTTTCGATTCCGGCTCGCAGGAGGCGGGCGGGCGTTTCGGTTTTGCCCACCTTTTCGTCCAGGAGCAATGCCTCGCCGCAGACGGAAGCCAGGACCTTAAGCGAGAGAACATCAAGCTCAACATCATCCAGGCTGCAACCCCTCTCTGTTTTTTCCTGAACCAGCCGCCTCATCAAATCGAGCAACTCGGAAGACAGGGAGCCGATATCTTTGCGGGCGGCTTTGCCGAGTTGGTCGATCCCGGCCAGCGGCGCGCCGCTCCAACGGCTCCATTCCCACAAAAGCGTCGATAGATCAACAGTGCCGTTGGTCCGCACATAGCGGTCGAAGCCGTCTACCTTATTGCGGTCCGCGCCGCTCAGAGGGGAGCGCAGGAAATAAAGAAGACTGTCTCTGCCGCCGCGGCGCGCAACGATATCAAGCAGGACGGCTGCGGTTCTGCCGACCAGCGTATCGATCAACGGCAGAGGCGCCGCCATGTCGAAAGGAATGCCAAAGTCAGAGAAAACCGAGGCGATAGCCCGGCTGTCAGCTCCAGGCGCGCGGGTGACAATGGCTATGTCGTCGAGGCTGATTCCCTGCTCGCGCCATAATTTCAGGACCTCTGCGGCGACCTGCTCCGCCTGACCCCTGTCGCCAGCGGCGCCAAGCTTGACGATCGCTTGCCCGGCTTTCAGCATGCCGGCTTCTTCTTCAAATAGGTTCCGGTTGAGATGCGACAACGCCGGTTCGCGGTCTCCGCTCACCGCCTCGAGATAAGAGACATCGGCCCCGCCCGCAAACATATCGTGGAAACGGGCGGTAGCGGCCGCGGCCACCCTCTCTTTTTCATAGGGAAGGGTTAGCAGCAGTTCCGGGATGGACTGACCAAGATGCCGGATCAGATCCAGCTGCGATGGCGTGAAATCATAAAATCCGTCGACGATGACAGCATTGTAGCCGAGCAGTGTGGGCTCCTCGATTAAATTGGCCACAGCCTGGCGTGAAGCCAGCTCCCGGTCCTGAGCCGAATGCTCTTCGAGGATGGCTCGATATTCATCATACAGCCGGAAAAGATCCTGGTTGAACCCGCGCCGCCATGCGTCCCTGCCGGCCCATTTCTTAAGTTCGCGGCCGAGGCGCGCCGGCTCGATCCCCAGCTCCTCCAACTCGGCGATCAGGCCTCCCAATTGATTGATAAAGCCGTCGTATTCCGCTGATTGCTTGAGGGTCTCCAGCTGCCCCGGCTCCCGGGCAACGGCCATCAGGAGCATGAACCTTTCACTATCTGAGATTATCCTGAGCGGGCTGGTTTTTCCGCTACCCTGAAGCAAATCCCGGCGTAAATCGTCAAACGTGATTACCTTGCCGTTAGTGAGCACGGATTGCTTCGTCAGGATGCGCCTTTGAAAGTGCCGCGCGTCCGGACCGCTGGGAGCGATGAAAGCGGCGCGCTCCCCGCGGTCGAGCGCTGACAGAAAATATTCTATGGCCTTCCTGGTTTTCCCCGAGCCGGCAGGCCCGCAGATGAGCTTTATTGCCATGATGCCAGTTTCATCGAGCCTCACAATTCGAGGGAACAGGTTCCCACAACGAGGGATAGAGATTAATTATACGCCCGCCGCCCTTTTCCCCAAAGGATGCAGGATATAGAATCGTTTTGAATTCTACACCGCCAACCGGACGGAAACTTCCCATGCGCTCCAGCAAGGAAAAGAGCACACCTCGAGACAAGGACAAGCTGATCAGACAGCTCTCCCTGGTGACCTTCCTTATGTCAAAAAGAGGACGCCCTGTCAAAGCGGATGATATTCGCCGCTACGTCGAAGGCTATGATGACGGCAGCAAATCCCTGGAAGCTTTCACGCGGCGCTTTTACGCCGACCGTGATGAGCTCGCGCGCACGGGTATTGAGATCGAGAGCAGCCGCGATGAGTCCGGAGATGGCGATACCTACCGCTTGCCCCCCGAAAATCTTTTTCTGCCGCCAGTTCCCTTCTCGCGGGAAGAGCTGGCGGCGCTGCATACCTGCCTCTATCTCCTGGAAGGCCGCTTCGCCTACAGCCGCCTGTTGAGGCAGGCGCTGCAGAGCCTGGCGCTGGGCGCCGGCAATACCCTGGATGACCCCGTGACCGGCAGCGTCGCCATCGACCTGCCGTCGGCGGGCTTCGACGCGGAGGTAGCCAAGCGCCAGCAGAAGATCGACCGGGCGATCGAGGACCGCAAGACAATCCGGTTTACCTACCACAGTTTTGGAAGCGACAGGGTCGAGGAACGGCTGGTCGATCCCTACCGGATGATCTATACCCACGGCGACTGGTACCTGGTCGGCTACTCGCATGAGCGTGAGGATATCCGCATGTTCAAGTTGAGGCGCATCCGCGGCCGCATCACCTATCTCGACAAAAGAGAGCATCATTTCGAAGCGCCCGGGGATTTTCACCTGCATGACTACCTTGACCTCGAACCCTGGCAGCTGGGAACCGAACGCGGCGCGGCCGAACTACGGTTCTCCCCCCGGTACGGCTGGTGGGCTCAGAACAATCTGGCGCGCAGCGGCGAAATAGAGATGCACAGCGATGGCTCCGCGACTTATCGCACCAGCTACTCCAACGGCAACCGGATATGCGCTTTGGTGCTAGCGCGAAGCAACGATACGCGGCTGGCTGGCCCCCCGGAGCTTAAGCAGCAGCTTGCGGCGACGCTCGAGAAGATCGCCGCATTGCATGAAGGAGATGCCCCGGAACCGGCGCCGGCACTCGATCCCCAGCCCCAGGGCCAGTCCTTGTCCGAGCAGGAAGCCGCCGGCCAGCCGCAGGTCGAGCCCGAGCGCTTTTCACAGCTCGCCAAGACCGTAACCTACCTGGAAGCCAGGCTCGATGGCGAAGAATTCGTTACCCTCACAGTCGACGAAGTCTGCCGGGATCTGGGACTGGGCCGCAATGAGCTGGAACAGGCGATGGCGATGCTTTATCTGGTGAGCGCTGAGAGCGGAGGCTATCTGGTGAATGGAGTCATAGACGGCGACTCCCTGCGGGTAGAGGGCTTCCCGCACGGGGAACTTCTGAAAAAACCCCTGCGGCTCACGCCCCGCGAGGCCAGGGCGATGTTGTTGGCCATCGACCTGGTGGGAGGCCAGATACTCGCCGGCCAGAACCAGTCCCTGGAGACAGCCAGGGAAAAGATAATAGCGGCTGCGGGCGGGCTCGATCACGTGGATGCCATCCCCATTGGGGAATCAGACAAGGAAGACCATGACATCTGCCGGGCCCTGAACCGGGGCCTGGCCGAGCACCGTCTGGTCGAGATCGAATATCTTGCACGTTCCGGCGGCGATATCGAGAAGCGCATTATCGAGCCATATCTCGTCAGCGGCGCCCGTGGCCAATGGTATCTGGTAGCCTGGTGCCGGGCCAGGGACGGCGTCCGCACCTTCCGTTTTGACATGGTTAAAAGCGCCCGATTTCTTGACGAAGCTTTTGAGCCCCGGGACATCGATCTCAATGTCTATCGCAATGACCCGAACCTGTTGTCGGGCGGGAGTACGCCGGGGCTGGCGCAGGTTCTTTTCAGCCCCGCGGTAGCCCGCTGGGTCCACGAAATGCAGCCGGGAACACTGATCCTAGAGGAAGGCTCGGCGCTCGGTGGGATCCAGTGGTTCAGTGAGGACTGGATCATCGACGAAACCCTGCGCTATTGCGGTGAGGCGGTTGTGATCGCCCCGGCGGACCTTCGGGAAAAAATACGGGCGGCGGCGCTTCGCCTTGCAGGGGAATACAGTTAGTCAAAGGGTTTACTCTATGGCCACTTCGAGGTACAATGAGCTTTCATTTTGGGGAAAGAAAATAGTACCAGTCTGCAAACGATCGGCCACGATAAGATCGGACAAGACTGGTACTGGGGAAATGGGTAGGGGATAGATGAAGAGCAGACTGCAAAAGCTATCATTTATTGTTTGTTTCTTTATTGTATTGCTGCTCGTGTATGCAAGCGCAGCAACTGCTACTCCCGTGCAAATATCCACCTCCTCACGAGAAGGCCGCCCCGACGTTCACGGCAACATGGTCGTCTGGAAAAGGCTCGTTGGCGGTCACTACGATGTTGTCTCCTGTTTTCTGTCGTCATGCGATCCCCAGGTTCTCGACAGCAATCCATCGTATGAGAACATGCCGGTAACCAACGGCGCCTTCATTGTTTGGCAGGATGACCGCAACGGCCAATCGGATCTTTATATGAAGGACCCCCTCAAGGTATTACCTGAAGCGCTGGTATCCGGTCCGGGCTTCCAGTTTCTTCCTGCTGTCAGTGGCAACAAGGTAGCTTATGTCAATAACACCGTCTCTAGCGGCCCGGTTGACACTGATGTTAACAACAATATTTATGTGGTTGACCTCACCGAACCTAATCAGCCTGTTTCCGTGTGCACAGCCGCGGGCTCCCAGTGGCAGCCGCGCATTAGCGGCACCAAGGTCGTCTGGCAGGATTACCGCAACGGCAGATGGGACATTTTTGAAAAAGACATTACCGGCGGCGAGCGGCAGCTGACCTTGGGCGATACCGGCAATAATTACGCGCCGGACATCAGCGGCAGCCGCGTAATCTGGAGAAGCTGGCACGGTAGCCAGGAAGATATCCGCTGGATGGACCTGAACGGCGACGCCGATGGAACCTACCATCTGGTGACCAACTCCGCAGTCGGCATAAACACTCCCCGAATCAGCGGCGACCTTGTCGTCTGGATGGACCACCGCAATGACCCCAATCCTAACAGCAACTTTGATATCTACATGAAGTACCTGACCTCAGAAGCCCCGGATGCGATGGTTGCCGGCGGCACTCCCGTTCAGGGCTATCCCGCGGTAGATAACGAGACAGTAGTTTGGGAACAAGGCCCGGATCCATCGCAAAACGTCATTAACAGCATCTGGAAGGAAACCGTGCCCGATGTTACCCGGCCCGCGATCAGCAACCTCAGCCCGGCTGATGGTGAACACACCGGTTGCACCTCACCCCTGATTTCAGCCAATTTCACCGACAACCGCGCCGGGATCGATCAGGGTTCGATTACACTGATGGTGGATAACGAGGATAAGACCAACGATCCCAACACTTATCTGACCGATTCATCGATTTCATACCAGCCCGGCACAATGTCCGATGGACTGCATACCGCCTTCCTCACGGTCTCCGATCAGGCTGCTTCTCCGAACCAGGCTACCGCTACCTGGCAGTTTTATACCTCAACCTCGCAGCCGCAACTGAGCCTGAGAATGCAATACGCTTTCTGGAACACGCTGGAGGAATATCACGCCCGCATCCTTTCGGTGCGATACAGGATCGGCAACAACGCTGACGCCGTTGCCTACAACGTCGAGATGCTAAGGTCTTATGCCAGCAATGGCGCTGATCTGCTGACGCCAACCCCCGCACTTGTCAGTACCATCATCGGCCCCGGGAGTTTCCAGTCATTCGTCCTTAAATACCAGATCCAGCAGGACGATGGAGCCACTTTCAGGACCACCAACTACGCCAGAAGCATGGACACCTGTGGCAACCAATACTTCATTCCCGGACCGCCTCCGGCCTAGAAACCTGCCGCCCCGCTAAAGCGAACCAAGCCTCATCAGACGGCTGCCTGTTCTGATCAGTACAACTCTTGACTTACCGAAACCAGCGGCAGCCTTAGTGCGCCACCAGGAAACCCGTTCTGTCTTCCCGCTTTCGCCGCCGCCGGCGCCAATGCCACTGCGCGAGATCGAGTCCATGGCGCATAGAATCAGTCCGACCGCTCTGCGAATAATCCGCTGCCATGGAGTTTGGAGGCTGATGCTGCCCGTGCCATTTTTCAGCGTGACGATACGCCCGGCGACAGTGGAAGCCGGCGATAAGGTCGAGCGATACTCAGCATCCCCTTTCTGGCGGTAGAAGAGCTGACCGCCGCTACGTTTCTTGCCCACGAGCCGGTGTACGACCCAAAGCCCGTCAATTCGGAGCAAAACGATATCACCCACCTTGGGGCTTTCGGATTCGGGGAAACACTCGACGACGACACGATCCCCTTCGGCGAGAGTCGGGTACATGCTGCCTGAGGCCACCCGGAAGCTGATGCGGCTACCTCGTTCAAGCCCTTCCCGCCACAAATCATCGGCCTGCTCCGGGGTTAAGGGAAAATCGCTTTCTTCGGTTGGATCGTTGTGCATCCTGATGCGTTCTCCCGACTATAGGGATGTTGCCAAAAAAAGAAAGGCCCGCTCTGCATCATCGCAGCACGGGCCTTTCATGAAACTTTTTGATTTAGCACTCGGTCAGCAATTGAAGTGTAGATCGGTAGCTAAATTACAGCCTGACCACGTGCCGTTACAACCTTCTGGCGGCGCACAGGCTGCATTATAGACTGTGCACGCGTAAGCAAGTGGCTCGTTGATCCTGACAGTCATCAAAGCTGGTGCCCGGTAACCCTTTTTCATAAAAATCACCCCTCCCTCCCCTGTATCCCTCTTAACTTCACAAGATGATATCTACTAAATAGTCAAACTATGATAATAAATAAGTTTCCTCCAGATTGAAACAATTGTCAAGTGTTATTTTCCCTTTTAAACAAAGAAAGGCCCGCTCTGCATCATTGCAGCACGGGCCTTCCGTAAAATTTCCTAATATTTAGCACTCGGTCAGCAATTGAAGTGTAGATTGGTAGCTAAATTACAGCCTGACCACGTGCCGTTACAACCTTCTGGCGGCGAGCAAGCTGCGTTATAAATTGTGCATGCATACGCAAGCGGCTCATTGATCTTAACAGTCCTCAAGGCCGGCGCCATGTATTCTTTCTTCATAAGATCCCTCCTTCCCCCCACTTATTCTACGTGTTTAAAGTATACATTGCGATAAAGCATACCTTGCGATATTTACATATTGGAAATCAATGTACGCCATGTAAATCACTTTGTCAAGGTTGACCATTTTCATAGGAATTCTCGTTTTCCCCATACTCACGCCTGATTTCTCCCAATATACAGCTCATGCGGCGACTTTCCGAGGGACAACCAAGGTAATCGCCCGTTTCCATTTCGGCGAGTCCGGCACATCGGAGGCAGCTCCCATATGTATCGCAGGTCATACATTGCTTTAAATCTTCAAATTTCATCTGCCTGAGCCGTGACATTTCCTCGCCGTGCCAGATCGCTTCAAGATCCTGCTGTAGCAGATTGCCGCAGCTGTGCCGCCAGATCACACAGGGAATAACGTCCCCCCGGGGCGATATGGCGAAGCGTTTTTTCGCTGAGGTGCAGAGCACCCTTCGATCCGGACGATCCTTATCCCTGACCAGATCTTCGACCTCCTTGCCGGGAACGTTTCCCCACCCCTCTGAAATCATGTAATCGCGGTATTCGACGTCATTCATCCGGTAGGAAATGCTTTCCCGGGATCCAAAAGTGCCCGGCATGACAATCGGATCAGCGGAATAAGCGGCGCCAAGATCTTCAGCAATCTTTCTGATCTGACGCACCTGATCCCTGTTGGCTGACATCACCGTCGTCTTGATGCCCACCTTGATTTCACGCTTGCGCAGCATTTCGATAGCAGCAATTGTTTTTGCAAATGATCCTGAAACTTTGGTGATGCCATCATGCGATTGGGCGCTGGCTCCGTAAAGGCTGGTCTCAACGATAGTGGGATGAAGATCCCGGATTGCATCCGCCATAGGCTCATCGATCCTGGTCGCGTTTGTCTGTAGCCCAAAAAAGACTCCGCGCTTGAGCGCATGCCGGGCTATTTCCAGGAAATCGGAGCGCATAAAAATTTCTCCGCCGGTGAAAGCCGCAAAATATGCGCCAAGATCAACAGCCTGATCAATACATGATCGCCATTGGTCAGTTGTTAGCTCGTCGCCGCCTGCCTGGCAATTTTCCAGATAACAATGGCAGCAACGCAGGTTGCAGGCATGAGTCAGCTCGAAGGTGGCGGTTAGCGGAATAAGCTCCCCTTTCCGCTTACGCTCCTTCAGCGAGTCGATCAGTGATTTTTTTTCTACCGACAAGATCGGCACCTACTGCTTTGTCACTGCCCCGGCATCTAATAATTTAGCAAGAAATTCTGCGAGGTCCTTTGCCGCGACCTCAGATTCCACATCATATTCGGCCACGATACTGGCGGTAATTGTTTCAAGACTGGCCGGCTCGGCGCAGAGCGACCAGATGAAGCTGCCCAGCTCGTCCAGTTCGTGGATGGTTCCCTCGGCCGGTGTCAGGATAACCAGCTGGCCGCTGATCTCCCTCGTAATTACATCTCCGGATTGCTTAACTTTTGTATCCGGGCCCAGCTCGTTCATGCGCTCCCCCTGTCTTTGACGGCCTGGAAAATCTCTTCCCAGGGTGGTTCTTCGAGCAAGTACGACAATGTGAAACATGGCACTTCCGATGCCAGCATCGAGGCCTCCTGCATTAATATGCTCAAACTTTCATGATCGTACTCTTCGATCGTCTGTATCGCCGTGTGCCTGATCTCGTGTGCGGGCACGACCGAACTCAATAGTGACGCCAGGGCTGAAGCCACATCCAGCCTTTCCCAGCCTGGCTCATTTTCCCTATTAAGGATGTAAAGAGCCTCCAGGGGAGCGCTGATATTTGAAAGTTCGATCCTGGGCATATCTCCGCCCAGCGGCGAGGCATGCACCGACCAGCCTTCCCGGCTGCGGGAGATAATTACCATGTCATCGCCCAGCAGTTTAAACGAGCCGTTTTCCTCCAGCAGCCGCGCCGCGGTCGATTTTCCGGCGCCGCTTCTCCCCGTAAAGAGAATGGCCCGGCCGTCCCTGACCGCGCCGCAGGCATGGATCAGACAGATGTGGGCCCGGCCCTGGACCTTCAGATGCTGCAGATAGAACGATAGAATCGCATTCAAAAGCATTGGGTAAAGAAAGTCGCAATCGTCCATCGTACAGGCCTTGTCCTGACAGGCTCTGGCTTTCAGAAGCATTTCGCCGTTATGGATTTCCGGGAGGAGAAGTACCCGGAGGCCTGGAGTGGGAGAAACGAGTTTGTAACCATCGGGAATGTCATCGGGAAGGTATGCATCTCGGACCAGCTCGACCCGTAGCCGCAGGTCCTCACCGTGTCCGCCTTTGAAAACGGAAAGTTCCCTATCCAGATAGGAGAATAAACCGCTGTCTTCGCAATGTATGGCTGGGGAAAAGCCAGCGACTTCTATGTAGAGCGGATGCAAAACCGGCTCCTGGGAATTGAAAATCGTTATCAAGCACGTCAATCAGAACGACCTGACGCCCTGATAATATACCAGCTTTCAGCTGTTGTGTAAATAACCGGATAATCTTGGTCGGGATTATATTCTGCTGTGCCCGCGAGATGGAGATCCGGGGCTAAAGCTCTCATGCTACAAATCCCCGCAAATCCCTGCTAGAATAGTGCGGTTGAGCGGCGGGGCACGCCAGTGCCGGTAAAAACCGCCCGCTTATCCGCATAACCGTCCCGGCTTTACGGCCGGGCTTTTTGACCCCTCGAGGAGGTTAAAATGCAGCAGGTAACCGAGATTCGCTGGCACGCCCGGGGCGGCCAGGGGGCTGTTACCGCGGCCAAGATGGTGGCCGAGGTGGCCTTGAGTCAGGACAAATATTTCCAGGCCTTCCCCGAGTATGGCCCGGAGCGTTCGGGGGCGCCGATTGTGGCTTTCACGCGCCTCTCCGACGAGCCCATTCAGATCTATAGCGCCATCGAACATCCTGATTATGTACTGGTGCTCGACCCGACGCTGCTGGACGTGGTCGACGTCACCGCCGGCACCAGCGACGGCGCCGTCGTCATCGTCAATTCCGAAGGAGCCTGCTCCGAACTGGCCGGGCGGCCGGAGATGGCCGGTAGAAACGTCTACACGGTCCCGGCCACAAAGATTGCCCTGGAGACAATCAAGCGGGCGATTCCCAACACGCCGCTTATCGGGGCGCTGGCCAAGGTCAGTGGACTCTTCTCCCTGGAAGGAATCCTGGAAGAAGTGCAGACATCGCTTTCCAAGAAATTCAACGAAAATGTGGTGAACGCCAACCTCGAAGCAGTCAGGCGCGGTTACGAGGAGGTGTCAGACGAATGAGCAAGACTCAGCCCAAGAATAAGAAGTGGGATGTCAGCGATATCCAGAAATGGGGTCCCGGCAGGCATGAACTCGGAGCCACCATCCCTGAGTCCGGCAACGCGGATGACTATGAAACCGGCGGCTGGCGCTCGGAGCGCCCGATCCGCGACCGGGAAAAGTGCAACGACTGCATGATCTGTTACTTCGCCTGTCCGGATTCCTCCATCAGGGTGGAAAACGACAAGCTGGTGGATATCGACCTCGATCACTGTAAGGGCTGCGGAATTTGCGCGGCCGTCTGTCCCCGTGACGCCATCGAGATGATAAACGAGATCAAGGCATGCAAACTGGAGGAGAAATAATGGCCCGCAAAGCAATCACCGGGAACGGAGCTATTGCGCTCGCCTTAAAGCAGGTCGAGCCCGACGTCATGGCCGCCTACCCGATCACACCACAGACCGAGATCGCCCAGAACTACGCCCAGTTCGTAGCTGACGGCGCCGTCAAGACAGAGTATATTCCCGTGGAGAGCGAGCACAGCGCCATGAGCGCGGCCATAGGGTCCTGCGCGGCCGGCGCCCGCACCATTACCGCGACTTCATCGCAGGGCTTCGCGCTCATGTGGGAAATGCTTTTCATCGCCGCCTCGCTACGGCTGCCGCTGACGATGCCCGTGATTACGCGAGCGCTGTCCGGTCCCATCAATATTCATTGCGACCATTCAGATTCCATGGGCGGCCGCGACTGCGGCTGGATCCAGCTCTACGGCGAGGACGGCCAGGAAGGCTACGATAACGCCATCCAGGCTTTCCGCATCGCCGAGCACATGGACGTGCGGTTGCCGGTGATGACCATGATCGACGGATTTATCATCAGCGGCGCCATCGGTCCCGTGGAAACACTCCCGGACGCCGAGGTCAAGAAGTTCGTTGGTGACTATACAGCGCTCAACCCGCTGCTGAACGTCGAGAATCCGGTCACCATCGGCGCCTTTGACAGCCTCGGCGGCTGGTATTTCGAGCACAAGGTGGCGCAAAACCGGGCCATGGAAAACGCCATGAAGGTTATCGAGGAAGTCGGCGCCGAGTATGGCAAGCTGAGCGGCCGGGCCTATTCACATTTCAAAACCCATCAGATCGAAGACGCTGAAATCGTGCTGGTCGCCATCGGCTCGGCGGCGGGCAACGTCAAGACCATGGTCGACACGCTCCGCGCCGAAGGCAAGAAGGTCGGCATGCTCAAGGTGCGCACCTTCCGCCCCTTCCCCTACGAGCAGATCCGGGCGGCGCTCTCGGGAGCCAAGGTAATCGGCGTCATGGACCGCTCAGATTCTTACGGCGCCCAGGGCGGACCGCTGTTCACCGAGATCAGCGCCGCCATGTTCGGCGGCGATACGCGGCCGAAGATGTTCAATTTCATCTACGGCCTCGGCGGCCGGGACATCTTCCCGGATGACATCCGGGGAGCCGTGGAGACGCTCGAACAGGCGGCCGCGGGAGAGCAGGTATCACAGACAAGACATTATCTCAACGTGAGAGAGGGGTGATTCCAGTTGGCCAAGCCCAAGGAAATAGCGAATAAACCAGAAAGACTCACCGGAGGACACAGGCTCTGCGCCGGCTGCGGCGCTCCTATCAACGTGCGGCAGGTAATGAGCGTCTGCCCGGGACCGGCCGTGGTCAGCGTGGCCACTGGCTGTCTCGAGGTATCGACGACAATTTATCCGTATACCGCGTGGCGTGATTCCATGATCCATTCGGCGTTCGAGAACGCCAGCGCCACGATCAGCGGCGTCGAGACCGCCTACCGGGCCCTGAAAAAGCAGGGCAAGGTCAAGGAAGACATGTACTTCGTGGCCTTTGGCGGTGACGGCGGCACCTACGACATCGGCCTGCAGTCGCTCTCGGGCGCGGTCGAGCGCGGCCATAACTTCGTTTATGTCTGCTACGACAACGGAGCCTATATGAATACCGGCTTCCAGCGCTCGAGCGCTACTCCCTGCGGCGCCTGGACAACAACCAGCCCCGTGGGCAAGGAAGCGGCCGGCAAGCAGCAAAACCGTAAGGACCTGACGGCGATATTGGCGGCGCACGACATTCCCTACGCCGCCACGGCTTCACCGCACAACTTCAAGGACCTGATGAACAAGGCCGAGAAGGCGTTCACCACGCCCGGGCCGGCCTTCCTCAACGTGATCTCGCCGTGCCCCCGCGGCTGGCGGACTCCCGGCGACCAGACCATCGCCCTGGCCAAGGAAGCGGTGCAGTCGTGCTACTGGCCGCTTTACGAGGTCGAGAACGGCAAGTACAAGATCAACTACAAGCCCAAGGGCGACAAGAAAACGCCGGTCGCCGACTGGATGAAGAAGCAGGGACGCTTCGCCCACCTGTTCAAGCCGGGCAACAAAGCGTTGCTGGAAGATATCCAGGCGTATGTGGACCGGAAGTGGGAGGAGCTCCTAAAGAAAGAGGAATGCCTGTAAAGCGGAGGCTGGATGCTGGATTCTAGATAAAAACAGGGGACCTACGTTTCCTGTGTTTCCTGACTCTTGAGCCTGACTCATTCTTGAGCCTGACTCATATTAGTGCAGAACTATCGGGCGGCCCCTTTTGGGGCCGCCTTTTGCTTCATGCATCCGGAATCTTCTAAGAACGGAATCGTTGTTTGTAGAAGTGCTGGATGCATTTTGAGTATTTGTTTTATTCGCTGTGTAGGAATTTTGGCTCGTTCGTGATGTATCAACTGAGGTAGAATCTTCGTTGCTTCCGCATGAGCCTATAAAAAGAGAGATAAAGATAATAAGTGAAATTCGACCAGACAAGAACAAAAATCTTCTCATTGAAAAGCCTCTCCATACGAATATCTTGTCAATTTGTAAAAAGCAAAAAATACCCTCGCCAATGAATGTCAACTTGCCTTTTCGTGTTGATCAGACAACGTTCTTAAATCTCAACTGATGGTTCATCGCTTGACTTTAATGGGCTTCCTCCCCGCCACGTTGCAGGGATTGTACTGAAGCAAAAGGCTGGAGCGACCCGAAATCCGCCTGTTTCATCGATATTCAAATAAAGAATACGGTTAATCAGTCGGATTGAGTATGTTGAGTTCAGAAAAAAGAGGAGAAAGGAGAAGCTATAATAATAGAAACCTGATACCAGCCTATATAAATGCTGGATCATCGTAAAGCTGGGTTCATGACTCCAATTTCGAAACGAGATCGGGGAGATCACTCTTTACTATTTCCCACAGGATATCCAGGTCAACTGAATCGTATCCGTGGATCAGCTTGTTACGAAGGCTCACGATCTGAGTCCACGGGATATCCGGCTTACTTTTTCGCCCTTTTTCAGTAACTCTGCTGGCGGCTTCACCTATGATCTCAATCAGACGGACCAATGCCAATTCCAGGACTCTGTCAGTATCCAGATCATTACGATTCCTACCATCGACGAGCTCAAGAGTTTCATTGGAATAATCGAGCATATGCTGCATGCGAACATCGTCGTCATGCAGCGTCATAAAGCACCTCTGCTTTTTCAATTACCTTATCTCGGAAATAGTGGCTCAGAAATTGTGATGTATTTAGATCCACTCTATGGCCAATTATTTTCGAAAGCTCATCCTGCATGGAAAAAAAAGCCAGTCCTGGGACATACCCTGCTTCAAATTCAACCAGGATATCGATATCGCTCGCGGGATTGAAGTCATCTCTGATGAAAGAGCCAAAGAAAGCCAATTTCTTTATGTGGTGACGCCTGCAAAAAGTATGCAACTCGACTTCCGGTATTTCAATCTGATGCCTCTTCATGATCGCTCCTCGCAACAGGATTAGACCCTGGACGAAATTATACCATCAAGAGTTTTTTCATTCAGGCTTAAGTGGACAGGAAACGTGCCTGCAGGGGACTTACGTTTCCTATGTTCCTGAATACGGCCCCTCTTAATCGATAAATACTCGATTTTGCAAGACTTCTAGCTTCGCTGAGGTGCTACTTCAAGGATCTGATGAACAAGGCGGAGAATGCGTTCACGAGTCCGGGGCGGCGTTCCTCAACGTGATCTCGCCCTGCCCGCGCGGCTGGCGGGCAAGGCTACAGGAGATAGCACGTCAGGAGGCCGATCTCGCCCTGCCCGCGCAGCTGGAGGGCGCCCGGCAACCAGACCATCGCCGCCGGCCAAGGAAGCGGTGCAATCGTGTTACTGGCCGCTCTACGAGGTCGAGAACGGCAAGTACAAGATCAACTGCAAGCCCAAAGGCGACAAGAAAACACCGGTCGCCGACTGGATGAAGAAGCAGGGGCGTTTCGCCCACCTGTTCAAGCCGGGCAACGAAGCCCTGCACGAGGACATCCAGGCGCACATCGACCGCAAGTAGGAAGAGCTCTTAAAGAAAGAAGAGTGCTTGTAGGGACGTACGTTTCCTATGTTTCCTATTTGATATCAGCAGATACGTTTGATGGTATATCGATATTGATCGGGCGGCCCTTGCGGGCCGCCCGAGTCATTCAAGCGAAAAATAAATAATGATTGCATTAAGCACACAATGTACTATAATCGTAACTCATGAAATATTTTACCTGGGATAACGGGAAGAATGAGAAACTCATCGAAGAGCGTGGCATCTCGTTTGAAGAGATTGTATTTCATATCAGGGAAGGCGGCATCCTGGATATTCTGGACCATCCCAATCAAACCAGATATGCAGGTCAAAGAATATTCGTCATCGACGTGGAAGGATATGCATATCTGGTGCCCTTTGTGGAAACGGAAGACGAAATCTTTCTAAAAACCATCATTCCTAGCCGAAAGGCGACCAGAAAATATCTCAAAGGAGAATAATGGCTATAAAAAAAACTGAGGAAGAAGAGATTCTCGAATCTGTGGAACGTGAGGAATGGAGACCGGTAAAAAGGCTTTCTGCCGAGAAGAAGCGATACCGGGAATATGCGGATGCAACATTCCGGAAAGACCGGAGGATCAATATCCGGCTCTCGAGCAAGGACCTGATGGCGATCCAGAAACGTGCCCTTGAAGAGGGGATCCCTTATCAGACGCTCATTTCAAGCCTCTTGCACAAATACGTATCGGATCGACTGGTCGAAAAGGAGCGGAAGAGGTCTGCGTAAAGCACCAGGCGACAGAGGGACACCTGCTTTATTAGCACGGTAAATCCGGATAGTAAAACCATGAACTTTCCTCGCTGCTCTGCCCATGTTTGTCCATAAGTTTAAATCGATAGTGAAATTTCTGGTCTTGATATGGTTTGTGAAGAGGGTCGTATCCGTCAAACCTTGGGAGCCCCCCGGCAGAGCCGGGGGTTTACTCATTTTGATTAGGATTTGATTTTACTCAGCTGGTGGGCTAGCGATGGCAGTGAGATTGCCTGGATATCATCGCCCAGGGGATATGTTTCGTCCCCCGGATAAACAACAAACCTGCGGGCGGGGTCCAGGTCCTTGCATGCCGAGTGAAACCCGCGCTCCACCTGCGGAGCCAGGCTTCGTTTGATCTCGATAGCCCACAACCGTCCCTCGGGGAAGTTCAGCACCAGGTCGATCTCCGCACCACCGCTGGACCGGTAAAAATATCCATCCACGCCGTCAGGTGAAACAGCCAGCAGATTTTCAACGACAAAACCTTCCCAGCTTGCGCCCGCTACCGGATGCGAAAGCAATGCCTCCCTGTCGCTGATTCCCAGCAAGCTATGAACAAGGCCGCTGTCACGAACATAAACCTTGGGGGATTTCACCAGCCGTTTGCCAACATTGGTGCGCCAGGGAGGCAGCCTGCGGACAAGCAGCAGATCGACGAGCAAATCGATATAGGAGGCAGCGGTCTTGGCGTCTACCCCAAGGCTGCGTGCCAGTTGGGCGATGTTGAGGAGCCCGCCCTGACCGTGAGCAAGCATGGTCCAGAATCGGCGCAGGGTCTCCGCTGCTATGCGGGGGCCGAACTGAGGAATATCCCGTTCCAGATAAGTTCGGATAAAATCCTGACGCCAGCGGAAGCTTACCGCATCATCGGAGGCGAGATAACTCTCGGGGAAACCGCCAAGGAGCCATAGGCGGTCCTTCGAATCTACCGAAGCCTTTTTTTCATTCGTACTTGTTTCCAGTACATCGAATGGAGATAGCTCCAGATAGCTGACCCGCCCCGCGAGTGTCTCTCCCGACTGCTTGAGCAGATCCAAAGAAGCAGAACCCAGTAGCAGGTAAAGGCCATCGCGCTTTCCTTTACGTCGTGCGCGGTCGATCAGACCGCGCAGCACAGGGAACAGGCCCGGGGTGCGGTGGATTTCGTCCAGGATGACCAACTGCTCAAGATGGCCGGCCAGATACAGTTCAGGCTCTGAGAGCTTTGCAAGGTCCTGCTCGGATTCCAGGTCCAGATAAATTGCACGGTCTTTCTTTTCCAGAGACAACGCCAGCGTTGTTTTTCCAACCTGCCGCGGACCAAGCAGCACCACGGCAGGGGTTTCCCGCAGCCGCTGTTTCAATATTGGAAGAATTCGACGCTTAATCATCATTCCAATTATGGAATACTATTCCGGTAATTGCAATGTTATTTATGACCGTAGCGCGTTTCTCTGCCTTTCTGCCTGATCCTTGCCTTTTTGTAAACAGCGAGCTTTTCCCGCTTGCCGACAGCAATCACAAGCACACAGATTTTCTTGTCCTGGACCTCATACACGAGCCGGTAACCAGAAGCGCGCAACTTGATCTTGTAATGATTTGGGAATCCGTAAAGCTGACTGGCTGGAACATGCGGGTTTTCAAGGCGCTCCGCCAGTTTCTTCTTGAATTGCAGCTGGACTGGGCGGTCCAGCTTCTTCCATTCCCTGAGCGCAGTGGGAAGGAACTGGAGCCGGTAGCTAGAGCTCATAGATGTCGACTTCGACGGCCTCTATCTTTTCATGCTGCCGCTCGCTGACGATCTGGCCGAGCTGATAGTCTTCAAGCCTTTCCATTATCATTTCGTACGTGTCAGCAGGAATCAGGTAGGCGGTTGGAGTGTTGTGATTGAGAATCGCGACAGGCTCGCCTTCTGATTTCTCGATCAGGGCGCTCGGATTTTTTTTCAATTCCGAAATACTGGCCGAGCAACTTGCAAGAACGGATTTCATTATGCCACCTTTAGTTTTATGGTCATAATTACGTTCTTATTTTAGCACTGTTTTAATACCTGATTCAAGTGCCATCGAAGCGGGTATGAATCGAGGATACATAGCTCTAATTGCAGGCCTTATAAATCTTCCGCAGATTGATGAACAAAAAAGCGGCCTCTGGGGCCGCCCTATAATTTCAGCGAAACGTCATTCTTCGCATTTCAAACAAACCGGCAGTTATTCTACGTACATATATTTAGCAAGGTAAATCGGGATAGCAATATGCCGCGCTAAGAACATAGCTATTGTCTTTACTGAGTAAAATGAACTGGTATCTAAATCTTTGATTTGCATAATCCCCAGGAGGGTTTTTTCAAGCCCGCCCCTCAAATAAAACCCTACTTATCAAGTTATATTTATGCCCCACAGTCAATCTTCACTCCCCGCAGGTCAATATCAATTATTTGATTATTAATAACTAGATAAGTCGTAAAAAAGCATCATGACAGACATGAGATCCTGATGGATAATACTACTAATTATGATCAGTAGGTCAATTACTGAGCATAATACTTTAAGTATTGCTACTGATATTCAATTACCTGAATATCACAAAGAATCTATTTTTTTGAAAGGAGGGGTGAGAGCGGGCATATGGGTGGGGGTGAAATATTTTTTGGAAATGAAAAATAACCTAGGGAAAGGGTCGGGGGAAGGGTTTTGAAAACACATACAAATAAATATCGGGGATATATCAGAATAACCGCCCTTATGGCGATTATTCTCGGTTGCCTGGTTTTTGCATTAATGATCAATGTGGCCCAGGCGGCCGGGCCATTGTTTGTTTCGAATTCAGGAAACGATGCCAATGATTGCCTTTCGTCGGGAACAGCCTGCGCCACGATTCAAGCTGCGATCGGCAAGGCATCCGCGGGTGACACGATCAACATTGCCAGCGGCAACTATACTGAGAATATAGTTATCGACAAATCGCTTACCCTGGCAGGCGCAGGCGCTTCAAGTACCACCATCGTGCCGGCGATATCAGCGCCAGCCCCCTGCTCCGGCGGTTCTTTGTGCGGCGGCGCAGCCAGCAATATCATCCTGGTCCAGGCAGACGACGTCACCATTCACGATATGACATTGGATGGAGACAACCCCGCCTTGACGGGCGGAATTGACATCGCCGGCGCAAACATCGATGCTCGCAACGGTGTCATCAAGAACACGACCCTCACATTTAACGGATTGGACGTTTACAACACGACCGTCAAGAACATCTATCTGCGCGGCATCTATTCAACCGGAGGATCATTCAACTTCCACGGCAACATCGTCACCAACGTTCAGGGAGATCCTTACGGCTCCATCGCCATGTTCGCATGGTATGGCCCCGGCATAATGGCGAACAATACAGTATCCTACGCTACTGATGCCATCTCTGCTAACCACTCGAACGGCATCCAGTTCCTGAACAATACCGTCACTAACTCGCAAAGCGGAGTTCATACTGACAATGCCGGAGACGCAGGCGGCGCAGCTGACCTGATCCAGGGCAACAACGTTAGCAATTGTACGCCCGGCGGTTATGGTGTGTGGACCTTTGTGCCCTACATCGCTCCGACAGTAGACCACAATACAGTCACTAATTGTAACGTCGGGCTCTCGGCCTGGGCTGGCAGCTTTTCGGGTCCAACCGTGACCACGTCGTTTACCAACAACACCGCCACCGGTAAACCAGGCGATACGGGCAGCGTTGGCGCCTACATCACTACCGATAGCATAGGCTGGGGCTACACGGATGTCGCAGTCGATTTCACCTGCAACGTCATCACCGGCTTCGAGACCGGCGTCTATCTGACTGCCGACGAAATGCCTGCCTGGAATCCCGGGCCATATGCGGAGAAAACGATCACGGCCAACTTCTCCAAGAATGAGATCAGCGGCAACACAGTGGCGGGCATGGATAAGGGTACAGCTGGCGGGACCATTAACATAACCGCCGCCAACAACTGGTGGGGCAGCAGCACTGGGCCGTACAATGCGATCACAAATCCCGCGGGAACTGGAAACAGCATCGCAAACGGCATAGCTTACACGCCATGGCTCAACGGTTCATACTGCGCCAAGCCTGATCTGAAACTCTCAACCGAGTATGCTTACTGGGCTAATCCAACGGACTACGCGAACGGCAGACTGTCGCTCAAACTGACCGTCACCAATAACGGTGCAAGTCCCGCTTACAACGTAATACTGACCGGCAACTCAACCATTACCAACAACGTCACGCAAGGGTTAACAGGCTGGCCTATCGGATTGGGAGATATTACCATCAACGGCGAAAGTGTAACCACACCGGTCGACTACGATGTCTCAGCCATGACCGGAGGGTCGATCTTCTACGCTTCGATCACTGGCAGCGCCTACGATGCCTGCGGAAACTTCTGGACATATCCCTAAACAGGCATAGGAAATCGTAAACAGGAATAGGGAATAGGAGAATATAGTGAAAAAGAATATACATAAGAAAGAAACGCGGGAACCCTATACCAAGCCTGAGCTGGTCAAGCATGACAACTTGAGGGATGTAACCTCCGAGTGCCCGACCTGGCAGTGCAGTGTAGCGGTTCCGGGATGGAGCGAATCCGGACCCCACTCATAGGGCGACACAGGTAAAACTCGCACACACAAGCAGAACCCAGTGGTGTAACAGGGGGGACGCGATCGAAGATCGCGTCCCCCCTTTGTGCCGGAAGGGAACACGATTGCATCGTGTCCCCTTCTCCTTCCCTCCCCATAAACACTTTTCTTCCCAGAAACACTTTTAGCCCAGGATTGTGTAAAATTCCTTTCGCAGAACCTCTTTACGTTTTCTGACTGCAGTTGCTGATAGGTTCGTGTTTTGTCCCACACGTTATAGAATCAGTAAAATGACGAATAACGGAAGTTAATACATGCCAGTAATCGTGCAAAAATACGGCGGCACCTCGGTGGGCGACACGGACCGCATCAAGAACGTTGCCAGGCGCATCTGTTCTACCCAGGACGAGGGTTACCAGGTTGTTGCCGTGGTCAGCGCCATGGGCGATTCGACCGACGAGCTTCTGAGGATGGCGCATGAAATCAGCAGCGAACCGGCCGAGCGCGAGCTCGACATGCTTCTGTCGAATGGTGAGCGCATCAGCGTGGCGCTGCTGGCGATGGCGATCCATGCTATGGGGCATGAGGCGATCTCATTGAGCGGTCGCCAGGCGGGAATCCAGACCAATACCGTCTTTACCAAGGCGCGCATCACCGGTGTTGAAACCGGCCGCTTAAGAGAAGAACTCGACAGTGGTAAAATTGTGCTAGTCGCGGGCTTTCAGGGCGTATCGGTCGATGAGGATATAACCACCCTGGGCCGCGGCGGCTCCGACACAACAGCGGTAGCGATTGCCGCCGCGCTCGAAGCTGAGGAATGCGAGATCTATACCGACGTAGACGGCGTCTATACCGCCGATCCGCGCGTGGTCGGGCTGGCGCGCAAGATCGACAAGATCTCATACCAGGAGATGCTGGAGATGGCGGCGACCGGCGCCGAAGTGCTGATGTTGCGCTCGGTGGAATACGCGCAGAAATTTAACGTGCCGCTGCATGTGCGCAGCAGTTTCACCGACGAGACCGGTACCTGGGTCAGAGAGGAAGATGAGACCATGGAAAAAGCAGTCGTTAGCGCGGTAGCGCATAAAACTGACGAATCAAAACTCACCCTGCTGAGATTGCCGGACCGTCCCGGCGTGGCCGCGACTGTTTTCGGGGACCTGGCCGAGGCGGGCGTAAATGTGGACATGATCATCCAGAACGTCAGCGAACAGGGCACGACCGATATTTCATTCACTGTGGTTCAGGCAGAGCTGCCTGCTGCGCAGCAGGCGCTCGACAGGATCACTGACGAGCTGGGCGTGGCTTATATCATCGGCGAACAGATGGGAAAAGTCTCGATCATCGGCGCCGGCATGAAGAGCTATCCCGGCGTCGCCGCAAAGATGTTCCAGACGCTGGCCGATGAAAGCATCAATATCGAAATGATCAGCACCTCTTCGATCAAGGTATCCTGCGTGATCGAGCGCAACCGGGTCGAGGATGCGGTGCGGGCGCTTCATACAGCTTTTAATCTGAGCTAACCCGTGAGATTCGTAATTTAGTATTGTGTCCCCCTTGATTTTGAAATGGATTTGACATGGCAAGTTCCTACAATGTAGCTGTAGTTGGAGCGACTGGCGCTGTAGGCGGCGTTATGCTGAAGCTGCTCGAAGAACGCAGCTTCCCGGTGAAGGACATCCGGGCGCTAGCTTCTTCGCGTTCGGCCGGCCAGACCGTTATCTTCGACGGTGTCGAAGTCGAGGTTGAGGAACTAACCCCCGAGAGCTTCGAAGGCATTCAAATCGCTCTGTTTTCGGCTGGTGGCGCCCGTAGCAAGGAGTTCGCCCCAGCAGCGGTTGCGGCGGGCGCCGTCGTCATCGACAACTCCAGCGCCTTCCGCCAGGAGCCGAACGTGCCGCTGGTAGTGCCCGAGGTCAATCCTGAAGACATCAAGTGGCACGAGGGCATCATAGCCAATCCCAACTGCTCAACCATTCAGATGGTTGTGGCGCTTAAGCCCATCTACGATGCCGTTGGCATCGAACGCATCATCGTGACCACTTTCCAGTCGGTTTCCGGCACGGGCAACAAGGCCATCGAGGAACTGTTTAGCCAGGCCGAGTCGGTGCTGGAATCCGGCGAAGTTGCGGTGAACGTGTATCCGCACCAGATAGCCTTCAACGTCCTTCCCCATATTGAGCATTTCCACGAGAGCGGCTACACCAACGAGGAAGTGAAGATGGTCAATGAAACCAGGAAGATCTTCGGCGATCCCAAGATCGGCGTTTCAGCTACGTGTGTGCGCGTGCCGGTCTATAACGCCCACAGCGAAGCAGTGAACATACAAACCACCCGGCCGATCAGTGTCGAGGAGGTCAGGCGCCTGATGCTGTCCGCTCCCGGCGTGACCCTGGTCGATAATCCCGATGCCGATGAATATCCGATGCCGCTTATCGCTGAGGGCCGCGACGATGTCTTCGTGGGCAGGATCCGGGACGACGACTCCGCGGAAAACTCCCTGAATCTCTGGGTCGTCAGCGACAATCTCCGCAAGGGCGCCGCTACCAACGCCATCCAGATCGCTGAACTTCTTGCCGCTGGCGGGCTACTGAAATAGCGGAACGGCTCTCGATTCGATCAACCGCAATGCAATGCCAAACGCACGGAAAGGAATATCGTGAGTCGTCGCGGCAAACAAAAAAACTTCTGCTGAAGATGACGAAATGGTACATGATGAGGCTTTCCGCAGTGTGATGGATGCATTTAATGGCGGCAGGCCCGGCGGTGGCCGAGCAAAAATCAAGTTACAGCCGTTACGGACCCAACCATTACTGGCTGTTCAAAGTCGGCAACTTCGAATTGAAGCTTTTGGATGAATATGCGGCGGTGCTCAGGAACGGCGCCGTCTATCGTATTTACTATGTGAAAGTGGGAAAGGTTCCCAGTATCCTCTCTCTGGAGGAAACCGGCTAGCGCCATTCGTTAAAGCTAGCCCTGCAGTTTTCCGTCCATGGCCCACTGGTCCTTGGGCACATCCCGGAAGACGATCCAGACGTGAGACTTGGGAGTGCCAGCTATCTCAACAAAAGCGTCGGTGATCCGGTCGACCAGGGCTTCCTTTTGTTCGCGCGAGCGGCCTTCATATAATTTTACTTCGATAAACGGCATCAGGCGCCGATCCAGGGTCCGATTTCCTCGAGCAGTTTCTTCTTCGGCAAAGCGCCGATCAGTTTCTTTTTCACTTCGCCGCCTTCGAACAGGAACATCGTCGGGATACTCAGCACCTCATACTTGCTGGCTGTCACCTGATTTTCATCCACATTGAGCTTCTTGACCTGGATCTTGCCATCGTGCTCCTCGGCGATCTCATCCAGGATCGGCGCCATCGTCCGGCAGGGGCCGCACCAGGGAGCCCAGAAATCGACGAGCACGGGAGTGCCGGCCTTGAGCACGTCTTCCTCAAAGCTGGCATCTGAGACTTCGGAAACTTTTTCGCTCACTCTTCCTCCTTAGGGATGGGGTTTAGCATCACATTTCTTCAATGTATCTATCCACCTCTACGGCCGCCAGCGCCCCCTCTCCCACGGCCACCGCGACCTGCTTGAGCAGGTTGGCGCGGCAGTCGCCGGCGGCGAAAACTCCCGGGACGTTCGTCTGCAGACGTTCGTCCGTAATGATGTAATCGCGAACGTCCATTTCAATTACGCCTTCGCAAAAGACAGTGTTGGGCACGGTGCCGATGTAGAAAAATACACCGTCGACCTGAATGTCCGTGCGAGCATGTGTATTCTTGTTCTCCACCACGATCTCTTCGACCTTGCCATTACCAAGTATCTTTTTCAGATGACTCTCCCAGACGATCTCGATTTTGTCATTAATGGCGGCCCGTTCCTGCAGAACCTTGTCGGCACGCAGTTCGTCGCGGCGGTGAACGATGTAGACCTTGCTCGCAAATTTGGTCAGGAACATGGCTTCCTCCACGGCTGAGTTGCCGCCGCCGATGACAGCTACAACCTTATCGCGGTAAAAAGCACCATCGCACGTTGCGCAATAAGATACACCGCGGCCGCGGAACTCGGCTTCACCCGGAACGCCCAGGGTTCCCGCCTCAGAGCCACTGGCAATAATGATGGTTTTCGCGGCGAAGGCCTCGTCACCGGTTTTAACGATACGGGTGTCGCCGTCGGCTTCGATGGATGAAACCGGTGTAATCTCGCGAAGATCCGCCCCGAACTCGACCGCCTGGGCCTTCATCTTTTCCGTAAGCTCGAATCCGCCGACGCCGCCCGGAAAGCCGGGATAGTTTTCAATGTCGTCGGTGGTGGCTGCCTGGCCGCCGCTGGTGGCCTTTTCGAGGATTAGCGTTTTCAGCCGCGCACGGCCGCAGTAAAGGCCCGCGGTGAGGCCCGCCGGTCCGGCGCCAATTATGATTACGTCGTAATTTTCCATCTTGCCTGCCCTCCTGATAACTTGAAGCAGAATTCTATCAGATTAGTCCGAACTTATTACCCTTCATTTTTTATTGGACAAGAAGGGCTTCGGGGAGGATTCAACACACCGTCAAAAGTGGCGAGGCCGTAACGAAAAATTGCAGGTCGAAACGTTGTGGGGCGGGACACGATTTCATCGTGTCCCGCCCCTGTGGTTATTACCATAAGCGGTTTGCCCGCGTCAGCGGCGATTTGCCGTATTGACGGCGGTTCACCCGCTTCTACTTGCCGGCAACCTGTCTGCTTAAGAGTGCGGCCCGCTTGGATCCCATCCGGGGACCGCCACGCTGCACTGCCAGCCCGAACACTCGAAAGTGATTTCCTTCAGATTGTCGTGCTTTACCAGAGCCGGCTTTTCGTACATATCACGTTTATCTTCACAACTCATATAGATCTCCTTGTGACCATGGACCCGTTGACGCGATCAGGGACCAGGATATGTGTAGGTTCCATACCATTCCATACCAGCTCCATAAGCCGCCGTCGGATCCGGAACGTCTGTGGCAATCACGGCCAGATCGGTCCTGAAGAAAGCCAGGCCGGAAGGAACTGAGAACTTGACCGTTCCGTAACCGGAGGCGTCAGCAGCGATATTTCCAATCGTCACCGGCAGATTGGTGGCGACAACTCCGTTAGTCGGAATCGCGCCAACAATCTGGGCATTGTATGCAGTGCCATGAGCCGCCTGGTTTACAGTCTCACAGGAGCCAGCCGGGGCCGGGGCTCCGCCGCATGACGCGGGGTAGTTCAATGGACCCGGTGGCGCCGGCGCGTTGTTGGTCAGTTTGAACTTGACCGAAAGGTCGCCGTTTGTGTAATCGGTTAAGTTCGCCCAGAACGCATAAGCAGTCGATGGGGTTAGCTGGAAGTCGCCGGGAAGCCACTCGGGCTTAACGCCCACATGCGGCTCAGTGCCGTTCCAGGCAACCGGTGCGCCGACGAGCGCCAGGCGGCTGGTGTCATACTTCCAGGGAGCGGTCAGAACGGTAGCCTTGGTGCGGGCAGCGGGACCGGGAACGTTATCCGGATCGCAGTTCTTGGCCGGAAGCTCAATCGACGGGCAATCGTTCGGTGACGGATCGCTAGGCAGATTCGCGGCGTAGTGGCCATCATCCGCATACCAGTCATCGGACCACGCCAGCATGCCGCCGTTGAGAACGTTGACATCGGTGAAGCCCATCCCCGCTGCTTCCTGGCCGGCCCATGATGCGCGATAGCCAGTCTGGCAAAGGAATATGAGCTTGTCGTTTTTCTTGATCGAGCCATCCGCGACGAGCGCGTTCAGATAATTTGCGAAGTTCGGATTTTCCTGCATCCGGATGTTCCACAGCGAATAGTACGGAACGCCGTCCCAGTGAAAACCAATCCAGTAAGGATCGGAATAAGCTTCCTCATGGGTCCCGTCAGGCCAGTTCCAGACAGGGTGGCCGACATTGGTCACCGTGTATATGGGAAGACCAAGAGCTATCTGCATCGGACACACGTCAGCGAGATATTCGAACGAGGAACGAACGTCGATGACATGCACATTCGGGGCCACAGCGTTGCCGTGGTTGGTATTATTGGCCAGAAGCGCATCGACGGCACTGACATTGACGATGGAGTTGAAACTGCCCGCCCCGGGAAGCGGCGCCGGCGTGAATCCAGCCACCGGAGGCGGCAAAGGATCACCAACATTAAGGCCGTAGGCGCCGCCCGATGAAACAGGGCCGCTCATGGCCACGGCAAGGATCACAATCAGAGCAAAGAACGCCAGCAGAATCAGCCTGCGGACGCCAATCTTACCAAAAACCTTCATCCCCAACCTCCTTAGATAAGCGGTACATGACCGCCCCCCCGCCTGTGGTTTCCATCACCTCCGTATGACGCCGGCTAGCGCTATAGATATTAGCATATAATCATATAGTTGATAATGTTTTTTACAATAATGAATTATTAGGATATAGCTGATTCATATTACCCAGTTGATCGCCTATGAATGCCCAAAAACGGGCGGCGCAATGTGAGGAAACGAGCAATTGATCAAGTGGATGAGCCGAGGACGTAATTGAAGAAAACACTAAGTTGTATTATTATGTATGAGTATTCTTATTGGTTTATCGCATTTTATTACGTTTCACGATATACCGGGGGCAGCAGTGGATCCGAAAGTCAAAGAAAACATTTACAAAATGCATGCTCAAATCTGCAAGGCTCTGGCGGATCCCAAGCGGCTGCTGATCCTCAATGAGCTGCGCGACGGCGAGAAGACAGTCGGCGATCTGGCAAAATCCCTGGAACTTCCCCAGGCAACAGTTTCTCAGCACCTGGCGATTTTGAGGCAAAGGGCGCTCGTATACTCGAGACGTCATGGGGTCAACGTCTTCTACACCATCGCCAACAACAAGGTGATCCGCGCCTTCGATCTTTTGCGTGAGGTCATGGCCGAGCAGCTCGCCAAGGAACAGGAGCTGCACGAAGCCTACATGAAAGCCGCGCCTGTCTCCGAATAGGGCCCTCCGTACCGTTTTCTTCTGATATCCTTAGCCTGAACCGTCAGCAATTTGCTCTGAAAGGTTATCGGGCCTGGAAAGCATCGTAGACATCATTCTGCCGAAACTTGAGTTCTGGGGCTACTGGATAGTCCTGCTCGTCACCTTCCTGGAGAACTCCGCCTTCGTGGGCCTGGTCATGCCCGGAGATGTCACCCTGCTGGTCGCCGGCATGCTGGCTTCACATGGCACCCTCAACCTTTGGTTGCTGGCAGTTATCGGATCTTTCGGAGCCATTTTCGGCGACAGCGCCGGTTACGCCATCGGCCGCTTTGGCGGCATCAAGGTCGTCCGGCGCATCGGCCATTATTTCCGGGTCAGGGACAGCCACCTGGAAAAGGCGCAGAAATATTTCGATAAACACGGCGGCAAGACCATCTTCGTCGGGCGCTTCGCCACCGGCATCAAGTCATTCATTCCGGTGGCCGCCGGCATCAGCCGCATGAATTACGGCACCTTTCTGCTCTACAATTTTGTCGCCTCGATACTCAATGTGACCCTGCTCCTGGTGCTCGGCTACTTCTTTGGGGAAAGCTGGCAGAGAATTAATGAGTGGCTTGGTTGGGCCGGAAGCATCCTCCTGGGGATTATCATTGTTGCGGCAGCCGTTTTCTGGTATATGAGGAGGCGGCGGCGCGAGATGTCCGGCGAGGAAGATACGGATCAGGTTCCGGATTAGCTAAAGCTCGACCGTTTCTCCATCCTCGAGAATCACGGTTCCCGGGAAAATCTTTTGCGCCGATAGCAGCATCTGTTCGTGATATTTGGCTCCGCGCAGAGGATTGAGATGGCAGAGCACCAGTTTCTCCACACCGGCCCCGGCGGCACAGGCGGCCGCCTGCCGGGCAGAAGTGTGGGCAATGTAGGCTTCGCGGGCAATCCGCTCGGTGGCCGGGTCATCCTCTTCGACGCCGTCAATCCAGGCCTCGTGGACCAGCATTTTCACGCCCATGGCGAAGGCCGCGGTGCCTTCATCATCAGCTGTGTCCGTGGCGAAAACCAGAAGATCGTTTACCCTGAAAGCCACGGATGGATCGGCGTGAATCTGCTTGCGGATCTGGACAGTAACCCCGCCCACCGTATGCGGGCCTTCGCAGACCGGCACAATCGATAGATCCAGGGGAAGATCGTCCAGAGCCTGCGGGTTAAACGGTTTTCGGATGATGGCGTTGATGGTCTCCTCGGGGTCGCTGCCGGTGATGTGCGCCGCCGGCGGGTGCAGATAAAGCTTGCGGCTCTTGAACATGGCCGGCAGGTAAACAAGGCCGGCGATATGGTCAAGATGGTAATGGCTGAGGAAGATGTGCACCTCGCGGCCCAGCTCCAACTCCGGGCGGAATCGTTCCTCTAGCAGCCGGGAAAGGCCGGTGCCGGCATCGAAAATGAACAGCGCTTCCGGCATGCTGAGAATGGCGCAGGTGGTCTCGCGTCGGTCAGTCGGGATCCAGCCGCCGGTGCCGAGCAAGGTAAATTTTGCGTTCATGGGAATCCTCCACCGTGTAAATTTCTAATTGTTGGGATGGGAACCGCAATTTCATCTTCGACAGAAACTACTGCGGGACCATCCCATCCCCACCCCGCCACATTCAGTCCGGCGGTCCGGCGACAATCCTCAATATCACTCAATAGACATTATTCGTCCGGTGCATATTCTATGATATAGAATATCCTGCAACGGTTGATCGCGGCAACGGTGCTTATGGCGCTGGCCGCGGGCCGCCAACGAAACTACGGAGCTACCCATGTCTACACCGGTTGCGGAACTGGAGCCCGGCCAGAAGATTACCGGATTTTACGTCTGCTCGAGCAAGATCGTTAAAGTGGACCGCAACAGCAACCGCTACATCGATCTTAGGTTCTCTGACGCCAGCGGTGTCATCAGCGGCAAGATGTGGGATGTCAACGACTCTGATATCGGGCGCTTCGCCGCTCACGATGTCGTCAAGGTGCAGGCGGTCGTGACCAGCGGCTTTCGGGGCGCTCCCGAATTCAAGGTTGAACGTATCCGGGCGGCCGCCGACGAAGACGAATTCGTCCTCGAGGACCTGCTGCCCTCAAGCCCGCGCGACCTGGCCGAGATGGAGGCCGAGCTGGCGGCGATTCGCGCCAGTATCACCAACGACGACCTCACGGCGCTCCTTGATGAGATCTTCAAGGGCGAAATGTATCACGCTTTCTGCCAGGCGCCCGCCGCCAAGGGCTTCCATCATAATTACATCCACGGCCTCCTGGAACATACCGTTTCCGTCAGCCGCGTCGCCGACGCCATCAGCGGCCAGTATCCGGATTTAAACCGCGGCCTCCTGATAACCGGCGCCATCCTCCATGACATTGGCAAGACGACTGAGTTCGACTACACCACTGCGATCGACTACTCTGACTCTGGCCGTCTCCTGGGCCACATCGTCCTTGGCGAGAAGATAGTCGCTGACGCCATCGACCGCCTGGAAGATTTCCCCGACGAACTGATGCTACAGTTGCTGCACCTGATACTTTCCCATCACGGCGAGAAGGAATACGGCTCTCCCATCCGTCCCAAGACTCCGGAGGCTTTCATCCTCAATCATGCCGACGACATCGATGCCAAAGCCAACGTCTTTGAGCGCAAGCGCGCCGCCAGCGACGAAGCCTGGAGCGAGTTCAACCGGCCCCTCGACCGTTTTCTTTACCTGAGGAAAGCGGAGGAATAGAAGTGCCCAGGCGCCTGCCCGAGCAGCTGCGCGAAGCTGGGTTGATATTCATTATCACCCGTGGTGTTCTTTTCCTGATGGCGCCGCTCGCCTATCTGACGCTTCCTAAAATCGATGCCGCCTCCCAGGATTTTCCGCCCTATGTAGACGCCCGTCTGACCGATACCTTTACCGGCGTGCCTCATTACCTCTTCGATATCTGGGCCAAATGGGATTCGATCTGGTACCTTCGTATTGCCGAATACGGCTACTCGTCGTTGGACAATACAACCGCATTCTTTCCGCTTTATCCATTCCTGATCGCCATTTTTAAACCACTGTTTTTGGGAAACGGGGTGCTGGCGGGCATGTTTATCTCACTGGCCTGCTGCCTGGGCGCCTTCTATCTACTCTATCTGCTGGTCGAGCTGGACTTTGAAAAAGAGGTAGCGCGGCGAGCCGTCTTTTACATGGCAATCTTTCCCACGGCCTTCTTCTTCCAGACGATCTACAGCGAGTCGCTGTTTTTGCTCCTGACGATCGGCTGCCTCTTCGCCGCGCGGCGAAATGAATACGTCATCGCGGGAATAGCGGGAGCGCTGGCTACGCTAACCCGCAGCCCCGGGTTGCTGCTACTGGCGCCGCTAACAATCATGTATCTGCAGAACCACGGTTGGAGCTGGCGCCCGGTGACGTGGGATCTGCGCCGCATCCGCTGGGATATAGCCGGGCTGGCGCTGGTGCCGCTGGGCCTCGGTGTCTGGATGCTCTACCTGGGGCTCAGGTTTGGCGATCCGCTACTTTTCACTTCGGCTCAGGGCAACTGGCTGCGCGAATTTACCTGGCCGCTCGGCGGGCTATGGCGTGGGGCCGTCGAGGCTGGGAACGGTCTGCGTGATCTCTTCTCAACATCCGATTCGATCTACTGGCCGGTAGCCGATCGCGACCCGCGGCTATGGGCAACGTATAACATCATGAATTTCATATTCACGATCGGCCTTATCGGCCTGGGTATCGCCGCGATCCGGCGGTTGCCTGCGCATTACGTTGCCTACATTTTCGCGGTACTGCTGCTGCCGCTCAGCACTCCCTCTACCTACGTGCCGTTATTCTCGATGCCCCGCTTCATGCTGACGGCCTTCCCGATCTTCATCCTGATGGCGCTCTGGGGGGAGCGGAACCGCTGGGTGGACATGCTGATTACGGTTTCCTCGGTGGCTCTGCTTGGCTTCTTCATGGCAAAGTTCGTGGTGTTTACCTGGGTTTCATGAAACGCGCGTCCGGACGGACAGCCATGCCCGATAAAAAGCCACTGCGGGATTTCCTCCAGAAGCTGCCAGGGTCGGATACTGGCCAGGCGCTGGCAGTACTGCTTTTTGCCGTCCTGTGCATAACGCTTCCTTTTGTCAACAAGGCCTTCCACCTGGATGACACGTTCTTTGTGCGCCTGGCTCAGCAGAAGCTTACCCATCCACTGGCCCTGGGCCTGCCCGACCACGGTTATGAGGGCAATTTCTTTTCCCTTTACCTGGATACCCATCCGCCGCTGCTCACCAGCTATATATCGCTCCTGATCCGCGTGATCGGCAGCGCTTCCGAAGAGGGATTGCACCTTGGCTTCATTGTCTTTCCGGCTCTGGCGGCCGTTTCCATGTTCTTCCTCGCCCGGAGATTTACGGGCAGCCCGCTGCTGGCGGCTCTGCTTCTGGTTGTGACACCGGGATTTATGGTGATGTCGCAGAGCGTTATGACTGACATACCGGCGCTGTCGCTCTGGCTGGCCGCGATCGCCGCCTACGTTTTTGGAGTCGACCGCGAAAACAACCGCCTGCTGATACTTGCCGGACTTTGCCTAAGCCTGGCTGTATTGACTACATATCAGTCATTTAGTCTATTACCGCTCTTGCTTGTCTACGCGCTGCTCCAGGGACGTCTGCGAATTAAATATATGTTGCCGCTGGCAGCCGGGCTGGCTGCATTCGCCGCAATTATTATTTACTACCGGACGGCTACCGGTCACCCTCCCAAACTTTCCTACAGCATCGGCCTGAACCTGGCCCCGGCTTTTCTCGCCAATAAGGTTATCGCTACGATCTCTGCCATCGGCGGCGCCATAGTCTTTCCTTTCATTCTGGCGGCGGGAATGCTGAAGGGAAGAAAGGAATATCTGGCTTTCGCCGCCCTGATCGCGGCCCTCTTGCTCTTCTTCCTGCTTAAGATTTCTTCAGGAGAGTACACCTGGGCTTCTGCCGTCCTGCAGGCTATTTTCTGCGGTGCGGGGCTTCTTGCTATCTACCGTTTTGCCATCAGCGCCTCGGATGCGGCCGTTGGCCATTTTCGATCGCAAGGCGACCGTGACAATATCTTTCTGATTTTGTGGATCGCCGGCGTGCTCCTGTATGTTGTCGCGCTCCTGCCCTATGCGTCTACACGCTATCTCATTCCCCTGTTTCCACCGGTGATACTGATGTTCGTGAGGTATGCGGAGACGATTCTCGGGGATGGAAAAACCGGGAAATATTTTGCCCTCCTCGCGATAGTATTAACTGCGGCCGCCGGCTTCGCGGTCTCGATTGCAGACTACCGGCTAGCCGGCGTCTATCGAAGCTTTGCTTCTGGCTATTCGCGACAGCTGCGGTCTGGTGATCAAAGGATCTGGTTTGCGGGGGAGTTCGGCCTGCGTTATTACCTCGAGGAAAACAGCGGCCGGTATCTCACCAAGGACGACAACTCACCGGCTCCTGGCGACCATGTCGTCCTCAGCCACGGTCTGATCGCTTATTTCATCTCCGATGAGCTCAGGAACCGTATGCAGCTCGAGCAGAGGATCGATTACCCCGGCGCTTGGCCGTTCCGGGTTGAAGACCCTGGCAGCCAAGCGGGTTTCTACGACCAATTCCACGGAAACCTGCCCTATTCGCTGTCGTCGGGACCGGTTGAATCGATTGATGTGTATACGGTTAGAGCGGCGCCAGATCGTTCATAAACTCCGTGAGTAAGCTCTACGGCCACTCACAATATTATTGTAATTTATTGTAATAACACCTTACTTCTGATTTAATTCGCCGGACTCTTTTTTCTAACTATTGGGGGGAAATTGTCAGCGCATTCTTATTTCCGGAAACTTATCGTCCCGGCATTGATTTCAGTATTGATTCTTTTAGCGGGAGCTTCTCTTGCTGGCTGTGGCTCGTCTGACAGCACATCCTCTGTAACATCCACTGCTGCCGCTCTTCAGGAATTCACATCACAGGCCGGCCGGTTCTCAGCGATGGTTCCATCTGTTCCCAAAGAGGAAGCTGATCCTTCAGATCCCTCAACACATACATTCATTGTTGACGGGGGTCCCCATGTATTCGTGATTCAATACACCGATTTTAATCCATCCGGCAAAGATCCCCAGGTTATCCTTGACGCCGCCCGCGACGGCGCAAAATCAAAAGGTACCTTGGTGCAGGAAACCAAGATAACACTTGATGGTAATCCGGGTCGTGAACTAATGCTTGATACAAAAGACAAATACGGCAACCCGATGAAAATGAAGTTAAGGATTTACCTGGTTAACACTCGGCTATATGTGGTGTCGATAACTTCGGACGCGAGCGTATCCACTAGCAGCGGGTACGAGGATTCAATGCAATCCTTCAAACTGCTTAAAACCTGAGAGGCATCAGCCCCAGGAGGGCGGGAACATCAGATCCCTCCATTGGCCTTTGATCACCCCTGCATCTCTGACAGCAACACCACGGCATTCTTGCCGCCGGCCCGTTCATGAATCAATCGATCTGCGGTCACCAAGGTAGCGGATAGTTTTTTTGAGAGCGCCAAGAAGGCCGCGTCGTAAACCGTCAGGTCGTGCTCGCCGGCAATCCGCGCCATTTCCTGGGACAGAGACTCATCCAGAGGATAAACCGCAAGACCCAAAGACCACAGATTGCGCATCGTTTCGTCCATTTGCGCTGTTGTCATTCCGGAGCCGAAACGTAGGAAGTTGCCGAATTCGTAGATCAGAAGATCGGGGATGATTACATCCAGTTCGCCCTGGAGATAGGCCTCGCGCAGCAATAATGCCGGTTCGAGATCCGGTTCATTCTCGTGGTAAAACCATTTGATGATAACCGAGGTATCGAGGACGGCGGTATTCACTCGTGGCGGGAATCCCTCATTTCCCGCACCGCTTTCGCCGCGTCCTGGCCACCCCGTACTTTTCGGGCCAGCCGGTCCATTGATTCAACCGCTTCACGAACCCTGGGGTCGTCAATGGGGCGCCTCTCAGAACGGTCGGCGATATATCTGCGGGTAGCCTCGCGGATCAACTCGCTGCGAGACCTATGCTCCTCTGCAGCAGCCTCGTCTATCTCCACCAGAAGCTCTTCCGGCAAAGAAAACAGGATCTTTTTCGACCGGCTTTTCATGGATATACATCATATATCTAGTGATATACTATATCAATCTGTTCGGGACCTAGCCCATCTTCGGAATCTTCGCCATCGACTCCTTGATCTTCTCTTCCGGATAGGCGTAATCGGTGAGTTTGCCGCTCAGGTAAGCATCATAAGCGCTCATGTCAAAGTGGCCGTGACCGCTAAGGTTGAAGAGGATGACCTTCTCCTCGCCCGACTCTCGGCACTCCAGCGCCTTGTCAATTGCCGCCTTGATGGCGTGGCTCGACTCCGGCGCCGGGATGATCGCTTCAGCGCGCGCGAACTGGATAGCCGCATCAAAAATCTCGGTCTGGCCGTAGGCAACGGCTGACATGTGCCCGGCGTCGACGAGGGCGCTGATCAGCGGCGCCATGGCGTGATACCGGAGGCCGCCGGCGTGAATCCCCGGCGGGATGAAATCGTGCCCGAGCGTATGCATCATAAACAGCGGCGTCGAGGCAAGCGCGTCGCCGAAATCGTATGTGTACTGGCCTTTGGTGACTGTCGGGCATGAGCTGGGTTCGGCAGCCAGGAACTCCACGCTCTTTTTGCCCTCCAGGCGATCTTTCATAAAGGGGAAGGCCAGTCCGGCGTAATTGCTGCCACCGCCGATGCAGCCGATGACGATATCCGGGTAGACGCCCGCCATTTCCATCTGCTGCTTGCATTCCTCACCCACCACTGTCTGGTGCATGAGTACGTGGTTAAGCACGCTTCCCAGGGAATAATTGCAATCATCATGGGTGGCCGCGTCCTCGGAGGCCTCACTGATGGCGATGCCCAAGCTCCCGAGTGAATCGGGGTCGCCTTCGAGGATGGCGCGGCCGGAGTTGGTGCGGTCGGTCGGGCTGGCGAACACCTCGGCGCCCCAGACCTGCATCATGCTGCGCCGGTAAGGCTTCTGGTCGTAGCTGATCTTGACCATATAGACGGTACACTCCATGCCGAACATCTGTGTCGCCAGTGCCATAGAGCAGCCCCACTGGCCGGCGCCGGTTTCGGTGGCGATGCGCTTGATGCCGGCTTCCTTGTTGTAGTAAGCCTGAGGCACCGAAGTGTTGGGCTTGTGCGAGCCGGCGGGGCTCACGCCCTCGTACTTGAAGTAGATCTTCGCCGGCGTATCGAGCGCCTTCTCCAGGCGCATGGCACGGATTAGCGGCGTCGGCCTCCACAGTTTGTAGATTTCCCGCACCTCGTCCGGAATGTCAATGTAACGCTCGGTACTGACTTCTTGCATGATTAGTGACATTGGGAAGAGCGGCGTTAAGGCTTCCGGACCTACCGGCTCGCCAGTTGCCGGGTTCAGCGGCGGCCTCAGACTTCCCTCGGGCATATCCGGCGCGATGTTGTACCACTGCTTGGGAAGATTTTCTTCCGACAACAAGAATTTAACAGTCATTGGACCCTCCAGCCCCGGTGACAATAAAGACAGTGGAAGAAATGTAGCTTTTTACAGCGGGATTGGCAAGTGCTGACAGGTGTTTCCCAGCGGAGGAACATGAAAACCTGTCACGTCGAGAGGTCTCGAAGCGCTAGTACATGCTCGAGGTTTCGGTGTTTTCCTGGTGGGTCAGATTCTTGAGAAAAGGAAGATACTTGAAAACGTAGGTCTTGGCATCCTTGCCGCAGGTTACCTGGTAGGTATGTTCCGCGCCCGGGTTAACCTTAAATGCCACAAACGTAAGATTCTTGGCCTCGCAACGATCGGCAGCGATATTCTCCGCCTGGATGTCGCTATGGGAGTCCAGGTATTCCTGCCGCGCCAGGTCAGCGGATTCCTTGGCGGTTTCGCTGGTTGCCTGGTTGGCATAAAAAACCGAGGAACCGTCGATGACGCCGATGCCCACGATCGCTATCACGATCACCAGAAAAACTACCGTGTTCATCATGCTGCCGGCTTCGCCGGCAAGAAATTTCTTTACGATTCCCATAGGTATATTATTCTTCGCCAAAATTACTTATGAGCCTTCAAACCGCCGCTTTCTGGTAACAATGATGACATAAGCGGCGCCGCCGATAATGGCCGCAAGGGCGACGATGATTACTATCCAGCCGCGAGAGGTAATCAGGTGCACGCCGGCGCTGTCCTCAACCAGAGTGTGGCCTCGTGACGTCACGCCTGCATGAATCTTTGACCAACCATCCGAGTGGAAGGGTACGCCGATCTCGACTCTGCCAGTTTCCAGGCGCAGGTGCTGATCGGAGCCGTTCGGGAATTCCACGCCGTCCCCGGCCAAAGAAAGATCGACATTAAAGGCATAAGGATTGTTATTGACCAGTGTCACCGTGGCCTCGCCGTCAGAATTTCGCTGCAGCAACGGTGTGCTGACATCGACTCCCAACTTATCGAACTGGCTGGAGGTAAAACCGTCGATCGCATTGAGGTAGGCCAACCCCTGATTGGCGGTTTCCGGCCGCGCTCCCGCTCCGATGAAATAGGAACTCTCGGCGGTGTACATCTCCTTGGCCAAACCTACCATTTCCGGTATTTCACTATCCACGGCCAGGCGGTAATCCTCAAATCGTTCGTGAACGGCATCAAGCTTCTGATAATAGGTCTGCGTCAGATAATCCTCTGCCGGATCGAGATACCGAAGCAGAGTCACCGGCTGGGTGTTGGGACGATACTTCTGCCTGACTTCGTTGAGTGTGAGCGTGTTCAGCCATGGTTCCTGGTCGATCGTGGCGTACACAAGCTGCCGCTGGTCGGCACTGAGCGCGGGGTTTGAAGCAAAGGAAGCGGCGATAACCGGTTGTGAGCCGCCGGCAGTATAGGCATTGGCGAGGGAAGCCATGAATCCCGCCGGATTGGGGGCATCGGAGAAGAGCGCCGCCGAAACGTCATCGTTCGCAAAGAAGGCGGTGATACGCTCACCACTTAGATCCCTCACACGGTAACTGGGCGCTCCGGCAGGAAGCCGTCCCTGAATGAAGGTGCGAGCAGCCCCTGAAAGTACAGTGTACTCGCCACCGGTAGCCGCCAGATACCGCAGTGAATCCGTGGTCACGTCCAAACCGGGCGCGTATGCTCCCTCCGGCACGGCGGGAAGCGAAAGGGCGTTAGTAAGAATGTCATGGCCTATACGGTACTGGCCGTTGCCGTCATCCCAGCCCTGTTTGGCCAGAAGTGGCAGACTGGCGAAAGAATACGGAGTGGAGATGAACTGGGTGTTGCTGCTCTTGGCCATAAATTGCAACCCGGCCAGGCAGCCTGAAGCAGCCTCGGCTTCGGCCGAATCCGCCGGATAGCTTTTTGAGCCCTCGCCGCTGACAAGTTCGAATCCGCCTGCTAGATCCTCCAGCTGGTCAAACAATGAAGCCTCGACTGCGTAAGTGGTTTTTATCCTCGGAAATTTTTGCGTGAAATCCGGATGTTGAAGAATTGTATCGGGGGTGCGTGGGTTGCCACGACAGCGGTCGACCAGGGCGGTGCTGATGAACCGTCCGGTCTCGTCACGCTGCGGCGAGGACCCTACCGTCCATAGAAGTGCCAGATCCAGGGGTCCGTGCGCGGCCGGATCGACAACCGCAAGCCAGCCGGTCCCGGTAACCGTTTCCTCGTTGCCGCTGACCAGACTTACCTTGTATGGGTAACCACCGGGGCCAACCTTGAGATCAGAGAGACTGGCGCCGTCCGACGAGGTTCCCTGTCCCGACAGGTTGTAATCCTTGTGCAGACGCGTTTCCGACATCGGCGCCGCGGCATACGGGTTTGGCGCTGTGTACGATGCGGCGGGATAGACTCTGACGACAAGGTCGCCGCTTAAGTTACGGCCCCCGGAATCGAGAATCATATTGAAAACAACGCTGTCGCCGGTATGATAGACGAGCTTATCCGTGGAAACGGTGATAACGCCGGAAGCGGCATCGGCGCTACTGCCGGTCCACAAAACATTCATCAATGTCAACGCAAAGAGAATGGCTGCCGCGGACAGATAGATGAACGCGGCTATCGGCATGTGCCGGGCCGATGCGTGCCGGGCTGATTGCGAGGACCTGACGCTTGAACTCATTAAACGGTTCCTGACCTTGAACTTCGCTTTAGTGGGCTGCGGCGCTGTATGATACCATAGCGCCTGATCGCACGGGGCGCCAGACGGGCATGCAGACAGCAGTATGCAGACCGGCAGCCCGCCCAGACTACTTTCTACTATATGACTGGCAAATCCTTGCACAAAAAACAGCCGACCGCCGATTCACTGGATGAAATTCAGGAAGCACTGGCGCCATTAATGGCAGACATGGCCCACACGGGCATCTTCCTTGACCTGGACGGCACCCTGGCGCCAATCATGCCACGGCCCAACGATGTCGCTGTGCCTCCGGACATCATCCGGCTCATCCGCAAGCTGTCGCACACCTATCTGGCTGTGACCATTGTCAGCGGCAGGCCGGCTACCGGAGCCAAGCGCATAGTCGGCAATTCCGAACTCGCCTATATCGGCAACCACGGTTTTGAAACGATGCTGCCGGGAAGGGCCGTTGTCGTCTGTGAAGAGGCTCAGCCCTATATCGCCAAGATCCGTGAGCTCGTAGAGTACTGCCGCAAAGTGGAAGAGATGTCTGAGATGGGAATCTGGCTGGAAGATAAAACCGCCACCATGTCTTTCCATTTTCGCAACGCCCCCGATCCGCGCCAGTCCATGGAGTTTATGCACGAAAGAATTTTCCCTGAGGTTGAGAGGCTTGGCCTGGCGGTCAGTGAAGGCAGAAAGGTGATTGAGGTAAGACCGCCTGTGCCGGTAAACAAAGGCATCGCCGTTGGCCAGTTGCTCGACAGGCTTTCGTGTGTCAAGGCGATCTATGTCGGTGATGATACCACTGATATCGATGCGCTCAAGGAGCTGCGAAAGCGCGGCCGCCGCAAGAATCAGACGATGCTGGGCGTCGGTGTCATTTCGGATGAAATGCCGAATGAGCTGCCAAAATTTGCCGATCTGCTGGTCGAACGTACCAGCGGTGTGGAACAGTTATTGCAGCTGCTGGCAGGAGAGGCGCCATAGATGAATGCCGAGCAGCAAGCCTGGACCGGCAAGTATAATTACCGGGAAGCTACAGCTGTGGACAGCTGCGATCTCTGCGCTTATGCCATCCGCATCGACACCGACCACGACCTGCGCGTTGAAGCCCTCTCCTGTGATGCCTGCGGTGATGATACCGGAGCCCCATTCAATGTTGACTTCGGTTTTATCTGTGATCTTTTTCTGCCGGAGCTGCTCGAAGAGGAACCGGAGAAATAACCCGCGCAGCTGCTTCCGCGAAGCGCTTGAACCTCACCGGCGTGTAATATTCGTAGGCAAGCCTGCCCTGATGCGGCCGCACGGTGTAGTCGCGGCCGGACGGTACCCGCCGGTATGGCTCCCCCTTCATGTGTACCATCATCGGCCCCCCCTTTAACCCCGTTAGCAGCCACAGGATCAGACGCTGACTGCGAAAGGCGATGACAAGCTTGCGTTTCATCAGGCGGTCGGTGAGCTTCATGGACGTCTGTTCCACGAAGCCCTGTTCTGCTGATTCCGCTCCCGGTAAGAATTCTCCCACCTTCAAGAACCCCGCATTTGCACGGTGATACAGCGGAAATTCATAGAGCGCCGGCGGCGGAGTCTGGGATTCACGCACAGATGGGAACTGACGCATATTTCTGGCTTGACCGCCCAATCGCCCGATCGCAGCCGCGGCAGCCAGCTGGACGGCGTCGTGGTCGGGATGTCCCCCTTCAAAGGCCGGGACGAAGAGGGAGGCGGGTTTCATCCTCTTGAAAAGTTTCTCTAACCGCAGGGTAATATCATCCAGGAAGTCAAGCAGATGACCGTCGGGAAGCCGGAAGAACAGGAGGTTGCCGGGCTTGACCCCGATTAATTCCATTGCCCGGCGCGATTCAGCCTCACGTCTGTCGCCACGAAGGCCGCCGCGAGTAAGCCAGACAACCATGATCGGCGCCCCGGCCGAAACCAACCGCCGCATGGTTACGGCAATGAAGAACTCGTCATCGTGATGGGCAAACAGGAAGAGAGCCGGTGTCGGCGGGGTTCCTGACAGAACGCTCCCTTTCTATCGTGGCGAAGGTCTCGAAAAGCGAGCCCGCGGGCGAAGCGCTGGTCTCGATGGTGCCGGTGGAGCGGCTGTCAGTATCGAGCCGCCACCAGTTGACCAGGTCGGCATAAACCGCGAACTGGACAGCGAAGATCCGCTCCCACGAGCGTGTGGCTGCCAGTGTCCTGGCGGCGTGAGCCATGGCCCGGCGCAGGCCTGAATCATCGAGCAGGGTTTCAATCCGCTCATTAAACTCACTGATACTGCGTTTGCGCGCGGTTAATCCGGTCTCGCCAGGCTCGATGTTCTCGATGGCGCCACCCTCAGAGCAGATTACTGCCGGCAATCCCGATGACTGTGCTTCAAGGATTACCTGGCCGGAGGTGTCCACCGAGCTGGGGAAGACGAAGATGTCAGCGGAGGCAAATGCCGCTGCCAGATCCTTTCGCTGCAGCCAGCCGGTGAAGGTGGCGCTATCCCCGAGCAGATCTTCGAGTTCGCTGCGCAGCGGACCGTCGCCGACCATGGCCAGATGCACGTCATCGCGCTTAGCCGCCAGCTCCCGATAACATTCAGCGAGGAACACCAGGTCTTTCTCGGCGGATAAACGCCCCACGAAAAGCAGAATCTTTTTTTCGCTGCCGCCGCCGTTGCCCTTAACACCCCTTCCGCTTAAACGGCGCCGCCACTCTTCACTCCGGAATTCCGGCGAAAAACGGTCAGAGTCGATTCCCTGATGAAGAACAGCCATCTTGCGCTGATCGAGTCCGTGGCTGGCGAGATCCCGGCTGCTGTAGGCGGATGGCACAAAGGTCAGATCGCAACGCTGGTGGAACCAGCGCGTGTAGGTCCAGGCTGCTTCCTCGTTGAGCTTGTCATCAGTAAGACGTCCGACGCAGCGGGGCACATCCGTATGGAAGCTGGAAACAAACGGCACCTGCAGGATGCGCGAGGCGATGAAAGCCGCAATCCCCAGCGGCCCCGGAGTTGCGGCATGAATGATGTCGAACTCCTGCTCCTCGCAGTAGCGGACAACGTCGAGCACCGGCGGCACACTCATATCAAGGTCGCCGAAGTCAGGCAGATTGAGCGAGGTGACCGCGGGGAAGCGAACAATACGGCCGCAGTTAAGCTTTTCTTTACGGGATGGACCACCCTCGCCGCAGGCAATAATTTCCAGCGGCATCTTTTCGGCGTCGCTGTATTCAACCAGGCGCCCCAGAATGCTGGTGACTCCATTGACCTGGTCGAGAGTATCCGTAAACAACGCCACCCGTGGCCATGGCCCCTCGGCCGCCGGCACATCCGGCAACATCTGCGAACTCAGCCGCCGTAGGAAATGCCGCTGACGGCTGTGATAGTTGGATGCCAGGGAATATGGCAACAGCAGGATCTGCAGGGCGACCAACCGCCCGATCGCGTCCAGATTTTCGATGAAATTGAAGATGGTGATCTCCGAGAGGTCCGAAAGCGTTGTCCGCATGCCCGAAGTCCAGGCAGCGTTGACCAGGGAGAAGAGCTGGTTGTGAAATTCCTGGCCGCCGGATGCTCCGGCATGGCCGTTTCTGATCAGCGGCAGGATCGCCTTGCGCAACTCGCGGTCCGCCATAATTTTTTTAAAGGCGCCGCCAGCCGAATCGCTTCCTACCGCCAGCGAAACCAGGCCCATCCATTTGCGGCCGGCACGAGCCTGTCCCAGCAGACCGGCGCTCTTGCCACCCTCGTTCTGCTCGACGCCGTGGGCCAGAAGTCCCAGCATCGTGTGAGCCAGCTTGAAGGTGCTGCCATGGGTGCCTTCGAACCGGCTGCGCCCCGACCTGACTTCATTCAGAAAACCGGCGATGCTGCCGGTATCTTCGGTAATTGTACAGGCGCAAGCGACATCGAAACCGCCATGATCGTCAGAGCCGGCGGTGAACGTGATGTGGCCGTCGTGCATGGGTTCGAGGCTATGGCGTTCACTTAGCTCTTTGAGCTTCTCCGGCGTGCATTGCTGAGTGAGCCGGAGCGCCAGCAGGTTCTCCCGCGTCAACGTGGAGCCGTTGTGAACTTCCCAAATCGGGAAGAGAAGCATCAGGCGCTCGATGTGGGCGGGAGTAAGTTCCCCGCCGACGCCGGTGAGCGGATGCGCCAGCACGTAGAGAATTTCATGCCGCTTCATATATGACACCAGCTCATAGAGGTTTTTCCTTAAGGACTGTATCTCCGAATGCTGCTGCTCGGTGATGCCCAGAGCCAGCACGTGCAGCTTTACATCACCTTCAGGGAAATAGGTCGTTACCTCTTCGCTGATAAAGAAATCATCGTGGTGGGTTAGTCGCAGGCAGCCCTCGATGGTGTTGTGATCGGTGATGGTGACGTAGGTCATCCCCCGTTCCTTGGCGTCCCGGTAGAGGGTGTCGGGATCGGTGTTACTCTCCCCAACCCCCGCCTGACGCAGGATCCAGTGGTCTGATTCCATGGAATAACGGGAATGACAATGGAGGTCGACGCGGCATTCCCCGGGACGCTTTGGCGTGGAAGTCCTGAAGAGAGGTCTGCTCACGGGCGTTTCCCGCGGCAATTTGATAGCGTAGCTTTGTCTGTATTAGTCATTTGTAGTCGTAGTGATGGCCCGGAGCAGCAGCTAGCCCTATGCCCGGCGCCGTCACTGTTATATATCCTACGGTGATTCGATTGTAAGGGCAAGGTAAAATGCTTAAGATTCTCGAAAATCGATTTCAACAGCCAAACCATTGGAAACGGGGTAAAGCATGTGTAACGAAGATCTGATCGATTCATTGAAGCTCGTTATTGCCGGACTGATCAGGCACACCGATGAGCTGCGGATCAAATACAATCAGGTGGAGGAAGAGCACAAGGAAGGCAATCTCGACGGCGGTTCGCTGGCCTCGCTCAACAGTGTTGTCCATCAGTTGGAGGCCGATTCCGCCGCCTTCGAGAAGATCCTGGGGGAATAGATTTGGGTAGTGGAAAAAAGAGCGCGCTGAGCCAGGAACAGACGGAGGCCCTGCGGGCGTTGCCTTCGGTAGAAGAGCTGATGGAATTTCCGGCGCTGAGCGCAGCTATCGAGCAATACGGGCGTGAGCTGACTGTGGATAGCGCCCGTAACGTGCTGGAGCGGTTGCGCGCGAGCATAATCGCGGGGAAGGAGGGTGGCAATATTGCCGGGCTGGCGGAAGCAGTCGCCAGGGAGGCAGCGCGGATCTTCGAGCCGAGCCTGAAATCCCTGATCAATGCATCCGGTGTGGTCGTGCACACCAACCTCGGCCGCTCGGTGCTGGCCGATGAGGCGATCGAGGCGGTCGTCAGGGTGGCCAGCTCCTATTCCAACCTCGAATACAATCTCGATGAGGGAAAGCGGGGATCGCGCCACGATCACATTACCCGCCTTGTCATGGCGCTGACCGGCGCCGAAGACGCACTCGTCGTCAATAACAATGCGGCGGCAGTGCTGCTGGCGCTTACGGTCTTCGGCGGCGGGCGCGATGTCATTGTCTCGCGCGGCGAGCTGATCGAGATCGGCGGCTCATTCCGGATTCCCGACATCATGGCCTCGAGTTCGGCGCGGCTGGTCGAGGTCGGCACGACCAACAAGACAAAACTTTCAGATTATCAACGCGCCATAGGGCCGGCGACGGCAATGCTCCTGCATGTACACACCAGTAATTACAAGGTTGTCGGCTTTACCGCCGAGGTGGATGTCACCGAGATGACGGAGCTGGGCCATGCACATGGACTGGTTGTCGTGGATGACCTGGGCAGCGGCGTCCTTGCCGAGTTGCCGGCGCTCGTTGACGAGCCGTCTGTGCATGACAGCCTCGCCGCCGGCGCCGACGTCGTTACTTTTAGCGGCGACAAACTGCTGGGCGGACCCCAGGCGGGCATCATCGTTGGCAAAAGCGAATATATCGAGAAGATGAAGGCGCATCCGATGGCGCGGGCGATGCGCGTCGACAAGATGACCCTGGCGGCGCTGCAGGCGACGCTGGCGATGTATCTGAAGCCGGAGGAGGCGCTGGCGAAAATTCCAACCCTGAGGATGCTGAGCGAGACCGATGAATCGCTGAAGGCGCGGGCGGAAGAGCTGGCTGCGGGGCTGAAGACGGCACTCGGTGCTGGTGCGGTAGACGAATCGGGCGCCGCCGCAATCGGCGTCGAACGAGCCGCATCCAAAGTGGGCGGCGGCGCCCTCCCTTTACTGGAACTCGACTCCTGGGTCTGCACTGTCAGTCCATCCGGCATCACCGTCGACGAACTCGCCGCCCGCTTGCGAGAAACGGATCCTCCGGTCATCGGCCGTATCCACAAAGAGTTGCTGCTTCTGGATGTGCGGACGATTTTGCCCGGCCAGACCGATGCGGTCGCCAGAGCGTTCCAGCAGGCTTTTGAAATTCCACAGCCCTGATTTAGTGAATCAGGATGCGACCATTTCCCCACGGAACCGTGCAATCCTGGAAGCCCTGAGATGAATCCTAAGGAGATGAATCCTCCGCGCCACCTCGTCCTGGGCACCGCCGGCCATATCGATCACGGCAAGACTGCCCTAATCAAGGCACTCACCGGTACCGATACCGACCGCCTCGCGGAGGAGAAGGAGCGCGGCATCTCTATCGAGCTGGGATACGCCGAACTCGAACTTCCATCCGGTACGACAATGAGCGTCGTCGATGTTCCCGGACACGAACGCTTCGTGCGCAACATGGTCGCGGGAGCATCCGGGATCGATATCTTTTTGCTGGTGGTCGCGGCCGACGACGGCGTCATGCCCCAGACGCGCGAGCATATGGCCATCATCGAGATGCTGAGCATCCCCCAGGGTATTGTCGCTATTACCAAGACCGACCTCGTCGACGAGGAGATGACCGAGCTGGTACAAGCAGACATCGAGGATTTTCTGGCCGGCACGCCTTACAAGGATTCCCCTATCGTCGCCGTCAGTTCCAAGACCGGTTCAGGCCTGCCGCTGCTTCTGGGTCTTCTGGAGGAAGCAGCCGGCCGCGCCCATGAGGCGCATGCGGCCGGTGACATTGCCCGTCTCCCGGTTGACCGCGTGTTCACTTTGAAGGGCATTGGCACCGTCGTCACCGGCACTCTCTGGTCGGGACGCATCTGCGCCGAGGACGCACTGCGCCTGATGCCGGACGACCTCCCCTGCCGAGCCCGCACCGTGCAGGTGCACGACCGTTCGGTGGAATGCGCCGATGCGGGGTTGCGCGTCGCCATTAATCTCGCCGGCATCGACAAGGATCAACTCGAACGCGGCCAGATGGTGGTCAAGGGCGAAGGGCTGACAACTACTTACATGATTGACACTCGCCTGACACTACTCTCATCGTCGCCCAAAACTTTAAAGTACGGCGCCCAGGTACGTTTCCATTACGGCACCGCCGACGCCACCGCCAAGCTAATGTTCGCAGACCGCGACCGGCTGGCGCCGGGCGAGAGCTGTTATGCCCAGGTGCGGTTGAAGACGAAGATCGTGCCGACCAAGAGTGACCGTTTTATCATCCGCTCGCTGAGCCCCGTGACCACGATCGGCGGCGGCGTGGTCGTCGATCCCCATCCCCATAAGCATGGCAAGGGGGAAGAACAGGTGCGGCGGCTGGAAGTAATTGAAAACGGAACGCCGGCTGAGATCGTGGCGCTTTTGTTAAGCGAGGCCAGTCCCGGCGGGATTGCCCGCGATGAGATTGCGGCACGGGGACTGCTCAGCGCCGGAGAAGCAGACAAGGCCCTTGCCGACGAGGCTGTCGCCGTGCCGCGCACCGGCGGCGGTGGGGAAGTATTCTTCTCCCTCCAGGCCGCCAACGATTTTGACCTGCGGCTGCAGGCGATTCTGGAAGCGCGCCAGAAGGCCAATCCCGCCGATCCTTCCCTTAGCGCCGAGGAGATCGCCCAGAATTTGGGTATGGCCGCGGCCGGCGCTTCCTTCCAGGCATTGCTGGCTGGAGCTGCCGCGAAAGCGATAGTTGCGGTCAAGGATCACCGCTATGCCCTGGCTTCAGCTGAGGCCCGGCTATCCGAAAAACAGAAACAGATGATGGAGAATATCGCCGCCCGGCTCGAGGAGGGCGGGATGACGCCTCCGGCTCTCGGCGAAATCGCCGCAACCGTCGGCGCCCGCACCGGCGACCAGGACTTCAGGCTTGTGCTCAAACTGCTGGCCGAGGACGAACGCGCGGTCAGGATTAAACCCGACATATATTACGCCACCCAGCCGGTGACAATCGCGCGCGAGGCGGTGCTGGCCCGCTGTCAGGACACCGGCCAGATCACCCTGGCCGAATTCCGCGACATGCTCGGCATCAGCCGCAAGTACGCCCAGGCGCTCCTGGAATATTTCGACCGCGTGGGGCTGACGAGACGAGAAGGTGATTACCGGGTACTGCGGAAAAAAGCCGTCTGACTTTACAAGTCACCTAATTTAATATAATTTGAGTGACATTAATCACCTAATTTAGGATAATTAAGTGTATTTCAAGCGAACTATCCAGGAACAGGTGGAAAAAACGCTTTCCGGTAAGAAGGTCGTGATCCTGTACGGCGCCAGGCAGGTTGGCAAGACTACCCTGGTGAAAAAGATCATCGAAGAAAGCTCCAGCAAATCCCTCTATCTAAACTGCGATGAGCCGGATGTCCGAGAACTGCTGACGCAAAAAACATCGACTGAGCTTAAACGCCTAATCGGCGATAATAAGCTGGTCATCATAGACGAAGCCCAGAGAGTCCTGAATATCGGGCTAACCCTGAAACTCCTGAGCGACAACTTCCCTGACATCAAGGTTCTTGCTACCGGCTCTTCCAGATTTGAACTCTCCAATCAAGTTAAGGAACCTCTGACAGGCAGAAAATTTGAGTTTCAACTTTATCCATTGTCCGTGGCTGAGTTGTTACAAGCTCACTCAGAAATGGAAATAGCCAGGCTCGTTGAAGATATGCTCAGGTTTGGCTTGTATCCCGAAGTTGTGAATACCCCGATTACCGAGGCCGCCGGCTTAATTGATGAAATCGCGGGGAGCTATCTGTATAAGGACATCCTTGATTATCAGGCCTTGAAGAAACCAGAGCTTCTGGAGAAACTACTGACCGCCTTGGCCTTGCAAGTTGGCCAGGAAGTTTCTTATTCAGAATTATCCAACCTCCTCGGTTTTGACAAAATGACAGTGGAGAGGTACCTGGGCCTCCTGGAAAAGGCCTTTATTATTTTCCCGTTGCGGCCTTTCAGCAGGAACCTCCGCAAGGAGATCGGTAAGAAGCGAAAGATATATTTCTACGATCTGGGAATTCGAAACAGCATCATCAAGAACTTCAACCCGCTGGATGTAAGGAACGATACCGGCGCCTTGTGGGAGAACTTTCTAATAGCGGAGAGAGTGAAAACCAATTCAGCCGGGAAGAAAAGAGTCAATCAGTATTTCTGGCGCACATATGACAAAAAGGAAATTGATTTGGTAGAGGAAAGCGGCGGCCAGCTGTCCGGTTACGAGTTCAAATGGGGAAAGGGCAAGCTTAAACCACTGAAAGATTTTCTTAATGCATATCCGGGGAGCAGTGTCCAACTGATCAACCGGGAGAACTTCATGGATTTCGTCAAATGACCTGTTTGTGATTTATTACTAGCGGCAGCAATGCGTTAAACTTTTGATCTCACACGGGAGGGCAGGGGTCTGGTGGCCCAGCTGGTCTTCAAAACCGGTAGGCGGCGGTAACCCCGTCGTTGGTAGGTTCGATTCCTACGCCTTCCCGCCACTCTCCCGGAATTCTATGCTGCTTCCGTGCGAACACTCGAGGGCAGTCTGTTTAGAATTAGTTCCTTGAGCTGAACCTTCTTGCCTGCATTGTCGATGTCGATCCCTACCAGATTACCGTCGTCGTCATAATCAAGAACAACACCTTCGGAAATCTCCTTGCTCTCGACACTTGTCTTCTCTGAAAGGTCGATGTAAAGGGAGTCGGTGTCTGGATAATAATTAAGTTTCATAATTTATACCCCCTGTCGGGAAAAGCATTGTGAATGGTCATTTTGTCTTCAAGTGTTACAACCCTGAGAACGCGGCCATCGAGTTCATCAATAATGCCCCAGAATCGAAACCGGTTATGTTCCTGGGGTTCAGAATCCTTTCTTAGAACTTCTATTTCAAAATATTCGGTGAATTGGAATTCGCTCATTTTCTCATTTGAAATTATATCATGGAGCGGAGTTGCCCGGCCATCATTTGCATCCTGAGTTGGTACATAATAGATTGGTAGTACTTAGGGGGGCGAAAACGCTAACATTTTGCTAACAAAATAGCGGGGATTAAGCGTGACCAGAAGGTATTATATGGGAGACTGACCGCGCGGAAATCTGATTAGAAAGCACTAAACGGGACTAGCAGGTAACAGAAGGCAAGACCCGGACCAAACTTCAATACCGGTAAGCGGCGGTAACCCGTCGTTGGTAGGTTCGATTCCTACGCCTTCCCGCCAACTATATCTGGCTTACGCCGCGAATCTTGGAATCTCCACTTCCGCGCCACTCTTGACTGCTTCTTCGGCGCGAGCCAGCACTGGCTCGGCGATATCCTCTGAAAGATAGTACTCACCGCAGTTCTCGCAGTTCTCTGCTGGAACGTCCTTGAGAATAATGGTGCTATTGTCGCGATGTAAAGTGACAGTCGCTTCACCCGGATGAGTTTTACCTTGTTCGCAGATGACGCATTTCACGATTTCCTCCTACCTTAAAATCATCAGTCCATAGACTCGGATCTGGCCGATTCACGCTCACCGAGATAAGATTAGCAGGTCTTTGTGCAAACGGAGACCTACTTCTTAAATTAATACATAATGACATTGTTATCAAAAATAGCGTTCGCTTTTGTGGCTATCGTCGGCATTCTTTTAATGCTGATATTTGTTAGTGCATTTGTTAGCCTTTTCAGCGATCCCGCCCAGAGGGAAGAGCAGTTCTTTGAGGCTACAAAACAAGGCAAATGTGATGACATCGACAAGTACTTCAACATAAACACAGACAATACCAGTGAAGAGAAGCAGGCTGAGTGTCGGCAAAATGCTGGCAAGATTGACAGTTGGCAAATTGGTTAAACAAAAAAAGGGGGAGTACCGGGTCTGCTGGAATGGGCTAATGTTAGCATGGAGGTAACTCTAACTGATGGCAAGGTAGGCAAGGAAAATAAGACGCTCATCAAAATCCTGTTCATGGAATGGAAGCTGACATCGGTACGCTAACGTAACATCTTGTACGTTGTCTATGGGACTGGTGGCGCCACAATTTCTATGCCGGAGTCAGGCCCGATGTTGCCCGACCCCTGTGTATCGATTGGCTGTCTCGATTCTTTGATTTCGATCTGCATCAATTCAAGCAAGCCTGGACTATTCGCGACCGGCGAACTTTCGTCAACAAGGATTTTCCAATTTCCATCCAGTTTAATAAGCTTCAGGTAGAGCTCACCGGATTTGCTAACAACTCCATCCATCGAAGCTGTGACTTTCAATTTCACGTTCGCCTCGCCGGTGTCGCTTATGCTCGAACTAATGATATTGAGGTCACTGATTTCATATCCGTAATCAGAATTGACCCGATCACAGAAATTCGTATAGTTAAAATTATTACGTGTTTCCCCACGATATTGGACACCATCGTGCTTGCCCGGCGTATTATCAACTGCTGGATCATCGAAGAATCTTGATGCTACCGTGGCCGTGTCCTTCGGATCCCTCACGGTAATTTCAAAGGAGGGCGGGAGCGGGTTGCCAGAGAGCGTATCGAGCACGTCCTCGTGTCCCTTGAGACTCTCGCGCAGGCGCCCCATCGCCTCTTCCTTGCTGACGTAATTCGTCGATTCTATCTCCGGCATCCCGCGTATCTCGGTATCCAGTCTCTGGATATCAGCGGCGCTGGCCGTGCTCCTGATGAAAACTTCAATTTCACGTGATCTTTCGAACAGCAGGAATTGCATTGCCAGATCACATTCGCCGCTGCCCAAGCTCTTGTAGAACATCTCGACAACGCCTACAGGGTTGTCAGGATAACCGGCTTCTATTGCCCCTTCAGCCTTATTCGCGGTACCGTTGCACGAGACAAGGAAAGATGCGGCCAATAGCACCGATACCGCCACCAGAATGTTGGAGATGTCGCGAGTCGGCACGCTATGAAAAATGTTCATAATTGTTTGCCGCATCCAGGTGTCACGAACCTTTATATATTTAGTGGGTCTTCTCGGTTAAGTCCCTATACTGCTGTAAATTATAACGCCGTCAGATAGAAACGGCATCGCACTTTGCGGAAAAGCCTTGAACTATATGCGGGAATCTCCAATCCTTTAACCATAAAAGCGTCTATTGTGTTTTTGTAATTCCCCCGCTAACCTTAAAGTTCCTGCATTGGTCGGTGCAGAACTTACTCCCAGCCAACCCAGGGATGACCATCGGATGCCCTCCACGCGGCAAACAACTTCATATCTCAAAGGCCTGGCTATTATCATGGTCATGCTGAAGCACTATAGCGGCGGTTATGCACCTGGTCTGGCCCAGATGATCAGGGAATACGCGGATTTCTTCGTCTTGCTGTTTTTCATTCTCAGCGGCTACGGCCTTTATTACACCATGCAACGCCTGGAAGAACGAGCTGAAGGGAAACCACTTAATGCCGGACAGATGGGATCATTTTTCTGGCAGCGGGCGCTGCGCATCTATCCTCTTTTCTGGCTATCACTCATAAGCGCTACATTGATTCTGGTCGTGGGATGGGAAGACTTACGCGAACTCTCATTTCGTACCGTGGGCATTTACCTTGCGTTCCCGTTAATCAGGCATCCGGGGTATACATGGTTTATACCGGCCCTGATCCAGTGTTACCTGGCGGCGCCAATACTGTATTACCTCTTCCGAAAAATGAACATACAGCGGTACGTGGCTTTTGTTCTGGGCCTGGGCGCGGCTTTCATGATTGTATCCGTTTTTCATCAGCGGGTTACCGATTTGATTAATCAAACCGGGTTCATCGATCCGGAAACAATTTTTTACCGGAATATGTTCCTGATCAACATTTTGCTTTTCGCGGGGGGGGGGTTGGCCATCCCTGGTTTAATCCGTTATCTAAAACCATATGTCAACATTTACGTTGTGCTGGCTTGCTTTGCGGCCTTTTTAATAACCATGTATCTTGCCAGAGGCTTACTGTTTTCAGTCAAAGGCCTGTCTTCACAACAACTATTTTTCCCGCTGTTCTTAATCAGCGCCCTGACTTTTTGTGCCTCTGCCATCGCGGCCAACCGCAAGTTGCCGTTAGGCAAAGTCATAGCCTATCTTGGCGCCTATTCGCTTGTTCTTTATCTTTTCCATTGGCAATATTTTACTTTGCTGGATGATATTGGCTTGCTAAGTGACACTCCTGATGCCTCGGTCTGGCTGAATGCCGTGGCGGTAATCGCATTTTTCCCGGTGTTCCTGGGTTTGTGCATCGCGTTGCAGAAATCAGCCACCTGGTTGAGAAAGTTGTTGACCAGGGCCGAGGTCAAAGAACCGCCGGCTTTGTCTTACCAGCCGGAATAGGCTGAAAAGATACCCGGCTGTGAAAATCCGGCTCGGCAAGGAGCGACATGAAACAGCTATTCATCGACCATCCATGGATAATCGTGCTGCTCGTAGCCTGGGCCATCCCCTGGAAGGGCTACGCACTCTGAAAATCCGCCAGGAGAGATGAAAAGGTCTGGTTTGTCTCGCTGCTCGTGGTCAATACGCTGGCTATCCTTGAGATCGCCTATATATTTTACTTCAGCAGGATGGAAAAACCACGTAAGTAAACGAGAAGACTAGTTGATGGAAGCGACCAAAGACTAGAAACCAAAAAAACGCCGGCGAACGTCATGGCCTCACAGCGTGTTCCATTGAAAGTCCAGCCCTCCTTCGATATTGTGAGATAGTTCTTATCCTTCAACGGCACACGATCGCCAGCCCCCTTTATAAATAACGAATACCTGCGAGGATTGCCATGCCCGCGGTAAGCATCACCGGAAAGCAGACCCTTGGGGATCTTGTAAAGAACGGATGCCTGAGGCCCGCCGCTGCCGCACTCGTAAAACCTCTGTGGAGATGGGTTCCAAGAAGTGCGTATCTTGGCAAATCGCCCATGCATCTGGGGCTGGCTATCACCAGAAAATGCAATGCTAAACTTGTGTTTTCTGTCCATATCAATTTGCGCGTGCAGAAGACAAGGTACATATGTCGGACGCAATCTTCGATCTGGCGCTGAAGAGGATCAGGGAGGCTCAAATCGAGCAAGTCATGCTTTCGCCGAATCTTGGCGAACCGCTCCTGGCGCCACAGTTCCTTGAAAAATTAAAAAAATTGCGCGCTGCCGGCGTCAGCAAGATCGAAGTGACAACCAATGCTCTTTTCTTACACAAGATCGGCGTGCGCGCAATGCTTGACGCCGGTCCCGATAAAATAAATATTTCGTTCGCGGGGTTCAATCAATCCCAAAAGGGAAATAAGTTTATGGCTTCGAGGAGATCTTCCCCGGGAATCCCTGCTTGCGCTCCGGAAATGGAGGAAGTTGCTCAGCTTGCGAATGATATTGAGATGATGACAGAAGTAGACGATTGGCTTCATCTGATTACTGAGGAGATATTGCCGGAAGGCTACACATTACAGAAAGAATCAACCAGGATAAATAAGCGTCCCTGTGTCCTGTTGTGGGATCTCACTGTTCATCCCGATGGCGATATCCACCTGTGTGCCTGTCGTAATATAAATGGCGATCCGGACCTGCGCATAGGAAATATCAAGGAAATGACGCTGCTCGAAGCACATGCAAAGATTGAGGAAGTGCTGGTTCGATGGGAATCGGGAAATATTCCATTGATGTGTAAATCCTGTTCCATGTATGGCGACCCCGCAATCGGGCTCATCGGCCGTTGGCGCGAAATACGGCTTCAGGGTAATTGATCTTAACGAGCCGGGGCGCCTTACGAAATACGGTGCTTCGAGTTTGTCCTATAACGCTCCGTTTTCCTCTCTTCCCCTACCGTCAATGCCTGAAGCTATGCCCCGACTTCCTGGGCTTGTGCTCCGGGTGCGCCTTGAACCATTCCATATGCCGCTGGAAGTCGCTTAACAGCATGTCGGCGAGGTCACGATTGAATCCTTCCTTGACCACGATGCGCAGGGCAGCAACATGATCGCAGTTTTTGGGGAAGGTATATGCCGGGACCTGCCAGCCCCGGTCGCGCAGTCGTTCCGACATATCAAAGACCGTGTAGTTGGTAGACTTTTTTGCCGCCTCAGTCATCCTGAAGGCGAAGACGGGAATATCGCTTCCATCCGTCATCAGTTCCAGCTGCTCGTATTGCGCCAGTTTGCCGGAAAGATATAGCGCCACATTCTGGCTGGCCTGATGGATGCGCCGGTATCCTTCCTTCCCCAGCCTGAGGAAGTTATAGTACTGGGCCACGACCTGGCTGCCGGGACGCGAGAAATTAAGGGAAAACGTAGGCATCTGGCCACCTAGATAGTTCACCTTGAATACCAGTTCTTCCGGCAGGGCTTCCTTGGTGCGCCAGATTATCCAGCCGACCCCGGGGTAAACCAGGCCGTATTTGTGGCCGGACGCATTTATGGACTGGACCCTGGGCACCCGGAAGTCCCACTCCAGCTCCGGCTGCAGGAACGGCGCGATAAAACCGCCGCTGGCGCCATCGACGTGGATCGGGATATCCAGCCCCTTCTCTTCCTGCAGGCGGTCGAGCGCCGCGCCGATCTCCTGAACCGGTTCGTAACTGCCGTCAAAAGTGCTGCCCATAATGGCCAGCACCGCGATCGTGTTCTCGTCGCAGAGGCCGGCCGCCTCTTCCGCGCCGAGGTGATAGCGGCCCTCCTCCATGGGCACGAAACGGGGTTCGACGTCCCAGTAGACACAGAACTTTTCCCAGCAGACTTGCACATTGATGCCCATGACCATGTTGGGCCTGCCGGCCGCTTTGCCCTCGGCCTCGCGCCGCTGGCGCCACCTTTTCAGCAGCGCCATGCCGCCCAGCATCGCCGCCTCGCTGGAACCTATCGTGGAAGTTCCTACCGCTTCCTCATCATCGGGAGAGTTCCAGAGGCGGGCGATCATGTTGACGCAACGTCCCTCGATCTCGGCCGTCTGCGGATATTCATCCTTGTCCGCCAGGTTCTTGGCGAGAGTCTCCGCCATCAGCCGGTCAGCCTCAGGCTCCATCCAGGTGCCGACAAACGTGGCCAGATTCAGGCGGGCGTTGCCATCGAGCATCAGCTCATCATGTACAAGGTAATAGGCCGTCTCCGGAAGCATCTCGCTTTCCGGCATCTCATATTTGGGGACATTCATCTCCATGGCCGCGCGGGCGAAAGACGGAGTCAGGGTCTCGCTGATATCACCCATTGTCTTGATAATTTTCTTCTTATGCATGGAAGTCTCCCGGTAGCGTTTGCCTGTCTTTACTTCCCATGTGGAGAAGTTCAAAAACCCGGACGGCGATACGGCCCGAAGATAAGGGGATTAAGCAGTGGGGGTGGTGGAGGTGTTGTCTTCCTGAGGCAGCCCGGCGAGAAAATCATTCAGGCTGTTTCGTAAATCATTTATGGGGTTCCTGATCAAAATAAAATCGAGAAAATTGGCCGTGCGCTGAATTTTATTATAGTTCATTGCGGCTTCCGTTTCGGCGGAGCCAACCCTGAAGGAAGCATCATTCATCAGCGTATTGTCATGGTTCGGCACGACGCTGATCTCATTATCCAGCTCGGCGACTGCTTTTTGCTCCCCGGTGATTATGCTTTCCAGGCCGCTTTTGTCCGCATCGCTTGCCGCATTTGACCGCAGGCCTATAAAGCCATTCGCTGCCTGGACATGCACCTGCCGTTTGGCCTGAAGCTGTACGATCAGGTCTGCATCGTACAACCTTGTCCCACTCGCGGAAACCGGCACGGTTTTGAGACCTTCCAGCTCCGCATTCCTGACAGTCCGAAGCCCTTCGGCAAATGACAGCTGAGTTTCAGTTTGCTTCAGCAGATCTGCTGCCTGCACCCAGTATTGCTTCAGGGTCTCGGCCTGAGTCGCGCAATCAGCGCACTCAGCAGGAGCCGGCGCCGGCTCGCGCGCCGCATCCGCTTTTATTGTCTCTTCCAGGGAAACCACCTTAGCCGAAAGTTTTTGCAGCTCTTCATCGGATAACCCTGAATTGCTTGCCGTTTCCCCGGTTATAGATTGGAAGAGTGTATCTGCATAGTTCAGATCCTGCTGCAGCTGATAGGCACTCTGGATGAGATCGTGGTCAAAGTTTTTTGGGCTTCGCTGGGACCGCAGCCGGCAACAGTCCCAACGCAAAGAATTAGGCTGCAAGCTGCCAGAAAGAAAAGCAGATAGTGATAAATATGCCTGGGCAAGAATTTCATGGAGCGATTGTATCATGGGAAATGCAGCTATATACATCCCGAAGATCTGGCGGTAAAATTGGCTTCCTACCATCGCGGGCCGGGGGACCAAAATGGACTTTATGAGATACGTTGAAGTCGTATCGATTATACTTCTGACCTTGCTGGTCTTTTCCCTGATACCCTTCATGTGCGCGATTGTTGCGCAAAGAAGAAACAGGAATACGGTTTGCTGGTTCTTGCTGGGATTTCTGGGAGCATTTACCGTTGTTGCCCTCCTCGTTTTATTTGCTATTCAGATGATTGCTGCTCAATAGGATTCGTTCCTGTATTTGCTCCCGGTTTTTACTCCAGATGACTGATAACGAACGCGAGCAGAAACCCCGTTACCGTGATCAGCCCCGCGAAGTCATGGTCTTCGTGAAAGGCCACCGGGATCATGGTGTCCACCAGCATCGCCAGGATGGCCCCGGCGGCTACCGCCAATGAAATCGCATTGACATCCGGTGAGAAGTGACTGAAGAGAGCGTAGCCGGCAAGGGCCGCCACACCCGCGGCCAGGCCGATGACGATCCAGACCGAAAAAATATAGCGAAGCGGCCGGCCCGCCGCTTTCATGCCGGCCGAGCTGGCAAGTCCTTCCGGGATATTGGATATAAAGATGGCGGCAACCGTAACGACGCTGACAGCGCCGCCGGCAATCATACTGACGCCGATGGCGACCGACTCGGGAATGCCGTCGATTAAGGCTCCGATGGCGATAGCCATACCGCTGCCACTGATCTCGGCCTCAGATGGCTGCTTGACCATATTCATGCCATGATGTTTTCGGTGCTTGGCGCCGTAATGGTCGGGTGTCCAGCTCGCCCCGGTGAACAGCAGCGCCCCTCCCAGAAACCCGATGGAGGTCGAATCAAAACCACCCAGCTCGAAGGCGTTCGTGATCAGGTCGATGGACAGCGCCGAGATCAGAACACCGGCGCCAAACGCCATGATGCCGGCTATCACCCGCTTCGACAGTTTCATGTAAACGCCGGCCAGTGAGCCCAGCACCAGAGCCGAGCCCGCCAGCAGCCCCCATAAACCCGCTTCCAGCCACAATGGCATACCTGCCTCCTCGCTGCGGTCCCTTGTTTATCGCCAGGCGGCGGCGCGATGCGTCGTACCGCTTCAGTCCTTTGAACCGGCCGCCGCGACGGCGTCATCGATCGTATAAAAAATCATGTCTGCTCCCAGGCGCTCGATGATGCCGTCCCTCTCAAGCATCTTGTGCACCGGCCCCCGCACTTCCGCCATCGCCACCCTGGCGCCCTCGGCCCGAAGCTCTTTGATTAGCTGACTGAGCATGATCGTCGCTGTAATGTCAGTGTGGGGAATCATCTCCATGTCGAGGACTACCATGGGCGGTTCGCGGTGCTCGCGGACCGCCGCCAGGATATGCTCGCGGATATATTCGGCGTTGCCAAAAAACATGACCCCTTCGATGCGGCAAACCAATGCCCCCGGAGCCTGCACCGTCTCGGGGTGATGATCCTGGTTCATCCAGTCGGTCGTCCCGGGCCTCTTGCCCAGAATCGCAACGCGCGGCCGGCTCGCCTCACGGATCAGTAGCGCGATCGAGATGCCGATCGCCAGAAGCAATCCCGGCAGAATATCGAATAATAAAACCCCCATGAGCGCCGCCAGTGATACAATCGGGCCTTCCACGCGCAGCGACGCATACCGGCGCAGCGTCTCCACATCCAGCATGTGCCTGACAGCATGAATGACAATGGCCCCAAGTGCCGCTTCCGGCAGATTATGGAAGACCGGCGTCAGAAACAGAAGCGTCGCGACAACGGTCAGGGAAGCAAACAGGTTGGAAAGCTCCGTTTTGGCGCCGGCGCCGTCGTTGGCGGCGCTGCCCGACAGGCCGCCACCGACGACAATGCCGCCAAACAGGCCGGAGCCAATGTTGGCGATGCCGACGGCTTTTAGCTCCTGGTTGGGATTGATGTCATAGCTGTACTTGGCAGCGAGGGTGCGCGCGGTCCCGAGGCTCTCGGCAAACGCTACGAGGGCGATGCCGCCCGCGGCGGGTAACATCGAGACGATATCAGCGAAGGCCACATCAGGGATGTTGAATCCGGGCAGGCCGCCTGGCACCGTACCCACGATTGCCACTCCTTCATTGGTCAGGCTCAGTCCAGTAACCGCACCGATCCCGAGCACCAGGACCGCGAGCGCTCCCGGGATGCGGGGCACAAATCTGGTGAAGACAATCAGGATAACTAGAAAGGACGCACCCAGAGCCAGCGTCGTCATATTGGTCTGCCCAAGAGATCCGATAAGGCCGCGCACCATGGGGAAGAAATGGCCAGACACCTTCGGTACGCCCAGCAGCTTCGGCAGCTGCCGGACAATGATCAGCAGCGCCAGGCCGAAGATAAAGCCGGTGATCACCGGTCTGGCCATGAAATCGGAGACAAAGCCGAAGCCGATGATGCCCCCGATCAGAAACATCAGACCGGCCACGATTACAAGCGCCGCCACCATGGCGGCATAGCGCCCGGGGTCGGCGATCCCCAGGGAAACCACGGCAGCCGAGGTCATCACCGCCGTTGATGAAGTCGCTGAAACGGATACATGCCGGCTGGAACCGAACAGCGCATACAATACCAGGCCGGCGGCGGCGGCGTACAGGCCTGCCTGCGGCGGTACACCGACTATTCCGGCGTAAGCCATTCCCTCGGGTATCAGCAATCCCGCGAGGACCACACCTGCGATCGCGTCGCCCACCAACCATGAAGTATTATACCCGGGCAGCCACCCGGCTGCGGGAAGAAGTGACGCGAGCCGGCTGCTGCGCCTATACCCGGCTTCCGACATCCGGCACTCCTTTTAACGCAATTTTGCCCAGCTGTTTTCCGCGGCCAGGCCGCAATTATGCGGCCTGGCCGCGGTTATGCCGCGAAGCCGGGATTTCCCGATATCATTCGCGGCAAAGGCATCTAATACCTGTTATCCACACATGGGAATCACCCGGTCAGCAAACGTATAACCAGTACGGGGCCGGGAAGAATCAGCCGGTCAGCAATCGCTGTACCAGGTAAGGGGTCAGATAGCCTTCGATCAATCCGGCGGCAAGAAAGAGGAAAATCAGAATTGGCGCGGCCTCGAGCCAGCGCCCGTAGGCAATAGCGATACGGTTGGCGATCCTGGCGCCATACCGTCTTCCGATCACGATGATCGCTGACCGGACAGTCAGAGCAGTTGTTAACAGGATGGCAGGCGTTTCCAGAAACAGGTGGGGCATAGCCAGAAAAAAACTGATATTGCCGTTCGCGGCGGAATTAAGGCCGGCGGCGAATCCCGACATCATGCCTATTTCCAGTTCTTTATAGACGGCCAGAAGCGCGGTGAGCGGGATGAGAGAAAACACGCAAAGGAAAGAAACAATGCCGGCGTTATGAAAAATAATTGATGCCGCCGACTGCTCGCGCCAGGAATCGTAAAAAGAGGCGTAGAGGCTGCCAATAACAAGCTTTAACCTCTCTCCTACGTGGGGATTGGCGCCTTCTGTGCGAGACCATTGGATCAGTTCGGCTGCGCTTTCACGATTGTTGACGCCGGAAGTTTCGGCTTCGTGCCTCGCCAGAATGTATCCGGCAAGATTGGCAGCCACAAAAAGAGCCCCCAAAACCAGGAGAAGTTTTGTTTCCCTTCGTACCGGTTCAATTAAGAATCGACGTATATACCCACCGGCAGACACTTTACCACTTAAATTCGCGATGTCTTAATCCTTTAAACAAAAAAACGAGTCTATGAGGATTGCCCGGAATCAGCGGAAATAAAACGTACTCGCCATGCGGAAGGTTTTTACGAAGCTAGCCCGGATTCACCGGCGTAGCAGCTACCCCGGACTCACCGGTGTGCCGGGGCCGGTGTCAGAGGTACTGGTGGAAATGCGCACGGTCGTCCCACTCTGCATATCCTTGATGAAGACATCGGACTTCTTGTTGGTATCTCCTTCAACCAGGTTGGGCGCGCCGGAGTCGAAGGCAACGAAGCGCCCATCGGCGGAGATTGAGGCGAACTCGCTCTTCCCCTGGCCAATAATGCCGGCGGAACTGGTGGATACCGGGCTAAGGGCGCCGGTCTGCATGTCCTTGAGGAAGACGTTAGTCTTGCCCGAAGTGGCGTTAGTGTCACCAGGCACCAGATTGGGCGCATCGGAGCTAAAGGCTACCCAGCGGCCATCAGCGGAGACGGATACCGACGAGTAGCTGTCCTCCTCACCCTGCGCTCCGGCAGCGCTCACCGAAACCAGTGAAAGCGCTCCACTCTGCATATCCTTAAGAAAGATATCGCGTTTGGCGTTATTGTCGTCGGGCACAAGATTATCCGCTGCGGAATCAAAGGCGACAAAACGTCCGCTGGCCGAGATAGCTAGCGATCCCAGGCCGCTGGCTTCATTTCCCTGACCCCCCGCTCCCACCGACACCCTGGTAAGAGCGCCTGTCTGGATGTCCTTAACGTAAACATCTATCTTGCCGTTGGTGTCATCCGGCGCCAGGTCAGTCGCATCCGAAAGGAAGGCAACGAAACGGCCGTCGGTGGAGATGGACGGCTGGGCGCAATCCCCATTGCTCTCGGTACCGTCCGCCGCGACTGAGACACGGCTGACCGCGCCGCTCTGCATATCCTTAAGGAAGATGTCTGACTTGCCATTGCCATCACCGGTAACGAGATTGGCTGCTGAGGAGCGGAAAGCCACGTAGCGTCCATCGCCCGAGATAGCCGGATGATCGCTATCGCGATTGCCTTGCGCTCCGGCGGTGCTGGCTGAAACAATCCTGGTCTCACCGCTATTCAGGTTCTTGATAAAGACATCGGGGCAGTTCGTGTTGGTGCCGGCGGCGGACAGGCAATCGTTATTGGCATCACCCGCGGCCAAATTGGTGGCGGTCGAATCGAAGGCGACGAAGCGCCCATCCGCGGAGATCACCGGATTGTCACTGTCCCTGTTGCCATTGGCTCCATCAGAAGCCGTCGATGCGCGAGTGGTGACTCCGGTCTCTTTATCCTTGACATAGATACTATGGGCGCCGTTAGTGCTGCCAACTACAAGATTGGTGGCATCTGACCTGAAGGCAACCAGGCGGCCGTCGGCTGAGATAGACGGATGCGAGCTGGCGGCATCACCCTGAACATCGGGCGGTATGGTCGTGCGGGTCTGTGTCTCCGTAGTAGAAGTGATGGCGCCGCAGCCAGCTGTAAATACTGATATCGAAAACACCAGGGTCGCAATCAGCGCACCCAGGACCAGCGTCCCTGCTTTATCCCCGTTGATTTTTTCCACGAATGATCTTCCCCTTATCATTTTTCTTAATCGAAAAATCCGGCGCCGGCGTTCAACCGAAGGTTGGATAATACGGCCCGGAAGCTCCTCCAGATGGCAGCGCGTACAAACACCAGAAGAAAAAGTACAGCGAAAAGGTGGCATTAGTCAATAATTCTGATATTTTTTACAGTCACCAGCGTTAGAAAATAGCAGGGATGCGGTAATATTGCTGGACGAGGCGCCGGCGCACCGCTTCCCCCAAAACACGGAGACAGAAAATGCACACAACTTTTTCGAGGGTTTTTAAGCTCATAACCCTGACCACCCCGTTATTGTTTATTGTGGCGCTTACCGGCTGCAACGTCTCCACCGCCAGCCTCTCCAACATCAAGGTCTGCGACCAGCTCGAAGGTGGCCAGTGCACATCCGACATGGGCACATTCACCCCTGACACGCGGGTTTTTTATACCACCGCGAACCTCGATAGCGCCCCTTCGGGCACCAAAGTAGATATTAATTGGAGATATTTAAGCGGCGAGCTTGGCAACACGGCCCAGGACATAGATTCCGTGACCTTCACCTCTGAGGAAAATTCAAATTTCGTGCAATCATCCCTGGAGCGGTCGACACCAACCTGGCCCAAGGGCAATTACGAGGTTGTCCTCAAGATCAATACCGATAACGCAGATCCGGTCCACAAGAGTTTTAGCGTTAAATAGCAGGCCTTCCTGAGGCCGAGAGCTTCCCAAGCAGCAGGCCAGGTGTTAGACTGGATTAGTTAATCCACTTCGCGGGGGTGCGAAATGTCGGGTGGCGCCAAAAAAGGGCGGCGTCCAGTCGTATTCTGGACGATCTGTCCCGAATGTCTGACCTATATCTGGGTCGATGAATCTCAGGTGGCCAGGGAAGAAACGGCTTCCTGTCCTTATTGTGACCGGCCTATCTCCCTGCTGGGGGGCGAACAGCTCGCTGACAGCTGCCGCCAGCTTCAGGTCCTCATTGAAGAAATCGAACACCAGATCGCTCTGGTTCCAGCCGCGATCGATGTGCACCGTTTCCTTTATGAGCAGGTTGAATTCATCGCCAACGCTTTCAACGACCGCCTCGATGAGATCCAGGTAAAAAAGGATACCCAAGAAGCAAAAGACCTGGAATCACTCGACCTGGAAACGCACTCGACGAGTTAAAACCGGCGCTGGGGGTATAAAATGTGGCAATGGACCTCAGCCGAGCCACCCAAGACGCCCACGACCTCGCACATCCGCAGGTAATCTCCCTTCTCGGCTCCGATGCCGAATACGGCCTGGACCATGGCGACGCCGATGAACGCCTTCGGCGCCTGGGCCTCAACCAGCTGCCTTCGGCGCCGCGCACCAGCAGGCTTCAGCTACTCGCCGGCCAGTTCCGCAGTGTGTTTATTATCGTACTCCTGCTCGCCGCCGTCCTTAACCTGGTCATCTGGCTTTCGGAAAGGGAAACAACCCTTCCTTATGACACCATCGTTATTCTCGCCATCGTCCTGGCCAACGCCGCGATCGGCTTTATCCAGGAAAATACCGCCGAAAAAAGCCTGGAGAAACTGAAGGAGCTTAGCAGCCCGCAGGCTACCGTGATCCGCGGCGGTTCCCGGCAGCGTATCAATTCACTCGGACTTGTCATGGGAGACATCATGGTCCTTGCCGCCGGCGACAGGATTTCAGCGGATGCGCGCTTGATCGCGGTCAACAACCTTGAAGTCGATGAAAGCACCCTCACCGGGGAAAGCTCTACCGTACTGAAGATGATCGAGCCTCTGGAAGCAGATTTACCGCTGGCCGACCGTACCAACATGATCTATGCCGGTGCGACCATTACCGCCGGCCGCGGCAGGGCAATCGTTACTGCCACCGGCAAAGATACCGAGATCGGCAAGATCGCCACCCTGATTCAATCCGCTCCCGGCCGTAAAACACCGCTTAAAGAGAACCTGGACCGTCTGGCGAACCGGCTGGCGTTGATAATTTTAGTCGCCAGTGCCATTGTCTCTGTGGCTGGTTTGCTGGTTTCTGGAAACACCGACTGGCAAAACATTCTCAACTTGCTGCTTTTCGGCGTAGCGCTGGCGGTGGCCGCGATACCCGAAGGCCTGCCGGCGGTTGTCACGGGCGCGCTGGCGCTGGGCACCAAGCGAATGGCGAAGCGCAAGGCGGTTATCCGCAAACTGCCCGCAGTGGAGACGTTGGGCAGCACCACGGCGATCTGTTCCGACAAGACCGGGACACTGACTGTCGGCGAAATGACGGTGCGGGAGATAATCATGCCCGGGGGCGCCGTCACCCTGGGTGGCGCGGGCTACCGGCCCGAGGGAGAGATCGAAGGTTCCGGTGAGGCACGCAATACGGCCGTGATCCTGGCGATGAGCGCCGTTCTCTGTAACGATGCGGTGATCCATGAAGGCTCCCGAGGCCGTTGGTCAGCCGTGGGATCCCCTACTGAAGCGGCCCTGATAACCATGGCGCTTAAGCTGGGGCTGGACGTTGCCCACCTCCGCCAGCAGTATGAACGGCTGGCCGAAGAACCGTTCTCGTCACAGATGAAGAAGATGGCGGTGGCTGTAAGCTCAGGCGGCGGCGGCGCCGTCCTCCATTGCAAAGGTGCGCCGGAACGAATCCTGGATCTCTGCGGCAGCTCATTGAAATCAGGGCGGTTCGAGCCGCTATCCGACCTGGATCGTCAGCAATGGCTTGATGCCGCCGCCGGCATGGCGGCCAGGTCCCTGAGGCCGCTGGCGATTGCCTCCAGGCAGGTAGACAGGGAGTCATGCTCGGACATGGAGGCGTGTGAGCAGGATCTGGTGCTGCTGGGCCTTGTCGGTATTTACGATCCACCCCGCCCCGAAGCAGCCGCCGCGATCAGGGAATGCCGGCAGGCCGGCATCCAGGTATTCATGATCACCGGCGACCATCTGGCAACCGCGAGTTCGATAGCGAAAGAGCTGGGGATCGAGGGCAAGTCTGTTTCCGGTCCGGAGCTGGACCTCACCACCGGTCCGGAGCTGGAGAAGATGGTGGAAAATACACGCATTTACGCGCGGGTCTCCCCGGGTCACAAGGTGCGGATCGTAGCCGCGCTGCAGAGAAGGGGCCATCAGGTGGCCGTCACCGGCGACGGCATCAACGATGCTCCCGCGCTCAAGCAGGCCGATATCGGCATCGCCATGGGTTACGCCGGTACGGATGTGGCCAGAGAAGCGGCCGATATGGTTTTGCTGGATGACAACTTCGCGACCATCGTCGCCGCGATCGAAGAGGGCCGGTGTATTTTTACCAACATCAGAAAATTCCTCGGCTTCCTGCTTTCCTGTAACACCGGCCTGGTCATTACTCTTTTCCTGAGCGTGATCTTTGCACCACAACTAGGGCTTCTTAACAACGGACGCCTGTTACTGCCGCTCTTGGCCGTCCAGATACTCTGGATCAATCTTGTCACCAACGGCCCACCGGCTTTGGCGCTGGGCGTCGATCCCCGGGAGCCGGATGCCATGCTGGCGCCGCCTCGTCCACGGGATGAATCCGTAGTCAACAGCCGGGTGTTTAAATTAATATTTGTTGTGGGTCTGGTCTCCGGGATCGGAGGGCTCCTAATCCTGGACGCTTACTTCCCGGGGGGATTTACAACATTTCGGGGACATGTAGGCATCGATTATGCGCGGACGATGGCTTTCGTGGTGCTGACCCTCTTTCAGTTGATGGACAGCCTCAACTTCCGCGACCTGCGACGCAGCATCCTGAACAGAAAACTGTTCGGCAACCCCTGGTTGTTGGGTGCGCTGGCGCTCTCCTCACTGCTAATGATCGCGGTCGTTCACGTGCGGCCGCTGCAGGTTGCCTTTCACACCCAGGCACTCGAGCCAGTCGACTGGCTGATAGCTGTGGCGGCCTCTAGCCTCGTTATCTGGGCGGTGGAGCTGTTCAAGCTCGTCTTCCGCTTGGGTAACTGGGCCGCCAGCAAAGTGCCGCTGCGCTAGATTGGCTGCGGTAGAATAAGCGTATGCTCCGACTCTCACCGGAAAAATATTCTCAGATTACGGCGGTCAGCCACCAGGCGCGTCGCAGCGGCGATATCGAACCGGTGCCCGGGCCGGTGGCTGCCAGTGTACGCGAGGCTCTGGCGCGCACCGGTATCGATCATCTCTACAGCCACCAGGCGCGGACGTTCGAGCTGGCCCGGGCCGGTAAAAATGTGGTGGTAACCACAGCCAGCGCCTCGGGCAAGTCGCTCTGCTTCAACCTGCCGGTCCTGAACGCGCTGGCTGAGAGCGACAAACACCGGGCACTTTATCTATATCCCACCAAGGCGCTCACCCAGGATCAGATTCGCAAGCTGCAGGCATTGAAACTGCCGTTCGTACGTCCCGGTGTTTACGACGGCGACACCCCATCGGATCACCGCCCTCAGATAAAACGCCGCAGTAACATCATCCTGACCAATCCGGACATGCTGCATGTGGGCATCATGCCACACCGTGACTCCTGGCAGGATTTCTTCTTCAACCTCAAGTACGTGGTTATCGACGAGGCTCATATTTACCGTGGCGTCTTCGGCTCGCACATGGCCAACGTCATCAGGCGGCTGAGACGCATTTGCGCAATATACGGCAGCAGCCCAATATTTCTCTTGACGACAGCGACTATTGCTAACCCCGGCGAGCTGGCAGCATCGCTCGCCGGACTCGATTTCGAGATAGTGGACCGGGACGGATCGCCGCGCGGCGAACGGCAGATCGTCTTCTGGAATCCCCCATTCATCGACGAAGCCCTCGGCATCCGCAAAAGTGTTTTTACCGAGGCGGCCAATCTTTTCGCCGATCTGTTGGTCCGCCGCGTGCGCGCCATCGTTTTCACCCGTACCCGCAAGGGCACCGAGCTGGTCTACAATTACACGATCCGGCGGCTGGACGAGATCGAACCGTCACTCGTTAAGTCGATTTCACCCTATCGCGGCGGTTATACCCCCGGGCAGCGGCGGGAGATCGAGGAAGGGCTTTTCAGCGGCCGGCTGCTGGGTGCCGTCTCCACCAATGCCCTTGAGCTTGGCATCGACGTTGGCGGCATCGACGCCGTCATCTCGGCTACCTTCCCGGGCACCGTCGCCAGCCTCCGACAACAATGGGGGCGGGCGGGACGCAGCGCTGAGCCCAGCCTGGCGGTCTACATCGCCGGTCAGGACGCCCTTGACCAGTTCTTCATGGCTCATCCCGGCGAACTCCTGGAGCGCGATGCCGAGTCGGCCATCCTCGATTTTCAGAACGAACAGATCTTCGCCGGCCATCTGGAGGCCGCGGCTTTTGAAGCGCCGCTGGCGCCTGGAGACGAGCAGTTCTTTGGCCCGGCTCTGGGGCCGGCCCTGGAAACACTGGAAAAGCGAGAGCGGCTGCGCAAAAGGAATGATTCGTATATTCTGGCGCGGCCGGAGTTCCCCGCGGCGCGCGTGCACCTGCGTTCGTCCTCGGCCGATTCCTTCACCATTGTCGTCGAGGCAACCGGCGCCGTTCTGGGGCAGGTCGAGGCCGAGCGCGCTTTTGTCTTTGTCCATCCTGGCGCCATCTATATGCATCTGGGCGAAACCTGGCAGGTAAACAGACTCAACCTTGAGAACCGGGTGGCGCTGGTCAGATCGACGATCGCCGACTATTACACCCAGCCCAAGAAGGAGACGTCAATCGAGGTCAAGGAACGCCTGATGATGCGCTCCGCCTGCGGCGTCGAGCTTTCTTTTGGCAAGGTGCTGGCCACTGAGCATGTTATCGCTTTCCAAAAAAAGCAGCTTTCCGACAACCAGGTGTTGGAGATCGTCGAGCTGGAGCTGCCGGAACAGAGCTTTTATACGGAAGGGCTTTGGTTCGTCCTGCCCGATGCGCTTACAGAAAAGGTGGAGCCGCCCAATTTGCTCGGCGCCCTGCATGCGGCCGAACACGGGCTTATCGCCCTCTTGCCGCTTCTGGCCATGTGTGACCGCCAAGACATCGGTGGCCTTTCAACCGCGATGCACTGGCAGCTGGGCGGACCCAGCATCTTCGTTTACGACGGCCACCCCGGCGGCATCGGAATCACCCGTAAGGGATTCACGGATTTCGAGGAGCTGGTTAAAAATACGATAGATCTTATCGCAGCCTGCCGCTGCCAGGCAGGCTGCCCCTCTTGCATCCAGTCGCCGAAATGTGGGAACCTGAACGAGCCGCTCAGCAAGGCCGGCGCCCTGGAAATTCTAAGAAGCATGAAAAATCAGTCTTCCGGGGAATGATCAGCGTAGAGACCCGCGAATCCCGAAGTGAAAATAACTGAGCAGTTATCCATGAAATATATTTCCGTCATCGGTGCTGGAGCAAGTGACCCGGCAACCGGCGCCCAGGCCGAAGAGGCCGGGCGTTTGATCGCGCGGGCCGGCGCCACCCTGATCTGCGGCGGTATGGGCGGCGTGATGGAAGCTGCCTGCCGAGGAGCCAAAGCTGAGGGCGGAGTCACCATCGGCATTCTCCCCGGGCTCGATCGCGGCAACGGCAATCACTTTCTCGATTACTCCATCTGTACCGGGATAGGCCACGCCCGCAATCTGGCGGTCGCCGCCAGCGCCGATGTAGTCATCGCCATTGGCGGCGAATTCGGCACCCTGTCGGAGATCGGGCTGGCGCTCAAAGTAGGGCGAAGGGTAGTGCTGCTGCACAGCTGGGACGTGAGCAGAGACGGCGTCATCCCCGAAGGGCTACTGGTATCCGACTCCGCCGAGAAGGCCCTGCTGCTAGCCCTGGAAGATTAGTCGTGATATACTTCGCGATCACAGAAACTTTCTTGGTTTCTCGGGGCTGGGGGAATTGCGATCAGCAGGAGGGAGGAGTCGGGATGAAGCAGACAAAGGGAGAATTCTACGTAAAACCCGTGCTAACCAAGCACGCGAGCCTGAAAGAACTCACGTTCGAATGCCCAACATGGCAGTGCAGTGTTGCGGTACCGGGCTGGGATCCTAGTGGACCTCATTCGTAAGTAACGCCCACTCTTCAGAATTATAAGAGGATGGCTTCGGCTGTCCTCTTTTTTTATTCCCGCTGGCACATCGGTTTGGCAATCAGGGATGATTGATGGCGGCAGCGCCTTCCTCACCGGCAGCCCGGACTTCGGCCAGAATCCTGTCGCCGCCGGCTTTGTACATACGCTGCGCCAGTCTTAATCCCAGCTCGGCGGCTTCCGCCGGCGGCCCCTGGATCCTGTCCTTGATGAAATCGGTTCCATCCAGCGATCCCAGGTATGCGTTCATGATCAGGTCACCGTCAAAGACCACGGCATGAGCACCGATCGGCACCTGGCAACCACCCTCTAGCTCGCGCATGAGCGCGCGCTCGGCCATGACGGCAGCCGCGGCGTCCTCATCGTTAAAACATCCAAGCAGTTTGCTGACCAGGGGCTCGTCATCCCTGGCTTCAATAGCGATTACCCCCTGGCCGACCGCGGGAATCATTTGCTCGGTGGTAAAGAAAAAAGAAGCTTCATCCTCCCGTTCCAGCCGCCGTATGCCAGCCGCTGCCAGGATGGTGCCGTCCAGCTCCAGCTCGCCGATCTTCCTGATTCGGGTATCCACGTTGCCGCGGATGTCGACAACCTCAAGGTCGGGCCTCAAGGCTTTCAGTTGGGAACGGCGCCTGAGGCTGCTGGTGCCAACTTTGGCTCCCTGCGGAATATCGGCAAAGTTGCGAAGGCCTGAGTTGCCCGCGATAAATGCATCACGCGGATCTTCACGCCTGCCATATGCGGCGATTGCCAGGCCGACCGGGATCTCGGTAGGCAAATCCTTGCAACTGTGAACGCCGATATCGATCTCGCCGGAGAGGAGCTCGTTCTCTATTTCCTTGACGAATAATCCCTTGTCGCCAATCTTCGCCAGCGGGGAATCGAGAATCTTGTCACCCGAGGTGGTGATGGTCTTGATCCTTACCGACACTTCGACGTGCTTTTTCTGAATGACCCAGGCGACGTGCCGCGCCTGGAAGAGGGCCAGCTCGCTCCCCCTGGTGCCCAAAGTTATTGAGTCAATCTTCGAGGTGTTCACTCTTGAGGCGCTCTTTCTTTTTGGTGCCGTTTAACTTGAATAACCGGCGCATTGATTCGACATAAAGATAACCGCCCCTTTCATTCGCGGCCCGCTTAAGCTCAATCGTGGGCTGGTGCAACATTTTGTTGACGATGCCGGAGGCGAGAGCCTCGATCCTGTTAATATCTTTTTCCGTCAGCTCAGCATCAAACCTGGCAATCGCTTTTTGCAGTTCACCGTCCTTGATCTGCTCGGCCATCTCGCGCAGAGCCGTGATTGTCGGTACCACATCCAGGCTGGAAAGCCAATGGATGAAGTTACCCACTTCGGCTTCGATAATATCTTCCGCCTTACGGGCTTCTTTTTCCCGCTGGGCGGCGTTGGTGCCAGCAACGTCGTTGAGGTCGTCGATATCATACAAAAAAGCATTGTACACGTCGTTAACGCCAGGGTCGATATCCCTGGGCACGGCGATGTCGATGAAGAAAATCGGCCGGTTGTGACGCTTGCGGATCGCCCGCTCGACTTCCCCCTTGCGCAAGACATAATGGGGGGCGCCCGTGGAACTGATGACGATATCCGCCATCGGCAGATAATCACTGAGGTCCTCGAAATGAACAGCGCGGCCGTTGAACTTCTCCGCCATCTCCTCGGCCCTGGCAAAGGTCCGGTTGATGACAATGAAACTGGTGACACCATGACCGGCCAGATGTGTCGCGGTGAGTTCGCCCATCTTGCCCGCGCCCAGCAGCAGGGCCGTACGGCCTTCAAGCTCATCAAAAACCTTGCGCGCCATCTCCACAGCTACCGATGAAACCGAAACCGGGTTCTCGCCGATACGGGTTTCGGTGCGGACTCTCTTTCCCACTTCCAGCGCATGCCGGAAAAGGCGGTTTAGAAGGACGCTCGTGCTTTCACGCTCATGAGCGGAATGAAAAGCGGCCTTGATCTGGCCCATGATCTGGGCTTCACCTACAACCAGGGAATCGAGGCTGCCCGCGACCCTGTACAGATGCCCGACCGCCGACTCGCCTTCATGGTAATAGGTACAGTCTTCCAGATCGCTCAGATCCACCGTGGTGATATGAGCCAGAGCCGCCATGGCCTCCCGGCGGCCGATCTCCGGGCGGGATGCGACAACATAGACTTCGGTGCGGTTGCAGGTTGAAAGGGATACGACTTCGGAAATGCCGTCATTGTCGAGAAGATGGCTGGAAAGGCTGCCGCATTTTTCCTCATCCAGGGCAACCTTTTCGCGCAGCTCGACGGGGGCTGTCTTGTGATTTATGCCAAGTACCGCGAGATGCATGTTTCAATCTCCGACCGGGCGGCCGACTCGCCGCTGTCCTTGAGCAGCGGCACCAGGTCAAGCGCCGCCAGTTCAGTAAGACACTCTTTTTTCTTTACCTCGTCCTGTATTTGGGAGATAACCTCTTCCCTGGCCTCTCCCAGAAGTTCCAGGGCATCAGCCCATTCCTCGGAGAACTCTTCTTCCAGCTGCCGGCGCAGCCTCTTGGAAAGAGCCGGTAGCCGTCCGCCGGTGGAAACGGTGAGCATCAACTCTCCGCGCCGCACGATGGACGGAACATAAAAATTGCATTGGCCAGGCTTGTCGACCACATTTAAAAGCACCTGCCGCTCCTGTGCTTCGGTTTCAACCGCCCGGTTTACCGCTTCATCATCGGTGGCTGCTATCACTAAAAAAGCACCATCGAGGTCTCCGGTTTCATAACCGCGCGCGATGTGCTCGAAGCCGCCAACAAACTCCTCAAAACCCGGATCAAGCTCCGGTGAGATAACCTTGACCAAGGCGCCGCACTCCAGCAGAGCCGCAGCTTTGCGCGACGCGACCCTGCCGCCGCCTATGAGGACGCACGGACGTCCTTCTATTTTGAGATTAGCCGGATAGAGAGCCACACCTTATCCCCCCGGAGCTGCGTAGCTGTGCAGACCAGACAGGAACAGGTTGACTCCCAGGTATGTAATCAAGACCATGATGAGGCCGATGACGGCGAGAATGGCCGAATGGCGGCCTCGCCAGCCCATCGTCAGCCTCGTGTGCAGATAGCCGCCGTAGAACAGCCAGGTGATGAGGGACCAGGTCTCCTTCGGATCCCATCCCCACCAGCGGCCCCAGGCCTGGTCGGCCCAAATGGCGCCGGTAATAATGCCGATAGTCAGCAGCGGAAAACCAAAAGCAATGCCGCGGTAACTTACTTCATCCAGTACATCGAGCGAGGGCAGGCGTTTGGCAAAACCCGGCTTCGATCCGCCCTTACCGGCAAAGTACCCCAGCACCATGCCGATTAAAAGCCCGACAACGCCGCCGCCGATTATCTTGATGTAATCGCTGGCTGCATAGACATTGCTGGTGAGCCGGGTCACGGGATCCATGACCTTGGCGGGATTGGCGAGCTTGGAGCCTGCCCATAAGCCCAGGACCAGTCCCAGAGTCGAGAGCAGGAGCACAAAGGTGTACATTACATTCTTGTAGTGCTTCTTCAGCAGATATTCCTGGACTATATAGAAGAAGCCGGCGCCGAACGAAAGCGCGAAGAGTCCATAAGAAAGCATGGCGATGGTGACGTGTACCCAGAGCCAGTAGCTCTGCAGGGCCGGCGCCAGGGGTTCGGGGCCGGTGTAGAAAACGTAGCCGACACTGGTGACCAGGAATGCAGTGGGTACGACTACCGCGCCTGCTGCCTGCACCGGATAAAACCTCTGGGCGATGAGGAAGAAGAAGACGATGCCCCAGCCAAACAATGACAGGGATTCGTACAGGTTGGCCATCGGTGCGTGGCCGGAATCAGCCCAGCGCAATCCCAGCGCCACGGTATGGGTCAACAGCGCCAGATAAAGAAGCATAGTCGCCAGACGCACAGCTTTATCGCTGCGGGAAATCAAAAACCAGATGTAAATCGAACCCGAGACCAGGTACGTAATTACAGTGGCTACGATTAAAATCTGTTCAATTGTGGACACGTCCATCTATCCGGCCTCCTGTTTGCCCAGTGTCAGTCGAAGCTCCGCTTCTATGCGGTCGAACTCGCCCTGGAATGAAACACGGGACCGGTTGCTCCGGCCCCCTAAAATTAGTTCACCGTTCTCGTCCGCCTTGAACCATATGCGCCGATGCGGGAAATATATGCTGCAGATGCCGATCATCATCAGCCCGAATCCGACATAGATCAGAGACTTGCCCGGCGTGTACGTAACCTGAAGAACGCTAACGTAACCGCCGCTCGGCGATTGATAATAACTGCTCTGATGAAAGTTTACCTTGGTTGAGGTTATCAGCGTCAGCAACCAGTTGGAAGAGGAATAACGAAGCGGGTCGTTGACGGTGATTGTCTTGCGGGCCAGCGAGTCGCCGTTTTGGGTGAGCTCGAGGTCGCTGGAGTATAACGAAGGCCGGTATCCGGTAATACGGTCGCCATCCTTGACCGGCACTGTCTCCATGTTGAAGCCATGGTTGAGAACCCGCAGTTCCGTGTTAGGCACCGGCGCCGCTTTGCCGTCCGGTATGTCGAGCCGCTGATCGAAACCAAGCGTAGTTGAAAGGATCGCCCCCAACCCGATTAACAGGAAACTCAAATGAAACGCGATCGACGCCAGGCCGCTCCAACGGCCTTTCTCGGCCAGGACCGACCCTGATTCTGCGGTGCGCAGATGATAGTGGTGGCTTTTGATTATGTCTTTCGCTTGAGCCACGCCCTGCTCACCAGCTCCCTCAAAGGCCGCCGCCGCGGGACATTTCCTGATGAAGATATCCTTAACCTCGATCCGGGGCTTAAGTGCGCGCCGAAACGAGGTGGGCAGGCGGTCGATGATGCAGAAACTGATGTTGAATCCCAGCAGGTAGAGAATCGCCAGGAACCAGCGCGAGTTGTACATGTCGAACAGACCGATGTGGTTGTAGAAGCCATAGAGGGGATTCGAGACCCAGGTTGAGTTGGCCACATTTTCACCCTGGGGAAGTATGGTGCCGACTATCGCCAGGATCAGAATGACAAACAGCAGCGTCAGCGCCAGCTTCATGGAAAGCAGCATGTGTTTCACGCGTCCGCCGAAAGTGCCGAAGATGCAAAGCACGGTCACTATGTCGACGAGCGCCAGCAGCCAGCGCAGATCGGGCGCCGATGAGCTGCGGTAATATGAGATCGACAGGACGATATCGAGGACGAGCATCGTCACCGCCGTGATCAGCAGAATGACGAAATCGGAGGCGCTCTTCCCGAAGAAGGACTTGTCTGATCCTGTGTTTTCCGTTATAACCGCCGCTTTTTCAGAACTCAACTCTGACTCCGTAATGGCCTCCGGGCTCACCTGCCCAGGCGCGTCTTAGCCTGTCTTTAGCGTCTTAGCCTGTCTTTATTTAGTGTGCCGCCGGAGTGGTGACGCCGGTCGTTGTTGTCGAGGCGCCTGCCGGAGTATCAAATCTCCTGGTCGCCTTCTTGAACTTCTCGACATCCGCGTTGCCTGGTGTTGGCAGCTCGTCAACCAGTTGCCAGATCTGAACGCGATTGTTTTCCCTGTCCGCTACATAGAGCTTGTTGGAGGAACTGACAGTCATGCCCTCCGGAAAGTTGATCTGGGTGTCTTCGGTGCCGCGCTCGCCAATGATCGACTTCAGGTTGCCATCCAGATCGAACACCAAAATACGATCGGGTATGTCGCTGACATACAACAGGCCGTTCGGGCTTATGGCCACGGACCTGGGCAAATGGAACGGGCTGCCAATACCGGCGTCAGCCCAGTTGCCTATTGCCCAACGCGGCTTGCCATCCGCCGTCAGTGCTTCCAGGCGCCAGTTGTTGGTGTCGACCACGTATACGTTGCCATTGTTGGGATCGACCGCGATACCGTTGGGAAAATCAAACTGCCCCATGGCATCGCCACGCGTTCCCCAGTGATCGAGATACTTGCCCTGGTTATCGAAGATAAAGACACCATCACGGCTGGTGACGTAGACCTTATTGTTATAGAGGGCTACTTCGTTCGGCCGCGCCGCGGCTTGTCCCGGGGGATTGACGACGACGCCTTCCGGAGGCGCAAGGCTATAAAGATATTTACCGTACTTGTCCAGTACCCGCACCGAATAATCACAAATGTAAAGCTTGTTGTTGACGTCGTCCACCGCTAACCCGTAGGGCGAGTATAGCTGCATGTCCTGACCCTGGTCATCCGTGAATTTGTTAATGCGATAAAGCAGGTTGCCGTCACTGTCATAGACGATGACTTCACTGTTGCCGGTGTTGCTGACATAGACGTTATCGTTGCCGTCCACCGCCACTCCCAAGGGTGTCTTGAGATCGTAGAAGGAAGTCAGCAGCGTAAACGAGGTGCCTGCGATCGGCTTGCCTTTCTGGCTAGCTTTCCGGGAAAGTGTGAGGCCTGTCACCGCCAAAGCGATTATCAAAACGCCAAGTATGATCAGCTTGCCTTTGTTCTCTTGCATTTCTTACCTCAATTCAGCTTGAACAGATTGCAGGGTCGATTGGAATACACTGGTGGTACTAAAGAAGATTCCTGGCCTGCCCTAGGAGGAAAGCCTGTCCAGTGCCTCCTGCAGCGCTGGGTCGCCGGGGTTGAATTTGTTGGCAGCGTCGTACTGTTCCTTGGCGCCGGCCGTGTCACCTTCCTGCTCGAGTAACTTTCCGAGTAGAAAGTGTGAGTTCCAAATCATGTCGTTATCAGCGAGACTCTGTTGTACATAGTCTTTTGCGGCCCCGTTATCCCCCTTCATCATGGCGCTGGTCGCCGCTTCATATAGCGCCGAATATTTTTCACTCTTAGGCGTACCCTCCGCCGAGCTGGTGAACATTTGTATTGAATTATCCAGCTGGTCGGCCTCTCGATAGGCGAGTCCAAGCTTATACATATAAGTGAAGCTTCCAGGTTCCTGGTCAAGGGCGAAGCGAAGCTGCTCGATAGCGTTATCGACGTCTCCCATATCGAGATAGGCCGCGCCCAGATTGGCCCTGACCAGTGAATTATCAGGATTCTGATCGACTGTATCCTTCCATCTTTGCAAAGTCCGTTCCTGGGAACTCATCGTCTGATCGAGAGGACGGAAGTGCAGATATAGCAGGGCGCCGCCGGTTACCAGCAACGCCAGCGCCATGATACCGATTGCTATATTTAAAATTTTCGATGCCGCGTTGGATCCGCTGTCGGTAGTGGGTAACTGGATCGCCGCCTGGTCCTTCATGTCCTTAACCTCTTTCGTTAATAATTGACATTATTATGGTCTGCGCCATGGCATGAAAGCGTACAGCTACCCGTGTGGTTGCCGCCATCGACGAAAGTCGGCCCTGAGTTGGCGATCAGTGAAGCGGTCACAAAGCTCGGATTAAATCGAACCAGCTCCGTAGAGGGAACTCCATGAGGGCTGTAATGACAGGCGATACAGGGAGCCTGATGGGTGATGATATGTGAATTATGCCTGCTGAAATAGGTCGTGTCGTTTATTATCGATGCGGTGCTGTGACACGACCAGCAGGCCTGGTAAGAATCCGGGTTGGGCGAGTAGGTAACGTAAGCCATGGTTTCGTAGCGGCCTCGCAGAAGCCGGCCGTAGCCGCTGTCCCCGTGAGGGTTGTGGCACTGACTGCAATTGTACGGCCCCAGCGGCGCAATACCGGCGGTGGTGTTGGGGGTGTAATTATACAAACCGTTGTTATTGGCAAGATTGACGAAAATAGGGTGCATGGCGTTGGTGGAAGGATTTAGGTTCATCTGCGTTTCGATATTGAAATTCGATCCTGTCCCGTTATGACAGGTAAAACATAAAGCCGATTCAGGAGTACCGCGAAGAAGTTTGGCGCCTGGAGCTTCATGAGGACCATGGCATATCAGACATAACCGGGTTGAGTTGGAAAAACCGCTGTGCGGGTTTGTGTATACCTGTGCCGCCGCAGACCCGCTGAAAAGCGCTGCGTGAATTGAAAATACTATTATTATCAAACCTGGCGCGAGAAGCATTCTGAGCAGACCCGTTCGCAAACGAACCCGCCCAAAAACTTCCCGGCCAATAAAGCTCACTACCATATGTACATCCGTGAACGTGCCGGACAATCGCCGACTTCAACTGGGAACGAAAAGTTCTTCCCCCGCATCCTGCTAACCCTTGTCCGAATGACCGGAGTCCGAGATGTTTCCGGTAACCATAGCGGCTCAAATAAGTATGAATGAATTTTTCCTGTATATCCAGCACTTCTCAGACATCGCTATGGACTAGTCTGACCTTGATCGGTTGAATTGGGAATAGTGCTGGTGGCACTGGGAGAGAGGATCAAATTGATCTTCCATCGTCCGTCCTCTTCCACTACCGCCAACGCGTAATTCTTGTGTTCGGTTTTAGGCTCTTCCAGGGCAACGCCGGTATTTGCGTCCACATAATAACCGCCGTCGTCGAATTCGGCCGAGACCTCCGCGACGGGCAAAGAAAAGGACGTCGTATGTACGCTGATATTCTGATAATCCCGTTTCCGGCATTTTCCCTGAGCGAGGTCCTTGCCCACAGCCGCCTTGGTCTCGGTCAGCGCCTTGCCGTTCATCGCCTGGCTGAGCCCAGCGGTGTCAGCTCCGGTCTGTCCGATAATTCGCAGGTCATCAGTAACATCGGCCACGATCTTTGCCTGGACTTCGGGCGATACCATATGAACCGAAGTATGCGCCTCATCTGTCTGCGTCGAATCCGGGAAAGAATTATCTCCACATGAGACCGCTGCCAGCGCCAGTAACATTATAACCATCATAACAGCCAACCTGCGCAATATATTTAACACGTTCCCTTTCATTTGTTTGGGAGAGGCGCCTTGAAGGGCGCCCCTCCCAATTAATTCTACCTTCTACCAACCGGCCCGGATTAGGGCAGGGTTGCTCCACTGTGACATATGAGACACAGAGCATCCGGCTCCTCAAAGAGAATTCTCTGATTGGTGCTCGAATGCGGGAAGTCAGACTCACCAGCCTTATTGGCATGACAGGTCAGACAGTAAGCCTGCGCGGGGTGATTCCGTTCCACGCCCACGTTGTCGCGCTTGTCGTGACACTTAACGCAGAAGCCGTACTCGTCACTTGCCGCAGGTGCAGTAGTGCTATGGTTCGGCTGCTTCGAAAGCAGTTTGGAACCGGTGATCACCTGACCGAGTTCGCTATGCGGTGTGTGGCAGGAAGCGCAATACAGGCCCTGGGTGCCGGTGAACGTAGTCACCGCTTGTCCGCCGTACAGGCCCTCAGTCGGACCGCCGTACTGGCCGGAGGTCATGACCTTCAGATCAACGCTGCCACCAGGAATGGTATTCGATGACCGCGCGACGGTGCCACCCATCATTACGCCGAGACTGTGGCCAGGAACTGCGTCCTGCGCCGGTCCAAGCATGCCTGACGTGAAGCCGTACTTGTAAGCCGCCTTAATCGAACCAGTCGGATCCGTACCGGCCATGTCTGTGGGGGGGTTACCCCATGAAACAGGGACGTTACCTGGAGCCGGAGCTCCAAAAAGACCGTGGCAAGTACCGCATACACCCGTAACGGTCGACGCACGCGTCAGCACATAATCACCGCTCGCCTCATGGATATCGTGGCAGCTAATACAGAAATCAGTAGTAGGCCCGAAACCCGTGTGAGGACTGGTGGCGAATGCTGAGGCGGAAAAAGCCAGCATGAAAACAACCGACAGCACGATGGCAGCCATAATCGCTATTTTTCGCATATTGTCACCTCCTTTCGCTTTTTTTTCGCCTGAATTGTGAACTAAGTCACAAAGAAGGCGTACAACCACGTTTCCCCGAACTTATGACGCTGGGGGCATCAAAAAATCTGGGTACGCGTAGTAGCCAAATGGAGGTTGCAGCTATAGTGCCCTGCGGGGGCTTTGATGAATGCTACTTACTGAGGTACTTCATAGTAATCTAACTGTATCAACTGTCCGCTTCCGCACGAGTGTCCACTATTGAGCCCGCATTGACTGCAACGCATACTACCCTGGGTATAAAGGATAAGGCTCAGATGTGTTAATGTCAATATCAAGAGCTAATCCCGCAACCCTGCATATTAGGTTATTACAATACCGTAAAAAACCATATCTGAGTATCAGGGAATTCCCCTATAAAAATATGTAACTATCCTTTTGTATAAAGGTCTTTTCAGGCTTTGCAGACGTACAGGATGTCGGTGTACGGGCGCAGGGATTTCATTTCGACCACCTGCGCCATGAAGCCGGCAGCCCTTAGAGTCTCGAGCGCCTCCTCACGGCTCAGAAAGGTGAGCCGCCCACGCCGACCATGAGTCAATCCGGCTGAAGTCGTCATATATTCCTGTAAATAGGTGATGGCGAATTTCCACCTGGGTCGCCGCTCCTGGGCTTTCCACAACAAAACCCCGCCTTTCCTGAGTTTGCGGCGGCATTCCTCAAGAATGCGCAACTGGTCATCACGTGGCAACAGATATAGAACATCGACTATAGTGACAACATCACATTCCGGGACCGCGGTACCGCTAATCTCAGCACAAATATAATCGATGTTGTTTCTGCCTTTGACGGATGCGCGCGCCTGCTCGATCTTCCTTGGGGAGATATCGACCCCGACCAGTTGCCTGCCGGGTGAGCGCAGGGCCATCAGATTCGTGAAGAGTCCATGGCCACAGCCCAGATCGACAATGACGCCCTCGCCGGGCACAAACCTCTCGACAAATTCTAGATCGCTAAGAAAAATGCGGCACTTGATAAACAGGCGGTTGGACCAGGAAGCATCGGAGTAAAGTGCCTGGATATCAGGGATTTTCAACGTAAACCTTTCTGGCGTTCCAGTCGACTTTGAGAGTCTTGTTGACTTCGGGCATGCTGTACAAGAGGGTTTGACCGCGGTCCAGCGGCAGCCGAAGCCAGATTTCAGGGTCCGACGGCGACAGGTATTCCTCAAAGACAACTACCCGCTCAATCCCCGGAGGCACCTGAGTAGATGGATTTTGATCGACCGACGGGTCGAAGTGCCAATGATTGAATTCGGGAAGATAGTACGACGCCGCCTCATAGTCGAACACTGAAAGTATGAGTGTATTCCGCGGAGAAAAGTTTTGTCTGATCGTGTCAACCTTGGAGCGAAGAATGTCGTCGCGAGCGGCGATCCGGTTTGCGGAAAGCGGCGGGCTCAGAACCAGAAACAGAAGCATATTGAAAGTGATCATCGGAGCCGCCAGCGCCCACATGACCCTCAGCGGCTGTTTTCCTGTTCTTGCGGCGATCCGGTCGGCCAGGTTCTTGAGCGCCCAGACGCCAAGCAGAAGCGCCGCGGGCAGAAATGAGAAAACGTATCCGTATTCACCTATGTGAATGAAAATGTAGAAGAGAACGCTCGGCGCCATCCAGACAGCGAGAAACAGGATCCGTCGATCCCTGAGCATGCCGCGAGTCCCGGGTGAGACAGAAAAAAGGAAAAATACTGGAACCAGCAATCCACCCGCAACCAATGCCAAAATTGAAAAACGTATCAGTGTATAGGTGTTGACGAAAACAGCTTCGGCGCCTTGCCCAAAAACTGAAAAATATGTCATCAGGTACTCAGTCTGCGTCGAGGAGGCCTCCTGATAGCGGTCAAAGCCACCAGAGAGCAGAAACGAGGGCACATACCAGGCGGCGACCGCGGCGGCAATCAGGGCAACGGCGCCCGCGAGGCGCCATCGGCCTTTATTCCAGGAAACGACGGCCAGAAGCGGCAACAGAAACGGCAGCAGGTCCTGGCGAAATCCGGAGGCAATGCCAAGCGTCAGCGCTGCCGGCAGCACCCAGGCTCTGCTTCCCTGCCAGACGAGATAAGACATGCCGGCAACCAGGGTGCTCAAAAACGCCAGGAGGGTGTAAGGATAAGCAACTTCGCTCAGTGCCCAGAAACTGAGGCTGGTGGCAAGCAGCAGCGCCGCCGCCAGGCCGGTATCACGGCCGAACATGAGGCGCCCCAGCCAGTAGAGCGCTGCTACGGCCGCCGCCGCGAAAAATACGCTTAGCCAGACCATTGTGGTATTGGCATTTCCGAAAGCATGATTTACCAGCCAGATGAGACCCACATAGAAGATATGCCCGGGCGGCTGAGGTTGCTGCAGGGTAATGTCAAAGTGCTCAATCGCGCGCGTGTACAGAACTGAATCCCACGCATAGAGCATGACCGTGCGGAAGGGGATCCTGGAGAGAGCTGTCACCAAAAAAAGTAACGACGTAATCACCCAGTCGGATCGACCCCAATTGGTTACCCTGCCGGTGGCGGAAGCAGATGGGCTGCCGCCATCCGCCGAATCGACGAAAGTATCCGGGCTGGTGGCGGAGCTTGGGCCTCCGCTCGTTACTGTGTCGGATGGTGGCAAGAGGTACAGGCATCCTTCCTGGGATGATCCGTGCGGGGAGCGCCCTGCGAGCCATCTTCGTGACAGCTGGCGCAACTTTCATAGGCGCCGGTTATGACATGCGGCGCCGGTGGTGGCGTGGATGCTTTAAAGGCACAGCCAAAGCTGCTTAGGGAAAGAACTATTGCGGCTATGATGACCGCAGCTGATTTCAGAACATCCACCGCCCTTTAACCTGAAAAATATGAATAGCCTGGTTGCACGAGACCTGCGCCGGCGAGCCGCGAAGGGAAAGCCCTATTCCGGCTCCGAGAAATACCTCATGCTGACCTTCTTGAACTCCCGGCTGCTGAACAGGAGGTCGTAGTTGTCGATTCCGATGCGGCGGGCAAGATCGTCTGCTACATCACGGCATTCGTCGGCGGTGGCCGCGTGGATCATGGCAAAAAGATTGAAATCCCAGTTATCGGCCCGCGGTCTCTGGTAACAGTGGCTGACTTCGGATGCTTGTGCCAGAATCCGGCCCACCTCCTCCGCGCGCTCGTCGGGCACGTCCCAGGCGGTCATCGAGTTGGCCTTGTAGCCGAGGCGCTGATGCCGGATCATCGCCCCGAAGCGGCGGATGGTGCCATCGTCGAGCCACTCCCTGACCTTGGCGAGCACCTCATCCTCCGACATGCCGACGGAAGCGCCAATGTCAGCAAACGGCGCCGGCGTCAAAGGGATGTCGTCCTGAAGCAGGCGGACCAGCTCCTTTTCCTTTACCGATAGCATTTTATCCATCAATCACCGGCAGGTCGACCTGAATTTTAAAAAGGCGCAGTGCGGGCAGATTGATAATGGGGCCGATCCCGGCCCGCTGTTCCATCTCACCCAGTATTTCCACGATACGCTCACGGTTGGGAGCGATCAGGGTGAACCACATGTTGTAATGGTGATTACGCTCATAGTTATGTGTGACATTGATGTAAGAGTTGACTACCTCGACCGCCTGCTCCAGTTTTTCCGGCGGCACATGGACGGCGCAAAGAGTGCTCGCGTAACCGAGCTTGCGTGAATCGAAGGAGGCACCCATGCGCCTGATCTCGCCGGATTCCTTGATGCCCTTTATCCGCTCGATGACCTCGGCCTCGCCAATGCCGATCTTGTCGCCAATGTCGGCGTAAGGACGCGCGGTTACCGGAAAACCGGCCTGGATCAGCGTTATTATTTTCTTGTCGAGGTCATCCATTATTTCCCGCGTCCCCGCTAGGGCTTTTTCCTGGCTTTGGGTTCGTAAACACAATAAGGCTCTTCGCCCAGATAGTCACCCGTAACCTCGTAGGCGCGAGCCCGGCAGCCACCACAGAAGCGCCGGTATTCACAGTAGCCGCAGCGCCCGTGATAACCATCGAGGTCGCGCATCTGCTTGAAGACGTGCGATTCATTCCAGACTTCGCCGAAACTCTGTTCCGTAAGGTCACCGCATTTTACATCGAGGAAACCGCAAATCTGAACCTCGCCCTTGTAGGAGATGAAACAGAAGCCCTGGCCTCCGAGGCAACCCTTGCTCATGGCGTCCATGCCGTGAGTCTCAACCGTTACCTTCTTTCCTTCCGCATGCGCCCTCTGCCTTAAAATTCTGTAGTAATGGGGAGCGCAGGTCGGCTTGAAGTTGAGCGGGACCGAATCACGCTGGTCGTATACCCAGTTGAGAGTCTCCTCGTACTCTTGAGGGGACAGCGCCTGGCCCGCAAGTTCATCCCTGGCGCGGCCCGTCGGCACCAGCAGGAAGGGATGAAACGCTACCGCCCCCAGGTCGATGGCCAGCCGCAGGATGTCCGGCAGCTCCGCCAGGTTGACCTTGGTCACGGTCGTGTTGATCTGAAATTCCAGGCCCGCTTCCCTGGCGCACTCGATGCCGGTCATCACCTCTTCGAAAGCGCCCGGTACGCGGCGGAAATCATCATGAGTCCCGGCGGTGGATCCATCGACGCTCAGGCTGATGCGATCGATGCCGGACTCCTTGAGCCGGCGGGCGTTTTCCTTGCTGAGGAGGGTGCCGCAGGGAGACATAACCATTTTCAGGCCCTTGTCGGCGCCGTACCTGGCAATTTCGAAAATATTTTCACGCAGCATCGGGTCGCCGCCGGTGAGGATGACGATGGGGCTGCCAACCGCGGCGATCTCATCGATGATCTGGAAACATTTTTCGGTGGAGAGCTCGCCTGGATACGGACCCATATTGGCCGCGGCGCGGCAATGGCGGCAGGAGAGATTGCAGCGGCGGGTTACTTCCCAGGCGACCAGGCGCGGCGGCTTTGGACTCTCCGGGGACGGACTCTCCGGGGACGGACGTTTCCTATGTTTCCCAATCCCGCTTTCGTTTCGGTTGTCGGGATTCTTATGTTGATTAGGAAACATTGGAAACGTACGTCCCTCCTCTTCGCCTCAGCCAATCTCCGCGTCGGTCAGATAGCAGGCGGGATCGGGAGCCCAGGGATCGCCATATACAAGGTCAGCCCGCACACGGAGGGCGCCGCCGCAGGCATCAAAATATTTGCAGGAGCGGCAACGGCCGTGGATGACGCTGCGCCGGTCCTTGAGGCCGGCCATCAGCGGATCAGTGGTGTCCATCCAGATCTCGCTGAACGGGCGCTCGCGCACGTTGCCGAAGCTGTAGTGCATCCAGAACTGGTCCGGATGGACATTTCCCTGGAAATCGATATCGCCGAAGCCGACGCCGGAGCTGTACATGCCGCCGCCGTTCCATTTAAGCAGCTTCATGACCGCCTCGGCGCGCTCAGGCGACTCTTGCAGCAGTTTCATGTAAAGGTAGATGCCGTCCACGTGGTTGTCGACGGTGAGAATGTCTTTTTCCAGCCCCCGGTCGTGCATGTCCTTGGTGCGGGCGAGGATGATATCCAATGCGTCGCGAGTCTCCTCGTGGCTGAGATCGTCGCTCTCCTTGCCGCGTCCGGAGTAAACCAGGTGATAGAAACAGGCGCGGTCGATGCCTTCCGCCTCGATGAAGTCGAAGATGCGATGGAGGTCCTTGTAATTGTGGCGTGTGAGCGTCAGCCTCAGACCGACCCGCTGCTCCACTGCCTTGCAGTTCCGAAATCCTTCCATGGCCTTCTCGAAGGCGCCTTTCTTGCCACGGAAGGCATCATTAATATCACCGATGCCGTCGAGGCTGATGCCCACATAGGTGAAGCCCAGGTCCTTGATCTGCCGAGCTACTTCCCGGGTGATGAGAGTGCCGTTGGTCGAGAGAGTCGGACGGATTCCCAGGCTGACCGCATGCCCTACCAGTTCAAACAGGTCCTGGCGCATCAGCGGCTCGCCGCCGGAAAATAGTAGCGCCGGAATCTGGAACCCGGCCAGGTCGTCGATCAGCGTCTTGCCCTCTTCGGTCGTCAGCTCTCCCTCGTACTTCTTGGCTTCTGAGTCCGTATAGCAGTGCACGCATTTGAGATTGCAGGTTCGGCTGGTGTTCCAGGCTACTACCGGCCGCCGTTCGGATGCCGACTTGGGCTCACGGGGGATGTAAGGCATGCCCTTCATCTCCTGATCTTTCTTGTTGCCGTGACCGTAGCGGAGCGCATCGGCGGGAGTGTCGCGGTCGCAATATAGGCGAGTGATATCAATCATTGCTTATTCCTCTTTACCCGTTATTTCTGAACAAAAATCCGGCCGTCATGTTCGGCCCGTTCTTCATAAGTCTCCGGCCGTGCCCAGCCGTTTGCTTCAAGAGCCTGCAGCGGCAATCAGCGCGCGGACAAGTCCCGGAATAGTGTATTCCTCTGCGACCAGGTCAACGCGGAGGCCGAGTTCCCGAGCCGTTTCGGCGGTCACCGGTCCGATGCAGGCGATGGTTACACTGGCGGGGAGTTCCTGGAAATCGAACCCATCGAGGAGCTTTATGAAATTCTTGACCGTGGAAGAACTGGTAAAAGTAATGATATCAATTTCCCCGCTTAAGAGCATATCCGACATTTCAGCGGCGCCAGCATCATCGAGAAGCGTCTCGTAGGCGGGAACAACTTCAACCTCGGCGCCAGCCTCGCCCAGCTTCTCGGGAAGAATTTCGCGGGCTTCCAGTGCCCGCGGTATCAGCACGCGGGCATCGCCGGCACCCAGCTTCAGCAATCCATCCAGCACAGCTTCGGCGCGATATTCGGCGGGTACGAAATCGGGTTTGAGGCCGCGGCGCTCCAGCGCCGCGGCCGTCGCCGGGCCGATGGCGCCCAGCCTGATGCCCTTAAGATCGCGCACGTCTCCCTTGAGGTTGAGGCGCGCAAAGAAAGCCTCGACACCGTTGACGCTGGTGAAAACTATCCAGTCATAGGCGGCGGCTACTGCGCCCCCCGACGCTTCGCCGCCTGTTCCAGCAGCGGCAATTTCCTCTCCGGCGCCGCCCGCAGCGCCGCGCAGCCTGGCGATGGCCGCGTCCAGCGCTGAGTAGCCGTCACCCGGTGGCGCCACCTTGATCGTGGGAAATTCCACCGGCACGGCGCCCACGGCGGATACCGCCGCTACCAGATCGCTTGCCTGCGCCCGTGATCTCGTGACGACAACGCTCTTGCCAAATAGCGGCCTGTCCTCGAACCAGTGCAGTTTCTCCCTGAGCGCTACGACTTCCCCGACAATAGTGATGGCGGGAGCCTTAAAACCTTTTTCTTTGACCAATGCAACTATATTTGACAATGTACCGGTGAGCGTTTGCTGCCGCGGCGTGGTTCCCCAGCGGATCAGCGCCACCGGGGTATTGGCGTCGCGCCCGTTAGCCGTCAGCTTCTCGACGATATACGGCAGGTTCTTGACGCCCATGAAGAAAACAATTGTACCGACCGCCATGGAGAGTTTCTCCCAGTTGATGGTCGACTCGGTCTTGGTGGGATCCTCGTGGCCGGTGACAAAGGCCACGTCGGTGGTGAGGCCGCGGTGCGTCACCGGGATGCCGGCATAGGCGGGCACCGCGTAGCCGGCGGAGATGCCCGGCACCACCTCGAAAGGAACGCCCGCCTCCCGCAGCGCCAGCGCCTCCTCGCCGCCACGGCCAAAGATAAAGGAATCGCCGCCCTTAAGCCGGGTGACGACATTGCCCGCCAGCCCCTTGTCTACCAGCAGCTGGTTGATATCATCCTGCTGCATGGTATGGTCGCTGCCTTTTTTGCCCACATAGATAAGCTCCGCCTCCGGGGATGCAAAGCCCAGCAACGGCTTGCCGGCGAGATAATCGTAGACGATAACATCGGCGCGGCGTATGCATTCTACCCCCTTGAGGGTGAACAGGCCCGGATCTCCAGGACCGGCGCCAACCAGAAAAACATTACCCGTTTTGTCATTCATCTTCAGTTCCTTCGCTTTGCATGAAACCCAATGCTTACGGCTGGACCACCCGCACGGCTCATGCTGTCAGATTCTATGCCCCCGCGGATTGGAATCCTCCGGAGGCCGCATCGCCTCAGACTTCGGTTCCCGTCATTCACCCTCGGGACAAAGTAACAGTATCTCATCAGGCTTTTCGAAATAGAAGTCAGGTTCCAATTCTTTAAGGCGCACCGGCGCGAACATCCCCCAGCCAACAGCGGCGGTCATCATGCCGGCGGCCTGTCCCGCCTGAATGTCAAAGGGACTGTCGCCGATGTAAACCGACTCATCGGGATGAACATCCAGGCGCCTCATCGCTAGCATTAGCGGCTGCGGGTCCGGCTTATGGTTGGCGGTGTCGTCGGTGGAGATGACGGTTTCAAAATAGCGTTCGATCGGGATGCTGCGAAAGGCCATGTCCACCGTCTCCCTGCTCTTCGAGGTGACTACCGCCAGTTTGGCGCCGCGTGCCCTCAGCTCGTCGAGCAGCTCGTTGATCCCGGGGTAGGAACGGATGTACTCGTCGTGGTGGGCATGATTATGTTCGCGGTAGACATCATATAGCTCCTGTGCCTTGTCTCCGCCGAGGATTTCCATCTGTTTCATCAGTGGCTGCCCGACGTTGGCCATGAGCACATCGTCTGGTTTCACTTCTCCCAGTACCACGCCCGACGCATAACGGAACGAGCGGGCAATCAGTTCAGAGGTGTCGATCAGGGTGCCATCGAGGTCAAAGAGAAATCCCTTGAAGCATTTCCGTACAGGGTTCAACAGCATCCTCAGACGACCCTGCGGCCATGTTCGAGGAGGCTGTCGAGGCCAAGATCACGAATGAGTTCCATGCCCGCCAGATTGGTGAGGGCAAAATGAATCGGTGTCACAGAAATCCGCCTTTCGGCCAGCGCGTGGAAATCAGTGCCTTCCTCTTCATGATAGGAAGGATCGTCACCATAGATCTGATAGCGCTTGCGGCCGTTGCCGTCTCCGCCCTCCTCAACTAGCTGGTCACGGTAGATCCGCTTGCCCAGCCGCGTCACCGCCGCTCCCTTGATGCCGCCGGATTGGAGGTTGGGCGAATTGATGTTGAGCAGGACCGGTCCGGGAAGCGGGTTATCGAGAATTTTTTCCGCCAGCCGCGCCGTGAACTTGGCAACGGTGTCAAAATGAAAGACGCCCTCATTGCCCAGCACTTTCCAGCCGCCGGGGCGCTCGATGGAGACAGCGATAGCCGGCGTCCCCAGCATGAGACCCTCGAAAGCAGCCGCAACCGTGCCGGAATAGGTAATGTCATCGCCAAGGTTGGGGCCGAGATTGATCCCGGAGACTACAATGTCTGGCACCCAATTGAGAAAACCCAGCGAGGCCAGCCGCACACAATCAACGGGGGTGCCATCAACTGAATAGCCACTCGAGCCGTCGGGGAATCTGACTTCCTCTACATTGAGGGATTCACCTATGGTGATGCCCCTGCCGATGGCGCTGCGGTTCTTGTCAGGGGCAATTACCGCCACCTGGCCGCATTGTTCCAGCGCCTGCTTGACCGCGAACAGGCCAGGGGAAGTGATCCCGTCATCATTGGTAACCAGTATCTTCAATTTCCCGCTCAGCTGTCCTTGCTGCCCGCTGCTGCTTTCTTCCTGGACTTCATGGAGCCTTCGGCTTTACCGCTTTTCCCCTTGCCGTTTTCCCTTTTTTCCGCCTTGGGTTTGACGGATGGCTTAGGCTGTTTCTTGGCGTAATCGGTGGAATAAAAACCGCTGCCCTTGAAATGAATGGCAACTGGATGGAATACTCGCGTGACCCGTTCATTGCACTTTTCGCAACGGCTTACCGGGCGATCGGAGATTTTCTGCATTTTTTCAAATTGGTGCCCGCATTTGAGGCACCTGTACTCATAAATAGGCAAAAAGGATCAATCCTCCTTCGACGCCAGAATGGCGCAAACCGACTTTATAGTATAGCAAAAGGGAGAATAGGTGGCCCGCGGTAGCAAAGGGGGCCTTTTTTTAGTAAGATTCTCTCCGTAAATTGACTATTCCGTACCGTTTTACGCTTAGGCGTTAGGGGTACCGTTTATTAATATGAAAATAGCCTTGGTATCAGAGTATTATTATCCCCTGCTTGGTGGCATAACCGAGCACGTTCACAATCTTGCGGGCGCCCTCAGTAAAAAGGGCCATGAGGTTACGGTCGTAACCCACAACCTAAAGCCCCGCAAATATCACCATTTTCCGGATGAGCCGCTCACATTCACCGTCGAGAGATTCGGCAAGGGCATTCCCATTTATTCGAACGGCTCTTTTGCCCGCGTAACCCTCGGCCGCGGATTGGGAGAGAACCTGACCCGGTTCTTCGAGCGCGAGAAGTTCGACGTTATCCATGCGCACTCGCCGCTGACGCCGATACTGCCGCTGGTGGCGGTCCGCCGGTCCAACGCCCCCGTGACGGTAGGAACATTCCACACTTACTTCGACCGCAGCCACGGCTACGGACTGCTAAAGAAAAAATTTATGGAGAGCATGAACATGATGGACGGCAGGATCGTCGTCTCCGACGCCTGCGTCGAGGCGCTTTCACGATATTTTGACACCGATTACCGCGTCATCCCCAATGGAGTCGATACCGACTATTTCCATCCCGATACTCCGATGATGCCAGAATTCGACGACGGCAAGCTCAACATCCTCTTCGTCGGGCGCTTCGATCCCCGCAACGGCCTCAAGACCATGCTGGAAGCTTTTAGGTTGGTCAAGCGGCAATACGACAACTGCCGCCTGATCGTCGTTGGCGACGGCCCGCTGCGGCCCTACTACCGCACCATCATGGATAAAAAACTTGCCGAGGATATACACTTCGCCGGACTTATCAACGGCGGCCGTCCCAATTATTATGCTTCCGCCGACATCTATTGCACCCCTTGCACCAAGGCTTCTTTCGGAGTCGTGCTCCTGGAAGCAATGGCGTCGGCAACGCCAATCGTGGCTTCGGATATCAACGGCTACCGGCTGGTGATGGATGACAACCGGCAGGGCATCCTGGTGCCGGAAACATCGGCGGCGGGATTTGCGGAAGCGCTCATGCGGTTGCTGAAAGATCCCGGCCTGCGCCAGCGTATGGGCCAGGAAGGCCGCCGCACGGCGGTCGATGTCTTCTCCTGGGATCTCGTCGCGACCCAGGTAGAGCAATATTACCTGGAGCTGATGGGCGGCCAGGGTATCGGTGATTTTGCCGGCCCGGTTCCGGAGAAAATATTCGCCCTGAATGAATAAGCGCGGAGCCCTGTTAGTACTGGGCTCTCTCTCCGGCGGTTCTTTCCTCGCCTTTGCCGCCATCTCCCATTGGCTCTACCACCTGCGCGGCCGCGAGCGGTTGGGTAAAACCCTCCTGGCCGTGAGCTGCGCCTTTGAAGGTCTCTTTCTCTACTCTTTCCTGGTGCCTAATTTTCCGCTGACCGGCCGGGTCTTTTACCGCGGCCGCACCGATGGCAACCGCGTCGCCCTCACCTTCGATGATGGTCCACGGGCGCCTTACACCGGGCAGATACTGGACATCCTTAAAAAAGAAGGTGTGACGGCGACATTCTTCGTTCTCGGCGAGAACGCCCGGCGCCATCCCGAGCTGGTCAAGCGTATCGAGCTTGAAGGCCACCGCGTCGCCAACCACGGTATGGACCACGGCATCATGATGTTCGCAGGGGGCGACACGGCGCTGGCGCAGGTCGAATCCGGCGATAGCGCCCTGCGCGACGCGGGTGTGTTAGGCCCGGCGCCGTTATTCCGGGCGCCGCACGGATGGCTGAGCCCGCTTGCCCACCGCGCCATTTCGCGCCGTGGCTACCGGGTAACTGGCTGGACAAAAGGTGTCTGGGACACGGCTTTACCCGGTGTGCGGTCAATTGTTTCACGCACTGAGGAGCTGCTGGCGCCGGGCTCAATCCTGCTGCTCCACGATGGCTGGAGCGGGCCCTCCCAGGAGGACCGCTCGCAGACAGTCGCCGCCCTTTCTGAAATAATCAGGCGAGCGAGATCGCGAGGGTTGGAGTTTGTTCCCGTGGAACAGATGATGGCGGAGGCAGACCTGCTTTGAACCGGGCAATCACGATTGTAAAAAAATATGGATTCCAGTTATTGACAGTGGCGATCGTGATCTACGTCCTCGCCTTTCACGTGGAGTACGACGAGCTGCTGAGAACCTTTGCCCGCGTGTCCTGGACTTTCGTGCTGCTGGCGATCATAGCCAATCTGTGCTCGATTATGCTGAAGGTCGCCAGCTGGAAATTTATCTTCGACTACACCTTCGAGGGAATCAGGGGGCGCTGGCGCGACCTTACCTCCGCCCTGATGATCGGCTTTCTTGTTAACCTGGTGATTCCCGCCCGCGTCGGTGAACTGGCGCGGGCCTTTGTTATCAGCCGCCGCCAGACACTTCAGGGAGCACCGGTTTCACGCTCCACTGTTTTCGGAACTATCGTCCTGGAGCGGGTCTTCGATGGAGTAGCGATGGCCATGATCGTGATTTACGGCATCGTTCATATGGATCTGCCGGGCTGGGCGGACAAGGGCGCCATCGTCCTGCTGGCGATCAGTTTTTTCTTTGCCGCGGTCATGATCGTCCTCGAAATCAAGCGGGAGAAACTGCAGGAGAGTGCCGATCAGGCTCAGGCAACCCTGGAAGAGCATCATCCCTGGTGGAAGCGGGGCGGCATCAAGTTGTACGGCGTCATCGCCCGCTTCAGTGAAGGCCAGAAAGTTCTTAGAAACCCCGGCCGCGTCGCCGCCATCTGTTGCACCACCGCCGCATCCTGGCTTTCGCAGCTGATCGCGGTCTACCTTTCGCTCCGCGCCTTTCACCTCGGCCACATCGGCATACTGGGCGCTCTGCTCCTGCTCATCCTCATAAATATTGCCGGAGCAATGCCGGCAACTCCCGGCAATGTCGGCGTCTTTCAGCTGGCCACGGTCATCCCTCTGACGGTAACTTATGACATTCCCAAGACTATGGCCATCGCTTTTTCCATCGGCCTGCAGATCATCGAAGGTTCGATTGGCCTGATCGGAGGCAGCGCCTGCCTGCTTCACGAAGGCCTGAAGTTCGATCAGGTCAAAACCGGAGCCCGCGAACTCGAGGAAGAGGCGGAAGAAGAGGTGGAGGAAGAGGCGGAAGAGGAGGTGGAAGAAGAAGGCCCCGGGTGACCCCGCAGCGCGGCGACGGCCGTTGCTATCAGGGTGTTAATCCCTTAGTATCTTTTAGTTGTACATACCGTCACGTGTTTAGAGACGCTTATTAAATGGGAAGTCTCCAAACAAGATCAACCGGTGTATCATCCTCCCCCGGAGGAAGGCATCAGGGACCCTGTATCACAACCCGTCCGGAGTTATGCGCGTAGGCATCCCCAGATCGCTTCTTTATTACAAATATCTTCCTTTCTGGAAGACGTTCCTGGCCGAGCTGGGCCTGGAAGTCGAGACGTCCCCGCTAACCAACAAGAAGATACTTTCCTGGGGAGTCGAAGTCGCGGAAAATGAGCTATGTGTCCCGGTCAAGGCCTTCTACGGCCACTGCATGGCTCTGCGCGGCAGGGTCGACGCCCTGTTCGTGCCCCGCGTCGTCAGCGTCGAGGAGCGGGAATATACCTGCCCCAAGTTTCTGGGGCTGCCGGATATGGTGGCTGCCGTTGCCGACCAGCTGGAGCTGCCGCCGCTGCTTACCCCGAAGCTCAATCAGCGGGAAAAGCCCAGTGAATTTAAATGGCAACTGATCAATTTCGCCCGTGATCAGTTCGGCTTGAGCCGGTGGGATGCCATCGCGGCCCTGGAGGCTGCCCGGGTAGCACAGAAACGCTACCAGGAGGAACTGGTGAGGGGGCGCAAGCCCCTGGACCTGCTGCCGGCCAGCCGTCTCAACCGCCCCCGCTGGAAGACACCGAAGTCCGAGCGCAAGCGCATCGGGCTGCTCGGCCATCCATATAATATTTATGACGGCTACATCACCCAGAATCTCATCGCCCGCCTGGAGGAGATGGGCGCCGAGCTGGTGGTTCCGGAGATGACCGACCACCATGTGCTGATGGAGGCCGCCACCGACGTTCCCAAGCAGCTCTACTGGACATACGAGAAAGAGATAATGGGAGCGGTCAATCACTGGACCCGGCAAAAAATGGTCGACGGCGTCATCTACGTGCTCGCTTTCGCCTGCGGTCCGGACTCGCTGGTGCAGGTGCTGATCGAGCACCGGGCCCGCACCCACAATGTGCCGCTGATGTCGCTTACCATCGACGAACATAGCGGCGAGGCGGGACTGGTCACCCGTATCGAAGCTTTCACGGACATGCTCATGAGGAAGAAACGCACGGCGGAGGCAGTGGCTTGAAAGTCAGCGTTCCGCACATGGGCCACCTTCACTGGATGATGGACGACCTCTTCGAACGGCTGGAGGTTGAGTATGTCAAGCCGCCCCCGTCGACAACCAAAACCCTGACCATCGGCGCCAAGCACAGCCCCGAATTCGCCTGTCTTCCCCTCAAGATCAACGTGGGCAATTATATCGAAGCCCTGGAGACTGGCGCCGACACACTGGTCATGGCCGGCGGCCACGGCCCCTGCCGTTTCGGTTACTACGGCATCGTCGAGCAGCGCATCCTGCTGGACCTGGGTTACGAATTCAATTTTTTAATGCTCGAACCTTTCTCCGACGGCGCTCTGGCCTTTTACAAAACTTTTAAGTCGCTCTCGCCGGGGCTGACCATTCCCAAGCTATACAGGATCCTCAAAATATCGTTCTCCAAGGGCAGGGCTTTTGATTATCTTTACAAGCGATCGCTACAGGTGCGCGCTTACGAAGTCAACCGCGGCGATACTTCCCGGGCGATTCGCGAAGCCGAGCAGATCCTGACGCTTGCCCGCACGCCGGACGAAATTGAAGAGGCCGCCCGCGAGGCCCTGGCTGTAGTCGACGCCGTGGAGCAGGATCCGGACCGCGAAGTGCTCAAGGTGTGCGTCGTCGGCGAGTTCTTCCTGTTGCTCGAGCCCTTCAGTAATTTCGGGCTGGAGGAGATCCTCGGCCACATGGACGTCTATCTGGAACGCAGCGTTTGGGTGACAGACTGGATCGCCCCCAAGCGCGACAACAAGGTCTACGGCTTTCCCAAAAAATTTGTGGAAGAAAAGGCGGCTCCGTACCTGAACCATAACGTCGGCGGTGAGGGCCGTGAAACCATCGGCGGTATCGTTCTGGCGGCGGAGCGCGGTTTCGACGGCATCATCCAGTTGCTGCCCTTTGGCTGCATGCCGGAAAACATTGCGACCAGCATTATCCCCAAGGTCCAGCGGGACCATGACATACCGGTCCTGACGCTGGCGTTCGACGAGCAGACCGGCCGTGCCGGCATGGTCACTCGCATCGAGGCCTTCCTTGACCTGCTGGAAGCACGTCGTAAAACAGGTAAAACAGGGACGTACGTTTCCTATGTTTCCCAAAAACCTTCGGCGGCAGTATAAATGAAACTTGACGAGAAGAAAGAGGAGTGACATTGGATATCCCGGCAAGGACAGGCTACCTCGGCATCGATGTAGGTTCTGTCAGCACAAACCTGGTCATACTGGATGAGCATGCCGACGTTTTGGCGGCGATTTACCGCCGGACCCAGGGCCAGCCGATCAAGGCAGTCCAGGAAGGCCTCCGGGAACTCACGGACCTGCTCCTGGATCAGAAGATTGAAGTCCGCGGCGTAGGCACGACGGGCAGCGCCCGCCACCTGTCCGGCATCATCGTCGGCGCCGACGTGGTCAAGAATGAAATTACCGCCCACGCGGTGGCTGCATCACAGGTAGTCCCCGATGTCAACACAGTGCTTGAAATCGGCGGCCAGGATTCAAAGCTGATCATCCTGCGCGACGGCATTGTCACAGACTTCGCAATGAACTCGGTGTGCGCGGCCGGCACCGGCTCCTTCCTCGATCATCAGTCAACCCGGGTCGGCATCCCCATCGAGGAGTTCGGCGCCTACGCCGTCCGATCTGAAAGCCCCGCCCATATCGCCGGGCGCTGCTCGGTTTTTGCCGAGTCGGACATGATCCATAAACAGCAGGTTGGCGTTGCCGTCGAGGACATCATCTACGGACTCTGCCACGCGCTGGTGCGCAATTACTTAAACAACCTCGGCAAAGGCAAGGATCTCGAGGCGCCGATCGTCTTCCAGGGTGGCGTGGCCGCTAACGCCGGAATGAAACGCGCATTCGAGGACGCCCTCGGGCTCGAGGTAGTAGTGCCGGCACATCATAACGTCATGGGCGCCATTGGCAGCGCCATTCTGGCGATGGAGCTGGGGCTGGAAGCAGGAGAGACCAACTTCAAGGGCTTCGATGTCAGCGACCTTCACTATGACACCTCAACCTTCGGCTGTAATGGTTGTTCCAACACCTGTGAGGTAGTCCGCATCAAGGTGGGGGGCAAGACCCTGGCCAGGTGGGGAGGACGGTGCGGCAAATGGGAAAATGAAGACTCCCCTGGCGCCGGCAAGAAGAGAGTCAGAGCCTCTGCTTGAGGAACGTCATGCAGGTTAAAACCTCCGTCCGGCGAATAAAATTTCCGGGAACTCAGGAGAATTCCGGATAAATCCGCAAAGGATGTGGGATAGATTATGCCTGAAATGTCTGAAACAGAAATTTCCGCCTACATGGCCAGCACCGGCCACCGGCGCTTCGAAGTCACAGCTTATGCGGGAGGATTGAAAATCACCGGCATAGCCTATTATGCCGCCGATACACGTTCCTCATCCAGGCGGGCTTCCGATTTCATCCATTCACTGACCCAGGAAAGGCTGACGCTGTCTTCCGCGAAGATATTCGAGCGCACAACAAACCAGTTGATAGATGAGCCGGATTTCATAGTCATATCTCTGCCGCGGGTCGACGCCATCTTCGCAGATGAAATGGAGGAGACGAATCTGCGGGGAGCTTGACGCTCCGGCCGTGCCCGCCATTGGGCGTGACGCTCGGCTGCGCCCGCAGTCAAGCCGGGCACTCAGGCGTTTCGCTGCCAGGACCCGTACGCGGCGGCGGCCATCCAGAAAAATCCCCAGATGCCATATCCGGTCAGGGTGAACCTGAGAGCGAGAGCTGTGAGGGTGAACCCGGTCGCGAATCCCCAGATGCCAAAGCTTACCCCCGCTGCTCCGCAGATAGCGGACCAGACAGCCAGACCACGGCTGTGATGCCGCCCGCTGGCCCAGGAAATCGCCTCACCAATGCCATAACCCAGCCCGAATGCCACGATAATGGCAAAGAAGCTGATCATGGAAAGCACCAGCCCGAAGATGTAACCGCCGGCCGCGGCTGAGCCCAGCCCGGCAATCACGGTCAGCACCATACGCTCGGGCTTGACGCGCGGCCGCGCCGACTTTGGCATCCGTCCGCACTTCGCGCATTTAACGCCTACGGGAGTATAGATCATGCAGTCGGGGCAGATCGGATCGCCGCAGTTGCTGCATGAAACGTTGGTTTCAACGGAAGGGTGATTTACGCATTTCATACTATGATAAGTCTAGCATAGCAGCGGGCGGGCCGAAGGCCCGCCCGCCAAAAAAA
>JAJYOG010000044.1 GCA_021785935.1 Actinomycetes bacterium
GACGAAGAAAAGACCGAGGCCGATGAAGACATATTTTCGTAAAAGCAATCTGAAGATGGCGTACGCGCCTACCACCGCCGGGAGGCCAAGGCCGATCAGCAATTGTTGATAGGCCCTTAACAGGCTGTAGTCCTTGGAGAATAATGGCATGACCATGGCAAGGCCCAGCACCAGGATGTTCATCGACATGAAAAGCTTGAAATCGTCGTCGACGATAAATGAGCCAATCCCGGAGAGGACCAGCCACATTATGCCGGCGATAATGAAGATCTTTGCAAACTTCTTGTAGATCTCGCCGTTCGAATAAAGCGTCTGCGCCACGTTGTCGTTGGGATTGAACATGATGTCTGATTTGGCGCTCGGATTATAGCCCTGGTAGTCAATGGAGGAATACCGGGGCGAGTCGGCTGTGTTATCCCCGCCTGTGTGAGAACTGACGAAAGTGTCGATAGCCGATGACTGGATCCTGGAGTTGTTGTAGATGTTGAGCTGATCGGTCAAGCCCGCTTTATACTCACTAAAACCTCCCTCGGAAACATTTCGATAAACGGAAGCGACGAAGGTGGTGAAATTGTTCTGGGTCCCGGTGATCCATACGTTCCAGGATGCAGTCATCAGAATCAGCAGTACGACATAACTCCAGCCGGGCAACCACCTGGCGCCGCTGGCAAATGTTGAGCTCCTGCCGCTCAGCTGCCGGAACGGCGCGGTGGCGACAACTGTATCCTTGCCAACCGGCGGCCTGGAGACAATCGCTGCTGTCACCGCTGTCACTGGTCTTTTGATGAGATTTACAAATTTTGCCATAATACGGTTTCTGAAAACCAGCACGGACAGCAGAACCGCTATCGCGATGTAGGTCGTCGAGTAATGGGACCAGACCATGGCGGCGCCGAAAAACAGGGCCAGAAGGTACTGCTGCGGCCGCGAGAGCGATTTCGAGGAGAATGCCAACAACGCCAGCATGTAGAACAGCATCGCTATTTCCTGCCGGGTCAGAAAGGCGAAGTCCTGCAGCAGGGGTGGTTGGGAAACGAAAAAAAGACAGGCCAGAAAAGCGATGGCGTTGGAGACATATTTCTTCAGAAAGAGGAAAAGAGCCACGGGCGTCAATGCGAAGATAATCTGGAAAAGTCCGCGGAGTATGAGCTGATCCGGTATTTTTGGCAGTACCGCACTTAGCATGGTAGGCAGCAGTGTTATGCTCAGGCAGGCGTTATATGCGTCCTGATAATGGGACATGCTCCAGACGCCGAAGCTTTTCGTCATCTCGAAAACCGCGAATTCGTACAGAATATCGTGTCCGGAGATCACCCATCCCCTTAGTGAAGTGCCCAGGAGCAGCGCCAGCGTCAAAAAGAAGAGGGAGTAAGGAAACAGGGAATCCGGCACCCGCTTCCTCAGAAGGAGCAGTAGCAAGGCATAAGCACCAATACCGCCAAGCACGATCATTGCCGGCAGATTGCCGGCATGGTTGTTGAGGCCCACGGCACCCATGACTGCGCCAACGACGAAAAGCGGCGGCAAGACAAAAGCCGCGATCGCCAGGGCGGAGGGGTGCGGCGTCCTGAGCTCTAGCGTGAGGTCGACAGAGCGCAGGTAGCAGGCAGCAGCCAGAAGAAGATTCACCAGGATTACCAGGAGGATTACCGGCAGGGTGTCCAGGGGCCGGGCAATTCCCACCATTGGCAGCAAGGTGTTGATAAGCAGGCCGGTGGCAAACAGCAGAAAGATGCTGACGCCGACCGAATAGAGGATCCACTCCGACAGCCGGCGACAGCTGATGTCCAGCAGCCTGATCAGCATATACCCAGGCAGTAACAGGGAGACCGGCAGGGCGAAAATGATCGAGGGAAACAGGATGGCCGGGATAAATTTCAACCCGGCAAGCAGCGTGATGGCAAAGAGGGCTACGGTTATGACTATCAGCTGCAGCGTGCGGTGGCTGGTCAGACGCCAGCCTCGGTCCGCCCGCTCTGGCGCTGGCACACGGTCATAAGTCTGCCAAAGTTCGACGGGCAGCCTCGGCGGCTTGGGGCCCAGGGAGCTCAATTTGTTGCCGTCGCTATAACTTTGATAAACGCGGTCACCAGTACGGTGGCTGGTCAGACGCCGGCTTCGGTCCGCCCGCTCTGGCGCTGGCACGCGGTCGTAAGTCTGCGAAAGTTCGAGGGGCAGCCTCGGCGGCTTGGGGCCTAAGGAACTCAATTTATTGCCGTCGCTATAACTTCGAAAAACGTGGTCACCAGGCTCACCCGACTACTGAAAATTGTTTTGGGCGCTAAAGGTGATGCGCTGGTTTTTGTCGAGCAGGTCAACGATGATCTTGTCTTTTTTCCCTGGCAGCGTTGGAGTAAAAAAAATCTCTTTTTTCGCACTTGCTCCATCTTTTACGGAGATTTGGCCGGACGTCAGGATCGTGGATTGGGTGTCCTCGATCGCGGTAACGCGATACAGGTATGTGTGGTTCTGGTTTTCATGATTGACGACGGTGAAATCGAACTGGTATCTATGGCCGGCGTCCATTAATTTGGGCAAGGATCCGTAGTCCGTAAAATAAAGCTCTGTGAGCCGCTCCGGCTTTCGGGTGAAATAGGGGGAGAGGGCTTCCGAGACGGCTCCGTAGTTAAAAATGAGCAGGCCCAGGATGACCAGGCCAGCAAGCAGGGTTATCAAGGCATTGTATCGCCCACGTGAGTGAGCTTTCAGTGGATTGGGCATGGATCGGCGACCTCGGTGTGGAATTACAGCTTATCCCTCAAGTTTCAACAGGGCTTTCTGTTAACCTCTTCGACGCTCTGTTCTTCATGCCCAGGAGATAACCGGTGGCCATGCCCAGATCGCGAAACAGCGTAATAGCGGGCATCACGGCAAATGCGTCAATCAGGTCGATCTTTTTTTTCAGCGCGGACGGTGTGTGCCGGAAGCATAAACCAATGACAAGCAGCAGTGATGGTGGCAGCAGGCCCAGGTGGAAAAAAGACAGCAGCAGCGAAGTGACGGCGGCCAGGTAGGCGCCGATCAGGGCCAGATATCGGTAGGGCCAGAGATTGGCTTCACCATCACCCTCGCTGTTTCTGCGGTGTCTCTTGAATACCGCTATCAACGATTCCTCGCCGTGGTGCCAATAGGCTTTGGCGCCGGGTGCGTGGCGGCTCTCGAATGCTTTTTCCACCTGCCTGAAGAAGTATGTATCTTCACCGGCCAGTGTCATCCACCCGGGGTATCCTCCCACCGCTTCCCAGGCCGACCGCCTGAAGGCCACCGATCTGCTGGAATGCGCATAACCGGAGGACTCCATGCCCATGGTCTTTATTGAGTACAGCACGGCAAATTGTCTGCCGATCCTGTTTTTACCCACGGCGACCGTATCGCCGTAGACAATGCCCACCTCTTCGCCGTTGGTTCTTAGTGGAAGGGTTATCTTCTGCAACCAGTCCTTTTCCAGAATGCAGCCTCCGTCTGTGACGCAGACGATTGGCGAGCCGCAGGCGCTGATCGCCTGGTTGCGGCCCTCGGCTATGTTGAGCCCCTTCTTCTCGATTATGGTCATGCTTCGCGGGTGGGATTCTTGCCATTCCCGCAGGATCCGCATCGTTCCGTCTTCTGAGCCGGTTTCACAGACAACGATCTCGTCAGGCTTCAGGGACTGGTGATCGATGGACTCGAGCAGGAGAGGGAGGCCCTTCTCCTCGTTGAGCAGGGTTATGATCAGGGCGATGCCGGGATCACTCATGCGGGCTTTGTCATTTTCAATTCCGTGATATCTGATAACTCGGCGCGATATTTTTCGATGATTTTCTCCCATCGGTACGACGTCATCACTTTCTTATAAGCCTTCGCCGCGTATTCTTCGGCCTCGCCGGGATTATTAATAATATAGCTGATTGCATCAGCGAGGGCCTTGGCGCTACCGGGAGCCACGAGCAGGCCGTCCTCGCGGTTCCGGATCACTTCCGAGATGCCGCCGATATCCGTGCCGATGACCGGCACTCCGCAGGCCATTGCTTCCAGCAAAACCATGCCGAAAGCCTCGGGCCAATCACTGGGAAGGACCAGCACCTGGCTGGCATGGATCCGGGCCACCAGATCCTTGCCGTGTAATTCTCCGTAATACACTGTTCCGGGGGAGTCGATCTGGGGACCCCTGCCCACCACGTGCAGGGTCGTTCCCGGCACCAGCCTGATCGCTTCCCTGAGATGATCGAGCCCCTTCCGGCCAGTTCTGAAATCGCCCACGAAAATCACTGACTTCCCATTGGGCCGGTTGTCCCTTTTTGTAAACATCGAGGTGTCCACGCCCGGGTTGATAGTCACCGACTTGCCGGTGAAGCGCTTGAGGAAGCCCTGCCGCACGTATTCCGAGGTGCAGACGATGCGGCGGGCTTTATTCAAAGCCAGCGGGAGGATCAACCGCTCGTAAAGATCTACCAGGCGATCCAGCA
>JAJYOG010000045.1 GCA_021785935.1 Actinomycetes bacterium
ATCGAAAAAACCAGGCTGACCCATCTTCGCCTCCCGTTATATATTGATGACGAGCGGCATACTATCATATTTATGCTTTATTGTCAAGTATTAAATTGGGTATTTTTAGAGGTGCCCTAAAATGAATACACCAGCGGCGATATGCCAGCTATCATGATTAACACTACGAGAATCGTCGCTCCGAGGCGCAGGGGTGGCGAGGTTACCTGGTGTTCCAGCCGGTCTGCTCTGTTCATAAGCTCAACCCCTTAGGATCCGGTTGTCAGAACGGAGTTCTATTCTTCCCGGTCATTAGATTTTGAAACGGCGTGCTGGTAGACTGGTATGAGGTTTATTCGTTTTATTAGCTTCTCTGTCCTCTTTTCATTTTGGAGGAGAGGGCATTTTTTAACTCTGGAGGATTAGATATGGCCAAAGACTACCTGTTCACATCCGAGTCGGTGACGGAGGGGCATCCCGACAAGATCGCCGATCAGATCTCCGATGGCGTACTGGACGCCGTGCTCAAGGAAGACCCGTTCGGGCGTGTGGCCTGCGAGACGCTTGTCACCACCGGCCTGGTCGTCGTCGGCGGTGAGATTACCACCGAGACCTATGTTGATATTCCCAAACTAGTGCGCGAGACGGTGCTGGATATTGGCTACAACCGCGCCAAGTATGGTTTCGATGGCGATACCTGCGGCGTCATCGTCGCGCTGGACGAGCAGTCGCCGGATATCGCCCAGGGCGTGAATCAGGCCTTTGAGGTGCGTACCGACGCCGACGACGAGGATCCGCTCGATCTGCAGGGCGCCGGCGATCAGGGGATGATGTTCGGTTACGCGGTCAATGAGACCGCCGAGTTGATGCCGATGCCGATCCTGCTGGCGCATCAACTGGGCAAGCGGCTGTCGGAGGTGCGCAAGAGCGGCGTGTTGCCGTATCTGCGTCCGGATGGCAAGACCCAGGTTACGGTTCGTTATGAGGATGACAAACCGGTGGAGATCCTTACCGTGGTCATCTCGACGCAGCACAAACCCAACATCGACATTGAATCGATGATCCGGCCCGACCTGATCGAACATGTGGTTCATCCGATTCTTCCGGAAGGAATGTTCGACCCCGACAAGATCGATATCCTGGTGAACCCGACCGGCAAGTTCGTCATTGGCGGACCGATGGGTGACTGCGGCCTCACAGGACGCAAGATCATCGTCGACACTTATGGCGGCGCGGCCCGTCACGGTGGCGGCGCTTTCTCGGGCAAGGATCCCACGAAGGTAGACCGTTCGGCCGCATACGCCTGTCGTTACGTGGCCAAGAACGTGGTCGCCGCGGGGCTGGCCGACAAGTGCGAAGTGCAGGTGGCTTATGCTATCGGCGTGGCCCATCCGGTTTCGACGCTGGTCGAATGTTTTGGCACCGAGAAGGTTGGCCTCGACACGATCACCAAGCTGGTGCGCGAGCATTTCGACCTGAGGCCGGCTGCTATTCTGCGGGATCTCGACCTGCGCCGCCCGATCTACAAGAAGACGGCCGCGTACGGCCACTTCGGCCGCCACGACCACGATTTCACCTGGGAGCGGACCGACAAGGCCGCAGCCCTGCGTGAGGCCGCCGGGCTCGGCGCCATGCCCGAACCGGAGCCGACCGCCAGCAAGTAAGTAAAGCGGTAGATTCGAACCCGAGCCGATTGCCAGCAAGGAACGGCCGGCCTGTGGCGCGCTGCCGGCAGTGCCGTGGCACTGATGAGCTGTTACATAATTTCGGGGACACAATACTAAATAAGGATTTGTGTCCCCCTTTTTCCTCCCTCTATTTAGTATTGTGTCCCCGAAATTCCCCGAATTAAAAATCCGGCCGGGCCGCGGGATATAATTAGCGCATGTCCGCCTCGAAGCGAATCGCCGCAGTCTACATCCAGCACAAGACCAGGTCGCTGGATCATCCCTTTGATTACCTGGTGCCTGAATGCCTGGCCGGCAAGGCCGAGATCGGCGCCGCGGTGCTGGTCCCGCTCGGCCGCCAGAAGGCGGTTGGGATCATCGTTGGCTTCAAGGCCACTTCAGCGATATCCGGTTCACGCCTGGTCGAACTCGAAGAAGTGATGGACTACCCGCCAATCGCTGGCCACATGATAGACCTCGCGCTCTGGATATCGAATTACTTTTATTGCGCTCCCGCGGTCGCCCTGGGCCTGGTCTTGCCGCCAGGAGGGCTGCCGGCACTGGTGAGAGAGGGCGACAGCGACGAAGCTGTATTCATCCTCAAACCTCCTTCGATCAAGCCGCGCCGGGTCCGCTACGTCAGGCTGAAGGAAGTGTCCGCAGATGCGAATGAAATCGACGACGCCCAACCTTGTGCGACGACGCCCACAAAAAGAACTGGCGCCGGGGAACGGGTACTGGCGGCGCTTGCCCGCGAGGGAGAAATGCCGCTCGCTCATCTTTTACGCGATGCCGCCGTCAGCTCATCGCCGGTAAAGACCTTGGAAAAAAGGGGATTGGTCGAGATTTTCGATTGCGAAGTACGCCGCGACGGCTTGCGATATTACGGGGATGGAAATATATCCCAAGCTGCGGATCAAGACAATGACGGTATTCAGCCGCAGCCCACCACTGCTCAGCCCACTACACTTATTCTCAACGATCCCCAGCAACAGGCCGTCGACGCCATCACCGCGCGCCTCGATGCAACTGACGCAGCAATCCGCAGCCGTCCCATCCTCCTCGAAGGCGTTGCCGGCGCCGGCAAGACCGAGATCTACCTCTGCGCCATCGAGGCGGCCGTCCGGCGTGGACTCAGCGCCATCGTCCTGGTGCCGGAAATATCACTTACCCACCAGGCAGTCAAAAGATTTCGCCGCCGCTTCGGCCAGCGCATTGGCGTCCTGCACAGCGGCCTCACGGTCGGTGAGAGATACGATGAGTTTTCGCGGATACGATCCGGGGAGGTTCAGGTAGTCATCGGGCCGCGCTCGGCCCTATTCGCGCCGCTGCCAAACCTTGGCCTCATAGTCATAGACGAGGAAAACGACGGCTCCTTCAAACAGGAAAACGACCCGCGTTACGACGCCCGGCGCGTGGCGCTCGAGCGCGCCCGGCTCGAAGGCGCGGTTCCGGTTTACGGCAGCGCCACGCCCAGCCTTGAAAGCTACCACCTGATAAAGGACCGGTTCATGCTGCCGGAGCGAGCCACCGGCGCCGCCATGCCTGAGGTCGAGATTATCGACATGCGCCAGGAAAAGGACGCAATTTTCAGCACCCGGCTGGCCGAAAGCATCGATCGCAACCTCGCAGATGGCGGCAAGACCATCCTTCTACTGAACAGCCGCGGATTTGCGCGCTTTCTTCAGTGCGGCCATTGCGGCCACGTCTGGAAGTGTTCCAACTGCGAAGTCTCGCTGACCGTTCATTCCCGCATCCACAGGCTGCTCTGCCATCACTGCGGATACACCGAAGTGATGCCCGATATCTGTCCCGAATGCAGCTCCACCGATCTGCGCCGCTGGGGCGTCGGCACCGAGCAGCTCGAGGACGAGGTGCGCCGCCGTTTCCCGGAAGCGCCGGTCTTCCGACTCGATGCCGATACCAGCCGCCGTTATGGCTCTGGACCGCGCCTGTTGGAGGAGTTCGGGAAGGCAGAGGGCGGTATCCTCCTGGGTACGCAGATGGTTGCCAAAGGCCATCATTTTCCGGATGTAACCCTGGCGGCCGTGGTCAACGCCGACCTGTCGCTGCAGTTCCCTGAATTCCGGGCCGAGGAACAGACTTTTGCGCTGCTGACGCAGCTCTCCGGGCGCAGCGGACGCGCCGAGCACGCCGGCAAGGTTGTCATCCAAACATGGAATGCGGAAATTGAATGTATTAAAATGGCTGCAGAGCTGCGTTTGGAAGAGTTTTATTCCGCGGAGCTGGAACGGCGCCGGCGGCTGGATTATCCACCCTTCACGCATCTGGTCAACATTGTCTGCCTTTCGCGTCAGAGCGACAAGACCGGCAAGGCGGCAACGTTTCTCAAGGAGAAGCTGGATCCGGTGAGCGCCGATGAGAAAATTTTGGGACCGGCTGATCTCTTCCGGTTAAAAGGATGGTCGCGCAGCCATATCCTGGTGAAGACCGCCAGCGTCGAGCAGACGCTTGCCGCTTTTAAACCGGTGATCGAGC